>NZ_JBITDP010000002.1:20541-803843 GCF_044454405.1 Streptomyces sp. NPDC051555 | reverse complement strand
CCATTAGTCTAGTGTTCTAAACACCTGGGGGCCGTCTCCCACCCCCCCCCCCCCCCCCTTCGCCCGGGTGCGGGGGCCGCGCTGGCGGCGGGCCCCCCCCCCGCGGGGGGCGCCCCCCCCCACCTCAGCGTCGGACGTCAGCGGGCGTCGCCGAAGGTCCACACGGCGCGGGCGCCCGGGCCGACCACGAGGGTCGAGCGGCCGAGGCGCTCCTCGTGGCGGGCCACCGGGTGGTCGAGGGACATCTCCACCCGGCGCAGCCCGGCGTCCTCACGGGCCACGGAGTCCAGGCGGATGGTGGTGCCACCGCCCTCGGCCACGACGGAGCCGCCGGGCAGCTCCCGGACGGCGAACCCGCCGGCGCGCAGCAGCGGCACGGTGTTGGCGAGGTCGCGGGCGGTGATCCCGAGGCGGATGGAGGTCACGTCCCGCATCAGGTGGTCGCGGTAGTCGTCGGAGAGGTACCGCTCGCGGCCGACGTCACCGGCATGGCTCGCCGGTTCGGTCTTGCCGCGCGGGTCGGCGAAGTACTCGGGCCGGTACTCCATGCCCCAGGCGCCGAAGCCGTCGTACTGCTCGGAGGTGAAGACGGCGTCGAACCACGGCACCGGGACGCCGTCGCCGAAGTCGCGGGTCTGGCGGAAGGAGATGGGGTTCGGGACGCCCTGGCCGGGCAGCCGCCCGGTCACCGTGGCGAGGTCACCGGCGCGCTCCACCGAGAGCCCCATCCCGCCGGCGCCGAGGACGCCGTCCTGGCCGGCGACGTCACCGACCCCGAAGAGTTCGAGGTAGGTCTCGCGGCCCATCAGGTACCGGCCGGTCCACTTCTCCCCGTTCGCGCCGGTCGTGGTGCGGACCTGGAAGTTCGCGAACCGCGGCAGGTAGGTGGAGTGTTCGATCGCATCCGCCGTCTCGCGGTCCAGGACCCCGTAGGCGTGGTTGTAGAAGAGCAGTTGACGGCCGCCGGACGAGCTGTTCCCGTCGGCCCAGGCGACGCCGGTGGCGCCCCCGGCCAGTCCGGTCAGGGCCACGGCGAGGACCATGAATACGTGTAACGCGCGACGCAGAGACATGGCGTGAGCGTAGATCGGGAAGCCCGCATTCGGGTCCCGTTCGAAGGATTCGGGCCATGATCGGCGTGGCGGGAAACCGTCAGCCCCCTCCCTGGTGAAGGCGGGGGAGGGGTCCGACGGCAGCTGCCGCCCCGGTCACCGCACGTCGGGCTCCGGTGCCCGGCCGAGGGCGCGGATCGCGGGTACGGACAGCATCACCGCGATGCAGACGATGCCCACGACCGAGGAGAAGAGCAGCACGCGGTCGGCGCCGAAGGATTCGGCGGCCGGGCCCGCCAGCGCCCGGCCCAGCGGGAGGACCATGATGGATCCGGCCACGTCGTAGGCCGAGACCCGGCTGAGCACGGCCAACGGGATGTGCGACTGCACGCTGGTCGCCCACATGACGCCCCAGAAGGCGAACCCGCAGCCGGCCAGCACGCCGGTGAGCGCCGTGGCGGTGAAGGACCAACCCAGGGCGGGTGCGAGCGGGTTCAGGGAGAAGAAGAACATGGCACAGGCCCCCGCGACCAGCGGTCGGGCGGGCCGCACCCGCATCCCGAGCAGGCCGCCGATGATCGTCCCGGCGCCGTCCGCGGAGGCGATCCAGCCGTAGCCGCTCGCCCCGTGCTGTTCGGTGAGCAGGGCCGCGCCGAGCGGCAGCGCCGGGCCGAATACGAAGAGCCCGTAGACGGCCCAGACGGCGATGACCCCCCAGAGCCAGGACCGCGATCGGAACTCGTGCCACCCCGTGACCAGCCTGCGCGACATCGGCTCGTCGCTCTCGTCCCGGGCGGTGCCGAGCTTGCGCAACGGCGTCAGTCCGAGCGCACTGAGCGCGTAGAAGGCGGCGATGACCACGAAGGATCCCGACACGTCCCAGTAGGCCACGAGGAGACCGGCCACACCGGGGCCGAGCAGCGTGCAGATCGCCTCGGAGATCCGCAGCAGCGCGTTGGCCCGCTGGATGTCCTCGGCGACCTGGGGGACCAGGCTCGCCAGGCCGGGCTGGAACATGGCGGTCGCCGCGCCGCTGAGCGCCAGCAGCGCCATCACCTGCCACAGCCGTACGTGGCCCCCGGCCAGCAGCGCCGCGAGGGCGAGCATGGCCAGCATCCGCACCACGTCGGCGCCGACCATCATCACCTGTGGGGTGAACTTGTCGGCCAGTACGCCGCCGAAGAGCACCAGCAGCACGATCGGGGCCATCCACGCGGCCAGCGCGTAGCCCACGCCGCTCGCCCCGTACCCCGCGGCCAGCACGGCGGTCGTGAGCGACACCATCAGCATGCCGTCGGCCAACAGCGAGGTGCTGCGGGCCGTGAAGAACAGGCGGAAGCGGCTCGACCGCCAGGGGCTGGGGAGCGGGACCCGCTCCGGCCGGACGGTTACCTCATCCATCGTCATGTGACATCCGCCGTTCCCGGCCGTTCCCTTCCGTGAGGATCTGCTGCTGGAGCCACGCTCCGCTCAGGTCGGCCCGCGCCGGCGGGTCCTTCACGATCACGTAGCGGTGGGGCGCCAGGACCCCCGGACGGCCCGGGAGCACGTCCATCAGCGCGGCGTGCGCCGTCGCCGGCGTCAGCGGCTCGCCGCCGGAGGCGATGAACGCGGTGAGGCCCGGGTCGGGCGCTCCGGGGGCGTCCGCGGTGTCCGAGGTGTCCGCGCCGCCCGGGACGACGTGCACGGGGAGGCCGCCCAGGGCCTCGCCCAGCGCCCGCGCCACGGCGAGCGGCGAGACCCAGGAGCCGTCCACCAGCTCCCATTCCGGGCCGCGTTCGACGGAGCGGACCCCCGTCACCTCGGTGAGCGCCGCGAGCGGCACGTCATCGGTCGCGGCCGCCTCCAGCAGCCGTACGAGACCGGTGAGGAAGCCCTCCGCCTCGTCCCCGTCGAAGAGCCCGGGGTCGGCCCACATCGCGATGTGGAGCACGGGGTCCGTCTGGTGGGCGAAGGCCAGCACCCGGGTCGGGAGCACCTGCTCCGGGCCCCAGCTGAGCTCCGGCTCCGCCGCGTCGTCCCCCTCGCTCCCGCCCTCGGCGGCGGCGGCGGACGCCGACGTGGACGGCAGATTGCTCACGTCGTTGAAGACCACGTCGCGCGCGAAGTGGCTGCCGCGCTCGGCGGTGACCCGGCCGATCATCTCCCACAGGCGGACCGAGTCGAACCGGCTGTGCCGGTAGGCGTTGAGGGCCGCCCCCCAGGCCTTGCGCAGGAGCGCGTCGAAGGACGGCGCCGTGACGTCGAGCGAGAGCAGCGCGTCCTGGGACACGGTGTTCACCGAGCGGGCCAGCCGGGGCAGGAACCGGTTGGAGGTCGGCACCGCCGCGACGCAGGTGCGCTGACCCGCGCGGTGGGCGATGAGCGCGCACCACGCCGTGAGCAGCACGGTCGAAGGGAGGCTGCCGGTGCGCTCCACCACGCGGGCCAGCGCCCGCGCGCCGCGCGGGGACCGGAGGGTGAGCTGGGACATGCGTACGTCGACGCCCTCGGCGCGCGGCTCCGCGAACATGGCCTGGGGCCCGGTGCGCAGGATCTCCTCCCAATAGCGCAGGCTGGCCTCGGACTTGCGCAGCCCCGTCGGGGTGGCCTCCTCGGCGGCGAGGTCGAGCGGGGTGAAGGCCGTCACGGGCTCCAGCGCCCCGCCGGCCAGTACGGCGAGCCACTCCTCCCGCAGGACGGCGAGGGCGCTGCCGTCCGCCACGGCGTGGCTGGACACCAGGGCCACGAAGGCCGGCGCGCCGCGCTCGGCGACGAGGGAGATCCGCAGCGGGAAGTCCCGGTCCAGGGCGTAGCGTTCGGCGCGGGCCCGGCGGGCCAGCGATTCGGCGTACCGCGCCGGTTGGGCGGGGAGTTCCTCGTGGTCGAGCACGGTGACCGTGAACTCGCCCTCGGGGGAAACCACTTGTTCGGCCGGCGCGCCGTGCGGGGTGGCCGGGAAGGTGGTGCGCAGCGCCTCGTGCCGTACGACCATCGCGCGCAGCGCGTCGAGCGCCGCGTCCAGGGCGGTCCCCTCGGGCACCGGCCACACGTCGTGGATGTTGATGTGCGCCGGGTCGTCCCGCAGGATGCAGCGGATCATGTTCGCCTGCCCCATGGTGACGGGACCCCGGCGCTCCGCGCCGCCCGCGTACGCGACGGTGACCGTGCTCGTACGGACCCCCGCCGGCCGGTCGACGGGTGCGAGGGCCTCGGCCGCGCACGCCCGGACCAGGGGCTCCCACGCGTCGATGAGGAGCGCGAACTCCCGCATGTCCGCGCGGGCTTCGTCCAGCAGCCCGTCGCGGCGGGCGGCGAGCGCGTCCGCGACGGCCTCGTAGCGGCCGCCCAGCTTGCGGTAGGAGCGGTCGAGGACGTCGAGCCGCTCGGCGTTCTCCGTGCGGACCGCGTCCGCCAGCGTGCTCTCGCGCACGAACCCGGCGACGGCGGACGCGCGGACCAGGCCCGCGGCGTCGAGGAGAGCGTCCGCGGTCGCCGCCATCCGGGCGTACACGGCGTTCAGGTAGCCGGTGGACAGCAGGTACTTCGCGAACCGCTCCTGGTAGGCGAGGAATCCGGCATCGCCGCGGCGTTCGTCGGTGTGGTAGTTGACGATGTGCCGGTTGTGCAGGACGCCCGGGAGCCGTGCGTCGTCGACCAGGTGGATGAGGAAGTAGTCACTGCCGATGGTGTCCCTGGCGGGCGGCAGGGGCACCCGGCCGTAGACCGCGCGGTCGAGGGCGATGTTGCACATGTCCACGCGCATCGGGCTGACGTGGGTGAGCGTGGTGTGGTCGGTGGTGAAGGGGGTGGTCCCGGCGCCGCGGAAGGACTGCGCGATCAGGTTCTTGCGCCAGATCTCCGCCAGCCCGGCCGGTACCGACAGGCCGATGACGTCGTCGTAGACCGCGGGGTCGAGCCGTTGGATGTCGGCCACGTCCACGGACATCTCGCCGACGAAGGAGGCGCCGACCATGGCCACCGGCCGGTCCGCGGCGCCGGGGGTCAGCCTGCTCCGGGACATCAGCCCCGCCACCTCGGAGGCGGGCCGGCCCAGGGAGGTCAGTTCGTGGTGCAGGGGGAAGACCGGTTCCCCGTCGAGGTACTGGTAGCGGCTGTCGGAGTCCCGGCGGTGCACCGACGCGCAGCCCAGGGCCTCCGCGATCAGGAAGGCCCGGTTGGTGCAGGCGCCGTAGGACACGCCGGACGGCAGCATCAGGTCGAGCACCCGGTCCGCCTCGGCGACGCCGGAGCGGGCGATCGCCCGGCGCAGGAAGTCCTGCTGCGCGTCCTCGTCGAGGTGGTGGACGACCACGCCGGGCGCCGCGGGCAGCGCCCGCACGGCCTCGCGGTGCTCGGCGAGCACCGCGGCGTCGGAGGAGTCCAGGATCAGCAGGTGCACCTCGACGCCGAAGTGGCGTGCGCCGTGGGCGGCTTCCGCGCCGATCGACGCGATGGCCTCGGTGCAGGCGCGGTTGGTGGGAAGGGTCAGGCAGACGCGGCGCACGAGGACTCCTCGCTCTGCCCGACGACCGCGTCGGCGTCGGCGACCGTCTCGGCGTCGGCGTCGGCGTCGGCGTCCGTCCACGACGTGAGCCCGAGGAGGCGGCTGCCGAGCGGATTCAAGGTGGCCGTGGGGTAGCGCTCGGACTCGTGCCGCACCGGGTCGCCGACCAGGGTGCGGTTCCAGCGCGGGGTGCGCAGGTGGCGCCAGGAGTCGACGCGGGAGCGGCGCAGCCGCTCGTGCTCCTCCAGCGCGGGCATCATCGACAGGTACTGGACCGCCCGCGCCCCGTCCTTCGAGGTGTTGCGCGCGACGCCGTGGGCGAGGAGACCGTTCCAGATCAGCAGGTCGCCGGGGTGCAGTTCGGGCCGTACGACGGGGAAATCGGTGCGGTCCACGTCGGGGCGCAGCGGGTCGCGCTCGGCCGGCTGGTCGACCTTCCATTCCTCGAACTGCCGGAACAGTTCCGGGTTGCACTGGAATCCGCCCAGCTCGGCGCTGGTGTCGTTGAGGGCGATGATGCCCTGTACGCGCTGCGGGGGTACGCCGAGTGTGGTGTCGATGTCCCAGTGCAGCTCGATGTCGAAGCCCCGGTCGGTGGGGTCGATCAGCGCGCGGTCGCGGTTCTTGACGTTGGGCGGGTTGAGGTTGAGCCGGTCCAGGGTGACCCACAGCTCCTCGCAGTCCCAGACGTCGACGAAGGCGTCGTACACCCGCTGGGACTGGCGGCTGTCCCAGAGCAGCTGGTGGTGGTAGGCCTCCACGAAGCCGTAGACGTGCAGTTGCTGGTCCAACTCGGAACGGAAGGGGCGGTCCTCGTGCCAGGTGTCCGGCCGGTCCGGGTCGAGTCCCTGGAACTCCCAGGTGAAGTCGAGCAGGCGGCGCGCCTGCGGGGCCGGTATCGCCTCGCGGACGATGACGTAGCCGTAGGTCTGCCAGTGGGCGAAGTCCGCTTCGGACAGCACCCGCAGTGGTCGCGACTTGGTCAGCTCCCGCAAGGTGGTCTGGGCCAGGTAGGACTCGCCGTCCGCGCTGAAATAGGGGCGGTCCGAGGGCGCTCGATGCAGCTTGGGGCGGGGACGGCGGGGGCGACTGTCGGGGGCAGGTGTCGTCATGTCCAGCAGGATTGGTTTAGACCATAGCCGCTGTCAAGGGGCGTCTCAATATGCTGATTGCGATACTTTCGGTCCCGAAACGCCCCTGCCGACGATGATCGCCGGTATGACGACTTTGGTCTAGACAATGCCCGAGTGGCTGGCTTAGGGTCCTGGTAACGCAGCTCCTGTCCTTGACGGAGCGTCAGCCGCCTTCCTCGCTGCGCCGAGGTCAACGGCGGCCGTGTGCACGGCCGTTCGCACCGATGCGGACGCGCCGCCACCACCTCTCGTTTCGCCCATCCGGCCAACACCCTTGACGACTGTTCATCCACGCCCAGAGGGAGCGGATCTCATGAGCACACCCAGCATCACCGCCTTGCCGGACGGCGGTCTGAAGAACCCCGGTCCGGGGCTGATCACGCTGGACCCGGTCCACACCGCCCTGCTGCGCGGTCTGGACGAGCTGCTCACCGGGCTGGCCGCACGGCTCGCCGCCCCCGAGGTGATGGGGCCGCCGCTGCTCGCCGCCGAGGGCCTGGCCCGACTCGATTACTTCCGCAACTTCCCCCACCTCGGCGTCTCCGCCGGGCGCTTCGCCCCAGAGGCCTTCGACGGGCTGGCGGCCGGCGAAGCGCCCGGCGAGCTCCCCCTGCGGCCGACCGGCCACCTGTTGCCGTCCGCCACCTGCTACGGCCTGCTGCTCTCCCTGGAAGGTCGGGACGTCGGCGAGGACGGGCTGCGGCTCTCCGCGACCGGCCGTTGCTTCCGCAACGAGACCCACTACGACGGGTTGCGCCGCCTGTGGGGCTTCCACATGCGCGAGGTCCTGTACCTCGGTACGAAGTCGGGTGCAGTGGAACACCTGGAGCAGGGCGCCGAGTTCATCCAGGAACTGGCAGCGAGCCTCGGGCTGGAGCTGACCCGGGCCGTGGCCGACGACCCCTTCTACGACAAGGGCGGCTCCCGGGCCCGGCTGATGGCGCTGGACCCGGTCAAGCACGAGTTCAGCGCACCCGACGGCACCGCCATCGCTTCCGTGAACCGGCACCGCAACTTCTTCGGCGAGCGGCTCGACATCCGCGCGGGCTCGCACGGACCGGCGTACAGCGGCTGCGTCGCCTTCGGCGTCGAGCGCTGGGTGCACGCGATGGTCCTCGCCCACGGCACCCCCGAGCGGGCGCTGGACCGACTGCGCGACTCCCGCGCCTGAGCGGCCCCGCCGCCGACCACCCACCGTGACCAGCAAGGAGAACCCCCGTCCCATGGAACGCATCACCGCGTGGCTGCACGAGAAGAACCCCGGTCTCCAGGGCGAGATCGAGGCCGACGAGGACCTCATCGAGGCCCGTCTCATCGACTCGATGGACTTCCTGGAGTTCATCGACCTGCTGGAGGAGATCTCCGACGCCGCCATCGACCTCCAGCAGGTCACCATCGACGACTTCCGTACGCTCGCCCGCGTCCGGGAGCGCTTCCTGAGCGGCGCCGCACTGGCCGACGCCGCCGCCTCGGCCGGCTGACCGACCGCATGGCCCGGGACGACCGCACGACCGTGGCCGTCGTGGCCACCACCGGTGAGGTGCTGGCCCACCCGGATCTGCACGAGGGCATGTTGGCGGCGTGGGAACGGCGTCGGCTGGCCCCCATCCGGGTGCCGGCCCGCCGCGACGACGTCTTGGCGGCCCGACTGCTGGTGCGCCTGTGCATCGCCCGGTTCACCGGGCTCGCGCCGCGGGCATCGGCCCCGGCCCAGTACTGCGCCGAGTGCGCGCGATCGGGGCACGGTCGCCCGTACCTGCCCGGCCGCCCCGATGTCGGCGTCAGCCTGAGCCACGCGGACGGGCTGGTCGCGGCCGCCGTCGGTCCGGGCGCGGTCGGCATCGACGTGGAACCCGCGACGCGCCGCCCGGGCCCGCTGTCGGTGTGGGGCCGGCTGCTGCCCGCGGCCGAGCTGCGACGGGCCGCGGCCCTGCCCGACCCCGGCCCGGAGCTGTTGCGGCTGTGGGTGCGCCGGGAGGCCCTCTTCAAGGCGGGCCGGGAGCGGGCGGACGTACGGCTCCTGGAGTGGACGGACCACCGGCGCGCGGCCGTGGTCACGGTGGCCAGCACCGCCCCGGCCACCCCTTTCTCCGCCGGCCCCTGATCCACCTGACACCTCCTAAGCGCCGACGTCCCGCTTGCGGAAGTCGTCCAGCGTCTCGCGCCGGACGAGGAGCCGGGCGGTGCCCCCGTGCACCCCGATGACCGCGGGACGGCCGACGAGGTTGTAGCCGGAGGCCATCGACAGTTGGTACGCGCCCGCCACCGGCACGGCGAGCAGGTCGCCGGGGTGGACGTCCCCCGGCAGTTGCACGTCGGCCGCGAGCACGTCCCCGGCTTCGCAGTGGCGGCCGACGACGGTCGCCGTGCACGGCGGCGCCGTCGCCGTCCGGCCGATCAGTCGGGGCGCGTAGCGCACCCCGTACAGGGCGGGCCGCGGGTTGTCGCTCATGCCCCCGTCGACGGCGACGAACACCGTGGCGCCCGTGCGCTTGACCGCGAGCACCCGGTAGAGGACCACCCCGGCCGGTCCGACGACGGCCCGCCCCGGCTCGACGGCGAGGCGCGGCACGGCCAGGCCCGCGGCCGCGCAGCCCGCCACGAGCTCCGCGCGCATCCTGCGGGCGAGCGCGGTGAGGTCCAGGGCGGGATCGCCCGGCCGGTAGGCGACGGCGTGTCCGCCGCCCATGTCCAGCTCGGGCAGCACCACCCCGTGCGCGTCCCGGACGCGGGCCATCAGGCCCACCATGCGGCGCAGCGCCACCAGGTAGGGCTTCACGTCGGAGATCTGCGAGCCGATGTGGCAGTGCAGACCGGTCAGTTCGAGCTGTGGCTGGCCGAGGATCCGGGCGATGGCGTGCTGCGCGCCGCCGTCGGTGAGGGACAGGCCGAACTTCTGGTCGTCCGTACCGGTACGGATCTTGTCGTGGCCGCCCGCGGAGACGCCCGGCACCACCCGCACCATGACCTTCTGGCGCCCCTCGGGGCCGACGGCCGCCGCGATCCGGGCGATCTCGGACGGACCGTCGATGACGATCCGCCCCACGCCGAGCCGCAGCGCCGCCTCCAGGTCGCGGGGCGCCTTGGCGTTGCCGTGCAGCACGATCCGCTCGGCCGGGAAGCCTGCGGTGACGGCGAGTTCCAGCTCCCCGGCGGAGCACACGTCCAGGCCCAGCCCCTCCTCGGACACCCAGCGCACCATCGCGCGGGAGAGGAAGGCCTTGGCGGCGTACAGCACGTCGGCGTCGGGGAAGGCGTCCCGGTAGGTACGGCAGCGCCCGCGCACCTCGCCCTCGTCCAGTACGTACGCCGGGGTGTCGAACCGGTCGGCGATCTCGCCGAGCGGCACCCCGCCGACGGCCAGGCCGCCGTGGGGGAGCGGGGTCGTGGAGGCGGGCCAGACGGACAGCTCGTCGGCGCCGGTCGGTATCTCGGGGAGGACGGTGATGGTCATGGAACGACTCCTCTCAGGCGGTCCGGGCCGTGGTCTCGGGCGCCTGCGGAGCCGCCGGCGTCCTGGGTGCCGGATCCGGTCGCCGCTCCCCGGCCGCCGCATCGCCGCCCGCCGGGGCGGCCGCCACCGGGGCGGCGGTGAGCGTCGGGTCGAGCGTCAGCAGGGACGCGCCCAGCGGTTCGGCCATCGACCGCAGCGCGCTCTCGGAGAGCCGGATCCAGGGCTGGGACGCGCCGAGCGTGGCGGCCAGCCGGTCGGCGCTGGTGAAGCCGACGGCGGTGCGCGTGCCGAGCGGGGTGCGGAACAGCCGCACCACCAGGTGCGACCCTCCCGGCCGGGCGGGTACGTACAGGGGCCGGGCCGGGACCTGTTCCTCGGGCTCGGGATCGTCGGCGTACTGGATTCCACACATGGGGCCCTCCCGGCCTCGCACGAACGACGGTTCACGTCCGGGCCGCGGGGAGGCGGCCCGGACGAGGCTTCGAAGCTATCCCCGCGTCCGTGCGTCCCGTCTCCCCTCATGACGCGACCCATACGGTGAGCGGCCGGGTCCTGACGGGTCACTGACGGCCCGGGCCCGCCCGCATCAGGGACCCGTACGGATTACGGGCCACCGCGTCAGGAAGGCGTCAGCGACCGCCCCCGCCCCCTGCCCGGGCCCTTCCATGGGACGGGTGGACGCAGCAGCGGACGAGGGAGAGGAACGAGGCCGTGCGGAGAGTCGTGGTCGGGGCGACGGGAACCCCGGGGAGCCTGGCGGCGTTGCACCGGGCCGTCGCGGAGGCCCGCGTGCGCGGCGCCGAGCTGTGGGTCGTCCTAGCCTGGCAGTCGCCGGGCGGTGACCTCGCCGGCCGCGGCCAGGGGACCACGCAGGTCCTGGCGGCCTGCCGGACCGCGGCCGTCGAGCGGCTGCGCGAGGTGCTCGACACCGCCTTCGGCGCCGCGCCGCCGGGGGTCCCGCTGGCCGGCGTCGCGGTCCGGGGGACACCGGGCGCGGCCCTCGTGGACACCGCGCGCGGCCCGGAGGACCTCCTCGTGGTGGGCACGGGCTCGCGCGCCCCGCTGCGCCGGTTCCTGCGGCCCTCGGTGTCCCGCTACTGCCTGGCCCACGCCCCCTGCGCGGTCCTCGCGGTGCCGCCCTCCCCGCTCCAGGCGGAGCTGGAATCCGTCCACCGCCGCAACCTGTGGCGGATCCCGCTGGACCCGCGGGAGCTGACCACCTGAGCCGACCACCTGAGGGGCCGCGGACGAGGTTGTCCACAGGTTCGGGCGGGCGGAGCCGGGTGTCCGCGGGTGCCGCTAGGCTTCACGGATGGCCCTTCCGGACGCTTCCCCCGAGATCTCCGATGCTCTGCAGGTACTGCACCGCGTCTTCGGATACAGCTCTTTCCGCGGTGCGCAACAGGAGATCATCGAGCAGGTCGTCGGCGGCGGTGACGCCCTCGTCCTGATGCCGACCGGCGGCGGCAAGTCGCTCTGCTACCAGATCCCGGCGCTCGTCAGAGAGGGCACGGGCGTGGTGATCTCCCCGCTCATCGCGCTGATGCAGGACCAGGTCAACGCGCTCACCGCGCTCGGGGTGCGGGCCGGATTCCTGAACTCCACCCAGGACTTCGAGGAGCGCCAGGCCGTCGAGCGGGCCTTCCTCGCCGACGAGCTGGACCTGCTCTACCTGGCCCCCGAGCGGCTGCGCACCGAGGGCACGCAGCGACTGCTGGACCGGGGCAAGGTCTCGCTCTTCGCGATCGACGAGGCGCACTGCGTCGCCCAGTGGGGCCACGACTTCCGGCCCGACTACCTCGCGCTGTCCATGCTGCACGAGCGCTGGCCCAAGGTGCCGCGGGTGGCGCTGACCGCGACGGCGACCGCGGCCACGCACGCCGAGATCGTGACGCGGCTCGGCCTGGAGGACGCCCGGCACTTCGTCGCCAGCTTCGACCGGCCGAACATCCAGTACCGCATCGCCCCGAAGAACAACCCGCAGAAGCAGCTGCTGGAGCTGATCCGGAGCGAGCACGACGGGGACGCCGGGGTCGTCTACTGCCTCTCGCGGGCCTCCGTGGAGAAGACCGCGGCGTTCCTTGTGGAGCAGGGCATCGACGCCGTGGCCTACCACGCCGGCATGGACGCCCGGGCCCGGGCGGCGAACCAGTCGCGGTTCCTGCGGGAGGACGGCATCGTGGTGGTCGCCACCATCGCCTTCGGCATGGGCATCGACAAGCCGGACGTGCGCTTCGTGGCCCACCTCGACCTGCCGAAGTCGGTCGAGGGCTACTACCAGGAGACCGGCCGCGCCGGGCGCGACGGCGAGCCCGCCACGGCATGGCTGGCGTACGGCCTGCAGGACGTGGTCCAGCAGCGCAAGCTCATCGAGGGCTCCGAGGGCGACGACGCCCGGCGCCGCTCCCTGGGCATGCACCTGGACGCCATGCTGGCGCTGTGCGAGACGGTCGAGTGCCGTCGCACGCGGCTGCTGGCGTACTTCGGGCAGTCGGGCGAGGCGTGCGGCAACTGCGACACCTGCCTGACGCCCGCCGAGTCCTGGGACGGGACGGTCGCGGCGCAGAAGCTGCTGTCCACGGTGTGGCGGCTGGCGAAGGAGCGCCGCCAGAAGTTCGGCGCCGGCCAGATCATCGACATCCTGCAGGGCAAGAAGACGGCCAAGGTCATCCAGTTCGACCACGACGCCCTCTCGGTGTTCGGCATCGGGGCGGACCTGAGCACCGCGGAATGGCGCGGGGTCGTGCGCCAGCTGCTGGCGGCGCGGCTGCTGTCGGTGGAGGGCGAGTACGGGACGCTCGTGCTCTCGCCGGACAGCGGTGAGGTGCTGGGCGGGCGCCGCACCGTCCCGATGCGCAAGGAGAAGGTGGTCGCCGCCGCGGCCCGCAAGGAGTCCGGGTCCCGCTCCGCCAAGGGCGCGCGCGTACCGGTCGACCTGCCCGCGGCCGCCGAGCCGGTCTTCCTGGCCCTGCGCAGCTGGCGGGCCGCGACGGCGCGCGAGCAGGGCGTACCGGCGTACGTCGTCTTCCACGACGCGACGCTGCGCGAGATCGCGACCCGACTGCCCAGCTCCGCCGAGGAGTTGGGCACGATCGGCGGCATCGGCGAGGCGAAGCTCACCAAGTACGCCGAGGGTGTCCTCGACACCCTCGCGCAGTGCGCCGCCACCGGGCCGACCGCTCCCGATCCCACCGCTGCCCCTGCCCCTGCCGTTCCCGCCGCCGCGCCGCCGGCCGCGCGGTCGGCCTTCGACGCCGACGCACCGCCCTCGGACGACGACGAGCCGCCGGCCGACCTGGACGAGATGGATCCCTGGGACGACTGGGAATAGCGGGCGCGTCGAGGTCGGAGCACGTCGGGGGAAGTCGGGGGAAGTCGGAGGAGGGCCGTGGCAGAGCCGCAGGGAGCGGAGCGTCACCTCGCCGGGTACGCGGCATCGTTGGCGGACGCGTGCGCGACGGGCCGCCGCCTGACCCGCGGCGAACTGGAGTCGCGCCGGGCGGAGGGGGAGCGCGCGGCGGAGGACGGGATCCCGCTGCGCGGTCTCATACGCGCGCACCTGGCCGCGGCCCAGGCCGTGCGCCCCCTCCCCGCGTCCGGCCCGCTCCTGGCGGCCGTCGAGCAGGCCGTGGACGCCTTCGTCGAAGGGTACGAACGCGCCCAGCACCAGGCCGTGCGCCAACAGGAGGCGGCCCGCAGGGAGTTCATCGACGACCTGCTCTACGGCGGCAGCGACCTGGGCCGGCTGGCGGAGCGCGCCGAGCGCTTCGGGCTGCGCCTGTCGCAGTCCCACGCCGTCGCCGTGGCGGCGGGTCCGGAGCCGTACGGCGACGGCTACCCGGTGGCCCGCGGCATCGAGTCCGCGGTCCTGGCCCGCTTCCCGGGCCGGCAGATCCTGCTGACCACGAAGGACGGCCGGCTGATCTGCGTGGCCCCGGGGGACCAGCCGGACGTCCTGGCCCACTTCGCCGAGCGGGCGCACACGGCCACCCACGGCGGCCGGGTCGCGATCGGCCGCACGCACCCCGGCCCGGGCGGGGTCGTCCACTCCTACCAAGAGGCGCTGAACGCGCTCGACCTCGCCCTGCGGATGGGCCTCGACGGACCGGTGCTGCACGCGGTCGACCTGCTCGTCTTCCCGGTGCTCACCCGCGACCGGCAGGCCATGGCCGATCTCGTCGAGAGCGTCCTGGGGCCGCTGCGCGCGGCCCGGGGCGGCGCCCGGCCGCTGCTCGACACCCTCACCGCGTTCTTCGACAGCGGCTGCGTCTCGACGGAGGCGGCCCGGCGCCTCTCGCTCAGCCCGCGGGCGCTCACCTACCGGCTGGAGCGCATCCACACGCTGACCGGGGCCGACCCGGCGGACCCGCTGAACCGCTACACGCTCCAGACCGCGGTGATCGGCGCCCGGCTGCTGGCCTGGCCGGACCCCGAGGACGGCTGACCGCGCCCTCGCCCCGAGTCCCCGAGCGGCTCCCGACCTGCCGCCGGTATGCGTTAAAGAAGCGTAAAGATTGCCGAAGGTTGGCAATGTGCTGCGTCCTTCTCGGCTGACACCATGCCGTTGTCCGGCGCGAACGCACTCCGGGCGGGGAGGCGCTCATGAGCTTGTTTCTTGGTCTCGGCATCACGGGGATCGCCCTGCTGGCCTTCTCCCTTGTCTTCGACGGGGTGCTGGAAGGGGTCTTCGACGGGGCGCTCGGCGGCCTGTTCGACGGCTGGCTGTCGCTTCCCGTGGTCGCGGGCTTCGTGTCGATGCTCGGTTTCACGGGGGCGATCGTGCTCGGCGCCACGGGCCTCGGGCCGGGGGTCGCGACCGTCGCAGGCTCCGTCACCGGGGCCGGCGCGGGCTGGGCGGCGTACCGGCTCGGCCGCGCCCTGGTGCGGGGCGGCACCGGGATCGCCCCGCACCACGACGACCTCGTCGGCTCGACCGGCACCGTGGTCACCGCGATTCCGGCGACCGGCTACGGCGAGGTCCTGCTCCGGCTGGCCGGGCAGCCGGTGAAGTACGCGGCCACCGCCGAAGGCCCCTTGGGACACGGCACCGAGGTCTGGGTGACGGCGACGCCGTCCTCCTCCTCGGTCAGCGTCCGCGCCGTAGAGCGCTGAAACCGCCACCTCACCTGTACGTACACCACCGGTCTGCCCCCACGGGGGAGGCAGAGGGGATCCACCATGAGTCCAGTCGTCATCGCGGTCGTGGGAGTCGTCGTACTCCTCGTCCTGCTCGCCCTGGCCGTCGTCACGCGCTACAAGGTCGCCGGCCCCAGTGAGGCGTTCATCATCACGGGCCGCCGCGGCAAGCAGTCCACCGACCCCGAGACCGGCCGGACCTCGACGGACAACACGGGCCAGAAGGTCGTGGTCGGCGGCGGAGTCTTCGTCGTCCCCTTCGTCCAGCAGCGCTACACCCTGGACCTCTCCAGCCGGCACATCCCGATCGCGGTCCGCGGCGCGGTCACGCTGCGCGGCATCAAGGCCAATCTCGAAGGCGTCGCGATCGTCAAGGTCGGCGGCAACGAGGACGCCATCCGGGCCGCGGCCCAGCGCTTCCTCCAGCAGCAGGACGGCATCGTCGGCTTCACCCAGGAAGTGCTCTCCGGAGCCCTGCGCGCGATCGTGGGCCGGATGTCGGTGGAGGACATCATCCGCGACCGCGCCGCCTTCGCCGGGCAGGTCGCCGAGGAGGCGGAGGCCAGCCTGTCCGGGCAGGGCCTGGTCCTGGACGCCTTCCAGATCCAGGACATCACCACCGAGGGCTCCTACCTGGAGGACCTCGGCCGGCCGGAGGCGGCCCGCGCCAAGCAGGAGGCCGACATCGCCGAGGCCAGCTCCCGCCGGGCCGCCGAGCAGGCGCGGCTGAAGGCCGAGGAGGAGATCGCCGTCGCCGAGCGGACGTTGTACCTGCGCCAGGCCGAGATCAAGGCGGAGACCGACGCGGCCGCGGCCCAGGCCAACGCCGCGGGCCCGCTGGCCGAGGCCGACCGGCAGCAGCAGATCCTCGCCGAGCAGGAGAAGGTCGCCGAGCGCCAGGCGGCCCTGACCGACCGCCAGCTCGACACCCAGGTCCGCAAGCCCGCAGATGCCCGCCGCTACGAGGCCGAGCAGGAGGCGGAGGCCAAGCGGGTCGCCCGGGTCAAGCAGGCAGAGGCCGAGCGCCTCGCGGCCATCGCCGCGGCCCAGGGCGAGGCCGAGCGGGCGCGGCTGACCGGTGAGGGCGAGAAGCAGCGCCGCTCCGCCCTCGCCGAGGCGGAGGCCATCGAGGGTGCCAAGCGCGGTGAGGCCGAGCGCGCCCGGCGCGCCGCGATCGCGGAAGCGGTGCGCCTGGAAGGCGACGCGGAGGCCGCGGCCATCGCGGCCAAGGGCGCCGCCGAGGCCGAGGCCATGCAGAAGAAGGCCGACGCCTTCGAGAAGTACGGTGACGCGGCGATGATCCAGATGATGGTCGAGGCGCTCCCGAAGGTCGTGGCCAAGGCCGCCGAGCCGCTGTCCGCCGTCGACAAGATGACCATCATCTCCACCGACGGCGCGAGCAAGCTCTCCCGCACTGTCGCCGACAACGTCGCCCAGGGCATGGAGCTCCTCGGCTCCACCACCGGAGTCGACCTGGCACAGCTGCTCAAGGGCCTCACCGCCAAGCCGGAGGCGGGCCCCGCACCGGCGTCGTCCAACGGGAAGATCGCCATCACGGACTGAGTCGTCGCGGTAACGCCGTACCGGAGTACCCGGCAGTACCCCGTGATACCGCAGTGCCGCAGTGCCGGCGCCCGGGTGAGCCGCGTCTCACCCGGGCGCCGGCACTTGTCTATGCAACGAGTTGCACAGCAAGATCGGAGCATGGCGCTCGACCACGCGATTCTCGTCTCCCTGCTGGAGATGCCGGGCTCCGGCTATGACCTGGCCCGGAGGTTCGACCGGTCCATCGGCTACTTCTGGACCGCCACGCACCAGCAGATCTACCGGGTCGTGGGGCGCATGGAAGGCGACGGGCTGCTGACCTCCCGGGAGGTGCCGCAACAGGGCCGCCCGGACAAGAAGGAGTACTCCGTCGCCGCCGCCGGTCGCGCCGCCCTGTCCCTGTGGCTGCACCAGCCGATCGAGCCGGAGAGCCTGCGCCACGACCTCGCCGTGAAGATCCGGGGAGCGGCCTTCGACGACCCGGCCGCGCTGGTCCGCGAGGTCGAACGCCACCATCAGGTCCACAGTGACCGGCTCGCGCGCTACCTCGCGGGGGAGCTGCGCGACTTCACCGGCCCCGAGGCCCCCGCGCCCCTCGACACCGGGCAGGAGCTCCAGCACGTCGTGCTGCGCGGCGGCATCGCCTACGAGCAGATGACGCTCGCCTGGCTCGACGACGTCCTGGCCACGCTCCACCGGCTCGGCGCCGCGCCGCGGTCCTCCTGAAGCGGTCCTCCCGGACCCCCGTTCCCCTCTCGTACCTCGTACCTCGTCCTCCCTCGTCCTCCTCCGAAGGTGAACTCCATGGCCGACTCCCTGCTGTTCAACCCGCGCACCTACGACCCGGCGCACTTCGACCCCGAGACCCGCAGGCTGCTGCGCGCGACCGTCGACTGGTTCGAGGAGCGCGGCAAGCGCCGGCTGATCGAGGACTACCGGTCCCGCGCCTGGCTGGGCGACTTCCTCGCCTTCGCGGCCGAGGAGGGGCTGTTCGCCACCTTCCTCACCCCGGCCGCCGCCGCCGGCAAGCAGGACCAGCGGTGGGACACCGCCCGGATCGCCGCCCTCAACGAGATCCTCGGGTTCTACGGCCTCGACTACTGGTACGCGTGGCAGGTCACCATCCTCGGCCTCGGGCCCGTCTGGCAGAGCGACAACGCCGCCGCCCGCGACCGCGCCGCCGAACTCCTCGCGCAGGGCGAGGTCTTCGCGTTCGGGCTGTCCGAGCGGACCCACGGCGCCGACATCTACTCCACCGACATGCTGCTGGAGCCCGACGGCAACGGCGGCTTCCTGGCGAGCGGTTCCAAGTACTACATCGGCAACGGCAACGCGGCCGGGCTCGTCTCCGTCTTCGGTCGGCGCACCGACGTCGAGGGTCCGGACGGGTACGTCTTCTTCGCGGCCGACAGCCGCCACGCGGCGTACGAGTTGGTGCAGAACGTCGTCGACTCCTCCAAGTACGTCAGCGAGTTCCGCCTGGCGAGCTACCCGGTGTCCGCGGACGACGTCCTGCACACCGGCCGCGCGGCCTTCGACGCGGCCCTCAACACGGTCAACGTCGGCAAGTTCAACCTCTGCACCGCCTCGATCGGCATCTGCGAACACGCCATGTACGAGGCCGTCACCCACGCGCAGAACCGCATCCTCTACGGCCGTCCCGTCACCGCCTTCCCGCACGTGCGCCGTGAGCTGGCCGACGCGTACGTCCGCCTCGTCGGGATGAAGCTCTTCAGCGACCGCGCCGTCGACTACTTCCGTTCGGCCGGGCCCGAGGACCGCCGGTACCTGCTCTTCAACCCGATGACGAAGATGAAGGTGACCACGGAGGGCGAAAAGGTCATCGACCTGATGTGGGACGTCATCGCCGCGAAGGGCTTCGAGAAGGACACCTACTTCGCCGAGGCGGCCGTCGAGATCCGGAGCCTGCCCAAGCTGGAGGGCACGGTCCACGTCAACCTCGCGCTGATCCTCAAGTTCATGCGCAACCACCTGCTGGAGCCGGTCGAGTACCCCGCGGTGCCGACCCGCCTCGACGCGGCCGACGACGACTTCCTCTTCCGGCAGGGCCCGGCCCGGGGCCTGGGCTCCGTGCGCTTCCACGACTGGCGCGCATCCTTCGAGGGCTACGCCGAGGTGCCGAACGTCGCCCGCTTCCGGGAGCAGGCGGACGCGCTGTGCGCCTTCGTCTCCAGCGTCGCCCCCGACGAGGCGCAGAGCCGTGACCTCGACTTCCTGCTCTCCGTCGGCCAGCTGTTCGCGCTGGTGGTGTACGGCCAGCTGATCCTGGAGCAGGCCGCCCTGACGGACCTGGACGCCTCCGTCCTCGACGAGCTGTTCTCCGTCCTCGTGCGCGACTTCTCCGGACACGCCGTCGAACTGCACGGTAAGGACTCCGCCACCGAGGCGCAGCAGGCCTGGGCGCTGGGCGCCGTACGCCGCCCGGTCGTCGACGAGGCCCGCGCGGCCCGGGTCTGGGAGCGGGTGGCGGCGCTGTCCGGGTCCTACGAGATGGCGCAGTGACGCCGTAGCGGCGAGGTGGGGCCCCCGCCCGTGCGCGGGGGCCGTCCCGCCCCGGGTATCTTGTTGCACATCACTTGCAAGAACGATGTATGTGCGAAAGAGGTCGCCGTGGGCGCTCCGGTGGTGCTGGGCATCGAGTCGTCGTGCGACGAGACCGGAGCCGGGATCGTCTCCGGCGGCCGGCTGCTCGCGCACGTCGTGGCATCGAGCATGGACGAGCACGCCCGCTTCGGCGGGGTCGTGCCCGAGATCGCCGCCCGGGCGCACCTCCAGGCGTTCAACCCGGTGGTCCAGCAGGCCCTGGACCAGGCGGGGCTGCGGCTGGGCGACATCGACGCCGTCGCCGTCACGACCGGCCCGGGGCTCTCCGGCGCCCTCCAGGTGGGACTCTCGGGGGCGAAGACCCTCGCGTACGCGGCCGGGGTCCCGCTGTACGGCGTGCACCATCTCGCCGGGCACGTCGCGGCCGACACCCTGGAGCACGGGCCGCTGCCGAACCCGTGCATGGTGCTGATCGTCTCCGGCGGTCACACCTCGCTGCTGCTCGTGCGCGACCTCGTGCGCGACCCGATCCTGCACCTCGGCGACACCGTGGACGACGCGGCGGGGGAGTGCTTCGACAAGGTGGCCCGGGTCTTCGGGCTGCCCTACCCCGGCGGCCCCGCCATCGACCGGGCGGCCCGCGGGGGCAACGGCTGCGCGGTGGCCTTCCCGCGCCCGCTGACGCGGCCGGGGGACGCCCCGTACGCGTTCTCCTTCTCCGGCTTGAAGACCGCGGCCGCCCGCTGGGCGGAGCAGCACCGCCTGCGGGGCGAGGAGATCCCGCTCGCCGACGGCGCCGCCTCGCTCCAGGAGGCCGTCGCGGACGTACTGACCCGCAAGGCGCTGGCCGCCTGCCGCGAGTACGACGTACGGACCCTGGTCGTGGTGGGCGGCGTGGCGGCGAACTCGCGGGTGCGGGCCCTGGCCGAAGAGCGCTGCGCGGCCGCCGGCGTCGAACTCCGGGTGCCGCCGCTGACCCTGTGCACCGACAACGGGGCGATGATCGCGGCCGTCGGCGACCTGCTGGTGCGGGCCGGATCCGATCCGGCACAGCTCGACGTGTCCATCGACCCGTCCGCACCGCTGGAGTACGCCGCCCTGCACCCCGTCGCCCGCCCGTCCGCGCGCGTCGCGTAGGGCACTAGCGGGCGGGCGACCGTCAGGGCTTTCCGGCCGCCGGCTTCTCGGTGTCGAAGGTGTAGAACTTGCGGTGGTCCAGCATGTCGGCCGGCGTCACGTTGTTCCACGGCCGCATGGTGCCGTGCAGGTCGACCACGTCCGGAGTGCGGGTGGCGGGCTGGTAGGCGGACTTCGGGTGCCGGCTCTGCCACTCGGACCACAGCATGTCGATGAAGGCGTGGTGCAGCCAGAACACGGGGTCGTTGGGGGACGCCGCGCTGGCCATGTGGCCGCCCACCCACATGTGGACCCGGTTGTGCAGGTTGGTGCCCCGCCAGCCCTCCAGGTTGTTGCGGAAGCCGTTGGACGTGCTGTTCCAGGGGGCCGTGTCGTACTCCGCCATGTTCAACACGGCATTGACCTCGTCCTTGGTCGGCAGCTGCTTGCTGCCGCCGAGCACGCGCCGCAGGTAGGTGCGCCGGTCCACGCCCACGGTGACGGCCCACTTGCCGCCCGAGTAGGCGAAGGGGCCGTCGAGCACCTGGCCGTCGCGGGCCCGGACGGTGCCCCCGAGGAAGTCGGCTGCCCACAGCGAGGAGCCGGGGGTGCGGTCGACGGTCCAGTCCCAGTAGGGGATCGAGACCTTCGGGTCCACCTTCTGCAGCTCCGCCTCGAAGTCGAGCAGGAAGCGGCGGTGCCAGGGCAGGAAGGAGGGGGAGCGGTGGCCCACCCGTGCGCCGAAGTCGCTGTCTCCCATCAGGAAGGCGTTGTGGGCACTGACGTAGCGGTCGTAGACGCCCTTGCGCTTGAGTTCGAGCAGCGCGTTGGTGAAGGCGCGCTTCTCGTCGGCGGTGAGCTTGGCCTGGTTCTTGCGGACGGTCATGCCGGATCTCCGTTGGCGCCGAGCGGGACGAGGATCGCGCCCTGGAGGTCGCGGACGGCGACGCGGGCCGCCGTGATGGGGTCGGGGAACGTCTCGTAGTGGTTGACCACGGTGATCCAGCTCCCGTCGGCATTGGGCATCAGGTGCAGCTCGACGCCGTCGATGCGGACGCTGGGCATGGCGGGCAGGTGGTGTCCACCGCTGTGGTGGCCCGAGGTGTCGAGCGATATCTGTATGCGGCGGCCCTCGAACACCTCGTCGACGGGCGTGATGGCTTTGGCGGCGCCCGGGGCGCCGGAAGCGGCCGCGCCGCCGGCCGGGACGACGGCCGACTCGGTGGACGACGAGGACGAGCAGGCGCTCGTCAGCCCGATGGCGGTGGCTGCGCCGGCCGACATGCTCAGGGCCTGCCGGCGGGTGATCTTCTTCATGGCTCGAAGAAGTATCAGAAGGGCGCGGCCAGTTGAGCAGCGGCCCCGGCGACCGCGGCTGGTATCCCGCTCAAGGCAAGGCTACTTTCGGTCGATTTACCTCCTTCTTGGACGCGGAGTGCAGTAACGATTCGGCGGGCGGCCGGTGTTCGGCGACGTCACGACGCGGCGGCGCGGTCGCACCCGCCGGCCCCGCCCGGCATCCGGGTGGACCTCTCGTGTCGCCCGGGTGATCGGCTCCGCGCGCCAGGCATGTCGCCCACCTGTGCGATACCCGCTGTGGCTTCGTGTGCGCCATGACCTCACCCCGCCCCTCGCGCCGCACCCGTCTCCTCGCGCTGTGCGTCGCCGCCGTGGCCGCCCTGCCCCTCACGGCCGCCTCGGCCACCGCCGTGACCGCCGCACCCCCCACCGCCGTACGCGCCCCCGCGGACGGTGACGGGCCGGAGGTGCTCCGCGCGCGCACCGTCCCCCTCGACCTCGCGGACTTCCGGGCCCTGTGCACCCCCGCACCCTTCGGCGCGCCCCGCAGCTGGAGCTTCTCCTTCTTCGGCGACGTGCACGTCACCGCCGTCGAGGACGGCACCGACGACGACCAGGGTTCGCGCACCTGGTCCGGACACGTCGCGGGCAATCCGCAGTCCAGCGTGATCGTCTCCCTGCGCGGCGTGTGCACCCCCGAGGGCACGCGCTCCGCCGCGCCCGTCGCCAAGGTCGTCGCCGACCTGGGGGACCGCGTCTACCGCCTGGAGACCCGCCCCGGTCACCCCGCGCACGCCCGGATCACCGAGGAGGACCCGAACAAGCGGCCGCGGCGCGCCCCCGACGCGCTGGCGGTCGACCCGGCCGCCCGCAACGCCCCGCGGACCTCCCTCTCCGGCCGCGCCGCGGCCGCCACGACGAACCCCGTCGTCATCGACGTCGTCGCCGGCTTCACGCAGCTCGCGATCGACCGGGCGGGCGGCGAGCAGCAGGTGATCAACACCATCAACTGGGCCGAGCGCAAGATGAACGAGGCCCTCGCCGACAGCGGCGTCGCGGCCAGCATCGACATCATCGGCACCTACAACACGAACTACCGGGGCGAGAACGAGTCCGCCCTGATGTGGCGGAAGCTGAGCAACCCCCAGGACCAGGAACTCGGCGCCACCGCGGCGGAGGTGCGCCGCCGCTACGGCGTCGACCTCGTCACCGTGGTCAACAGCGTCCCCGGCCGCTCGTCCGGCCAGGGCAGCCTGCCCGTGCGCGGCAACTTCAACGACAGCCTGGCCTTCTCCGTCGTCGACTTCGACTCGCTCACCGGCTGGTACAACCTCGGCCACGAGATCGGCCACAACCTCGGCCTCTTCCACGACCGCCGCACCCTCAACCAGCAGGTTCCCGACGGGAGCTGGATCAACGACCTGAACACTCCCTACGGCACCGGCTGGATCTCGCCCGACGAGCAGCACACCTCGCTCATGGCCTACGCCAGCTCCTGCCGCAAGGCGTGCCACACGGAGAACGTCTACTCGAACCCCGGCCTCTCCGTCGACGGCCAGCCCCTCGGCGACCGGAACAACAACAACGCGGCGCTCGCCCGGCTCACGACCCCCATCGTGGCGGGCTACCGGTCCCTCACGACGCCCCTGACCCGCTACGCCCTCACCCTGGAAAGCAGCGAAGGCGGCTCGATCCGACCCGCGGTCTACGGCCCGTACAAGCCCGGCACGGTCGTCGGCGTCACCGCCACCCCCGCCACCGGCTACCGACTGGCGGCCTGGATCTACGACGGCCGGCAGTACGCCCCGAGCAGCCAGGTCAACGTGACCATGGACGCGGCCCACACGCTGCGCGCCGTCTTCCTGGAGGCCTGATCGGTCCCGGGCCCGCCCGACCGTCCCCGGGCGCGCCCGACCGTGCCCGGGCGCGCCCCGGCTGGTGGGTGGCGGGCCCGGAACCCGTACGGCCCAATCCGGCGCGCCGGCGACGGCGGCCCGTGGCTTGACTGGGGGCGTGGACACCGACCAGCGGGCCTCCGTCGCCCCGTACCGCAACCTGATCATGGCGACGCTCGGATTCACGCTCACCTTCTGGGCCTGGGACCTGATCGCCCCGCTGGCCACCGGGTACAAGGACCGCCTCGGCCTGAGCTCCTTGCAGCAGTCCTTGCTGGTCGCGATCCCGGTCCTGGTCGGCTCCGTCGGGCGCATCCCCGTGGGCGCCCTCACCGACCGCTACGGCGCGAAGCTGATGTTCCCGCTGGTGTCCGCGCTCACCGTCGTGCCGGTGCTCCTCCTGGTCCTGGTCAAGGACGACTACGTGCCGCTCCTGGCCGTGGCCCTGCTGCTCGGCCTGGGCGGCACGACGTTCGCGATCGGCGTCCCCCTGGTCAACTCCTGGTTCCCGCCCGGCCGCCGGGGCTTCGCGCTCGGCGTCTTCGGCATGGGTACCGGCGGCGTCGCCCTCTCCGGCTACTTCACCCCGCGCATGGCCGCCCACGGGGAGAACCTGCCCTTCTACGTCGTGGCCGCCGCGCTCGCCGGTTACGCGGTGCTGGCCGCAGCCCTGATCACGGACCGGCCCGACCGGGTCGCCAGCACGGTCTCGCTCGCCACCCGGCTGCGCCGGGCGGGCGGGCTGCGGATCACCTGGGAGCTGTCCGCGCTCTATGCCATCGGCTTCGGCGGGGTGGTCGCCTTCGGCGTCTACCTGCCGACCTACCTGAAGACCTGGTACGCGCTCCCGCCGACCGACGCCGGCGCCAGGGCGGCCGGGTTCGCCCTGGTCACCGTGGTCTTCCGGCCCCTCGGCGGCCGTCTCTCGGACCGCTTCCACCCGGCGGTCGTCACGGCCGTCGCGCTGGCCGTCGTGGCGCTCTTCGCCGTCGTCCAGGCCTTCGACCCGCCGATCGCCCCGGTCGCCACCATCGCGCTGCTGGCGATGGCCGCGGGACTCGGCGCGGCCGGCGGCAGCGTCTTCGCCCTCGTTTCGCAGGTCACCCCGCAGGCCCAGGTGGGCAGCGTCACCGGCATCGTCGGCGCCGTGGGCGGGCTCGGCGGCTTCGTCCCGCCCTTGGTCATGGGCGGGATCTACAGCGCGAAAGGCTCGTACTCGATCGGCTTCATGCTGCTGTCCGACCTCGCGCTCGCCGGGTGCGTGTACGCCTACGGCCGCATGCGCACCCAGCGCCCCGACCCCGACCGATGAGTTCCGCCGCGATCCGCGGTCGTACAAGGTGGTGGGGGGCGCGGCGGCCGTACGGACGGTCCGCCCGCGCGCCGACCACGACGGCACGACACCGCACACGAGACACCGAGGAACCACGATGCGCACCCTGATCAGTACCGCCTTCATCTCCCTCGACGGCGTTGTGGAGGCCCCGGGCGGCGAGCCCGGCTACCGGAACTCCGGGTGGACCTTCAAGGACGTCGAGTTCCTCCCCGAGGCCTTCGAGATCAAGGGGCGGGAGCAGCGGGAAGCCACCGCCATGCTGCTGGGCCGCACCAGCTACGAGGCCTTCAGCCCGGTGTGGCCCGACATGGCGGACTTCGCCGACTACAAGGCGATGCCGAAGTACGTCGTGTCCACCAGCCTCGCCGAGGGCGACCTGGTGTCGAACTGGGGCGAGACCACGATCCTGCGCTCGCTCGACGAGGTCGCCGCCCTGAAGGAGACCGAGGGCGGCCCGATCATCGTCCACGGCAGCGCCACCCTGGGCCGGGCCCTGTCCGACGCCGGGCTGATCGACCGCTACCACCTGCTCGTCTTCCCCCTCCTGCTCGGCGCGGGCAAGCGGCTGTTCAGCTCCATCGACAAGGACACCCAGAAGCTGAAGCTCGTCGAGCACGAGGCGTACGCCAACGGTCTGCAGAAGAACGTCTTCGACGTCGTCCGCTGACCCGGCCCGTAGCCGGAAGGGGCCCTCCCGGCACGGGACATGTGCCCCTGTGGACACAGGAGAACTCCCCGCTCCCGTCCTAGGAAAGGGATGTGCGCGATCCGGGTCGACGGTCGGCCAGGGCGCTGTACGGTGACGTCGGCTGTGGCGAACATGTCGTCGATTCACCTGCTTCGCCCTGGTTTCCGTTGTATTCGGACGAAAGGAACCACGTGAGCACTCACGTCGAGCCCGTCGAGTCCCCGGAAGAGTTCAACGTCAAGCACTTCTCGGACAGCAACGGCACGCTCCTGTACAAGAGCGTCGCGGTCCTCGGTACGGTCCAGCAGAGCCGGCAGCAGTTCCGCGTGGGGACGGGCGGCCGGCTGTACGTCACCAGCCCCGACCACCCGCTGAAGGCCTGGGTGCAGAAGCCGGCCGACGTCGACGCGACGGCCCAGCAGATCGTCGGCGTGGTGGCCGACGAGCAGGCGGGCGGCTACACCGCCCTGAGCGCCGAGGGGGTCGGCAGCTGGGCGCACTCCTACGGCGGCGACCTGGGCACGCCGACCGGGGCGATCCAGGCGATCTCGAAGAGCGGGGCGTTCGGGTCCATCGTCTGGGACGCCCCGTACTGCCACGCAGGGTGGGTGGCCTCCCTGATGCCGACCCTCAGCTCGCTGGGCACGATCAGCGTTCCCGGTGGAACCCTGGTCATCGGGCAGAACGTCCACTCGTCGGTCATCGTGGGCAGCTCGTGGCTCAAGGGCGCCAAGGTGGGCGACTGTCGGCAGGAGAACTTCCCCGCGGAGTGGCGGGCCGGGGTCGTCTCGACGCTGTGTCCCAAGGCCGTGGGCCACCAGGACCTGGCGAACATCGCGATCCTCTGCGACATCCTGAAGAAGGCCGGGTACACGCCCCATCCCAAGCCGGACCTCGCGGCCCGCATCCGCTTCATCCTCAAGAACTTCCCGCAGCACGACAAGACGCTGCGCTCGCTGCCCAACATCCTGACCTACTACGGGAACCTCTTCTGACCCGGCCGCCGCGTACGACCTCCCGCCGCCGGGAGGGCGTACGCGGCCGCCCCCGGCCGCCCGTGTGAAGGGTCGCGCCGGTTCAGTGCTCGCAGAGGGAGAACTCGCGCTCGTAGATCTGCTCGTTGTGCTCGTCGACGAAGAACTTGCGCTCCTGCATGAGCTGTTCGCGGTGGCCCTTGGCCTCCTCCAGCGTCATGGTCGAGGTGGCGGACCACGGCTGCTGCGGCGGTACGTCGGCCGTCGAGGCGATCCTGCGCGACGGGTCGACCAGGAAGAACGCGAGGATCTTGCGGTGTCCCGGGCGGTCGGGGTCCGCGAGGGCGAACGGGCTGACGCGGTGCTGCAGGACGTTCGGGAAGGCCAGGCAGCGGCCCGCCGGCGTCGACGCCGACCCCAGCACCTGGCTCAGGGCGTCCTCGTTCTCCAGGCCGTAGACCTCGCGCACGCCGCCGTCGTCGCTCTGTTCGTACTCCGGGTCGTCGAGGGCCGCCCGGAAGCCCAACCGGCTCTCGGTGATGTTCTCGCTGTCCCAGTAGTAGATGCCGGTCGAGACGATCCGCTCGTTGATCATCCCCTCGACGTGCCAGGAGCCGCCCGGGTACGCGGGCTTCTCCGGGGTCAGGTGTACGGTCGCGAGCTTGACGATGACCTGGAGGCGCCGGCCGCGCAGATCGACCCGGGCGGCCGCGTCCGGCAGTTCGGGCGCGGTGAAGTCGGGGGCGTCCGGGATGACCGGACGCCGGTTCTCCCACCAGTCGTCCGAGGCCACGTCCCACGCATCGCGGGCCTCCGCGTAGGCCGCGGCCCCTTCCTCGCCCTCGGCGAAGGAGGACTTCTTCGGGTACTCCGGCCTCGCGTCGTACCACCCGTAGGGATCGACATCGATCCGCGGCGGCCGCGGGTGGCGCAGGTCGGTGAGCACGTTCTCCAGCAGCGGCCGCATGCGGGCGAACAACTCCGGCAGGACGGCGCCCAGTTCGCGGTGCTCCTCGGGATGGACGTTGTTGACGTAGGAACGGAAGGCCACGTCGCCCTCGTCACTGACGTCGACCTCCGAGGGCAACCACTGGTACTTCTCGGAGAACTCGTACTTCGCATGACGGTCCGTCGGGTCCTCCCACGCCTGCTCGGGCCCGCCGCTGACCCCCCTCGCCAGGCAGAACAGCGAGGGATGGACCAGGTCCAGCACCTGGCCGTCGGATCCCGGATGCCAGTCCCGCTCGGCCTCGGGGACCTCTTCCAGGACCCGGACCGCCGCCCGCAGCCGCGCTCGCAGCTCGTCGTCGACCAGGGAGTCCGACTGCCACACCCCGTCGACCCCGGACACCTCGACGCCGCTCCGCCCGTCGCGCAGCGCGCGGTAGTGCGCGAGTTCGGCGATCACGTACCGCACCTGCGCCTCGGTGAGGCCCTGGGCGACCGCTTCCTCCGTCCACCTGGCGACGACGTCGCCGTCGTGCATTTTGTCGAACCACCCCGACTTCGCCCGGATGTGCGCGCTGAACTGCATCATCTGGAGCTCGCGCAGCGTGCGGGGCGTCGCGAACGGCAAGGAACGGAACGTGTGGAAGGGCAGCGGGAAGGCAGTCAGACCGGACAATTCTCATGGTCCTTCGAGTCGGTGTGCGGTGCCCGGAAGGATACGTGAGCGCACTGACACCCCACCCGTGCCCCGTTCGAGTGCCGTCGACGGCGCCCGGAACGGACCGGAAGCCCAGCACGGAAGGATTCTTCGCCTCCTTGTCCACCCGTCGTCCGGACTCCGCGGGGGTGCGCGGTTCGCGATGATGCGGCCCATGGCGTCCATGAAGCGAAACGCACATCCCCGGTTCGAGCACACGACCGCTGTCCGTGGGCCGGTAGGACCGGTGCTGTGATCCCGGCACAGGCCGCACGGCCCGTGCGGCACGTGCGCGTCGTGGTGGTCGGAGCCGGGTTCTCCGGCATCGGCGCCGCCATCCGGCTGCGACAGGCGGGGTTGCGCGACGTCCTCGTCCTGGAGAAGGGGGCGCAGCTCGGCGGCACGTGGCGGGAGAACACCTACCCGGGCTGCGCCTGCGACGTGCCCTCGACGCTCTACAGCTACTCGTTCACCCCGGGCGCCGCTTGGAGCAGGGTCTTCGCCGAGCAGCGGGAGATCCACGCGTACCTGCGGACGACGGCCGAGCAGTACGGGCTCGGCGACGTCCTGCGCTGCGGGGTGCACGTGCGGGAGGCCCGGTGGGATCCGACGGCCGGGCGCTGGCTGCTGGAGACCAGCGAAGGGCCCTACAGTGCCTCGGTGTTGGTCCTGGCCACCGGGCCCTGGCACGTTCCCCGCCCGCTCGACGTCCCCGGGATCGAAGGCTTCGCCGGGCCCGTGCTCCACACCGCCCGGTGGGACCACGGCGTCGACCTGACGGGGCGGCGCGTGGCCGTGGTGGGCAGCGGAGCCTCCGCCGTCCAGGTCCTCCCGGCCATCGAAGCGCGGGCGGCCGCCGTGCACCTCTTCCAGCGGACCGCCCAGTGGGTCCTGCCCAAGCCCGACCTGCCGGTACCGGCGGCGTTCAACCGGGCGCTGGACCGTCTGCCCGGCGCCCGCCGTGCCCTGCGGGCCGGCCAGTACACCCTGCAGGAGGGCTTCGGATTCGCCTTCCGTCACCCACGGGTCGCCGGCCTCCTGGAGGTCGGGGCCCGCGCACACCTGCGGCTCGCGGTCCGCGACCGGGGGGTGCGCGAGGCACTCACACCGGACTACCGGCTGGGCTGCAAGCGCCTCCTGACGTCCAGCACCTTCTACCGGGCGCTGAGCAGGCCGCACGTCCACCTGCACCCGACCGCCGTGACCGCCGTGCGCGGGAACGAGGTCATCGGCGCCGACGGGAGCACGGCCGCGACCGACGTCCTCGTCACGGCCACCGGTTTCCGCGTCGGCGAACTGCCCCTGGCCGCGGGCCTGTACGGCGCGGACGGCCGGACCCTGCACGAAGCCTGGGACGGCGCGCCGCAGGCGTACCTGGGCACCAGCGTCAGCGGATTCCCCAACCTCTTCCTGCTCCTGGGGCCGAACCTGCTCGGCGGCTCGACCTCGGCGATCACGGTGCTGGAAGCCCAGTTGACGTACCTCACCGCCGCCTTGGCCCACCTCGACCGCGGCGGCCACCGCGCCCTGGACGTCCGGCCGGGCGTCCAGGCCGCGCACAACGCGGCGGTGCAGGAGGCACTGCGCACCACCGTCTACGACTCCGGCGGCTGCACCAGCTACTACTTCAGCGCCAGTGGGCGCAACACCTTCGCCTGGCCGTGGTCCACCGGGCGGCTGGTGCGCCGGCTGAATCGCTTCGATCCCGCCTGCTACGCCTGGGGCGAACCGGTCGGCCGAAAGCGTCCGACGACCCGCGAGGATCCGCTCACGATCTCCTGACGACCGCGTGACTACCGCGTGACGACCGCACGGGCGAGATTTCCCGGTATTTCTTTCCGGGCTTGCACTGTCGTGCGGTCCAGTATTACTTTAAGCCCATGGCAAATCAATTGGCTTCTTCTGCGGAATTGCTGTCCTACGTCCGCGATGTCTCATTACGTGATGACGAAATCCTGCGCGATCTCCGGGAGCTCACCAGCGAGCTGCCCATGGGGCAGGCGATGCAGGTAATGGCGGAGGAGGGTCAATTCCTGGCCCTCCTCGTCGGCCTGGTCGGCGCCCGGAACGTACTGGAGATCGGGACGTTCACCGGCTACAGCACGCTGTGCATGGCGCGCGCGCTCCCGTCGGACGGTCAGCTGATCACCTGCGACATCAGCGACAAATGGCCCGGCATCGCCCAGGAATACTGGAACAAGGCGGGCGTCAGCGACCGCATCGACGTCCGCATCGGCAACGCGACCGACACCATGGCCGAGCTGGCCACCGCGGGCGCGGCGGGCACCTTCGATGTCGTTTTCATCGACGCGGACAAGGCGAATTACCGCAGCTATTACGATGCGGCTATCGAATTGGTCCGCCCCGGCGGGCTCATTGTCATCGACAACACCCTCTTCTTCGGAAGGGTTATCGACCCGTCCGCCCAGGATCCCGATTCGGTCGCAGTACGCGAACTGAACCTTTTCCTGCGCGACGACGAACGGGTCGACATATCCCTTCTTCCGGTGGCCGACGGAATTACCTTGGTGCGCAAGAGGACGAGCTGAGGAATCAGCGCGCCGGTGCTGCCGCGGCCACCCCGTGGTGCGCGGCCAGATCCGGCGCGCTGATCTCGATCGTGGGGTGGGCCGCACGCGGCCCGGAGACCAGGTGCAGCTGCTGGAGACCCTCGTCGCCCGCCGCCGGCAGAGCGGCCAGGCAGTCGCACGGCTCCTCGGAGGACCGGGTGAAACCGGCGAACCGGTAGGCGATCTCCATCATGCGGTTGCGGTCCGTGGGACGGAAGTCCGCAACCAGGTGCGCACCGGCCCGCGCGGCCTGGTCGACGAGCCAGTTCAGGAGCGCCGCACCCGCACCGAACGAGACGACCCGGCACGACGTGGCCAGCAGCTTGAGGTGCCAGACACCCGGGTGCGTCGCCAGCAGCATCACGCCGACGGCGCCGTGCGGCCCGAAGCGGTCGGTCATGGTGGTCACCAGGACCTCGTGACCGGGATCCGCCAGCAGCTCGCGCAGCGCCGCATCCGAGTAGTGCACCCCGGTCGCGTTCATCTGGCTCGTGCGCAGCGTGAGTTCCTCGACACGGGTCAGCTGCTCACCGGTCGCCCGCTCGATGCGCATCACCAGCTCCAGCGACCGCAGGAACTCCTCGTCCGGACCCTTGAACGCAGCCTGCTGCGCCTCCCGCTCGAAGCCGGCCCGGTACATCTGGCGGCGCCGCCGGGAGTCGACGGTGACGTTCTCGGGGCTGAACTCCGGCAGATCCGCGAACGAGAGCACTTCCGCGGCGTCGTAGCACCGGACCTGCGGCAGGTGGAAGGCCACCTCGGCCCGCTCGGCCGGCTGATCGTCGACGAAGGCGATGGTGCCCTCCGCGAACTTGAGCCGCTCGGCGATCAGCCGCACGGAGTCCGACTTGGGACCCCACCCGATCCGGGGCACGACGAAGAACTCGGCGAGCCCCAACGCCTCCAACTTCGCCCAGGCGAGATCGTGGTCGTTCTTGCTGGCGACCGCCTGCAGAATGCCGCGGGAGTCGAGAGTGGCGATCAGCTCCCGCACCGCGTCGGGCACCCGGACCTCGTCGTCCTCCAGCAGGGTGCCCTGCCAGAGCGTGTTGTCCAGGTCCCAGACCAGGCACTTCACCATGGTCGGCTGTTCAGGCACGGACCCTCCCCGGGTGCTCACTGCGCCGTTGCGACGGCATGCTGCGCCAGAATCAACTGACATATTTCGCTGGTGCCTTCGATGATTTCCATCAACTTCGCGTCCCGGTACGCGCGGGCCACCACATGGCCGTCCTGCGCCGCGGCCGATGCCAACACCTGCACCGCGGTGGCCGCTCCGGAGGCGGCGTTGCTGGCACTGACGTGCTTGGCGAGGACCGTGGCGACGACCATGTCGGGAGAACTGGCGTCCCAGCACGAACTCGCGTGGGCGCACGCCTGCGTCGCCACCTGCTCGGCGATGAACAGCTCGGCGAGGTGACGCGCCACGAGCTGGTGCTCGCTGAGCGGTTTGCCGAACTGCGTCCGGGACTTGGCGTGGAGCGCCGCGGCATTGCGGCATGCCCGCAGGATGCCGACGCAGCCCCAGGCCACCGAGATCCGCCCGTACGCGAGCGCCGTGGTGACCAGCAGCGGCAGCGGCAGACCGGGGCTCCCGAGCACGCTCGACGCCGGCAGTCGCACCGAGTCGAAGTGGATGTCGGCGTGCCCGGCCGCACGGCACCCCAGTGGGTCGGCGACCGGCTCCACGCGGACACCCGGGGTCGAAGCGGGGACCACGACGGCCGCCGCACCGCCCTCGCACTGCCCGAAGACGATCAGCAGGTCGGCGTACCGGGCACCGGTGACCCACATCTTGCGACCGTCGAGGACGACCGAGTCGCCGTCGAGCTCGATCCGGGTGCTCATCGTGGACAGGTCCGAGCCGGCACCCGGCTCGCTGAACCCCACCGCCGCCAACTGGCCACTGACCAGCTGGGGCAGCAGGGCCGCGGACTGATCCGCGTTCGCCAGCCGCTGGATGGTCCAGGCCGCCATGCCCTGCGAGGTCATCACGCTCCGCAGGGAGCTGCACCGGCTGCCCACGTACGCCGTCAGCTCGCCGTTGTCACGGCTGCTCAGGCCGAGACCGCCGTGCGCGGGGGCGACCTCGGCGCACAGCAGTCCTCGGGCACCGGCCGTGCGCAGCAGCTCGACCGGTATCCGGCCGGCCAGGTCCCATTCGTCGGCCTGGCCGTCGACGAGCCCGTCGAAGAAGTCGAACGCCTCGGTCAGTCGCTCAGACATCGCTGCCCGCGGTGGAGCCACCCTGGAGCCGGAGCACCAGGTCCGTCATGCCCTGCACCGTGCGGAAGTTGTCGAGCTTGAGGTCCGCCCCGACGATGGCGATCCGGTAGCTCTGTTCGAGATGGACCACCAGCTCCATGGCGAACATGGAGGACAGCAGCCCGGAGGCGAAGAGGTCCTGGGTCGGGGACAGGGAGGACTTGGTCCGCCCCTCCAGGAAGCCGAGCAGCGCCTCCTGGATGGCTTCGGGGCTTACCGCAGCTCCGTCAATTGCCTGGTCGATCGTCATGCTGTTGCCTTTCCGTAGGAGTAGAAGCCGTGGCCCGTCTTGCGGCCGAGTTCGCCGCGGCGCACCTTGGCCAGCAGCAGGTCACAGGGTTTGCACGCCTCGTCGCCGGTACGTTCGTAGAGTTCGGCGAGGGAGTCCGTCAGGTTGTCCAGCCCGATCAGGTCCGCGGTGCGCAGCGGCCCGGTCGGGTGCCCGAGGCACCCCTCCATGAGCTCGTCGACCGCTTCGACCGTGGCGGTGCCCTGGCTGACGATCCGCACCGCGGTGTTGATCATCGGGTGGAGCAGCCGGCTGGTCACGAAGCCCGGGGCGTCCTGCACGATGACCGCCCGGCGCGACACGGTGGACAGCAGAGCGACGACGGCCTCGACCGTCTCGTCACTCGTCTGCGGGCCGCGGCTGACCTCCACCATCTTGATCAGGTACGACGGGTTCATGAAGTGGGTGCCGAGCAGCTCGGCCGGTCGTGCCGCCCAGTTGGCCAGCTCGCCGATCGGGATGCCCGAGGTGTTGGAGATCAGCGGCGTACCGGGTCGGACGGCCGCCGAGACCTCGGCGATCACCTTGGCCTTCGCCGCGGGTGATTCGGTGATGGCCTCGATGACTGCCGTCGAGTCTGCCACCTCGGCCAGGGAGACGGTGGTGACCAGCCGTCCGGGCTCCTGGCCTGCCGGCACCGCCCCCATGAGCTGGGCGTGCCGGAGTTGCTGAAGAATCCTGCCACGCGCGTCGTCGAGCGTCGCCTCGTCGACGTCGACCAGGACGACGGGGATCCCGTGCCCCAGCATCAGCGTGGCGATGCCGGAACCCATCACCCCCGCGCCCACGATGGCCACTTGATGGTCGGTCGGCTGGTTCACGTTGCCGGACACACTCCCTCGCTCTGGATGGGGCCGCCTTGGCCCGGGTGGCAGGCCGCGAGCGGGTTCCCACCCGCGCGGACCTGCTGATGCCGTTTCCTGATCGGCTCGTTCGGACCCGTCGTGCACGTGCGAACGCGACGGCGGACGTGGTCCAAAGCCGAGGGGGTTTGCCGACCTGATGGACTCTCATGCGACAAGTGCCCATTTGCAGTACATCTACGCAGGTCAGCTAAGCGGATGGCGATATGGTCGGCTTAGGTTCAGCCGCACATCGCCAGTGACGCAAAGCCGCGCGTACCCCCGGGGATCTCCTTGATCCATTCGTAACGTAGCACGAGCCGTGGGGTGTTGGTAGGTCATCGCCGTGCGGCCGAGTCAGGCGGCCGCTCTTTTAAAGTGGAGGCCGTGAGGGGGCTTCCCTATTGCTGCGAGGGTGGTCACCCCGGCGCGGTGTGACGCCGTGTCCGAAAGGTAAAAGGATCTTGACGTTGGGTCGCGAGCCAGGGTTAGAGTGGCGAGGCCTTAACGGGGTCGCTGACGGATACTGAGGCGCCGGGATCTTCTCTGATGGAGAAGATGCGATGGGCGCGAATGTCCAGTTCATGTGTCGAGCAGGGGGTTTTCCGGTGTTGTCGAGCGTGCCTAACTTTCAGGATGATTACGTCGCCATTATTGGATTGTCCTGTCGTTTCTCGGGCGCGTCCAACCCGGCAGCTTTATGGCAGCTCCTCAGCGAGGGGAACGGTGCGGTTTCGGGTGTGCCCGACGGGCGCGCCGACTCGGAATTGACCCGTCGCGGGGGTTCCGGAGACGGAGAGCAGGGCCTCCGGGGCGCTTTCCTGAGCCATGTTGACGAATTCGACCCCGGCCTCTTCGGGATTTCGCCGCGCGAGGCCGCTGCGATGGACCCGCAGCAGCGCCTCGTGCTGGAACTGGCATGGGAGGCCCTGGAGGACTCGGGAATCTCACCCCTCGCGCTGAAGGGCGAGCCCGCGGGCGTGTTCGTCGGCTCGATGTGGGACGACTACGCGATGCTGGCGCACCGCCGTGGAGCCTCGGCGCTCGGCCAGCACGCCATGACCGGGCTGGCCCGGAGCGTCATCGCCAACCGGGTCTCCTACGTACTGGGCCTGCGCGGACCGAGTTTGACCGTGGACTCCGGGCAGTCCTCCTCGCTGGTGGCCGTACACCAGGCGGCGCAGGCCCTGCGGACGGGTGAGTGCTCCCTGGCCCTGGCCGGCGGCGTGAACCTGATCCTCGCCCCGGAGAGCTTCGCGCGCTCCGAGAATTTCGGCGGCCTCTCTCCCGACGGGGAATGCCGGACTTTCGACGCGCGGGCCAACGGATACGTGCGGGGCGAGGGCGGCGGTCTCGTCGTCCTCAAGAAGCTGTCGCGCGCCCTCGCCGACGGCGACCGGGTCCTCAGCGTCATTCGTGGCAGCGCCGTGAACAACGACGGCGGGGGAGAAGGACTTACCGCCCCGAGCCGCGAAGCGCAGGAAGAAGTCATTTCCCTGGCGTGCCGCCGGGCCGACGTGAACCCCGCCGAAATTCAGTATGTCGAGCTCCACGGCACCGGAACCCGGCTGGGCGACCAGGTCGAGGCGACCGCGCTGGGCGCGGCCATGGGCGCGGGTCGTGCTGAGGGCGATTCCCTTCGGGTCGGGTCGGTGAAGACCAATCTCGGCCACCTCGAAGGCGCGGCCGGTATTGCCGGACTGATCAAGACCGTTCTCTCGATCAAGAACAGGCTCATACCCGCCAGTCTGAATTTCACTGAAGCACCCGCCGGTATTCCCCTCGATTCGCTTCGACTGCGCGTGCAGAAAGAACTGGAACCCTGGCCCGACGAGCGCGCCCCACTTCTGGCCGGTGTTTCCTCATTCGGTATGGGCGGAACGAACGCGCACGTGATTCTCGAACAGGCTCCGGAGATCGATACCGATCCTTCGGTGACGCCGGTGATTGTGGCTCCCGCAGTGGTGCCGTGGGCGATTTCCGGGCGTGGAGTTGACGGATTGCGTGGGCAGGCTGCGCGATTGTTGTCACGGTTTGAAGCGGACCCTGATCTGTCGCCGGTGGACGTGGGCTGGTCGCTGGCTTCGGGGCGGGCTGAGTTCGAGAACCGCGCCGTCGTCACGGGCGCCTCCAGCGAGGACTTGACGGATGCGCTGCGCGGTCTCGCGCGGGGTGAGTCGGTCCCGGGTGTGGTGATGGGTCCGGGTGCTGTGGCGGGTGGCGGTCGGGTGGCCGTGTTGTTCTCGGGTCAGGGTTCGCAGCGGGTTGGTATGGGGCGGGAGTTGTACGAGCGTTTCCCGGTGTTCGCGGCAGCCTTCGACGAGGTCTGTGCCGTGTTGGACCGGGAGTTGTCCGGTCATGTGGTGGGTGGGGTGCGTGAGGTCGTCTTCGGTGAGGGTGGCGCTGAGGGTGCGCTGGACGAGACGGTGTTCACCCAGGCGGGCTTGTTCGCTGTGGAGTGGTCGCTGTTCCGGCTGATCGAGTCGTGGGGTGTGCGGCCCGAGTTCGTGGGCGGTCACTCGATCGGTGAGCTGGTCGCGGCGTGTGTGGCGGGTGTGTGGTCGCTGGAGGACGCGGCCCGCCTGGTGGCTGCGCGTGGGCGTCTGATGCAGGCGTTGCCTTCGGGTGGCGCGATGGTGGCGGTGCAGGCTGCCGAGGCCGACGTGGTCGAGCTGCTGGCCGACTACGGCTCGCGGGTGTCGATCGCCGCGGTGAACGGTCCTTCGGCGATGGTGCTGTCCGGTGACGAGGATGCCGTGATCGAGGTGGCGGCGGCGCTCAAGGCGCAGGGTCGCAAGACGAAGCGGCTGGTGGTCTCGCACGCGTTCCATTCGCCGCTGATGGACGCGATGTTGGAGGAGTTCCGGGAGGTCGCGGCGGGTTTGACGTATGGCGCGCCGGTGATTCCGGTGGTGTCGAATGTGACGGGTGCGGTGGCGTCGGCGGAGGAGTTGTGTGCGCCGGAGTACTGGGTTCGCCACGTGCGCGGCGCGGTTCGTTTCGCGGACGGTGTCGAGGCCCTCGCCGGCCAAGGCGTCTCGGTGTTCGTGGAGTTGGGTCCTGATGGTGTGTTGAGCGCGATGGGTGCGCAGTGCGTGTCGGACGGTGTGTTCGTCCCTGTGCTGCGTGCGGGTCGCGGTGAGGAGCGTTCGTTCGTCGCTGGTGTGGCGCGTGCGTGGACGCATGGTGTCGCGGTCGACTGGACGCGGGCGTTCGAGGGGACGGGTGCGTCTCGGGTGGACCTGCCGACGTACGCCTTCCAACGCCAGCGCTACTGGCTCGGTGGAGTCGAGCGGCCGGTCGACGAGGCCGAGACCGAGGTCGAGGTCGAGCCCGGGACCGGGGTCGGCGAGTCGCCGTCCCCGCGGCAGCTCCCGGCGACGGCGCAGCAGCCCGAGCGACGTCAGTCGTTCGAAGAGATCGTACGGATGCAGGTCGCGACGGTCCTGGAGTACCGATCGGCCGACGCGGTCGATGTGACCCGCACCTTCAAGGACCTGGGCTTCGACTCCCTCACCGCGGTGGAACTGCGGGACCGACTGATCGAGACGACCGGATTGCGGTTGCCCGCCTCGCTGATCTACGACTACCCGACGCCCAGTGCACTGGTGCGCCACCTGGACGGCGAGCTGACGGATGCACGGACGACGCAGGACGTCGGATCCGCGCCGGACCTGTCGGCCGATCCGATCGCCATCGTCGGCATGGGCTGTCGGCTGCCGGGAGGCGTGACGTCCCCCGAGGAGCTGTGGGACCTGGTCTCGGAAGGCCGGGACGGGATCTCCGCCTTCCCCGTCGACCGGGGCTGGGACCTCGACGTGCTCTACGACGCGGACCCGAGCCGCTCCGGGACGTCGTACGTCCGGGAGGGCGGCTTCCTCCACGACGCCGCCGAATTCGACCCGGGGTTCTTCGGGATCTCGCCGCGCGAGGCCCTCGCCATGGACCCCCAGCAGCGCTTGCTGCTGGAGACGGCCTGGGAGGCCTTCGAGCGGGCGGGCATCGACCCCGCCTCCGTACGCGGAAGCCAGGCCGGCGTCTTCGCCGGAGCGATGGCCCAGGACTACGGCGCTCTGCTGCACGAGGCGACGGACGGGCTCGACGGCTACCTGCTGACGGGCAAGGCGGCGAGCGTGATCTCCGGACGGCTCGCCTACTTCCTGGGCCTCGAAGGCCCGGCGGTGACCGTGGACACGGCCTGCTCGTCGTCCCTCGTGGCGCTGCACCAAGCCACCCAGGCCCTGCGCTCGGGCGAGTGCTCGCTGGCCCTGGCCGGTGGCGTGACGGTGATGGCCACGCCCGGCATGTTCGTGGAGTTCAGCCGGCAGCGCGGGCTGGCGACGGACGGGCGCTCGAAGGCGTTCTCCGACGCGGCCGACGGCACCTCGTGGGCCGAGGGCGCGGGCATGCTTCTGCTGGAGCGGTTGTCCGACGCCCGGCGCAACGGTCACCCCGTACTGGCCGTGATCCGTGGCTCTGCGGTGAATCAGGACGGTGCGAGCAACGGTCTGACGGCTCCGAACGGTCCTTCGCAGCAGCGGGTGATCCGGGCGGCCCTCGCGAATGCGGGTGTGTCCGCGGCGGACGTGGACGTGGTGGAGGCGCACGGTACGGGTACGACGTTGGGCGACCCGATCGAGGCGCAGGCGCTGCTGGCCACCTACGGCCAGGACCGTCCGGCCGAACGGCCCCTGTATCTCGGCTCGTTGAAGTCCAACATCGGTCACGCGCAGGCCGCCGCCGGTGTGGCCGGCGTGATCAAGATGGTGCAGGCCCTGCGCCACGGGGTCCTGCCCCGCACGCTGCACGCGGGTGAACCGTCGACGAAGGTGGACTGGTCGACCGGCGCGGTCGAACTCCTGACGGAGGCCCGTGACTGGCCGGTGGCCGAAGGCCGCCCGGCCCGGGCGGGCGTGTCGTCCTTCGGTATCAGCGGCACCAACGCCCACCTCATCCTGGAGCGGGCCCCGGACGCCGAACCCGTCCTCGACGCGGCCGACGTGTCGGCCGAAGCGTCGGTCGAGCCGGTTGCTGCGGCGGCCGTGGCGGCGACCGCGGTGCCGTGGGTCCTCTCCGGACGCGGCGCCGAGGCCGTGCGCGGACAGGCGGCGCGGTTGCTGTCACACATGGTGAACGACGCCGACCTGTCCCCGGCGGACGCGGGCCTCTCGCTCGTCTCCGGACGGGCGCGGTTCGAGAACCGCGCTGTGGTGACCGGCGGCGACCGCGATGAACTCTGCGCACGCCTGGGCCAGTTGGCCCGTGGTGAGGAGTCGTCCGGCGTGGTGGTCGGACCGGTGGACGGCGTGACGGCTGCCTCCGGCCGCCGAGTGGTGTTCGTGTTCCCCGGCCAGGGTTCGCAGTGGGCGGGCATGGCGGTGGAACTGCTGGACGCCGCGCCGGTGTTCGCCGAGGCGATGGCGGAGTGCGGCGCGGCCCTGGCCGAGTTCGTGGACTGGGACCTGGAGGACGTGGTCCGCGGGGCCCCCGGTGCGCCGACGCCGGAGCGCGTGGACGTGGTCCAGCCGGTGCTGTGGGCGATGATGGTGTCACTGGCGGCGCTCTGGCGTTCGTACGGTGTGGAGCCCACCGCAGTGGTCGGACACTCGCAGGGCGAGATCGCCGCGGCCTGCGTCGCGGGCGGACTGTCCTTGCGGGACGGCGCCCGGGTGGTGGCGCTGCGGTCGCAGGTCATCGCCGGGAGCCTGGCCGGGCACGGCGGGATGATGTCCGTGGCGCTGACCGCGCAGCAGGTGGCGGAGCGCATAGCGGGGTGGAACGGGCGGCTGTCGATCGCCACGGTCAACGGGCCGACCTCGGTCGTCGTGGCCGGCGAGCCCGACGCACTGGACGAGTTGCTCGCCACCTGTGAGGCGGACGGCGTACGGGCCCGGCGCATCGCCGTGGACTACGCCTCCCACTCCTCGTACGTGGAACTGATCGAGGACGAGCTCGCGCAGGTGCTGGGCGGGACCTCTCCCGTGTCGTCGCGCGTGCCGTTCTACTCCACCGTGACCGGCGGGGCGATGGACACCGCGGAGGCGGATGCCGGGTACTGGTACCGCAACCTGCGCCAGACCGTGCGCTTCGAAGACACGGTGGGCGCTCTCGTCGAGGCGGGGAACACCGTCTTCGTCGAGGTGTCGCCGCACCCCGTGCTGGCCGTCGGGGTCCAGGACACGGCGGAGTCCCGTGGCGCCGAACAGACCTGTGTGGTCGGTTCGTTGCGCCGCGACGAGGGTGGCCCCGAACGCTTCCTCACCTCGCTCGCCGAGGTCTGGGTCCACGGTGTGGACGTGGACTGGGCGCGGGCCTTCGAGGGGACGGGTGCGTCCCGGGTGGACCTGCCGACGTACGCGTTCCAGCGGCGTCGCTACTGGCTGGAGGCCCCGGCGGCAGCCGCACGTCGTGCGGAGGCGGCCGTCGCCGGGTCGGTCGACGAGGTCGACGCGCGGTTCTGGGAGGCCGTGGAGAGCGAGGACCTGTCCGCGCTCCTCAGCACGCTCGACGTGTCCGGGGAGCAGCCCTTCAGCGCCGTCCTGCCCGCGCTCTCCGCCTGGCGCAAGGGCCGGCGGCAGCAGTCGGAGCTCGACGGCCGACGGTACGACGTCGCCTGGAAGCCGCTGTCCAGCGGATCGAATCGCGCATCGAATTCCGCATCGAATCCCGTGCTGACCGGGACCTGGCTCCTCGTGGTGCCGGCCGGTCCCGCCGACGACGCGTGGCTGACGGCCGTACTGGGCGGGCTCGCGGCGCGGGGCGTACGCACCCTGCGGCTCACGGTGCCCGCCGACACGGACCGGGCCGGTCTGACCCGGTCGGTGTTCGAGATCGTGGAGGGCGCCGCGGAGCCGGTCGCCGGCGTGTTGTCCTTCCTGGCGTTGGACGAGTCGCCGCACCCGACCCACGGGGGAGTGTCGGCCGGAGTCGCCGGGACCCTGGCCCTCGTACAGGCCCTCGCCGGTGCCGGCGTCGAGGCCCGGCTCTGGTGCGCGACGCGCGGAGCGGTGGCCGTGACGCGCACGGAGCGGCTCAGCGGTACGTCCCAGGCGCAGGTGTGGGGTCTGGGCCGGGTCGTGGCACTGGAGCACCCGCAGTCGTGGGGCGGTCTGGTCGATCTGCCGCAGGTCCTGGACGGTCGCGTGGTGGAGCGCCTGTGCGGCGTGCTGTCCGCGGCGGACGGCGAGGACCAGGTCGCGGTGCGGGCCTCCGGGGTCCGGGTGCGCCGTGTGGTGCGTGCCGCTCGTCCCTCCGGGGCGGCGGACGGTTGGTCCCCGCGGGGGACGGTCCTGGTCACGGGCGGTACGGGCGCTCTGGGCGGGCACGTCGCCCGCTGGCTCGCCGCTCGTGGGGCGGAGCACGTGGTGCTCGCCTCGCGGCGTGGGCCGCTGGCGCCGGGGGCCGACGTCCTCGGGGCCGAGCTGACGGATGCGGGTGTCGGGGTCTCGGTGGTCGCGTGTGACGTGGCCGACCGCGATGCGGTGGCCGGGCTGCTCGCCTCGTTGGGCGAGCGGTCGGCGAACGGTGAACTGCCGCCCCTGGCCGGTGTCGTGCACACCGCGGGCGTCCTCGCCGACGGTGTGATCGAGACGCTGACGCCGGAACACCTGGCGCACGTACTGCGCTCGAAGGTGGACGGCGCACGGCACCTGGACGAACTGACGCGGTCCCTGGACCTCGACGCCTTCGTCCTCTTCTCCTCCGTCATCGGCGTATGGGGCAACGGCGGCCAGGCCGCCTACGCGGCGGCCAACGCCACCCTCGACGCACTCGCCCACGAACGGCACGTCGACGGGCTGCCCGCGCTGTCCCTCGCATGGGGCACGTGGAGCGGCGGCGGCATGGCCGACGCCGAGACCGACGAGCGGATGAGCCGGCGCGGACTGGTCGCCATGGCACCGGAGAGCGCCGTGACGGCCCTCGCCGACGCGGCCGGGCACGACACGCCGTTCCTCGCCTTCGCCGACGTCGAATGGGACCGCTTCGTCGCGCAGTTCTCCGCGACCCGGCGCAACCGGCTCTTCGACGAGATCCCCGAGGTGGCCCGCACGGCCGCCGGCACGACCGCGGGCGACACCACACCGGACACCGACCTGCCCGAAAGGGATCTGGCCCGGCAGCTCGCCGGGCTCGCCCCCGGCGAACAGGAGCGGATGCTCGCCGAGCTGGTGCGCACGCACGCGGCGGCGGTGCTCGGTCACTCCGGCGTCGACGCGATCGCGACGGGACGCGCCTTCAAGGAACTCGGCTTCGACTCCATGCGGGTCATGGAACTGCGCAACCGCCTGAACGCGGCCACGGGGCTACGGCTGGCCACCGGGGCGGTCTTCGACCACCCCACGGTCACGCTCATGGCCCGCCACCTGCGCGCGGAACTCGTGGGGACACACGAGGACGCGGCCTCCGAGTCGCTCGCGGCGCCCCTTGCCGCCCCCCTTGCCGCACCGCAGCTCACCGCGGCCGACGATGACGACCCGATCGCGATCGTCGCGATGGGTTGCCGCCTGCCGGGGGACGTACACACACCGGAGCAGCTCTGGCAGCTCCTCGACGAAGGACGGGACGTCGTCTCCGGCTTCCCGACGGACCGCGGCTGGGACCTGGACAACCTCTACGACCCCGACCCGGACCGGCCGGGACGGAGCTACGCGCGGGAGGGCGGCTTCCTCCACGAAGCCGCCGCATTCGACCCGGCGTTCTTCGGGATCTCGCCGCGCGAGGCCCTGGCCATGGACCCGCAGCAGCGACTGCTGCTGGAAACGGCCTGGGAGACCTTCGAGCGGGCCGGGATCGACCCCGCACGCCTGAAGGGCAGCATGACCGGCGTCTTCGCCGGCATGACCTACCAGGACTACGGCGCGCGACTGCACGAAGCCCCGGAATCGGTGGAGGGGTACCTCCTCACGGGCAAGTCCTCCAGCGTCATCTCGGGCCGCATCTCCTACACCCTGGGCCTCCAGGGCCCCGCGGTGACCGTGGACACGGCCTGCTCCTCGTCCCTGGTGGCCATGCACCTGGCAGCGCAGGCGCTGCGCTCGGGCGAGTGCACCCTGGCCCTCGCGGGCGGCGTGACGATCATGCCCGCGCCCGGCATGTTCATCGAGTTCAGCCGACAGCGCGGGCTGGCGGCGGACGGACGCTCCAAGGCGTTCTCCGACGCGGCCGACGGCACCTCGTGGGCCGAGGGCGCCGGCCTGCTCCTCCTGGAGCGGCTGTCGGACGCGCGGCGCAACGGGCACCCGGTCCTCGGACTGCTGCGCGGCTCGGCGGTGAACCAGGACGGCGCGAGCAACGGTCTCACCGCGCCCAACGGGCTGTCCCAGCAGCGGGTGATCCGCGCCGCGCTGGCCAGTGCGGGGCTGTCGACGGCCGATGTGGACGTCGTGGAGGCGCACGGCACGGGCACGTCGCTGGGCGACCCGATCGAGGCCGAGGCGCTGCTGGCCACCTACGGGCAGGACCGTCCGGCCGATCGGCCGCTGTGGCTCGGCTCGCTGAAGTCCAACATCGGGCACACGCAGGCCGCCGCAGGCGTGGTCGGCGTGATGAAGATGCTCGTCTCCATGCAGAACGGGGTGCTGCCGCGGACGCTGCACGTGGGTGAGCCGTCGTCGAAGGTGGATTGGTCGGCGGGCGCGGTGGAGCTGCTGACGCAGGCGCGCGAGTGGGCGCAGGACGAGGGGCGTCCGCGTCGTGCGGGCGTGTCGTCGTTCGGTGTGAGCGGTACGAACGCCCACGTCATCCTTGAGCAGGCGCCGCAGGGCCAGGAGGCGGCCGAGGAATCGGAGCCCGTGGCTCCGGCCGTGGTGCCGTGGGTGGTCTCCGGCCGCGGCGTCGACGGACTGCGCGCGCAGGCCGCGCGGTTGGTGTCCCGGGTCGAGGGTGACGCGGAGCTGTCACCGGTGGACGTGGGCTGGTCGCTGGCTTCGGGGCGGTCGGAGTTCGAGAACCGCGCCGTGGTGACGGCCGCTTCGTCCGACGAGCTGACGGACGCCCTGAGCGCCCTGGCACGGGGCGAGTCGGCGCCTGGTCTCGTCGAGGGTCCGGGTGGCGTCGTCGGTGAAGGCCAACTGGCCGTGTTGTTCTCGGGTCAGGGTTCGCAGCGGGTTGGTATGGGGCGGGAGTTGTACGAGCGTTTCCCGGTGTTCGCGGGGGCGTTCGACGAGGTGTGTGCCGTGTTGGACCGGGAGTTGTCCGGTCATGTGGTGGGTGGGGTGCGTGAGGTCGTCTTCGGTGAGGGTGGCGCTGAGGGTGCGCTGGACGAGACGGTGTTCACCCAGGCGGGCTTGTTCGCTGTGGAGTGGTCGCTGTTCCGGCTGATCGAGTCGTGGGGTGTGCGGCCCGAGTTCGTGGGCGGTCACTCGATCGGTGAGCTGGTTGCCGCGTGTGTGGCGGGGGTGTGGTCGTTGGTGGACGCGGCGCGGCTGGTGGCTGCGCGTGGGCGTCTGATGCAGGCGTTGCCTGCGGGTGGCGCGATGGTGGCGGTGCAGGCTTCGGAGGCGGAGGTTGCGGAGCTGCTGGTCGATTGCGCGGATCGCGTGTCGATCGCCGCGGTGAACGGTCCTTCGGCGGTGGTGCTGTCCGGTGACGAGGATGCCGTGCTGGAGGTGGCGGCGGTCCTGAAGGCCCGGGGTGGTAAGACGAAGCGGCTGGTGGTCTCGCACGCGTTCCATTCGCCGCTGATGGACGCGATGTTGGAGGAGTTCCGCGAGGTCGCGGCGGGTTTGACGTATGGCGCGCCGGTGATTCCGGTGGTGTCGAACGTGACGGGTGCGGTGGCGTCGGCGGAGGAGTTGTGTGCGCCGGAGTACTGGGTTCGGCACGTGCGGGGTGCGGTTCGTTTCGCGGACGGTGTCGAGGCCCTCGCGGGCCAAGGCGTCTCGGTGTTCGTGGAGTTGGGTCCTGATGGTGTGTTGAGCGCGATGGGTGCGCAGTGCGTGTCGGACGGTGTGTTCGTTCCGGTGCTGCGTGCGGGTCGCGATGAAGAGCGTTCGTTCGTTGCCGGTGTGGCGCGTGCGTGGACGCACGGCGTCGCGGTCGACTGGGCCCGGGCGTTCGAGGGGACGGGTGCGTCCCGGGTGGACCTGCCGACGTACGCCTTCCAACGCCAGCGATACTGGCTGGAGACGGGAGCCGGCACGTCCGACTCGGTCTCGGTCCTCGGGATGGAGCCGACCGCGCACCCCTTGCTGGGTGTGGCCGTCGAGCTGCCGGACTCGGGCGCGGTCGTGTTCGCGGGTCGGTTGTCGCTGCGCACGCATCCCTGGCTGGCGGACCACGCCGTCTCGGACACCGTGCTGCTGCCGGGAACCGGCTTCGTGGAGCTGGCCGTGGCCGCCGGTGACCAGGTCGGATGCGACACCGTCGAAGAGCTGACCCTCCAGACGCCGCTGGTCCTTCCGGAGACGGGGGGCATCCGCCTGCGGGTCGAGGTCGGCGGTCCGGACGACTCCGGCCGACGCGACGTGACCATTCACTCGCGGACGGACGACTCCGAATTCGGCGAGGAGTGGACGCGCCACGCGACCGGTGTGCTCGTCGTGGCCGAGGGGCGGACGCCTCCCGCGCACGACCTGACGGTATGGCCTCCGGAGGGTGCGCTGGCCGTCGCGACGGACGACCTGTACGAGGACTTCGCCGACACCGGCTACGACTACGGCCCGGTGTTCCGGGGCGTACGGGCGGCATGGCGACGCGGCGACGAGGTCTTCGTCGAAGCCGCACTGCCCGAGGAGCAGCAGGCCGAGGCGGCCGCCACGGCGCTGCACCCGGCGCTGCTGGACGCGGCACTGCACGGGCTCCGGCTCGGCGACTTCTACCCCGACCGGACCACGGTACGGCTGCCGTTCGCGTGGCGCGGAGTGTCCGTGCGCGCCGTCGGCGCGTCGAGGGTGCGTGTGGCGCTGGCCCCGGCGGGCGGTGACGCCGTCTCGGTGACGGTGGCCGACCACACGGGTCAGCCCGTGGCGGGAATCGACTCACTGGTCCTGCGACCGGCCGAGCCGGGTCGGCTCGATGCCGGCCGGCGCGGCGAGGACCTGTTCCGCGTGGAGTGGGCACCGTCGCGACGGACCCCGACGACGGCGAACGGGACCGGGACGAGCGGGACCGGGACGAGCGGGGCGGTCGCCCTGGTCGGCCCCGACGAGTTCAAGCTGTGCGTCGAGCTCGGGGAAGCAAGTGGCCCGTACGCGGGTCTCAAGGCCCACGCCGACCTCGCCTCGCTGGTCGAGGCGGTCGAGGCGGGTACGGCGACCGTGCCGGACGTGGTGCTGCTCGCCTGCGTCAGCGGGCACGGCGCCGGTCACGGCACCGCACGCGGCACCGCAGCGGACGGCGAGCGGACGGCGGCGGACGTGCGTACGGCCGTGGCCGACACCCTGACGGCCATGCGGGGGCTGCTGGCGGACGACCGCTTCTCGGAGACCCGACTGGTCCTCCTCACCCGGCACGCCGTCGTGGCGCGCCCGGGCGAGCGTCCTGACCTGACGAACGCCCCGCTGTGGGGTCTGGTCCGGTCGGCACAGGCGGAGAATCCCGGCCGCTTCGTCCTCGTCGACTTCGACGACGCCGAAGCGTCCTACCTGGCCCTGCCGGGTGCGCTGACGACCGACGAGCCGCAGTTGGCGGTGCGTGACGGCGAAGTGCTGCTCCCGCGAGTGGCCCGGATGACCCCGTCGCCGGCACAGCAGTCCCCGGCCCAGGGGGCACGGGGTGCCGGGAACGGGGGCCTCGCCCTCGATCCGCTGGGCACCGTCCTGATCACCGGAGCCACCGGTGCGCTCGGGGCGATGTTCGCACGGCACCTGGTCTCCGAACACGGCGTACGGCAGCTCCTGTTGCTCAGCCGTCGCGGCCTCGCGGCCGACGGCGCCGCCGAACTCCGGGCGGACCTGACAGCCCGGGGCGCGGCGGTGACGTTCGCCGCCTGCGACGTCGCCGACCGCGAGGCGCTCGCAGACGTGCTCGCCGCGATTCCCGCCGAGCATCCGCTCACGGCGGTCGTGCACGCGGCCGGGGTGCTGGACGACGGGGTCATCACGACCATCACCCCGGCGCAGATCGAGCGGGTGCTGCGGCCCAAGGTCGACGCGGCCCTCCACCTGCACGAGCTGACGCAGGGCATGGACCTGTCCGCGTTCGTCCTGTTCTCCGGCGCGGCGGGCACGCTGGGCACGGCCGGCCAAGGCGTCTACGCCGCGGCCAACGTGTTCCTCGACGCCCTGGCCCACCACCGCCACACGCTCGACCAGCCGGCCCAGGCACTCGCCTGGGGCCTGTGGGCGGAGCGGAGCGGCATGACGGAGCGGCTCGGCGAGGGCGCCGTCCAGCGCCTGGCCCGCATGGGCATCGGCGCGCTCGACTCCGAACGGGGGTTGGCGCTGTTCGACGCGGTCGCGGGGGCGAGCGACCCGGTGGTCCTGCCGATGCGACTGGACATGGCCGCACTGCGCGCAGGCGCGCAGGGGCAGTTGGTTCCGGCGGTCCTGCGGGACCTGGTGCGCCGGCCCGGCGTGTCCGGGTCGGCCGCGAACGGCGACGGCCGCGCCGCCTCCGGTGCCGGTTCAGCTTTCGGTGCGGTTCCGAGGACGGGTGCCGGGGCGGCAGCGGGAGGCGCGGACGGCTTGAAGCAGCGGCTCGCGGAGCTCGGTGAGGACGAGCGGCGACGCGTACTCCTCGACCTGGTACGGACCCACGCGGCCTCGGCCCTCGGCCATGCCACACCGGCCGGGGTCGAGGCGGGACGGCACTTCAAGGACCTCGGCTTCGATTCGCTGACGGCGGTCGAACTGCGCAACCTGCTGAACGGAGCCACCGGGCTGCGGTTGCCCGCGACCCTGATCTTCGACTACCCGAACCCGGGAGCTCTGGCTTCCTACTTGACGGCAGAGCTCAGCCCGCCCGACGCGATGACGCCGGCCGAACTCGGACTCCGAGAACTCGACGAGCTGGAATCCGTACTGACGGCGCTGACCGAAGACGATCCGTTCCGAGGGCGCATCCAGTCCCGATTGCAGGACCTGCTGGCGCGGTGCGGCGCCGGCACGACGGGTGGTGGAAGCCACGCCACCGCGGTGACGTCGGAGCCTTCCGCCGCGTCCGTGGCCGATCAACTCGACTCGGCGAGCGACGACGACCTGTTCAGCTTCATCGACGAACAGATGTGAGCTCCGGCGTTGCTGGGCCGCTCGGGTCAACTTCCGGCGCGGCATCAAATCTTGAAACACTGAGAGGGACGACGGGGATGTCGAACGAGGAAAAGCTTCGGACCTACCTGAAGCGCGTCACAGGGGATCTGCACCAGGCCCGGCAGCGACTGCAGCAGATGGAGGAGGAGAGCACCGAACCCATCGCGATCACCGCGATGAGCTGCCGCTACCCGGGCGGCGTGGAGTCGCCCGGTGACCTCTGGGACCTCGTGGCCGCCGGCGGCGACGCCGTGACCGGATTCCCGGACAACCGCGGCTGGGACCTCGACGGCCTGTACGACCCGGACCCCGAGCACAAGGGCACGTCCTACACCCGCGAGGGCGGCTTCCTCCGCGACGCGGACCAGTTCGACCCGGCGTTCTTCGGCATCAGCCCCCGCGAAGCCATGACCATCGACCCGCAGCAGCGACTGCTCCTCGAAACCTCCTGGGAGGTCCTCGAACGGGCCGGGATCGACCCGGTGTCGGTGCGCGGAAGCCGGGCGGGCGTGTTCGCGGGAGTGATGTACGACGACTACGGCGCGGCGCGCATCTACGGCGGCACCGCCGACGAGTTCGAGGGCTACCTCATCAACGGCAGTGCCGGCAGCATCGCTTCGGGCCGGGTCGCGTACACGTTGGGCCTCGAGGGCCCCGCGGTGACGGTGGACACGGCGTGTTCGTCGTCGCTGGTCGCGCTGCACCTGGCGGTGCAGGCCCTGCGGAGCGGTGAGTGCACGCTCGCGCTCGCGGGTGGCGTGACGGTGCTGTCCACGCCGTCGGTGTTCGTGGAGTTCAGCCGGCAGCGCGGGCTGGCCGTCGACGGCCGCTGCAAGTCCTTCTCCGACGGCGCGGACGGCACCGGTTGGGGCGAAGGCGTCGGCATGCTGTTGCTGGAGCGGTTGTCTGACGCCCGGCGCAACGGTCACCCTGTGCTGGCCGTGATCCGTGGCTCTGCGGTGAATCAGGACGGTGCGAGCAACGGTCTGACGGCGCCGAACGGTCCTTCGCAGCAGCGTGTCATCCGGGCGGCCCTCGCGAATGCGGGTGTGTCCGCGGTGGACGTGGACGTGGTGGAGGCGCACGGTACGGGTACGACGTTGGGCGACCCGATCGAGGCGCAGGCGCTGCTGGCCACCTACGGCCAGGACCGTCCGGCCGAACGGCCCCTGTATCTCGGCTCGTTGAAGTCGAACATCGGTCACTCGCAGGCCGCGGCCGGTGTGGGTGGTGTGATCAAGATGGTGCAGGCGATGCGCAACGGCGTGCTGCCGCAGACCCTGCATGTGGGTGAGCCGTCGTCGAAGGTGGATTGGTCGGCGGGTGCGGTAGAGCTGCTGACGGAGTCGCGGGAGTGGTCGCGGGACGAGGAGCGTCCGCGTCGTGCGGGCGTGTCGTCGTTCGGCGTGAGCGGTACGAACGCCCACGTCATCCTTGAGCAGGCGCCGGAACCCGCGGCTGCGGTGGAGCCGGGCGAGCCGGTGGAGCTGGTCGTGCCGGTGGCGGTGCCGTGGGTGGTCTCCGGGCGCGGGGACGACGCGTTGCGGGGGCAGGCGGCGCGTCTGCTGTCGTGCGTCGAGGGCGACGACGGGCTGTCGCCGGTCGATGTGGGGCGGACGCTGATATCGGGCCGGGCCGCGCTGGAAGACCGCGCTGTCGTGGTGGCCCCCGGCCGCGAGGGCCTGATCGAGGGCTTGGGCGCGCTGGCCGGCGGCCTGCCGAGCTCCGGTCTGGTCGAGGGCTCCGTCGCTGCTGGTCGTGACCGGGTGGTGTTCGTGTTCCCGGGTCAGGGATCGCAGTGGGCTGGGATGGCGGTGGATCTGCTGGATTCCTCGCCGGTGTTCGCCGGGCGGATGGCCGAGTGCGGTCGGGCGTTGGCGGAGTTCGTGGACTGGGATCTGCTCGATGTGGTGCGCCAGGTTGAGGGCGCGCCGTCGTTGGAGCGGGTGGATGTGGTCCAGCCGGTTTCGTGGGCGGTGATGGTCTCTCTCGCGGAGTTGTGGCAGTCCTTCGGTGTGAAGCCGTCCGCTGTGGTGGGTCATTCGCAGGGTGAGATCGCTGCGGCTTGTGTGGCGGGCGGGTTGTCGTTGCAGGATGGTGCTCGTGTGGTGGCGCTGCGGTCGCAGGCCATTGCGGGAAGCCTGGCCGGGTTCGGCGGGATGATGTCGGTGGCGTTGCCGCTGGTGGAGGTCGAGTCCCGTCTGGTGCGTTGGGCGGGTCGGTTTGAGGTCGCGGCCCTGAACGGCCCCACCTCCACCGTCGTGGCCGGTGAGCCGGAGGCGTTGGACGAGCTCCTCGCCGAGTGCGAAGCGGAAGGCGTGCGGGCCCGCCGGGTTGCGGTGGATTACGCCTCGCACACCTCCCACGTGGAGCGGATCGAGGGCGAGCTCGCGGAGGTGCTGGCGCAAGTGCGGCCCATGGCTGCGCGGGTGCCGTTCTTCTCCACGGTGAACGGTGACTGGCTGGACACGACGACGCTCGATGCCGGGTATTGGTATCGGAACCTGCGTCAGACGGTTCGCTTCCAGTCGGCTGTGGAGGCGTTGGGTGAGCAGGGTTTCGAGGCGTTCATCGAGGTCAGTGCGCATCCGGTGCTGACGATGAGCGTGCAGGACCAGGCGGAGTCCGCTGTTGCGGTGGGCACGTTGCGCCGTGGTGAGGGCGGCCTGGACCGCTTCTACGCGTCGCTCGCCGAGATGTGGGTTCAGGGTGTGGAGGTGGATTGGGCGCGGGCGTTCGAAGGGACGGGTGCGTCGCGGGTCGAGTTGCCGACGTATGCGTTCCAGCGGCGTCGCTACTGGCTCGACGCCCCGGCCGGAGCCCGCGGTGACATGGGATCGGTCGGCCTGCTGTCGACGGAGCACCCCATGCTCGGAGCGGCGATGGACCTTCCCCATTCCGAGGGAGCCGTCTTCACCGGTCGGCTGTCGCTGCGCACGCACCCGTGGCTCGCCGATCACGCGGTCGGTTCCACCGTGCTGCTGCCGGGGACGGGCTTCCTGGAGCTCGCCGTCCGGGCGGGCGACGAGGTCGGTTGCGGGGTCGTGGAGGAGCTGACGCTCGAAGCCCCGCTCACCCTCCCGGAGAGCGGTGGCCTACACCTGCGGGTGACCGTCGCGGAGCCGGACGGGTCCGGACGACGTGCGGTGAGCGTGTACTCGCGCGGCGATTCGGCGTCCTTCGAGGAGACGTGGACCTGCCACGCCACCGGTGTCCTGGCGGCGGGCGGTTCGCAGCCCTCGGTGGATCTGGCGACCTGGCCCCCGGCCGGTGCCGTCCCGGTGGACACCGCGACGCTGTACGACGACCTGGCCGAGGCCGGGCACGGATACGGCCCGGTGTTCCGGGGCGTACGGGCGGCGTGGCGGCGCGGGACCGAGGTGTTCGCCGAGGTCGCGCTCCCGGAGGAGGCACAAGGGGACGCCGGTCGGTTCCGACTGCATCCGGCGCTGCTGGACGCGGCGTTGCACGGTCTGCGACTGGGCGGATTCTTCCCCGACGGCCTGGCACGGCTGCCGTTCGAGTGGCGCGGTGTGTCGCTGTACGCGGCCGGCGCGTCCGCCCTCCGCGTCCGTCTGGCGCCTGCGGGCGCCGGCGCCGACACGGGCGCCGTGACCGTGGCGGTGGCCGACGGCGCCGGCCACCCGGTGGCATCGGTCGATTCGCTGCTCACCCGGTCCGTCGACCCCCAGCAGCTCGCCGCCGCGCAGAGCGCGCAGCGCGACGCGTTGTACCGGGTCCAGTGGACCCCGGTGCAGCAGGGGGTGCCGGCCGGCGCCGGGGCCGGGAGCCGCGCAGGATGGGTCTTCATCGGTGCTGCCGCGTCCGGGACGAGTGCGTCGTACGGAGACTTCGCCCTGCTGGCCGAGGCGGTGGGAGCGGGCGCCGCGGTGCCCGACACCGTCGTGGCACGTCTCGGAGCCCCGGCCGGCGAAGCCGGCGCTTCGGCCGGCTCGGCCCGCACCGCCCTGCACCACGCGCTGGCGCTGACGCAGGCGTGGCTCGCGGACGAGCGGTTCGCGGTCTCCCGGTTGGTCCTGGTCATGCGTGGCGCGGTCACCACCGGGCCCGACGACATCGCACCCGACCCGGCGACCGCCGCGGTGTGGGGCCTGCTGCGCGTGGCGCAGACGGAGAACCCGGGCCGGTTCGTGCTCGTGGACGCGGACACGGACACGGACACGGACGGGGAGGAGCTCTTCGGCGACGTCCTGGAGCAGGTGCTCGCCGCTGACGAGCCGCAGGTCGCCGTGCGCCGCGGGGCGGGGTACGCGCCCCGCCTCGTGCCGGCCTCGCTGCCCGCGCGGGAAGCCCTCGAAGACGAAGCCCCGTGGTGGGGCGCGTCGGACGGAACGGTCCTTCTCACCGGTGCCACCGGAACCCTCGGTGGTCTGGTCGCCCGGCACCTCGTCGCGGAACACGGTGTCCGGCACCTGCTGCTCGTCAGCCGCCGCGGCGATGCGGCTCCGGGCGTGGCGGACCTGGTGGCCGACCTGTCCGGGCTGGGGGCGGACGTCTCCGTGGCCGCGTGTGACGTGGCGGACCGTATCGCCCTGGCCGACCTGCTGGACCGGATCCCGTCCGAGCATCCGCTGACCGCGGTCGTGCACGCGGCAGGTGTGCTCGATGACGGACTGGTCCCCGCGCTGACTCCCGAGCGGGTCGACCGCGTATGGGAGCCGAAGGCCGACGCGGCGTGGAACCTGCACGAGCTGACGCGCGGCATGGGCCTGTCGGCCTTCGTCCTGTTCTCCTCGGCGTCAGGTGTGCTGGGAACCGCGGGGCAGGCCAACTACGCCGCTGCGAACGCCTACTTGGATGCGTTGGCCGCCGTACGGCATGCCGAAGGGCTGCCTGGCACGTCGCTGGCGTGGGGCTTCTGGGGACAGCGCAGTGCGATGACGGGCCGGCTCGCCGAGACGGACCTCGCCCGCATCGCACGCTCCGGCCTGGTCGCCCTGTCCTCGGAGGACGGACTCGCGCTCTTCGACGCCGCGGTGGTGACCGGCGAGCCGCTGCTGTTGCCCGTGCGCTTCGACGTGGCCGCGTTGCGCGCCGCGGACGCCCCCGTGCCTCCGGTGCTGCGTGATCTGGCCCGGGGACCGGTGCGCCGACGCCGGGCCGCGGAGGCCGGCGAGGCCGCCACCGGCTTGGCCCGGCGGTTGTCGGGGCTCCCGGAGGACGAGCGAGAGCGCGTGCTCGCAGAACTCGTGCACGGGCACGTCTCGACCGTGCTGGGACGGGGCCCGTCGGACGCGGTGGCGCAGGACCGCCCGTTCAAGGAGCTCGGATTCGATTCGCTGATGGCCGTCGAACTCCGGAACCGGCTGAACGCGGCGACCGGGCTGCGACTCCCGGCCACGCTGGTCTTCGACCACCCCACGTCGGCTGTTCTGGTGCGCCATCTGCTCGCCGAACTGGCGGAAGTAACGGACGGAACATCAACTCCCTCATATGTGAGTGCTGTTACCTCCTCGGGGGTCGCCGCGGATGACGACCCGATAGCCGTCGTCGCGATGAGCTGCCGATTCCCCGGTGACGTCGCGACGCCCGACGAGCTGTGGGACCTGGTCATGGCGCGTACGGACGCGATCACGCCGTTCCCGATGGACCGCGGCTGGGACCTGGAGAACCTGTACGACCCCGACCCGGACCACCAGGGCACGAGCTACGTCCGTGAGGGCGGCTTCCTGCACTCCGCAGCGGAGTTCGACCCGGGGTTCTTCGGGATCTCGCCGCGCGAGGCCCTCGCCATGGACCCGCAGCAGCGGCTGCTCCTGGAGACCTCGTGGGAGGCCTTCGAGCGGGCGGGGATCGCCCCGGGCTCCGTGCGGGGCAGCCGGGCGGGCGTCTTCGCCGGCGTGATGTACAACGACTACGGCTCGCGGATCCGGGTCGCCCCCGAAGGGTTCGAGGGCACCCTCGGCGCGGGCAGCGCCGGCAGCGTCGCCTCGGGTCGTGTCGCCTACACGTTGGGCCTTGAGGGCCCCGCGGTGACGGTGGACACGGCATGCTCGTCGTCGCTGGTGGCGCTGCACCTGGCGGTGCAGTCGCTGCGCAACGGTGAGTGCACGCTCGCCTTGGCGGGCGGCGTGACCGTGATGTCCACGCCATCGGTCTTCGTGGAGTTCAGCCGGCAGCGCGGGCTGGCGACGGACGGGCGCTGCAAGTCCTTCTCGGACACGGCCGACGGTGCCGCTTGGGCCGAGGGTGCGGGAATGCTGCTGCTGGAGCGGCTGTCGGATGCCCGGCGCAACGGGCACCCGGTGCTGGCCGTGATCCGCGGCTCTGCGGTGAATCAGGACGGTGCGAGCAACGGTCTGACGGCGCCGAACGGTCCTTCGCAGCAGCGGGTGATCCGGGCGGCCCTCGCGAGTGCGGGTGTGTCCGCGGCTGATGTGGACGTGGTGGAGGCGCACGGTACGGGTACGACGTTGGGTGACCCGATCGAGGCGCAGGCGCTGCTGGCCACCTACGGCCAGGACCGTCCGGCTGAACGGCCGCTGTATCTGGGGTCGTTGAAGTCGAACATCGGTCATACGCAGGCTGCTGCGGGTGTGGCCGGTGTGATCAAGATGGTGCAGGCGATGCGCAACGGCGTGCTGCCGCAGACCCTGCATGTGGGTGAGCCCTCGTCGAAGGTGGATTGGTCGGCGGGTGCGGTCGAGCTGCTGACTGAATCCCGCGAGTGGGTGCCCGGTGCTGTTGACCGGGTCCGTCGTGCGGGTGTGTCGTCGTTCGGTGTGAGCGGTACGAACGCCCACGTCATCCTTGAGCAGGCTCCAGAGGTTGAGGTTGCCGAACGGGTGGCGCCGGTGGCGCCGATGGCGGTGCCGTGGGTGGTGTCCGGCCGTGGTGTCGAGGCGCTGCGCGGCCAGGCGGCGCGCTTGTCGGCGCTCGTCGAGTCCGGCGGTGCGGGTCTGTCGCCGGTGGCCGTGGGCTCGTCGTTGGCATCCGGACGGAACGCGTTCGAGGAGCGCGCCGTGGTGATCGGTCGTTCCCTCGCTGAACTCAACTTCGACCTCGGCGCGTTGACTCGGGGCCTGCCGGCTTCGGGTCTGGTGGAGGGTGTGGTTTCAGGGTCCGGTGGCCGGGTGGTGTTCGTGTTCCCGGGTCAGGGTTCGCAGTGGGCTGGGATGGCGGTGGATCTGCTGGATTCCTCGCCGGTGTTCGCCGGGCGGATGGCCGAGTGTGGTCGGGCGTTGGCGGAGTTCGTGGACTGGGATCTGCTCGATGTGGTGCGCCAGGTCGAGGGCGCGCCGTCGCTTGAGCGGGTGGATGTGGTCCAGCCGATTTCGTGGGCGGTGATGGTCTCTCTCGCGGAGTTGTGGCAGTCGTTCGGTGTGAAGCCGTCTGCGGTGGTGGGTCATTCGCAGGGTGAGATCGCCGCGGCTTGTGTCGCGGGCGGGCTGTCGTTGCAGGATGGTGCTTGCGTGGTGGCCCTGCGGTCGCAGGCGATCGCGGGAAGCCTGGCCGGGTTCGGCGGGATGATGTCGGTGGCGTTGCCGCTGGCGGAGGTCGAGTCCCGTCTGGTGCGTTGGGCGGGTCGGCTGGAGGTCGCGGCCCTGAACGGTCCGACCTCCACCGTCGTGGCCGGTGAGCCGGAAGCGTTGGACGAGCTTCTCGCCGACTGTGATGCGGAGGGTGTTCGGGCCCGCCGGGTTGCGGTGGATTACGCCTCGCACACCTCCCACGTGGAGCGGATCGAGGGTGAGCTCGCGGAGGTGTTGGCGCAAGTGCGGCCGGTGGCTGCGCGGGTGCCGTTCTTCTCCACGGTGAACGGTGACTGGCTGGACACGACGACGCTCGATGCCGGGTATTGGTATCGGAACCTGCGTCAGACGGTCCGTTTCCAGGGTGCGATCGAGGACCTGGTCGCGCAGGGGCACGGCACCTTCATCGAGGTCAGTGCGCACCCCGTGCTGACGATGAGCGTGCAGGACCAGGCCGAATCCGCCATCGTGGCGGGCACGCTGCGCCGCAATGAGGGCGGTCTGGACCGCTTCTACGCCTCGCTTGCCGAGGTGTGGGTCCAGGGCGTTGACGTGGACTGGGCGCGGGCGTTCGAGGGGACGGGTGCGTCGCGCGTCGAGCTGCCGACGTACGCGTTCCAGCGGCGTCGCTACTGGCTCGACGCCCCGGCAGCTGCTGAGGTGGTCGTGGACCAGGCGGAGGCCGCCTTCTGGGAGGCGGTCGAGGGCGGGGACCTGACGGCATTGGCATCTGCGCTGGAGGTGTCCACCGACGAGCCCTTGAGCGCCGTGTTGCCCGCGCTGTCGTCGTGGCGGCAGCAGCGACGCGAGCGATCCCGGCTGGACGGCTGGCAGTACCGGGCCGATTGGCAGCCGCTGTCGAAGGAGTTGCCGTCGCGTACCTCGGGGGACTGGCTGCTGGTGGTGCCCGCAATCGGGGACGAGGCAGCCGAGCTGGTGACGCCCGTGGTGGAGGAGCTGACCCGGCGCGGCGCCCGTGTGAGGACGATGCAGTGGGACACGGCCGGCGTCGACCGGGCGGAAATGGCCCGGTCGCTCTCCGAGGCCGTGCGCTTCTGCGACGGCCGGCTCACCGGTGTGTTGTCGTTGTTGGCGTTGGACGGGTCGTCGTCGGGTGGGGTGGGTGGTGGTCTGGCGGGTTCGTTGGCTTTGGTGCAGGTGTTGGTGGGTGCTGGGGTCGAGGGGCGTTTGTGGTGTGTGACGCGTGGTGCGGTGGGGGCGGGTGAGCGGGTTTCGGCTCCGGTGCAGGCGCAGGTGTGGGGTTTGGGGCGGGTGGTGGCGTTGGAGCATCCGGAGTTGTGGGGTGGTCTGGTGGATCTGCCTGTGGTCCTGGATGGGCGTGTGGTGGAGCGTTTGTGTGGGGTGTTGTCGGGTGTGGATGGTGAGGATCAGGTCGCGGTGCGGGCTTCTGGGGTTCGTGTGCGGCGTGTGGTGCGTGCGGGGCGGGTGTCGGGGTCGTCGGGTGGTTGGTCGGGTGGTGGGACGGTTCTGGTCACGGGTGGTACGGGTGCGTTGGGTGGGCATGTGGCGCGTTGGTTGGCTGGGCGTGGGGTGGAGCATGTGGTGCTTGCGTCGCGTCGTGGGCCTTTGGCGCCGGGAGTTGATGTTCTTGGTGGTGAGCTGACGGATTTGGGTGTTGGGGTCTCGGTGGTTGCGTGTGATGTGGGTGATCATGGTGAGGTGGCCGGGTTGCTCGCCTCGTTGGGTGAGCGGTCGGTGTCGGGTGAGTTGCCGCCGTTGTCGGGTGTGGTGCATACGGCCGGTGTTCTTGATGACGGTGTGATCGAGTCGTTGACGCCGGAGCGGTTGGCTTTCGTTTTGCGGTCCAAGGCGGATGCTGCGCGGCACTTGGATGAATTGACGCGGGGTTTGGACCTGTCGTTGTTCGTGATGTTCTCGTCGATGGCGGGGGCTGTGGGTGGCGCTGGGCAGGGTAACTATGCCGCGGCCAATGCGTTCTTGGACGCGTTGGTGGAGCAGCGTCGCGGGCTCGGACTCCCCGGCACCTCCATCGCCTGGGGCGCATGGTCCGACGGCGGTCTGGCCGCGGGCGTGGGCGAGGAGCGACTCCAGCACGGCGGCATCCTTCCGATGGCGCCGGATGACGCGGTGACCCTCCTGGGCGAGGCCCTGGAGCGGGACGAGGACTACCTCATCGTGGCGGACGTCGACTGGAAGCGGTTCGCTCCCAGGCTCGCGACGGGCCGGCCGGCACCACTGATCACCGGGATTCCCGAAGCCCACAGCACCCTGCAGGCGATGGACGCCCAAGGCGCCGTCACCGATGCGGAACCGAGCGGGGCGCTCCGCGCCGAACTGGCCGGCCTCACGTCCGCCGAGCAGGACCGCAAGGTGCTCAACCTCGTGAGCGCACAGGTCGCAGACGTACTCAGCCATCCCAACTCCGATGCGATCACGGCCGATCGGGCCTTCAAGGACCTCGGCTTCGACTCCCTGGCCTCCGTCGAACTCCGCAAGCGCCTCAACCGGGTGACCGGACTGCGACTGGCGGCCACGATCGCCTTCGACCATCCCACCCCGCGAACCCTTGCCGACCACCTGCGGAGCGAACTGAAGCTCGGCGGTGGCCCCAAGCGCTTCGACACCGTGCTCGGGGACCTCGACCGGCTCGCCTCCGAGCTGACCGAGCTCGTCCCGGAATCCGAGGAGTCCGCCCGTGGCGAGATCTCGCTCCGGCTGAAGGCACTGCTCCAACTGTGCAGCGGTGCGACGGACGAAACCGTCACCGATACCTCAGCGGCGGAGAAGTTCGCCTCGGCCTCGGACGACGACGTCTTCGACTTCATCAGCAATGAGCTCGGCATCTCCTGACCTCGATCGAGGTCACCCCTTTGAACTGCGTGAAGACTTTCTGAACCCCTGGAGTGGTACGGCGTGACGAACAGCAGCGAGGACAAGCTTCGGTATTTCCTGAAGCGAGTGACCGGTGAGCTCCACGAGGCACGACAGCGCCTCCAGGAAGTGCAGTCGGGAGAGCACGAGCCGATCGCGATCATCGGCATGGGCTGCCGGTACGCCGGAGGAGTGACCTCCCCCGAGGAGCTGTGGGACCTCGTGGCGTCGGGTGGCGACGCCTTCACCCAGTTCCCCACCGACCGGGGCTGGGACACCGAGGGCCTGTACGACCCGGAGCTGTCGAGGCCGGGTACCTCGTACGTCCGCGAGGGCGGATTCCTGCATGACGTCGGCGAGTTCGACCCGGCGTTCTTCGGGATCTCGCCCCGCGAGGCACTGGCGCTCGACCCGCAGCAGCGGCTCCTGCTGGAGACGTCCTGGGAGGCGATCGAGAGGGCGGGCATCGACCCGTCGTCGCTGAAGGGCAGCCGTACCGGTGTGTTCGCCGGCACCAACGGGCAGGACTACGCGGCCCTGCTGCGCCGGGCGCCCAAGCAGTCCGAGGGCTACCTGGCCACCGGTATCGCGGCCAGCGTGGTCTCGGGTCGGCTCTCCTACACCCTCGGCCTCCAGGGGCCCGCGGTCAGCGTGGACACGGCCTGCTCGTCGTCCCTGGTGACCCTGCACCTGGCGGCGCAGGCGCTGCGGAACGGTGAGTGCACGCTCGCCCTCGCGGGTGGCGTGACGGTGATGTCCACGCCGGAGATCTTCGTCGAGTTCAGCCGGCAGGGCGCACTGTCCCGCACCGGCCGGTGCCGGCCGTTCGCGGACGGCGCCGACGGGACGGCATGGGGCGAGGGGTCGGGCGTACTGCTGCTGGAGCGGCTGTCGGACGCGCGCCGCAACGGCCACCCGGTCCTCGCGGTGGTCCGTGGTTCGGCCGTCAACCAGGACGGTGCGAGCAACGGCCTCACGGCGCCCAACGGCCCCTCCCAGCAGCGTGTCATCCGCGCCGCACTGGCGAGCGCCGGACTGACCACCGCCGAGGTCGACGCGGTGGAGGCGCACGGCACGGGCACGTCGCTCGGCGACCCGATCGAGGCCGACGCGCTGCTCGCCACTTACGGACAGGGCAGGCCCGAGGACCGGCCGCTGCTGATCGGCTCCTTGAAGGCGAACATCGGCCACACCGCGGCGGCCGCGGGCGTGGCGGGCGTGATCAAGATGGTGCAGGCGATGCACCACGCCACACTCCCGAAGTCGCTCTACGTGGACGAGCCGTCGTCCGAGGTCGACTGGTCCGCGGGTGCGGTCGAGGTCCTCGCCGAGGCGCGGGAGTGGCCGGCGGTCGAGGGACGTCCGCGTCGTGCGGGCGTGTCGTCGTTCGGCGTGAGCGGTACGAACGCCCACGTCATCATCGAGCAGCCGGTGGAGCAGCCGGCCGAACAGCCGGCGGAGCGCCCGGCCCCGCAGAGCAGCCCCTCGGTGACGCCGTGGGTGGTCTCCGGCCGCGGGGTCGACGGATTACGTGCGCAGGCCGCGCGCCTGGTGTCCCGGGTCGAGGGTGACGCGGACTTGTCGCCGGTGGATGTGGGCTGGTCGCTGGCTTCGGGGCGGGCGGAGTTCGAGAACCGCGCCGTGGTGACGGGCGGTTCGTCCGATGAGCTGATGGCCGCGCTGAACGGTCTGGCCCGAGGGGAAGCCGTCCCGGGGCTCGTCGAGGGCCCGGAGGGCGGCGTCTCCACTGGTGGTCCTGCCGTGTTGTTCTCGGGTCAGGGTTCGCAGCGGGTCGGTATGGGGCGGGAGTTGTACGAGCGTTTCCCGGTGTTCGCGGGGGCGTTCGACGAGGTGTGTGCCGTGCTGGACCGGGAGTTGTCCGGGCATGTGGTGGGTGGGGTGCGTGAGGTCGTCTTCGGTGAGGGCGGTGCTGAGGGTGCGCTCGACGAGACGGTGTTCACCCAGGCGGGTCTGTTCGCTGTGGAGTGGTCGCTGTTCCGGCTGATCGAGTCGTGGGGTGTGCGGCCCGAGTTCGTGGGCGGTCACTCGATCGGTGAGCTGGTCGCGGCGTGTGTGGCGGGGGTGTGGTCGTTGGAGGATGCGGCGCGGTTGGTGGCTGCGCGTGGGCGTCTGATGCAGGCGTTGCCTGCGGGTGGCGCGATGGTGGCGGTGCAGGCTTCGGAGGCGGAGGTTGCGGAGCTGCTGGTCGATTGCGCGGATCGCGTGTCGATCGCCGCGGTGAACGGTCCTTCGGCGGTGGTGCTGTCCGGTGACGAGGATGCCGTGCTGGAGGTGGCGGCGGTCCTCAAGGCCCGGGGTGGTAAGACGAAGCGGCTGGTGGTCTCGCACGCGTTCCATTCGCCGCGGATGGACGCGATGTTGGAGGAGTTCCACGAGGTCGCGAAGGGTTTGACGTATGGCGCGCCGGTGATTCCGGTGGTGTCGAACGTGACGGGTGCGGTGGCGTCGGCGGAGGAGTTGTGTGCGCCGGAGTACTGGGTTCGGCACGTGCGCGGCGCGGTTCGTTTCGCGGACGGTGTCGAGGCCCTCGCGGGCCAAGGCGTGTCCGTGTTCGTGGAGTTGGGTCCTGATGGTGTGTTGAGCGCGATGGGTGCGCAGTGCGTGTCGGACGGTGTGTTCGTTCCGGTGCTGCGTGCGGGTCGCGGTGAGGAGCGTTCGTTCGTTGCCGGTGTGGCGCGTGCGTGGACGCACGGCGTCGCGGTCGACTGGACGCGGGCGTTCGAGGGGACGGGTGCGTCTCGGGTGGACCTGCCGACGTACGCCTTCCAACGCCAGCGCTACTGGCTGGAACCCTCCGGTGACCTCGCGGGCGCCGGCTCCGTGGCCGGCCTCGGACTCGGGTCGGCGGAGCACCCCCTGCTGGGCGCCGCCGTGGAGCTGGCCGGCGCCGACGGACTGCTGCTGACGGGACAGCTGTCGCTGCGGACCCACCCCTGGCTGGCGGACCACGCGGTCGCGGGCACGGTGCTGTTCCCGGGCACCGGCTTCGTGGAGCTGGCCGTACGGGCCGGTGACCAGGTCGGATGCGACACCGTCGAGGAGCTGACCCTCCAGACGCCGCTCGTCCTGGCCGAGGGCCGCGTCGTACAGCTCCAGATCATGGTGGGCGAGCCCGACGAAGCGGGGCGCCGCACGCTGACCGTCCACTCTCGTGACGAGGAGACGTCGGCGGCCGGAGAGTGGACCTGCCACGCCATGGGTGTGCTGGCGGCCGGCGGTGTGCAGCCGGCTGCCGACCTCGTGGAGTGGCCGCCGGCAGGCGCCGAGGACGTGCCCGTCGACGACATGTACGAGCGTTTCGAGGCCGACGGCTACGGCTACGGCCCGGCGTTCCAGGGCGTGCGCGCGGCATGGCGGCGCGGCGACGAGGTCTTCGTCGAGGTGGCGCTCGACGCGGAGCACCAGGAAGCGGCCGGTCGCTTCGGCATGCACCCGGCACTGCTGGACTCGGCGCTGCACGGAGTGCAGCTGGGCAGCTTCTTCGCCGACGGACGCGCACGGCTGCCGTTCGAGTGGCGCGGTGTGTCGCTGCGGGCGGCGGGTGCGTCGATGCTGCGGGTCCGCCTGGCACCGGCCGGTACGGACACCGTCTCGGTGACGGTGGCCGATGGTACGGGGCAACCGGTCGCGACGGTGGAGTCGTTGGTCTGCATGCCCGTGGACCGCGAACAGCTGGCAGCGGCCGCGGGCAAGCTGCCCGAGCACGACGCGCTGTTCCGCATCGATTGGACCACGGCGGCCACCGGGACCCCGGCGCCCCATGACGCCACCCGTGCCCCCGGCATCGCTCGGATCGGCACCTCCGTGGAGGTCCAGGGCGCAGCCGCGTACCCGGACCTGGCAGCCCTCGGCGAGGCGGTGACGGCCGGCGCCGAGCTGCCGGACGTCGTCGTGGTAGCGGTTCAGGATCCCGCGGACCCGCCGCAGCAGACCGACGGGCCGGCGACGCCGTCGGCCGCGCACGCGGCGAGCCATCGCGCGCTGGCGCTGGTCCAGGCGTGGCTGGGGGACGAGCGGTTCACCGGTGCCCGGCTGGTGGTGCTGACGCGGGGCGCGGTGGCGGCCGGCTCCGACGGCGACGTGACGGACCTGACGGCGGCCCCCGTCTGGGGACTGCTGCGATCGGCGCAGACCGAGAACCCCGGCGCGTTCGTGCTGATGGACTCGGACGGCACACCCGAGTCCCGAGAGGTGCTGGCGACGGCACTCGCCTGGGCGGCGACCCACGACGAACCGCAGCTGGCACTGCGGGCCGGCGAGGTGCGGGTCCCGCGCGTGGCACGCCTGGCGCACGGCGACGGAATGCTGGTTCCGCCGGCGGGTGCGTCGGCGTGGAGCCTGGAGATCCCCCAGAAGGGATCCTTCGCCAACCTCGAACTGCTGGAGAGCCCGGCGGCCGAGCAGCCGCTCGAAGCCGGCCAGGTGCGGGTGCAGATCCGCGCGGCCGGCATGAACTTCCGGGACGTGGTGCTGGCCCTGGGCGTCGTTCCCGACCAGCAGGTCATGGGCAACGAGGGCGCCGGCGTCGTCACCGAAGTCGGTTCCGGCGTGACCGATCTGGCGCCCGGCGACCAGGTCATGGGCGTCTTCTCCGGCTCGTTCGGCCCCTTCGCCGTCACCGACCGGCGGATGCTGGCGCCGATGCCCAACGGCTGGTCGTACGTGCGGGCCGCCTCCGTGCCGGTCGTCTTCCTGACCGCCTACTACGGCCTGCGCGACCTCGCCGGAGTGCAGCCCGGGGAATCCGTGCTCGTGCACAACGCCGCGGGCGGCGTCGGCATGGCCGCCGTACAGCTCGCCCGGCACTGGGGAGCCGAGGTCTTCGGCACGGCCAGCGAGGGCAAGTGGCACGCCCTGCGCGGCTCCGGGCTGGACGATGCGCACATCGCCTCCTCCCGCACGCTGGACTTCGAGGACACGTTCCGCGACGCCACCGGTGCCCGGGGCATGGACGTGGTGCTCGACGCGCTCGCCGGTGAGTTCGTGGACGCGTCGCTGCGGCTGCTGCCGCGCGGCGGGCGGTTCCTGGAGATGGGCAAGACCGACAAGCGCGACCCCGCCGAGGTCGCCGCGGCGCACCCGGGCGTCGCCTACCAGGCGTTCGACCTCAATGAGGCCGGCCTGGACCGCACCCAGGAGATCCTGCTGGAGCTCCTGGACCTCTTCGAGCAAGGGGTGATCACACCCCTGCCCGTCGCCACGTGGGACATCCGACGGGCCCCCGACGCCTTCCGCTACGTGAGCCAGGCCCGCCACATCGGCAAGGTCGTGCTGACCGTACCGGCCCCGCTGGCCGGCGCCGGGAACGGCACCGCCCTCGTGAGCGGAGCGACCGGAACGCTCGGCAGGCTCGTCGCCCGTCACCTCGTGGAACGACACGACGTGCGGGAACTGCTGCTCGTCAGCCGCCGCGGGCCGGAAGCCGACGGCGCGGCGGAACTGGTCGCGGAGCTCGCCGGGCTCGGCGCCCGGGCGCGCGTGGTGGCCTGCGACGTCGCCGACCGAACGGCGCTGCAGGGGCTCCTCGCCGGCATCCCGGCCGAACACCCCCTGACCACGGTCGTCCACACGGCCGGCGTGCTCGACGACGGAATGATCCACGCGCTCACCCCCGAGCGGATCGACGGAGTGCTGAACCCGAAGGTCGACGCCGCGTGGAACCTCCACGAACTGACGCGTGACCTGGACCTGTCGGCCTTCGTCCTCTACTCCTCCGTCTCCGGTGTCCTCGGCAATGCCGGACAGGGCGGCTACGCGGCGGCGAACGTCTTCCTCGACGCCCTGGCGGCGGTCCGTCGCACCGAGGGCCTGCCGGCCACGTCGCTGGCATGGGGCCTGTGGGAGCAGAGCAGCACGATGACCGGCGAGCTGGGCGAAGCGGATCGCACCCGCATCGCACGCTCCGGACTGACCGCGCTCTCGTCCGACGAGGGCCTGGCGCTCTTCGACGCCGCCGTCGCGACCGCCGAGCCGCTCCTGCTGCCGGTGGGGCTCGACCCCGCCGCACTGCGGACCTCCGGCACGCCCGTACCCGCGCTGCTGCGCGGCCTCGTCCGGGGCCCCGTACAGCGCGCCCGGGCCACGGCGTCCACCGGCACCTCGGCCGCGCCCACCGGGCTGGCCCGGCAGCTGGCCGGCCGGTCCGAAGCCGAACAGCTCGTGGAACTCTCGGAGTTCGTGCGCGGCCACGTCGCGGTGGTCCTCGGCCACGGATCAGCGGCAGCGGTCGAGGAGAGACGCGCCTTCAAGGAGCTCGGCTTCGACTCCCTGACCTCGGTGGAACTGCGCAACCGGTTGAACGCGGCGACCGGGCTGAGGCTGCCCGCCACGCTCGTCTTCGACCACCCCACGCCGGCCGCGCTCGCGCGACACCTGCGCGAGGAACTGCTCGGCGCCCGGTCCGGGGCCGACGCCACAGCGGTCCTGCCGTACGCGTCCGCCGCGCGGGCGGACGACCCGATCGCCATCGTCAGCATGAGCTGCCGCTTCCCGGGCGACGTCGCGTCCCCGGAGGCGCTGTGGGACCTGCTGGCCGCGGGCGGCGACGGCATCACCGACTTCCCGACCGACCGCGGCTGGGACCTGGACGCGCTGTACGACGCCGACCCCGATCGTCCCGGCAAGTCGTACGTCCGCAGCGGCGGCTTCCTGCACACCGCCGCCGACTTCGACGCGGGCTTCTTCGGGATCTCGCCGCGCGAGGCCCTCGCCATGGACCCGCAGCAGCGGCTGCTCCTGGAGACCTCGTGGGAGGCCTTCGAGCGGGCGGGCATCGACCCCGCCGCCGTGCGCGGATCCCGGGCGGGCGTGTTCACCGGAGCCGCGGCACAGGGCTACGCCTTCGGCATGGAGCAGTCCGGCGAAGGCAGCGAGGGGTACTACCTGACCGGCAGCACCACCTCGGCGATCTCGGGTCGTGTCGCCTACACGCTGGGTCTTGAGGGCCCCGCGGTGACGGTGGACACGGCATGCTCGTCGTCGCTGGTCGCGCTGCACCTGGCGGTGCAGTCGCTGCGCAACGGTGAGTGCACGCTAGCCCTCGCGGGCGGCGTGAACGTACTGGCCACCTCGATGGTCTTCGTGGAGTTCAGCCGCCAGCGCGGACTCGCGCCGGACGGCCGCTGCAAGTCGTTCTCGGACGGCGCGGACGGTACGGGCTGGGCCGAGGGCGCCGGCGTGCTCCTGTTGGAGCGGCTGTCGGACGCGCAGCGCAACGGCCACCCCGTCTTGGCGGTGGTGCGTGGTTCCGCGGTGAATCAGGACGGTGCGAGCAACGGTCTGACGGCGCCGAACGGCCCTTCGCAGCAGCGCGTCATCCGTGCGGCCCTGGCCGATGCCCGGGTCTCCGCGGCGGACGTGGACGCGGTGGAGGCGCACGGCACCGGTACGACGCTGGGCGACCCGATCGAGGCGCAGGCACTGATCGCGACGTACGGCCAGGACCGTCCGGCCGAACGGCCTCTGTACCTCGGGTCGTTGAAGTCGAACATCGGGCACGCGCAGGCCGCGGCCGGTGTGGGTGGCGTGATCAAGATGGTGCAGGCGATGCGCCACGGGCTGCTGCCGGAGTCGCTGCATGTGGGTGAGCGGTCGTCGAAGGTGGATTGGTCGGCGGGTGCGGTCGAGCTGCTGACGGAGGCGCGCGAGTGGGTGCCGGGTGCTGTTGACCGGGTCCGTCGTGCGGGTGTGTCGTCGTTCGGTGTGAGCGGTACGAACGCCCACGTGATCCTTGAGCAGGCTCCTGAGGTTGAGGTTGCCGAACCGGTGGCGCCGGTGGCGCCGGTGGCGCCGATGGCGGTGCCGTGGGTGGTGTCCGGCCGTGGTGTCGAGGCGCTGCGCGGCCAGGCGGCGCGCTTGTCGGCGCTCGTCGAGTCCGGCGGTGCGGGTCTGTCGCCGGTGGACGTGGGTTGGTCGTTGGCCGCCGGGCGGGCGGAGTTCGAGAACCGTGCCGTGGTGATCGGTGGTGCGCTGGGTGAACTTGCCTCTGGTGTGGGTGCGTTGAGGGATGGTCTGCCGGCTTCGGGTCTGGTGGAGGGTGTGGTTTCGGGCTCTGGTGGCCGGGTGGTGTTCGTGTTCCCGGGTCAGGGTTCGCAGTGGGCTGGGATGGCGGTGGATCTGTTGGATTCTTCGCCGGTGTTCGCCGGTCGGTTGGCCGAGTGTGGTCGGGCGTTGGCGGAGTTCGTGGACTGGGATCTGCTCGATGTCGTGCGCCAGGTTGAGGGCGCGCCGTCGCTTGGGCGGGTGGATGTGGTCCAGCCGGTTTCGTGGGCGGTGATGGTCTCGCTCGCGGAGTTGTGGCAGTCCTTCGGTGTGAAGCCGTCTGCGGTGGTGGGTCATTCGCAGGGTGAGATCGCCGCGGCTTGTGTCGCGGGTGGGTTGTCGTTGCAGGATGGTGCTCGTGTGGTGGCCCTGCGGTCGCAGGCCATCGCGGGAAGCCTGGCCGGGTTCGGCGGGATGATGTCGGTGGCGTTGCCGCTGGCGGAGGTCGAGTCCCGTCTGGTGCGTTGGGCGGGTCGGCTTGAGGTCGCGGCCCTGAACGGCCCCACCTCCACCGTCGTCGCCGGTGAGCCGGAAGCGTTGGACGAGCTCCTCGCCGAGTGCGAAGCGGAAGGCGTGCGGGCCCGCCGGGTTGCAGTGGACTACGCCTCGCACACCTCCCACGTGGAGCGGATCGAGGGTGAGCTCGCGGAGGTGTTGGCGCAGGTGCGGCCCATGGCTGCGCGGGTGCCGTTCTTCTCCACGGTGAACGGTGACTGGCTGGACACGACGACGCTCGATGCCGGGTATTGGTATCGGAACCTGCGTCAGACGGTCCGTTTCCAGGGTGCGATCGAGGACCTGGTCGCGCAGGGGCACGGCACCTTCATCGAGGTCAGCGCGCACCCCGTGCTGACGATGAGCGTCCAGGACCAGGCCGAATCCGCCATCGTGGCGGGCACGCTGCGCCGTAACGAGGGTGGCCTGGACCGGTTCTACGCCTCGCTCGCCGAGGTGTGGGTCCAGGGCGTGGACGTGGACTGGGCCGGTGTGTTCGAGGGGACGGGTGCGTCGCGCGTCGAGTTGCCGACGTATGCGTTCCAGCGGCGCCGGTACTGGCTCGACGCCGGTGGCGCCGGGGACGCCGGGCTGTCGGGCCTGGGTCTGGGCCTGGCGGTGGCGGGCCATCCGCTGCTCGACGCGGCGGTGGAGCTGCCGGATTCCGCGGGTGTGGTGTTCACGGGGCGGTTGTCGCTGCGCACGCACCCGTGGTTGGCGGACCACGCGGTCGCGGGCACGGTGCTGCTGCCGGGAACCGGCTTCGTGGAACTCGCGGTCCGCGTGGGCGACGAGGTCGGCTGCGACGTGGTCGAGGAGCTCACGCTCCAGGCCCCGCTGGTGCTGCCCGAGAAGGGTGGCGTCCAACTGCGCATGACCGTCGCCGAGTCGGACGAGCAGGGTCGGCGTACGTTCAGCGTGTACTCGCGAGTGGCCGATGCGTACACCGACACGGAGTGGACCTGCCATGCGACGGGTGCGCTGACGACCGGTGCCGCCCAGCCCGTGGCCGATCTGGCGGTCTGGCCGCCGGAGGGTGCCGTGGCGCTGGACACCGACGGCATGTACGAGGACTTCGAGGCCGACGGCTACGGCTACGGGCCGATGTTCCAGAACGTACGGGCGGCCTGGCGCCGCGGCGACGAGGTGTTCGCCGAAGCGGTGCTGCCCGAGGACGCGCAGGAGGACGCCGCCCAGTTCGGGCTGCACCCGGCGCTGCTGGACGCGGCGTTGCACGGTCTGCGGCTGAGCGGGATCTTCTCCGACAGCCGGCCGAGGCTGCCCTTCGCGTGGCGCGGTGTGTCCCTGTACACGAGCGGCGCGGCGGCCCTGCGGGTGCGCCTCGCGCCCGCCGATGCCGACGATTCGGTGTCGGTGACGGTCGCCGACAGCACCGGGCAGCCCGTCGCGGCGGTCGAGTCCCTCGTCCTGCGGCCCATGGACCCCGACCAGATCGCGAACGCGGCCCGTAGCGGGACGGACGAAGCGCTGTTCCGGGTCGACTGGGCACAGGCACCGCAGGTGACCACGCACGAAGCCGCCTTGGCGGCCCGGCGCGGACCGTGGGCGGTGATCGGGGCTCCGGGTACGGAGACCGGACTCGGAGTTCCCGGGGCCGAGGTGCACGCCGATCTCGCGGCGCTGAGCGCGGCCGTCGAGAACGGTGCTGCGGTCCCCGACGTCGTGCTCGTCCCCTTCCTCTCACGGACCGGCGAGACCGGCGGGACCGGCGGGACGGACGGGACCGGCGGGACCGCTCGGGCCGCCCACGAGGCCGTGCACCGCGCCCTGGCGCTGGCGCAGGCGTGGCTCGCGGACGAGCGGTTCGAGGAGGCCGGATCGCGCCTGGTGCTGGTGACGCGCGGTGCGGTGGCGGCCGGCCCCGAGGAGACGGTGACCGATCTGGGCGCGGCTCCGGTCTGGGGGCTGTTGCGCTCGGCGCAGACGGAGAACCCCGGTCGGTTCGTGCTCGTCGACACCGATGGAGCCACCGGGCTGCCGGATGGGCTGCTGTCCTCCGACGCGCCGCAGCTGGCCGTGCGCGACGGTGTCGTGCGCGTGCCGAAGCTGCTGCGGGCGACCCCGCCCGCACCGCAGGAGGCGCGGGAATGGGACCCGGCCGGCACGGTGCTGCTGACCGGTGCCACCGGGACGCTCGGCGGCGTGGTGGCCCGGCACCTGGTGGTGGAGCACGGAGTGCGGCACCTGCTGCTGGTGAGTCGCAGTGGGGGAGACGCCCCCGGTGCGGCGGAGTCGGTGGCGGAGCTGGAGGCGCTGGGCGCGCGGGTGTCGGTGGCCGCGTGCGACGTGGCCGATCGGGACGCGCTGGCCGGGGCACTGGCGGGAGTCGCGGCCGAGCACCCGCTGACCGCGGTCGTGCACGCCGCGGGCGTGCTGGACGACGGGCTGATCACGGGCCTGGACGTCGAGAGCGTGGAGCGGGTGCTGCGTCCGAAGGTGGACGCGGCGTGGAACCTGCACGAGCTGACCCGTGACCTCGACCTGTCGGCGTTCGTGCTGTTCTCCTCGGCCTCGGGCGTGCTGGGCAGCGCGGGCCAGGGCGGATACGCCGCGGCGAACGTGTTCCTGGACGCGCTGGCGACCGTACGGCGTGCCGAGGGCCTGCCGGCCACCTCGCTGGCATGGGGGCTGTGGCAGCAGAGCAGCGGGATGACCGGTGAGATGGGCCGGGCGGATCTGGCGCGCGTGGCGCGTTCGGGCCTGGTGGCCTTGTCCTCGCAGGACGGTCTGGCGCTCTTCGACGCCGCTCTCGCGGCGGACGAGGCGCTCCTGCTGCCGGTGCGCTTCGACCAGGCGGCGCTGCGCGAGCTGGGCGCCGAGGTGCCGGGCGTACTGCGCGGGCTGGTCCGCGGGCCGGTGCGCCGGGCACGAGCGGCGGAGCAGGGCGGGGCCGCGAAGGAGCTGGTCCAGCGGCTGTCCGGGATGCTCGAAGGCGACCGGACGCGTGCGCTGTCGGAGTTCGTGCGCGGACTGATCGCGACCGTTCTCGGGCACGGTTCGGCGGACGCGATCGAGGACGGGCGGGCCTTCAAGGAGCTCGGTTTCGACTCGTTGACGGCAGTGGAACTGCGCAACCGGCTCAATGCGGCGACCGGGCTGCGGCTCCCCGCCACGCTCGTCTTCGACCACCCGTCACCCGGTGCTCTCGTCACCCACCTGAACGCCGAACTCTTCGGTGCGGGACACTTCTCGACCGCATCGGCGGGCGTGCTCGTGCCGTCCTCGGCGAGCGACCTCGACGACCCGATCGTGATCGTGGGAATGGGCTGCCGCTATCCCGGCGGCGTCGACTCTCCCGAGGCGCTGTGGGACCTGGTCGACGGTGGCGTGGACGCGATCTCGGAGTTCCCGACGGACCGGGCATGGGACTCGGACCTCTACGACCCGGACCCGGAGCGGCAGGGCAAGACGTACACCCGGGAAGGCGGCTTCCTGCACGCGGCAGCGGAGTTCGACCCGCAGTTCTTCGGGATGTCGCCGCGCGAGGCACTGGCCACCGACCCCCAGCAGCGACTGCTCCTGGAGATCGCGTGGGAGGCGATCGAACGCGCGGGCGTGGACCCGAAGTCGCTGCGCGGCAGCCGGACCGGTGTCTTCGCCGGCGTGATGTACAACGACTACGGTTCGCGGCTGCGGACCGTGCCGGAAGGGTTCGAGGGCTTCCTCGGCAACGGCAGTGCGGGCAGCGTGGCTTCCGGCCGCCTCTCGTACACCTTCGGCCTGGAGGGCCCGGCCGTCACGGTCGACACCGCGTGCTCGTCGTCCCTGGTCTCCCTGCACCTGGCCGCCCAGGCGCTGCGCGCCGGTGAGTGCACGCTCGCCCTGGCCGGCGGCGTGACGTTGATGTCCACGCCGATGACGTTCGTCGAGTTCAGTCGGCAGCGGGCGCTGTCCCCGGACGGCCGCTGCAAGTCCTTCTCGGACGGTGCGGACGGCACCGGATGGGCCGAGGGCGCGGGCATGTTGCTGCTGGAGCGGCTGTCGGATGCCCGGCGCAACGGGCACCCGGTGCTGGCGGTGGTGCGTGGTTCCGCGGTGAACCAGGACGGTGCGAGCAATGGTCTGACGGCGCCGAACGGTCCTTCGCAGCAGCGGGTGATCCGGGCTGCGTTGGCGAGTGCGGGTGTGTCCGCGGCCGATGTGGACGTGGTGGAGGCGCACGGTACGGGTACGACGTTGGGTGACCCGATCGAGGCGCAGGCGCTGCTGGCCACCTACGGCCAGGACCGTCCGGCCGAACGCCCGCTGTGGCTCGGCTCGTTGAAGTCGAACATCGGGCACGCGCAGGCCGCCGCGGGTGTGGCCGGCGTGATCAAGATGGTGCAGGCGATGCACCACGGCGTACTGCCGGAAACGCTCTACGCGGATGAGCCGTCGTCGAAGGTGGACTGGTCGGCGGGCGCGGTCGAGCTGCTGAGCAAGCCGCGGCAGTGGGCGCAGGACGAGGGGCGTCCCCGTCGTGCGGGTGTGTCGTCGTTCGGCGTGAGCGGTACCAACGCGCACGTGATCCTCGAACAGCCCGCGGAGCAGCCCGTGGAGTCCCCCCGGGCGCCCGCGGCGGGTCCGGCCGACCAGGCCGACCAGGCCGATCAGGCCGAAGGGGCGGCGACTTCCGCCCGTCCGGTGACCGTGCCGTGGATCGTGTCGGGCCGGAGTGCGCAGGCCCTGCGGGGTCAGGCGGCGCGGCTGGGGTCGCTCGTGCGGGGCGACGCGGAGCTGTCGCCGGTGGACGTCGGCTGGTCGCTCGCCACCAGCAGGTCGGTGTTCGAGCACCGCGCGGTCGTCGTCGGCAGCGGGGACGACCTGGACATGGGCCTCGCGGCCCTCGCCCGCGGGGAGTCGGTTTCCGGCCTCGTGGAGGGCGCGGCTTCCGGGTCCGGTGGCCGGGTGGTGTTCGTGTTCCCGGGTCAGGGTTCGCAGTGGGCGGGCATGGCGGTGGATCTGATGGATTCCGCTCCGGTCTTTGCCGTGCGGATGGCCGAGTGCGGCCGGGCCCTGGCCGAGTTCGTGGACTGGGACCTGGAGGCCGTTGTCCGTGCGGCGCCTGGCGCCCCGTCACTTGAGCGGGTGGACGTGGTCCAGCCGGTCTCGTGGGCGGTGATGGTTTCACTGGCCGCGCTGTGGCAGTCGTTCGCCGTGGAGCCGGCTGCCGTGGTGGGACACTCGCAGGGCGAGATCGCCGCCGCCTGCGTCGCGGGCGGGCTGTCCTTGCAGGACGGTGCTCGGGTGGTGGCATTGCGGTCGCAAGCCATTGCCGGGAGTTTGGCCGGGCACGGAGGGATGGCATCGGTGCAGTTGTCTGTTGAGCAAGCGACCGAGCGCATAGCCGGGTGGGACGGCCGACTTTCGATCGCCACCGTCAACGGCCCCACCTCTGTCGTGGTGGCCGGTGACCCGGCCGCGCTGGACGAGTTGACGGATTCCTGCGCGGCGGACGGGATCAGGGTCCGACGGATCCCCGTCGACTACGCCTCGCACACCTTCCACGTGGAGCGGATCGAGGACGAACTCGCCCAGGTGCTGGCGGCCGTACGGCCGAAGGCCTCGCGGGTGCCGTTCTTCTCGACCGTGAAGGGGGAATGGCTGGACACCACCGGCCTCGACGCCGGGTACTGGTACCAGAACCTGCGGGAGACGGTCCGGTTCCGGAGCGCGATCGAGACGCTGGCCGAGCAGGGGCACGGCACCTTCGTCGAGGTGAGTTCCCACCCCGTCCTCACCGTCAGCGTGCAGGAGACGCTGGAGGTCTCCGGGCAGAGCCCGACGGCTCCTCCCGTGGTCTGCGGCACGCTCCGGCGCGAGGACGGCGGCCTGGACAGGTTCCTGACGTCCCTGGCGGAGGTCTGGGTCCAGGGCGCCGACGTCGACTGGGAGCAGGCGTTCGCCGGTTCCGGGGCGCGCCGGGTGGACCTGCCGACGTACGCCTTCCAGCGGCGCCGGTACTGGCTGGAGGCACCGGCCGCGGAGGCGGCCGGCGGTGCGGGCGCGGCGGCGGACACGGCCGCCGGCCGGCTGGACGCCCAGTTCTGGGAGGCGGTCGAGAACGGGGACCTGCGGTCGCTGTCCACGACCCTCGCGGTCGAGGACGAGGACCAGCAGTCGTCGCTCGGCAGCCTGCTCCCCGCGCTCTCCTCGTGGCGCCGGCAGGGACGTACCCGCACGACGCTCGACAGTTGGCGCTACCGCGTCACCTGGAAGCAGGTGCCGGAGAACCCGGCGGCGGCCGCGACGTCCGCGACCGGCACGTGGCTGCTCGTCGTCCCCTCCGGGGACGCCGATTCGCCGTGGGCCGCAGCGGCCGCCCAGGCGCTGACCGACGGCGGCGCGTCCGTCGTCACGCTCCTCTGGGACCCGACGGTAGGGGACCGGTCGCGGCTGGCCGAGCGCGTACGGGAGACCCTGGCCGGGCACGGCGGGGCCGACGGGATCAGCGGCGTGCTGTCGCTGCTCGCGCTCGACGAGGACCCGCACCCGGCGCACCCGGCGGTTCCGTCGGGCCTGGCCGGCACCCTGCACCTCGTGCAGGCACTCGGCGACACGGAGCCGGCGGCGCCCCTGTGGCTGGCGACGCGGAGCGCGGTGTCCACGGGGCGTGCGGACGGCGCCGCCGTCAGCGCGGCGCAGGCCCAGACCTGGGGGCTGGGCCGGGTCGTCGGTCTGGAACACCCGCAGCGTTGGGGTGGCTTGATCGACCTTCCCGAGAACCCCGACCCGCGTGTCCTGGCGCGACTTTCCGGCGTGTTGAGCGGCGCGGCGGGTCCTGAGGACCAGCTCGCACTCCGTACGGCGGGCCTCTTCGCACGGCGGCTCGTGCACGCACCGCTCGGTGACGTGCCGGCCGCGCGTGGGTGGAAGCCGCGGGGCACGACCTTGATCACTGGCGGAACCGGTGCGCTGGGCGGGCAGGTCGCCCGCTGGCTGGCGCGGGGCGGAGCGGAACACCTCGTCCTGACCAGCCGTCACGGCATGGCGGCCACGGGCGCCGAGGAGCTTTCGCGGGAGCTGACGGAGGCGGGCGCCCGGGTGACGATCGCCGCGTGCGACGTCGCGGACCGCGGCGCGCTGGCGGCGTTGTTGGAGCGACTGCGGGCCGACGGATCCCCCGTCCGGTCGGTGGTGCACACCGCGGGCGTGGCGCCGAGCGCGACGCTCGACGCGACCGACCTCTCGACGCTCTCCGACGCCGCCTCGGGCAAGGTGACCGGCGCCGACAACCTGGACGAGCTGCTGGAAGGCGAGGAGCTGGACGCCTTCGTCCTCTTCTCCTCGAACGCGGGTGTGTGGGGCGCCGGCGGGCAGGGCGCTTACGCCGCCGCCAACGCCCACCTCGACGCACTGGCCGAGCGGCGCCGCTCCCGCGGCCTGCCCGCGACGTCCGTCGCGTGGGGTGCCTGGCGCGGAGCGGGAATGCTGGTCGACAACGGGGCGGAGGAGCACATGGCCCGCCTCGGGGTGCTCGCGATGGACCCGGACCTGGCGATCGCGGCGCTGCAACAGGCCCTGGACCACGACGAGACCTGCGCCGTGGTGGCGGACGTGGACTGGTCGCGCTTCGCGCCCGGATTCACCGCGGCCCGGCCGCGGCCGCTGCTCGACGACCTGCCGGAGGCCCAGCGGGCGCTCCAGCAGTCCGACGCGGCCGGCTCGACCGGCGCGCAGGACGGACCCGACGGGGGGTCGGCGCAATCGCCCGCCGACCGGTTCGCGACGATGAGCGGGCCCGAGCTCGAACGCACGCTGCTCGACCTGGTGCGCTCGGCCGCCGCTGCCGTACTGCGCTACGAGGGACCCGACGCGGTGGGCGAGGACAGGGCGTTCAAGGAGCTCGGATTCGACTCGCTGACCGCCGTCGAACTCCGCAACAGGCTGCAGAACGCCACCGGGCTGCGGCTTCCCACGGCGCTGGTCTTCGACCACCCGACGCCGCTGGGCCTCGCCGCCCACCTGCGGGCCCAGCTCGCGGGGACCGCGGCCGGCGCGCCCGGGTCGGCGATCGCCGAGCTCGACAAGCTGGAAGCGGCGCTCTTCTCCATCCCCTCGGAGGACGAGGACCTGCGGTCCACGCTCTCCGCCCGCCTGCACGTCCTCCTGTCGAGGCTCGACGGATCGACGGCGGGACTCCCCGACACAGCGCAAGGCGGGCCCGCGGAGAGCCGGCTCGACGCGGTCACGGACAACGAACTATTCGACTTCATCAACCAGGAGTTCGGTAAGTCATGACGGAGAACGAGGACAAGCTCCGGGAGTACCTCAAGTGGGTCACCACCGACCTGCAGAAGACGAGGGCGCGACTGCAGGAGCAGGAGGGGCGCGAGCAGGAGCCCATCGCGATCGTCTCGGTGAGCTGCCGGTTCCCCGGAGGCGCGAACTCACCCGAGCGGCTGTGGGAGTTGCTCGCCCAGGGCACCGACGCCGCCGGCGCCCTCCCGGGTGACCGGGGCTGGGACATCGAGGCGCTGTACGACCCCGACGGGTCGTCGGGCCGGACGGGCACCACGTACGTGAACGAAGGCAGCTTCGTCCGCGACGCTGCCGAGTTCGATGCGGGCTTCTTCGCGATCGCGCCCCGCGAGGCGCTGGCGATGGACCCGCAGCAGCGGCTGTTCCTCGAAGCCTCGTGGGAGCTGATCGAGCGCGCCGGGATCGACCCGACGTCGCTGAAGGGCAGCCAGACGGGCGTCTTCGTGGGCGGCACGCCCTCCCACTACGGCCCGGGCGCCGGAGCGGTGACCGAAGACGTCGCCGGCTACGTGGTCACCGGCGGTTCCGGCGCGGTGCTCTCGGGTCGCCTCTCCTACTTCCTCGGCCTCGAAGGCCCCGCGGTGACCGTGGACACGGCCTGCTCGTCCTCCCTGGTCGCCCTGCACGAGGCGGTGCACTCGCTGCGCCGCCGGGAGTGCTCCCTGGCCGTGGCCGGTGGCGTCTCCGTGATGTCCACCCCGGTCGCCTTCGTGGAGTTCGCCCGCCAGCGCGGCCTGGCGGCGGACGGGCGCTCGAAGGCGTTCGCCGACTCGGCCGACGGCATGGGCTGGGGCGAGGGCGCGGGCGTACTGCTGCTGGAGCGGCTCTCCGACGCGCGCCGCAACGGGCACCCGGTGCTCGCCGTGGTGCGCGGCTCGGCCGTCAACCAGGACGGCGCCAGCAACGGCCTCACGGCGCCGAACGGTCCCGCCCAACAGCGGGTGATCCGGGCGGCACTCGCCAACGCACGGGCCTCGGCCTCGGACGTGGACGTCGTCGAGGCACACGGCACGGGCACCTCGCTGGGCGACCCGATCGAAGCCGATGCGCTGCTCGCCACCTACGGACAGGTCCGTCCGGCCGACCGGCCCCTGTGGCTGGGCTCGATGAAGTCGAACATCGGCCACACACAGGCAGCCGCCGGTGTGGCCGGCGTGATCAAAATGGTGCTGGCGATGCGGCACGGCGTACTGCCGCAGACGCTCCACGCGGCCGAGCGGTCGACGAAGGTGGACTGGTCGGCGGGCGCGGTCGAGCTACTGACCGAGCAGCGCGCGTGGCCGAAGACCGAAGGACGCCCGCGGCTCGCCGGTGTCTCCTCCTTCGGCGTGAGCGGTACGAACGCGCACGTGATCCTGGAAGAGGCCCCGGCGTACGAGGCCCCGGCCGAGCCGGCCGGGGCGCCGGACCAGGACCGCGCGTCCGGTGCCGCGCCCGCGGCCCGGCCCGTCGCCCTGCCCGCGCTCCCGTGGGTGGTGTCGGGCCGCGGCGCCGCCGCGCTGCGCGAGCAGGCGGCGCGCCTGCTGGACCGGGTGCGCGACGGCGCGGAGCCGTCCCCCCTGGACGTCGGCTGGTCGCTGGCGTCCGGGCGGGCGGCCCTGGAGAACCGCGCCGTGGTCATCGGGGGCTCGCGCGACGACCTCGTCGCGGGGCTGGGCGCGCTGGCCGAGGGCGGACCGACGGCCCCGGGCGTGGTGGCCGGTCCGGCCACCTCCGGCCCCGGCCGCCGGGTCGCGTTCGTCTTCCCCGGGCAGGGCTCGCAGTGGGTCGGCATGGCCCGCGAACTGTGGGAGTCCTCGCCGGCCTTCGCCGCGCAGATGGACGAGTGCGAGCGGCTCCTGGGCGGGCTGGTCGACTGGTCGCTGCGCGAAGTACTCCAAGATGAAGCGGAGTTGGCGCGCGTCGACGTCGTACAGCCCGCACTGTTCTCGATGATGGTGTCGCTGGCGGCGATGTGGCGCGCGGCCGGTGTGCGGCCCTCCGCCGTCGTGGGCCACTCGCAGGGCGAGGTCGCCGCCGCGTACGTGGCCGGCGTGCTGTCCCTGGAGGACGCGCTCCGCGTCGTCGCCCTGCGCAGCCGCGCTCTGCTGGCCATCGCCGGACGCGGCGGGATGCTGTCGATCGTGGCGTCCGAGGAGTGGGTGCGCGAGCAGATGGAGCCCTTCGGCGACGCGATCTCCATCGCCGCCGTGAACGGCCCGAAGGCCGTGGTGATCTCCGGCGACGCCGACGCGCTGACCCGCTTCCAGGCCGTCCTGGCCAAGGCCGGCGTCATGCGCTGGATCGTCCCCGGCGTGGACTTCTCCGCACACTCGGCCCATGTAGAGGTACTGGAGCAGGAGTTGGCGGAGCTGCTGCGCGGCGTCGAGCTGCGCGCCTCCGAGGTGCCCTACTACTCGGCCGTGACGGCCGGGGTCCTCGACACGGTGAAGCTGGACGCCGGGTACTGGTACCGCAACCTGCGCGAGCCGGTCCGCTTCGAGGAGAGCGTGCGCGCGCTGGCGGACGACGGACACCACGTGTTCGTCGAGATCAGCCCGCACCCCGTCCTGACGATGGGCGTCCTGGAGACGCTGGAGAGCCGCGAGCAGGCCGCGTCCGCCGTCGTGACCAGCACGCTGCGCCGCGACGACGGCGGCCTGGACCGCTTCCTCACCTCGCTGGCCGAGGTGTGGGTCCAAGGCGTGGACGTGGACTGGGCCGCCCTGTTCGAGGGGACGGGCGCCGCGCGCGTCGAGCTGCCGACGTACGCGTTCCAGCGGCGCCGCTACTGGCTGGATGCCGGTGGCGTCGCGGAGGGCGGGCTGTCCGGTCTGGGCCTGGCGGTGGCGGGTCATCCGCTGCTCGGGGCGGCGGTCGAGCTGCCCGAGTCCGCGGGCATGGTGTTCACGGGTCTGCTCTCGCTGCGCACGCACCCGTGGTTGGCGGACCACGCGGTCGCGGGCACGGTGCTGCTGCCGGGGACCGGCTTCGTCGAGCTCGCGCTCCGTGCGGGGGACGAGGTCGGCTGCGACCTGGTCGAGGAGCTCACGCTCCAGGCCCCGCTGGTGCTGCCCGAGAAGGGCGGCCTCCAACTGCGCGTGAGCGTCGCCGGCGCGGACGACTCCGGCCGGCGCGGGGTGAGCGTCCATTCGAAGCCGCAGGACACCGAGTACGACGAGGCGTGGACCTGCCACGCCACCGGCGTGCTGGCTGTCGCCGCGGACGGGGCGCCCGCTACCGGGGCGTCCGCCCAGGACCTCGCGGTGTGGCCGCCCACCGGGGCGACCCCGGTCGAGTGCGCCGACGTGTACGAGAAGTTCGCCGAGCTCGGTTACCACTACGGCCCCCTCTTCCAGGGGCTGCGGGCGGCCTGGCGGCGCGGCGACGAGACCTTCGCCGAGATCGCGGTGCCCGAGGAGTGGCAGGCCGAGGCGCAACGCTTCGGCATCCACCCGGCCCTGCTCGACGCCGCGCTGCACGCCGCGGGACTGACCGCGGTGACCGCGCACGCCGAAGGCACCGCCCCCGCACCGCAGGCGCGGCTGCCCTTCGCCTGGCGCGGCGTATCGCTGCACGCGGCCGGGGCCACGGCCCTGCGGGTGGCCATGAAGCCCACGCCGGGCACGGACGCCCTGTCCCTGACCCTGACGGACGACACCGGCCGCCCGGTCGCCTCGGTGGAGTCGCTGGTCATGCGACCGGTGGACACCGAGCGGCTCGGGAACGCCGGCGACCCGGGACGGCTCCACGACGCGCTCTTCCGCATCGAGTGGGAGAACCGCCCGGTCCCGCACGAGCGGGCCGGCTCGGGCACCGTCCCGTGGGCCATCGTGGGCGGCGACGCGCTCGGCGCGGCCTCCGCGCTCGGCGACAGCCGTACGGACGTGAAGCCCTTCGAGGACCTCGACTCGCTCAGCGGTGCGTTCGCCGCCGGCGACGCGCTCCCGCCCGTCGTGCTCGTCGACTGCTCCACCGACACCGACACCGACACCGACACCGGCCGGACCGGCGACGACACGGCCGCGGCCGTCCGCGCCGAGCTGCGCAGGGCGCTCGCACTGACCCGGGCATGGCTGTCCGACGAGCGGTTCGCGGCGGCCGGATCGCGCCTGGTACTGGTGACGCGCGGTGCGGTGGCGACCGGACCGGACGGAGAGCTGACGGACCTGGCGGCAGCCCCGGTGTGGGGCCTGCTGCGTTCGGCGCAGACCGAGAACCCGGGCCGCTTCGTCCTGGTGGACACCGACGGCGCGCAGGCCTCGTGGGACGCCCTGCCGGGCGCGCTCGCCTGGTCGGCCGCCCAGAACGAGCCGCAGCTCGCCCTGCGGGCGGGCGACGTGCGCGTCCCGCGGCTGGCCCGCGTGAGTGCGCCCGGCACGGGCACGGTGGACGGCGCGCCCGCCTTCGGGACCGGCACCGTCCTCGTGACCGGTGCGACCGGAACCCTGGGCGGTGTGGTGTCCCGGCACCTGGTGGTCGAGCACGGTGTGCGGCACCTGCTGCTGGTGAGCCGCAGCGGGGCGGGCGCCCCGGGCGCCACCGAACTGGTGGCGGAGCTGGAAGCGCTGGGCGCGCGGGTGTCGGTGGCCGCGTGCGACGCGGCCGACCGGGACGCCCTGGCCGGTGTACTGGCGGGAGTTCCGGCCGAGCACCCGCTGACCGCGGTCGTGCACGCCGCGGGCACCCTCGACGACGGCGTCGTCTCCTCCCTCACGCCGGAGCGCCTCGACACGGTGCTGCGTCCCAAGCTCGACGCGGCGATCCACCTGGACGAGCTGACCCGCGACCTGGACCTCTCGGCGTTCGTGCTCTTCTCCTCCGCCTCCGCCACCTTCGGCAGTCTCGGACAGGCCAACTACGCCGCCGCCAACGCCTTCCTCGACGCGCTGGCCCAGCAGCGGCGCGCGCAGGGCCGTCCGGCCCTGGCCCTCGGCTGGGGGTTCTGGGCCCAGACCACCGGTCTGACCGAGAGCCTCACCGAAACCGACATCCGCCGGCTGTCGCGCGGCGGCATGACCGCGCTGGCGACCGACCGGGCGTTGGAACTCCTCGACGCCGCCCAGCAGTCGGGCGAGATCGCGCTCCTGCCGATCCAGTTCGACCGCGCCGCGCTCAACCGCCCGACGAACCCGGACGCCGTTCCGCCGGTCATGCGCGGCCTGGTGCGCCTCCCCGCGCGGCGCACCGCCGCGGCGGGCACGGGGGCGGCCACGACGGCGGCGCCGGAGGGGGAGGCCGAGCTGAAGCAGCGGCTGACCGCTCTCGACGAGCCCGGCCGCAGGCACACGCTCCTGTCGCTCGTGCGCAAGGACGCGGCGGCCATCCTCGGCCACCCCACCACGTCCACCGTCGAACCGGACCGCGGATTCATGGAGCTCGGCTTCGACTCGCTCATGGCCGTCGAATTCCGCAACCGCCTGAACGCGGCCACCGGGCTGCGACTGCCCGTCACCCTCATCTTCGACTACCCCACCCCCGCCGCGCTCGCGACGTACCTCCGTACGGAGATCGAGCTCGACGAGGAGGGCAGCGGGAACGCGGGCCGGGCGGCGGCCTCCATCGCCGCGGAACTGGACCGGATGGAGGGCATGCTCGAAGCCCTCGCCGGGGACGAGATCAAGCGGCTGGACGTCATGGTGCGGATGAAGTCCTTCCTCGCCAGGCTCGGCGACGCCGCCGGCGCGAGGTCGGACCACGACACCCACGCGGACAGCGACATCGAATCGGCTTCGGACGACGAATTGTTCAGCGCCCTCGAGAACGAGCTGGGGAAATCCTGAAACGAGGCATGCAGGACCTGGCCGATTTTCCTTTCGCGTCTTCTTTTCGCGACATGCACGGGGAGCTGAATTCGAATGTCCAATGAGGACAAACTCCGCACCTATCTCAAACTGGCGACCACGGACCTCCGGCAGGCCCGCCGGCGTCTCGAGGAGCTGGAGGCCAAGAACCACGACCCCATCGCGATCGTGGCGATGAGCTGCCGCTATCCCGGCGGCGTCACCTCGCCCGACGAGATGTGGGACCTGGTCGCGAACGGCTCCGACGCCGTCTCGGTCTTCCCCACCGACCGGGGATGGGACGTGGAGAACCTCTACGACCCGGATCCGGACCAGCAAGGGAAGAGCTACACCCGCGAGGGCGGATTCCTCTACGGAGCGGCGGAGTTCGACCCCGAGTTCTTCGGCATGTCGCCCCGCGAGGCACTGGCCACCGACCCCCAGCAGCGACTGCTCCTGGAGACCTCCTGGGAGGCGCTGGAGCGGGCGGGCATCGAACCGAAGTCGCTGCGCGGCAGCCGGACCGGCGTCTTCGCCGGCGTGATGTACAACGACTACGCCGCCCGGATGCAGTCGGCTCCCGAAGGCTTCGAGGGCCACATAGGCAACGGCAGCGCGGGCAGCGTCGCCTCCGGACGGATCTCCTACACGCTGGGCCTCGAAGGCCCCGCGGTCACCGTGGACACGGCGTGCTCGTCGTCGCTGGTGGCGCTGCACCTGGCGGTGCAGTCGCTGCGCACCGGCGAGTGCACGATGGCCCTGGCCGGCGGCGTGGCGATCATGTCGTCCCCCACCATCTTCGTGGAGTTCAGCCGACAGCGGGCCATGTCACCGGACGGCCGCTGCAAGTCCTTCTCGGACGCGGCGGACGGTGCGGGCTGGGCCGAGGGAGTGGGAATGCTGCTCCTGGAGCGGCTCTCGGACGCCCGGCGCAACGGGCACCCCGTACTGGCCGTCGTACGCGGCTCCGCCGTCAACCAGGACGGCGCGAGCAGCGGGCTCACGGCGCCGAACGGCCCGTCGCAGCAGCGGGTGATCCGGGCTGCGCTGGCGAACGCGGAAGTCTCCGCGGTGGACGTGGACGTGGTGGAGGCGCACGGTACGGGTACGACGCTGGGTGACCCGATCGAGGCGCAGGCGCTGATCGCGACGTACGGCCAGGACCGCCCGGCCGAACGGCCGCTGTACCTGGGGTCGTTGAAGTCGAACATCGGTCACACGCAGGCTGCTGCGGGCGTGGGCGGTGTGATCAAGATGGTGCAGGCGATGCGCAACGGCGTGCTGCCGCAGACCCTGCATGTGGGTGAGCCCTCGTCGAAGGTGGATTGGTCGGCGGGCGCTGTCGAGCTGCTGACGGAATCCCGCGAGTGGGTGCCCGGTGCCGATCGGGTCCGCCGTGCGGGTGTCTCCTCGTTCGGCGTGAGCGGTACGAACGCCCACGTCATCCTCGAACAGGCTCCGGAGGGCCAGGAGGCGGCCGAGGAGTCGGAGCCCGTGGCTCCCGCGGCGGTGCCGTGGGTGCTGTCGGGCCGGAGCGACGCGGCCCTGCGGGGTCAGGCGGCGCGCTTGTCGTCGCTCGTCGAGTCCGGCGGTGCGGGTCCGTCCCCGGTGGACGTGGGCCTCTCGCTCGCCGCGGGCCGCGCCGCCTTCGACCACCGCGCGGTACTGGTCGCCGGTGACCGGAACGGCCTGACCGCGGCGACGGCTGCGGTGGCGCGTGGCGAGGAGGCTCCGGCCGGAGTGGTCACCGGCACCGCTCACGGGATGCGCGACCGGGTGGTGTTCGTGTTCCCGGGTCAGGGTTCGCAGTGGGCTGGGATGGCGGTGGATCTGTTGGATTCCTCGCCGGTGTTCGCCGGTCGGTTGGCCGAGTGTGGTCGGGCGTTGGCGGAGTTCGTGGACTGGGATCTGGAGGCGGTGGTTCGTCAGGCTCCTGGTGCGCCGTCGTTGGAGCGGGTGGATGTGGTCCAGCCGGTTTCGTGGGCGGTGATGGTCTCTCTCGCGGAGTTGTGGCAGTCCTTCGGTGTGAAGCCGTCCGCTGTGGTGGGTCATTCGCAGGGTGAGATCGCCGCGGCTTGTGTCGCGGGTGGGCTGTCGTTGCAGGATGGTGCTCGTGTGGTGGCCCTGCGGTCGCAGGCCATTGCGGGAAGCTTGGCCGGGTTCGGCGGGATGATGTCGGTGGCGTTGCCGCTGGTGGAGGTCGAGTCCCGTCTGGTGCGTTGGGCGGGTCGGTTTGAGGTCGCGGCCCTGAACGGCCCCACCTCCACCGTCGTGGCCGGTGAGCCGGAGGCGTTGGACGAGCTTCTCGCCGAGTGCGAAGGGGAGGGTGTTCGGGCTCGGCGGGTTGCGGTGGATTATGCCTCGCACACCTCGCATGTGGAGCGGATCGAGGGTGAGCTTGCGGAGGTGTTGGCGCAGGTGCGGCCGGTGGCTGCGCGGGTGCCGTTCTTCTCTACGGTGGAGGGTGATTGGTTGGACACGTCGGGTCTCGATGCCGGGTATTGGTATCGGAACCTGCGTCAGACGGTTCGCTTCCAGTCGGCTGTGGAGGCGTTGGGTGAGCAGGGTTTCGAGGCGTTCATCGAGGTCAGTGCGCATCCGGTGCTGACGATGAGCGTGCAGGACCAGGCGGAGTCCGCTGTTGCGGTGGGCACGTTGCGCCGTGGTGAGGGTGGCCTGGACCGCTTCTACGCGTCGCTTGCCGAGGTGTGGGTTCAGGGTGTGGAGGTGGATTGGGCGCGGGCGTTCGAGGGGACGGGTGCGTCGCGGGTGGAGTTGCCGACGTATGCGTTCCAGCGGCGTCGCTACTGGCTCGACGCCCCGGCAGTTGCTGAGGTGGTCGTGGACCAGGCGGAGGCCGCCTTCTGGGAGGCGGTCGAGGGCGAGGACCTGACCTCGCTCCTCACGACCCTGGATGTATCGGGAGACGTGCCGTTCAGCGAGGTCCTGCCTGCGCTGTCGGCTTGGCGGACGGAGCGGCGTCGGGGAGCGGGGACGGACGGCCGCCGATACGACGTGGTGTGGAAGCCGGTGTCCACCGCCTCGGATCCGGTGCTGAGCGGAACGTGGCTCGTCGTGGTTCCGGAGGGCCTCGCCGAAGACGCGTGGGTGGCGGACCTGGTCCAGGGGCTGGCAGCGCGGGGAGTTCGCCCCGTCCGGCTTGTGGCTCCTGCGGACGCGGACGCGAACGCGGCCGCGTCGGCCGGCTTGGCCGGCCTGGTGTCGGGCGCTCTGGCGGCGGAATCCGGTCCCGTCGCCGGTGTGTTGTCGTTGTTGGCGTTGGAGGGGTCGTCGTCGGGTGGGGTGGGTGGTGGTCTGGCGGGTTCGTTGGCTTTGGTGCAGGTGTTGGTGGGTGCTGGGGTCGAGGGGCGTTTGTGGTGTGTGACGCGTGGTGCGGTGGGGGCGGGTGAGCGGGTTTCGGCTCCGGTGCAGGCGCAGGTGTGGGGTTTGGGGCGGGTGGTGGCGTTGGAGCATCCGGAGTTGTGGGGTGGTCTGGTGGATCTGCCTGTGGTCCTGGATGGGCGTGTGGTGGAGCGTTTGTGTGGGGTGTTGTCGGGGGTGGATGGTGAGGATCAGGTTGCGGTGCGGGCTTCTGGGGTTCGTGTGCGGCGTGTGGTGCGTGCGGGGCGGGTGTCGGGGTCGTCGGGTGGTTGGTCGGGTGGTGGGACGGTTCTGGTCACGGGTGGTACGGGTGCGTTGGGTGGGCATGTGGCGCGTTGGTTGGCTGGGCGTGGGGTGGAGCATGTGGTGCTTGCGTCGCGTCGTGGGCCTTTGGCGCCGGGAGTTGATGTTCTTGGTGGTGAGCTGACGGATTTGGGTGTTGGGGTCTCGGTGGTTGCGTGTGATGTGGGTGATCATGGTGAGGTGGCCGGGTTGCTCGCCTCGTTGGGTGAGCGGTCGGTGTCGGGTGAGTTGCCTCCGTTGTCGGGTGTGGTGCATACGGCCGGTGTTCTTGATGACGGTGTGATCGAGTCGTTGACGCCGGAGCGGTTGGCTTTCGTTTTGCGGTCCAAGGCGGATGCTGCGCGGCATTTGGATGAATTGACGCGGGGTTTGGACCTGTCGTTGTTCGTGATGTTCTCGTCGATGGCGGGGGCGGTGGGTGGCGCTGGGCAGGGTAACTATGCGGCGGCCAATGCGTTCTTGGACGCGTTGGTGGAGCAGCGTCGCGGGCTCGGACTCCCCGGCACCTCCATCGCCTGGGGAGGCTGGGCAGGAGACGGCCTCGCGGCGGGGGAGACGCGGGGGAAGTGGGCCCACCGCAGTGGGTTCGAGGCGATGGCGCCCGAGGACGCCCTCGCCGCACTGGACCAGGTCCTCGACCGGGGCGACGAGTTCGCCATGGTCGCGGACGTGGACTGGGCACGGTTCGCGTCATCGTTCACCACCGTCCGCCGCTCGCCGTTGATCTCGGACCTTCCCGAGGTCAACCGCCTCCCGGAGACCTCCGGCGAGGTGTCCGATCCGACCGGAGCGGGTGCGGGCGGGTCCTCCTCCGCTTCACTGGGCGAGCGACTGGCGGGACTGTCCCCCGCCGATCGGGCGCACGAGCTGCTCGTGCTCGTACGGACCCACGTGGCACGGGTGCTGGCGCACCCGAACGCCGACGCCGTGGATCCTGACCGGGCGTTCAAGGAGCTCGGGTTCGACTCGCTCACCGCGGTCGAGCTGCGCAACAGGCTGAAGGCCGCCACCGGCCTTTCGCTCCCCGCGACGCTCGTCTTCGACTACCCGAGTCCGGCCGCCCTGGCGGACAACCTGCGTACGCGCCTGGTCCCGGAGGTCGAAGGGAACGCCGGGGAGCAGCCGGGTGACTCCCGGGTGCGCGAAGCACTGGCGTCCATTCCGCTCGCCCGCATCCGGGACGCGGGACTCATGGACATCCTGCTGCGGCTGGCGGAGTTCGAGAGCAATGAAGCCCTTTCCGGAGGTGAGGGCGAGCAGGGACCGGTCGACGAGGAGTCGATCGACTCGATGGATGCGGAAGCCCTGCTCCGAATCGCCTTCGAAAATTCTGATGTCTGATTGATGAACATGAATTCTTCGAAACGCCTCATACGTTCCTGAATCGCCTGTACCTGCGTGGAGTTGGCAATGAGTAATACGTCTCCTGAGAAGATTCTTGAAGCGCTACGCACTTCGCTGAAAGAAACCGAACGCCTCCGCAAGGAGAACCGTCGGATCGCGGCGGCTTCTCGGGAGCCCATTGCCATCGTCGCCATCGGCTGCCGTTTCCCCGGGGGTGTGACGTCTCCCGAGGGGCTGTGGTCGCTCCTGGATTCCGGCACCGACGCCGTCTCCGGGTTCCCCACCGACCGCGGCTGGGACGAGGACCTGTACGACCCGGATCCCACGCGCCACGGGAAGACCTACGTGCGCGAGGGCGCCTTCCTGGAGGGCGTCACCGACTTCGACCCCGGCTTCTTCGGCATCTCGCCGCGCGAGGCACTGGCGATGGACCCCCAGCACCGGTTGCTGCTGGAGACGTCCTGGGAAGCCCTGGAGCGGGCCGGCATCTCGCCGCAGTCGCTCAAGGGAAGTCGTACGGGCGTCTTCGCCGGTACGAACGGTTCGGACTACGGCGCCCTGCTGCAGCAGACCCCCGAGGGGCTCGAAGGCTACCTGGGCACCGGCAGGTCCGGAGCGGTGCTGTCCGGTCGGGTCTCGTACTTCCTGGGCCTCGAAGGCCCCGCGGTGACCGTGGACACGGCCTGCTCGTCGTCCCTGGTGACCCTGCACCTGGCCGCCCAGTCCCTGCGCAACGACGAGTGCACGCTCGCGCTCGCCGGCGGTGTGACCCTGATGACCACTCCCGGCGCGTTCGTGGAGTTCAGTCGCCAGGGCGCCCTGTCGCCGAGCGGGCGCTGCCGACCGTTCTCCGACGCGGCGGACGGCACGGCGTGGGGCGAGGGCGCCGGAGTCCTGGTGTTGGAGCGGTTGTCCGACGCCCGGCGCAACGGTCACCCCGTGTTGGCGGTGGTGCGTGGTTCCGCGGTGAACCAGGACGGTGCGAGCAACGGTCTGACGGCGCCGAACGGTCCCTCGCAGCAGCGCGTCATCCGTGCGGCCCTGGCCGATGCCCGGGTCTCCGCGGCGGACGTGGACGCGGTGGAGGCGCACGGCACCGGTACGACGCTGGGCGACCCGATCGAGGCGCAGGCGCTGCTGGCCACCTACGGCCAGGACCGCCCCGCCGACCGGCCTCTGTGGCTGGGTTCGCTGAAGTCCAACATCGGTCACTCCGCGGCCGCCGCCGGAGTGGGCGGTGTGATCAAGATGGTGTTGGCCATGCGGCACGGCGTACTGCCGCAGTCGCTGCATGTCGGCGAGCCGTCGTCCGAGGTCGACTGGTCCGCGGGTGCGGTCGAGGTCCTCGCCGAGGCGCGGGAGTGGCCGGCGGTCGAGGGACGTCCGCGTCGTGCGGGCGTGTCGTCGTTCGGCGTGAGCGGTACGAACGCCCACGTCATCATCGAGCAGGCTCCGGAGCTCGAACCCGCACCCGAGGCGGCGCCGGCGGTCGCGGTTCCGGCGGTGGTGCCGTGGGTGCTCTCCGGGCGCGGCACCGAGGGGCTGCGTGGGCAGGCGGCGGGGCTGTCGTCGTGGGTCGAGGGCGATGCGGCCCTGTCCCCGGTGGACGTGGGCTGGTCGTTGGCGGCCGGGCGCGCCGAATTCGAGAACCGCGCCGTGGTGATCGGCGGTGGGCGCGAGGAACTGGCGTCCGGCGCGGCCGCGTTGGCGCGTGGTGAGTCGGTCCCGGGTGTGGTGGTGGGTCCGGGTGCTGTGGCGGGTGGCGGTCGGGTGGCCGTGTTGTTCTCGGGTCAGGGTTCGCAGCGGGTCGGCATGGGACGGGAGTTGTACGAGCGTTTCCCGGTGTTCGCGGCAGCGTTCGACGAGGTCTGTGCCGTGCTGGACCGGGAGTTGTCCGGTCATGTGGTGGGTGGCGTGCGTGAGGTCGTCTTCGGCGAGGGCGGCGCTGAGGGCGCTCTGGACGAGACGGTGTTCACCCAGGCGGGCTTGTTCGCTGTGGAGTGGTCGCTCTTCCAGCTGATCGAGTCGTGGGGTGTGCGGCCCGAGTTCGTGGGTGGTCACTCGATCGGTGAGCTGGTTGCCGCGTGTGTGGCGGGTGTGTGGTCGTTGGAGGATGCGGCGCGGCTGGTGGCTGCGCGTGGTCGTCTGATGCAGGCGTTGCCTGTGGGTGGCGCGATGGTGGCGGTGCAGGCGGCCGAGGCGGACGTGGTCGAGCTGCTGGCGGACTACGGCTCGCGGGTGTCGATCGCCGCGGTGAACGGTCCGTCGGCGGTGGTGCTGTCCGGTGACGAGGACGCCGTGCTGGAGGTGGCGGCGGCACTGAAGGCGCAGGGTCGTAAGACGAAGCGGTTGGTGGTGTCGCACGCGTTCCATTCGCCGCGGATGGACGCGATGTTGGACGAATTCCGCGAGGTCGCGAAGGGTTTGACATACGGGCCTCCGCGGATGCCCGTGGTGTCGAACGTGACGGGTACGGTGGCGACGCCGGATGAGTTGTGTGCGCCGGAGTACTGGGTGCAGCACGTGCGCGGAGCGGTTCGCTTCGCGGACGGCGCCCAGGCGCTCAGGACTCAAGGCGTGTCCGTATTCGTCGAGTTGGGTCCTGAGGGGGTGCTGAGCGCGATGGGAGCGGAGTGTGTGCCGGACGGCGTGTTCGTCCCCGTCCTGCGCTCGGGTCGCGGCGAGGAACGCTCGTTCATAGCCGGTGTGGCGCGTGCGTGGACGCACGGTGTCGCCGTCGACTGGGCCCAGGCGTTCTCGGGCACGGGCGCCTCCCGGGTGGACCTGCCGACGTACGCCTTCCAGCGCCAGCGCTACTGGCTGGAGAACGGCCCGCAGAGCGGGGGCGACGTGACCTCCGTCGGCCTGGCCTCCGCCGACCACCCCCTGCTCGGGGCGGCCGTGGACCTCGCGGGACGGGACGGGGTCGTCTACACCGCCAGGCTGTCGCTGAAGACGCACCCGTGGCTGGCGGACCACCGCATCGGTGACGTGGTCGTACTTCCCGGATCGGCGCTCGTCGACATGCTCACCCATGTGGGCGAGAACGCCGGCGCTCCGGTCGTCGACGAGCTCGACATCAGTGCACCGATCACCTTCCCGGCCGCGGGGAGCACGACGATCCAGCTGAGCGTGGACGCCCCCGACGCCGACGAGCGGCGCCGGCCGGTGCGGGTCCACTCCCGGATCACCACCGAGGCCGGCACCGGCACCGGCACGGGCCCCGGAATCGACCAGGACGGCTGGACCGAGCACGCCACCGCCGCGCTGGCCGTCCGGGACGGCGCGTGGGACGAGAGCGAGGCGCACACCGCCTCGGACCTCGCTTCCTGGCCGCCGCGGAACGCGGTCGAAAGGACGGACCTGACACTCCCCGGCGTACGGGCGGTGTGGGAGTCCGAGGGCAAGGCGTACGCGGACCTGTGCCTGCCCGAGTCCGCCGAGAGCGGTGACTCCGATCGGTACGGGGTCCACCCGGCGGTCCTGGAGACGGCACTGCGGCTGACCGTGCGGCTCGGCCTTGTACCCGACCTCTCCGAAGTCCTCGACCCCGACGCGAGCTGCCTGGCGCACACGTGGTCCACCGTACGGGCGTACGCGAAGGGCGCGAGTTCACTGCGCGTACGGCTCACGCCCACGGGCCCGGACACCGTGGCCATCAGCGCCGCGGACGACACCGGGGCTCCGGTGCTCGACGTCGGCGCGGTCGCGCTGCGCACCTTCTCCCCGCAGGCACTGCCCACCGACAACCCCTACGGCCGCGACGCCCTGTTCGAGGTCGAATGGGTACGGGCCGCGAGCAGCTCGGCAGCGGCCGCGGACGACCGGTGCTCGTACGGAGACCTGGCGGACGGCCGGGCGGTACCGCCCGTCGTCGTCTTCGAACCCGGGGCCGACGATCCGGACGGCTCCCTGCCCGAGCGGGTGCACGCCGTCGGGCAGCACGTCCTGGGGGTCCTCCAGCAGTGGCTGGCGGATCCGAAGGCGGCGTCGTCCCGTCTGGTCGTGGCCACCGCGACGTCGCCGGGAACGGACGGCGAGCTCGTGGCCGAGTCGATCCGCGGTCTCGTCCGCTCCGCCCAGTCGGAGAACCCGGGACGGTTCGTCCTCCTGGAAACCGACCGGCTCGACGAGGAGACGCTTCGTACGGGCCTGGCAGCGGCCGGAGCGGCCGGATCGGACGAGCCGCGGATCGCGGTCCGCGAGGGGCGTGCCCACGTCCCCCGCCTGCGCCGCGCCGTGGTGCCCGCCCTGCCCGCCACCGACCTCGGCCTCGCCGACGGGGCGGTGCTGGTGACCGGAGCGACCGGGGGACTGGGACGCCTGGTGACCCGTCACCTCGTCGAGACCCACGGCGTGACCGAACTGGTGCTGGTGTCCCGCTCCGGCCGGGACGAGCAGTGGGCCGACGAACTGGAGGCGCTGGGCGCCTCCGTACGGATGGTCGCCGCCGACGTCGCCGACCGCGAGGCCATGGCGGACGTCGTGGGCTCGCTCGGCGACCGGCTGATCGGCGTCGTCCACACCGCGGGCATCGTCGACGACGCGGTGGTCGCCACCATGGAGGAGGGGCAGTGGCACGCGGTGCTGCGGCCCAAGGTCGACGCGGCCTGGCACCTCCACGAACTGACGGCCGGCCTGGACCTGCGCGCCTTCGTGCTCTTCTCCGCGGCCGCCTCGCCCTTCGGCGGCGCCGGGCAGGGCAACTACGCGGCGGCCAACGCCTTCCTCGACGCCCTGGCCGCACACCGCCACACCCTCGGACTGCCCGCGGTCTCCATGGCCTGGGGGCTGTGGGGACCCGAGATCGGCGGCATGGGCGGACGGCTGGGCGACACCGACCTGACCCGGATGGCACGCCTCGGCATCCTGCCCATCTCCGCCGAGCAGGGCCTGGCCCTGTTCGACGCGGGCCTCGTCAGCACGCGGCCGACACTCGTCCCCGTACGCCTCGACCTGCCCGCCCTCCGCGACAACGGCCAGACGCCCGCCCTGCTGCGCAGCCTGGTGCCGTCCCCGGTCCGGCGCGCGGTGACCAGGGGCGACGCCGCGGCGAGCACCCGCACGGGAACCCCGGCGGACGCCCTCGCCCACCAGCTGACCGGACTGGCTCCGGCCGACCGGCACAAGCACCTGCTCGACCTGGTGCGCGACAGCGCCGCGACGGTGCTGGGCTACGCCTCGGCCCACGCCATCGACGCCCACCGGCCCTTCAAGGACGTCGGATTCGACTCCCTGACCGCCGTCGAACTGCGCAACCACCTCGCCGCCTCGACCGGTCTCGCGCTCTCGGCCACGCTGGTCTTCGACTACGCGACGCCCACCGCACTCGCGCAGCACCTGAGCACCGAACTCCCCGGCGCGACGGACGGCGACGCTGGTGCGGGGCGGGCCGTGGCCGGGACCCCGTCGGCGCCGGCCGCCGCGACGGACGACGATCCGATCGTCATCGTCGGAATGGGCTGCCGCTTCCCGGGCGGCGCGAACTCCCCGGAGGAGCTCTGGCAGCTGCTGGCCTCCGGAGGCGACGCGGTGACCGAGTTCCCGCAGGACCGGGGCTGGGACATGGCGACCCTGTTCGACCCCGACCCCGACCGGATCGGCAAGAGCTACGTCCGGGAGGGTTCCTTCCTGGAGGGCGTGGCCGACTTCGACCCCGGGTTCTTCGGAATCGCACCGCGCGAGGCCCTCGCCATGGACCCGCAGCAGCGGCTGCTCCTGGAGACCTCGTGGGAGGCGATCGAACGGGCCGGCATCGACCCGTCCACGCTGCGCGGCAGCCGGACCGGCGTCTTCGCCGGAACGAACGGCCAGGACTACAGCGCCCTGCTGTTCCGCTCGCCCAACGAGTCGGACGGCTACCTCGCCACCGGAATCTCCGCCAGCGTGGTGTCGGGCCGCCTCTCGTACACCTTCGGCCTCGAAGGCCCGGCGGTGTCGGTGGACACGGCCTGCTCCTCCTCCCTGGTCACCCTGCACCTGGCCGCCCAGGCGCTGCGTGCGGGGGAGTGCACGCTCGCCCTGGCGGGTGGCGTCACGGTCATGTCCACTCCGGGCCTGTTCGTGGAGTTCAGCCGCCAGCGGGCCCTCTCGTCGGACGGCCGCTGCAGGGCGTTCTCCGACGCGGCGAACGGCACGGGCTGGGGCGAAGGCGCCGGCATGGTGCTGCTGGAGCGGTTGTCGGACGCTCGGCGCAACGGTCACCCCGTGTTGGCGGTCGTCCGTGGTTCCGCGGTGAATCAGGACGGTGCGAGTAACGGTCTCACCGCGCCGAACGGTCCGGCGCAGCAGCGGGTGATCCGCGCTGCGTTGGCGAATGCGGGTGTGTCCGCGGCCGATGTGGACGTGGTGGAGGCGCACGGAACGGCTACGACGCTGGGCGACCCGATCGAGGCGCAGGCGCTGCTGGCGACGTACGGCCAGGACCGTCCGGCCGAACGGCCGTTGTATCTCGGCTCGTTGAAGTCCAACATCGGTCATACGCAGGCTGCTGCGGGAGTGGCCGGTGTGATCAAGATGGTGCAGGCGATGCGGCACGGGATCATGCCGGAGTCGCTGCATGTGGGTGAGCGGTCGTCGAAGGTGGATTGGTCGGCGGGTGCGGTCGAGCTGCTGAGCGAGGCGCGTGAGTGGGTGCCCGGTGCTGTTGACCAGGTCCGTCGTGCGGGTGTGTCGTCGTTCGGCGTGAGCGGTACGAACGCCCACGTGATCCTTGAGCAGGCCCCGGACGTCGACCTTGAGGTCGAGGTTGTCGAGGCGACGCCGGAGGCGGTGGCGCCGGTGGCGGTGCCGTGGGTGGTGTCCGGCCGTGGGGCCGAGGCCGTGCGGGATCAGGCTGGTCGGCTGGCATCGCTCGTCGAGTCCGGCGGTGCGGGTCTGTCGCCGGTGGACGTGGGTTGGTCGTTGGCCGCCGGGCGGGCGGAGTTCGAGAACCGTGCCGTGGTGATCGGTGGTGCGTTGGGTGAACTTGCGTCTGGTTTGGGTGCGTTGAGGGATGGTCTGCCGGCTTCTGGTCTGGTGGAGGGTGTGGTTTCGGGCTCTGGTGGCCGGGTGGTGTTCGTGTTCCCGGGTCAGGGTTCGCAGTGGGCCGGGATGGCGGTGGATCTGTTGGATTCTTCGCCGGTGTTCGCTGGGCGGATGGCCGAGTGTGGTCGGGCGTTGGCGGAGTTCGTGGACTGGGATCTGCTCGATGTGGTGCGCGAGGTTGAGGGTGCGCCGTCGTTGGAGCGGGTGGATGTGGTCCAGCCGGTGTCGTGGGCGGTGATGGTCTCCCTCGCGGAGCTGTGGCAGTCCTTCGGTGTGAGGCCGTCCGCTGTGGTGGGTCATTCGCAGGGTGAGATCGCCGCGGCTTGTGTGGCGGGCGGGCTGTCGTTGGCGGATGGTGCTCGTGTGGTGGCCCTGCGGTCGCAGGCCATTGCGGGAAGCCTGGCTGGTCTGGGCGGGATGATGTCGGTGGCGTTGCCGCTGGTGGAGGTTGAGTCCCGTCTGGTGCGTTGGGCGGGTCGGCTGGAGGTCGCTGCCCTGAACGGCCCCACCTCCACCGTCGTCGCCGGTGACCCGGAGGCATTGGACGAGCTTCTCGCCGAGTGCGAGGCGGAAGGTGTTCGGGCACGCCGAGTTGCGGTGGACTATGCCTCGCACACGTCGCATGTGGAGCGGATCGAGGGTGAGCTCGCGGAGGTGTTGGCGCAAGTACGGCCCATGGCTGCGCGGGTGCCGTTCTTCTCCACGGTGGAGGGTGATTGGTTGGACACGTCGGGTCTGGATGCCGGGTATTGGTATCGGAACCTGCGTCAGACGGTCCGCTTCCAGGGTGCGATCGAGGACCTGGTCGCGCAGGGGCACGGCACCTTCATCGAGGTCAGCGCGCATCCGGTGCTGACGATGAGCGTGCAGGACCAGGCCGAGTCCGCCATCGTGGCGGGCACGTTGCGCCGCAATGAGGGTGGCCTGGACCGGTTCTACGCGTCGCTGGCCGAGGTCTGGGTCCAGGGCGTGGACGTGGACTGGGCGCGGGCGTTCGAGGGGACGGGTGCGTCGCGGGTCGAGTTGCCGACGTATGCGTTCCAGCGGCGCCGGTACTGGCTCGACGCCGGTGGCGCCGTCACCGGCGACATGGCTTCGGTGGGTCTGCTGCCCGCCGACCACCCCTTCCTCGGCGCCGCGATCGAGCTGCCCGGCTCGGACGGGATCGTGCTCACCGGACGGCTGTCGGCGCAGGCACATACGTGGCTGCCCGCACAGGGCGCCGAAGGGGCCGCGCTGCTGCCCGCGACGGCGTTCGTGGAGATGGCGCTGAGGGCCGGCGACGAAGTCGGCTGCGACGTGGTCGACGAGCTGACGCTCCAGGAACCCCTCGTACTGCCCGCGCAGGGCGGTGCCCAGCTCCGGGTGCGGGCCGCGGAGCCGGACTGGACGGGGCGCCGCAAGTTCAGCGTCCATTCGCGGACCGAGGCCGGATCGGCCGACGCCCCGTGGGTGTGCCACGCCACGGGCGTGCTGGCGACCGGCGACGGTTCGGTGCCGGCATGGGACCTGGTGTCCTGGCCGCCGGCAGGAGCCGTGGCAGTGGAGAACGAGGAGTTGGACGGCCTCTGGCAGGGGGCCGACGGTGACGTGTTCGCCGAGGTGAGCCTGCCCGGAGCGGACGAGCAGCAAGGGGAGGCGGCCCGCTACGGTCTGCACCCGGCACTGTTCGACGCCGCTCTGGACGCCGCTCGGGTCCTCGCGGGTGCGGGGGAGGACACGGGCACGAACGGGCCGTGGCTCCCCTCCTCCTGGCAGGGCGTTTCGCTGCACGCCGTCGGCGCTGCGACGCTGCGGGTACGGATCACCGCCACCGGACGACTCGGCGCGTTCTCGATCGCGCTGGCCGATGCGACCGGTGCCCCCGTGGCGTCGGTCGAGGCGCTCGCGCTGACCCCGCCGGACGCTGCCCGGCCCGGTGGTGACGCCGTGGGCTCCCCGGAGCAGTCCGGGCGGCCCGCCGCGCGTCGGAGCGGGCCCCGGCGGACCGCGGCACCGCCCGGTGCGACCGGCACCGCCGGTGGAGCGGACCTGCGGCGGCGGCTGGCCGGGCTCGCGGACGCGGATCAGATCCAGCTGCTGTCCGACCTGGTGCGCGCCGAGACGGCCGTGGTCCTGGGGCACCCCGGACCCGAGACCGTGGACCTCCACCGGGGGTTCTTCGAGCAGGGCTTCAACTCGCTGATGTCGGTGGACCTGCGCAACCGGCTCGGTGCGCGGACCGGGCTGCGCCTGCCGACCGGGTTCCTCTTCGAGTACACGAAGCCGACGTCGGTGGTGGCCCACCTGCAGAAGGTGCTGACCGGCCCCGACGCGTCCGACACTTCCGGCGGCCCGACGATCTCCGGTACGCGGGCCCCGGCGCCGGCCGCAGGCATCGAGGCGATGTTCCGTCAGGCGCACGCCAGTGGGCAGCACACGGCGGGCAACGAGCTGATCATGGCGGCGTCGAGCCTCCGGACCGCCTTCGACAGCGGGTCGGTCGCCGAGCACCTGCCGGAGCCCGTGCGGCTGGCCGTCGGGCCGGCGCGGCCCACGCTGTTCTGCCTTCCCGCCGTGGTGGCGACCGCTGGTCCCCAGCAGTACACCCGCTTCGCCGAGCACTTCCGTGACCGGCGCGACGTGACGGTCGTACCGCAGCCCGGATACCTGGAGGGCGAGAGCATTCCGGCCGACATGGCGGCGCTCGTCGAACTCCACGCGCAGGCACTGGTGCAGGCGGCCGGGGACGATCCGTTCGTGCTCGTCGGCCACTCGGCCGGCGGTCAGATCGCCCACGCCGTCACCGCGCACCTGGAGCAACTCGGCTCCGCACCCGCGGCGCTGGTCCTGCTGGACGTGCCCTGGCCCGACGACGACGAGGTCAACAACGACGTCGGCGTGGCGATGCTAGGCGTGGTCTTCGACCGCGAGGCGAAGCTGGGCGGCGGCATCATGAACGACACCCGGCTGAGTGCCATGGGCGGATACCACCGGATCCTCGGTGGGTGGCGCCCCGAGCCCATCAAGACGCCCACGCTGCTCGTCCGTGCCACCGAGCCGATGTGGACCTCCTCCGGCGACCCGGAGCACGCACACGTGCTGCACATCGACTGGAAGCTGGAGCACACCGCCAGGGAAGTGGCGAGCGACCACTTCGGCATCGTGGAAGAGCACGCGGAAGCCACGGCGCGCATCGTCGAGGCATGGCTCGACGAAATGGCCTGAGGGTTCGTTCCGGCGCCGGCCAGCAGTACGAGAAACCCTTTCCATCGCCGGTCCCCGACCGTCGATCCCTCACCTCTGACCTCTGACCTCTGATCGCACATTCGCGTATTCGCACATTCTCACATTCGCGTACTCGCGCTTTCGTGCAGTGAACTGGAGTCATTCCCTTGAAGAAGCACATAGCCGTACTCGGCGCCCCCTACCAAGGACACGTGAACCCCACCCTCGCGGTGGTCGCCGACCTGGTGGGACGAGGACACCGGATCACGTACATCACGACGGAGCAGTTCTCCGGAGCGGTATCGGCGGCCGGCGCCAAGGCCATCACGTACGAATCGGTCTGGCCCGCCAACCGCAGCGTGCCGGCGGAGATGACGGCCGAAGAAATGGTGAAGGGTCCGCTCCAGCTCCTCCGCGAGAACATCGCGGTCGCGACCGCCGCCGAGGACGAACTCGCCGCCGATCTGCCCGATCTCGTGCTGTACGACACGCTCATGAACTTCGGTGCGCGGGCCCTCGCCGAGAAGTGGGAGACGCCGGCCGCGCAGATCATTCCGCTGCTCGCGTCGAACGAGCACTTCTCCGTGATCCAGGCACTGTCGGAGGAATTCCCCGCCATCGACCCGCAGCACCCGGCGCTGGTCGAATTCGGCATGAAGCTCGTCGAGTTCCGGGCCGGACACGGCCTGCCCGCACCGGGCCCCGGTGACTTCCTCGCCGCGTCGGAGGACCTCAACCTGGTCTGCGTCGCCGCGGACTTCCAGCCCGCCGCCGAGACCTTCGACGACCGCTACGTCTTCGTCGGCCCGGGCCTCGCGGCCCCCGCGACCCGGCCGACGTGGACCCCGCCGCAGGGCGGCGCGCCCGTGCTGCTGATCGCACTCGGCACGCTGTTCAACGAGCGCCCGGACTTCTACCGCGCGTGCGCCGAGGCGTTCGCGGACCTGCCCTGGCACGTGGTGATGGCGACCGGCGCCCACGTCGACCCGTCGGACCTCGGTGACCTGCCCGCCAACTTCGAGGTGCACCGGCAGGTGGCGCAGCTCGCCGTGCTGGAGCACGCCGACGTTTTCGTGACGCACGCGGGCATCCGCAGCACGATGGAGTCGCTGGCCGCCGGCACGCCCCTGGTGGCCGTCCCGCAGTCGGTGGAGCTGGACTTCAACGCGCGCCGGATCGCCGACCTGGGCATCGGTGTCCGGATCGCCTGGCAGGAGGTCACGCCCGAAGCCCTTCGCGAGGCCGTGCGCAAGGCGGCCGAGGACCCGGAGATCCAGCAGCGGGTGGCCGACATGGCGGAGCGGGTCCGTGCGGCCGGCGGCGCGACCCGCGCCGCCGACGAGGTCGAGGCGTACCTTGCTCGACGCTGACATGGCACCGGACTACTGGGCCGACCGGACCGTCATGGTCACCGGCGGACTCGGCTTCGTGGGCTCGCACGTCGTCGAGGAGCTGCTCGGCCGGGGCGCGCGCGTCCTGTGCCTGTACCGCAGTGACAAGCCGGACGTGCGGGCCGAGTTACCCGCGACCGAGGCCCTGTCGACCGTGTGCGTCGACATCCTCGACTACGAGGCGCTGCTGGCCGCCGCCGAGACGGTGCCGCACATCGACGCCGTCATCAACTGCGCCACCCTCGACGGCAACATGGCATTCCTGCTGGAGCACTCGGGCCGGATGTTCGACGAGAACGTCCGCATGGTCTCCAACGTGCTGCAACTGGCCCGTCACTGCAAAATGCAGGACGTGGTGCTCATCAGCTCGGCCGAGATCTATTCGTACGAGAGCGAAAAGCCGATGCGGGAAGAGGACGACCACCGCCGGCACATGGAGTTCTCGCCCAACGGCTACCGGATGTCCAAGATGTTCACCGAAGTGGCCGCGGATCTCCACCGCGAACAGTTCGGAATGCGCATCTACACGCCCCGCCCCACCAATGTGTACGGCCCGCGGGACGATTTCGGTACGACCACCAATCACGTCATTCCGAATATGCTGATGAAGCTGGCGTCCGGTGAGGACGTCGAAATCTGGGGCGACGGAAGCCAGACCCGGACCTTCATACACGTCAACGATCTCGTGCGCGCGATCCTGTGTATGGTTCAGTCCGCAGAGCACAAAACGCTCAACATCGGTACTCCGGAATCCATTTCGATCCGCGATCTGGCCCATCTTCTGGCCGCGGCGACCGGGCGCACGAACGGCGTCCGATTCGATCTGGACAAACCAGTGGGAGCCGCCCGTCGCGCGCTCGACCTCGAGAGATTCCACAGCGTCGTCGATTTCACTCCGAGGTCGTTGAAGAGCGGCATAGCCGACACCGTCCAGTGGTACCAAAAGAACTTGCAGAGGGTCCGATGAAGGTTTCATTGCAGACGTTCGGGACGCGAGGCGACGTCCATCCCTTCGTGGCACTGGGGATCGGGATGCGCGAGCGCGGACACGACGTGTCCGTGGCCACGTCCGTGGACTTCCAGCCGATGGTGGAAGAGGCCGGGCTGGAGTTCCGGGAGATTCCCGGCAACAGCGCCGACTACTTCGCGGCCCCCGCCGTCATCAAGGCGATCCGCAAGAGCCCGTCGTCGATCCGTACGGCGATGGCCATGGAGCGTCCCACGATGGACGAGGTGACGAACTCCCTGGAGAAGATGCAGGAGGCGGCGGAGGGCGCCGACTTCCTGCTCACCTCGCTCATCCCGCGCGGCGCCGGTTACGCCGGTCCCGGGCTCCCCTGGGGCACCGTCTCCTGGTGGCCGATCACCGAGACCCGCGAGTTCCGCGCGTACAAGACGCCGGACCTGCCGCTGGGTCCGGCGTACACCAAGCTCACCCACACCCTGTCCGCGCAGATGGAATGGGCCTGGCAGCGCCCCGCGGTCAACAAGCTCCGCGCCCGCCAGGGCCTGTCGCCGGTGAAGAAGTCGCCCGTCGGCCGGCTCGGTGTCGAGCAGCCCATCCTCTATCCCTACAGCCCGGCCTTCATGCCCCCGCCGGCCGACTGGCCCGCGCACGCGCACGTCACCGGTTACTGGGTCCGGGAACGCCCCGACCAGGAACCCCCGGCCGGCCTGGCCGACTTCATCGACGGCGGCTCGAAGCCGCTGGTGCTCGCCCTCGGCAGTGCCTGGCCGGTGTACGGCGAGGAGACCTTCGCCCTGGTGCGCGACGCGGTGCGCCGGGCCGGGCGCCGGCTGATCGTGGTCGGCGGACCGGAGGGCACCGGGTCCGACGACGTGTTCCGGGTGCAGGAGGTCGACTACGGCTGGCTCTTCCCGAAGGTGGCCGCCGTCATCCACGGCGCCTCGTTCGGTACGACGGCCGACGTGCTGCGCGCCGGCGTTCCGCACGTGACCCTGCCCTGCTGGGCCGACGGCCCGTACTGGGCCGACCGGCTCGCCGAGTTGGGCCTCTCCACCACGCCGGTGCCGTTCCAGAAGATGACCGCCGAGAAGCTGCGCCAAGCCGTCGCCACCGTGATCGGCGACCCCGGCCTGGCCGAGCGGGCCGCCGCGATCGGTGAGCGCGTGCGCGCCGACCGGGGCGTGGAGACGGCCTGCGACGTCATCGAGACCTGGGGCGAACGGGCGCTCTGACAGCGCTGTCCACGCACCCCCCTTTCACCACCGCCTTGGAGGCTGACCCACCCATGACCACGTACGTCTGGGACTACCTGCCGGAATACCACGAGGAACGCAAGGACATCCTCGACGCGGTCGAGACGGTCTTCGACTCGGGCCAGCTGGTGCTCGGCGCGAGCGTCCGCGGCTTCGAGGAGGAGTTCGCTTCCCACCACGGCGTCCGCCACTGCACCGGCGTGGACAACGGCACCAACGCCATCAAGCTCGCCCTCCAGGCGGTCGGTGTGGGCCCCGGCGACGAGGTGATCACCGTGTCCAACACGGCCGCCCCGACCGTGCTCGCCATCGACGGCGCCGGCGCCACCCCCGTCTTCGTCGACGTCCGGGCCGACGACTTCCTGATGGACACCGACCAGGTCGCCGCCGCCATCACCCCCCGCACCAAGGCCCTGCTGCCGGTGCACCTGTACGGCCAGTGCGTGGACATGGCGCCCCTGGAGGCCCTCGCCGCCGAGCACGGCCTCGCCCTCGTCGAGGACTGCGCGCAGGCGCACGGCGCCCGTCACCACGGCAGGATCGCCGGATCGATGGGCGACGCCGCGGCCTTCTCCTTCTACCCGACGAAGGTCCTGGGCGCCTACGGCGACGGCGGCGCGGTCCTCACCAACGACGACGACGTCGACCTCGCCATGCGGCGGCTGCGCTACTACGGCATGGACAAGGTCTACTACGTCGTCCAGACCCCCGGCCACAACAGCCGGCTGGACGAGGTGCAGGCGGAGATCCTGCGGCGCAAGCTCACCCGCCTCGACGCCTACGTCGACGGGCGCCGCGCCATCGCCCGCCGCTACGAGGAGGGCCTCGCCGACCTCACCGGCCCGGGCGGCCTGCTGCTGCCCAAGGTCAACCCCGGGAACGACCACGTCTACTACGTGTACGTGGTCCGCCACCCCCGGCGCGACGAGATCATCGAGCGCCTCAAGAACGAGCACGACATCGCGCTCAACATCAGCTACCCCTGGCCGGTGCACACCATGACCGGCTTCGAGCACCTCGGATACGGCAAGGGGTCCCTGCCGGTCACCGAGGAGCTGGCCGGGGAGATCTTCTCGCTGCCCATGTACCCGTCGCTGCCCTCGGACCTCCAGAGCACCGTCATCGGTGCCCTGCGCGACGTCCTCACGACCCTCTGAGAAGGAGTCACCGGTGAAAGCGCTGGTACTGTCCGGCGGTATGGGGCTGCGGCTGCGGCCGTTCAGCCACTCCCTGCCCAAGCAACTGATCCCGCTCGCCAACAAGCCCGTCCTGGTGCACGTCATCGAGGCGCTCAAGTCCCTCGACGTCACCGAGATCGGCATCGTGGTCGGCGAACGCCCCGAGAAGATCGCCGCGGTCCTCGGCGACGGCGCCGAGCTGGGCGTCCGACTCACCTACATCCAGCAGGACGAACCGCTCGGCCTGGCCCACTGCGTCGCCATCGCCCGCGACTTCCTGGGCGACGACGACTTCGTCATGTACCTCGGCGACAACGTCCTCACCAACGGCGTCGTCGAGATGGCCCGTGAGTTCCGCGCCCAGCGCCCCACCGCACAACTGGTGGTGCACAAGGTGGCCGACCCGCGTGCCTTCGGTGTCGCCGAGGTCGACGAGGACGGGCGCGTGCTGCGCCTCGTCGAGAAGCCCGAGGACCCGGCCAGCGACCTGGCGCTCGTCGGCGTCTACTTCTTCACCCCGGCCATCCACGAGGCCGTGGCCGCCATCGGAGCCAGCGCCCGCGGCGAGCTGGAGATCACCGACGCCATCCAATGGCTGGTGGAGAGCGGGGCCGACGTACAGGCCCGCACCTACACCGGCTACTGGAAGGACGCCGGTCGGATCGACGACGTGCTGGCCTGCAACCGCGAACTCCTCGACGGGATCAAGCCCTGCGTCGACGGCGAGGTCGACTCGGAGAGCGAGCTGATCGGCGCGGTCGTGGTCGAGGCGGGTGCCCGCATCGTCCGCTCGCAGATCATCGGCCCCGCGGTCGTCGGCGCCGGGGCCCTGATCGAGGGCAGCTCCATCGGCCCGCACACCTCCATCGGCGAAGACTGCCTGCTGCGCGGGGCCGAGGTCAGCGACACGATCGTGCTGGCCCGTGCGAGCGTCCAGGGAGTCCGGTCCATCCGCGGCTCGGTCATCGGCCGGGAGGCCACCGTCACGGCGGCGGGCACCGACGGCTCCCACCGACTGATCGTCGGGGACCACGCGAGCGTGGAGGTGGCGGCGTGAAGCTCCTGGTGACCGGCGGCGCCGGCTTCATCGGGTCCTGTTACGTGCGCACCCTGCTCGACGGCGGCTACGCCGGGTACGAGGACGCCCGCGTCACCGTCCTGGACAAGCTGACCTACGCCGGTGACCGGACCAACCTCCCCGCCCGGCACGAGCGGTTGACCTTCGTCGAGGGCGACGTCTGCGACCAGGAGCTGCTGCGGGACCTGCTGCCCGGGCACGACGCCGTGCTGCACTTCGCGGCCGAGTCGCATGTGGACCGCTCCATCGCGGACCCGTCCGTCTTCGTCCGCACGAACGTCGTCGGCACGCAGAACCTGCTGGAGGCGTGCCTGCGCACGGGAGTCGAGCGGGTGGTGCACGTGTCCACCGACGAGGTGTACGGCTCGATATCCAGCGGTTCGTGGACCGAGGAGTGGCCGCTGGCCCCCAACTCGCCCTACGCCGCCTCCAAGGCGAGCAGTGACCTGATGGCCCGCGCCTACGCGCGCACCCACGGCCTCGACGTGTCCGTCACGCGCTGCTCCAACAACTACGGGCCCTACCAGCACGTCGAGAAGCTGATCCCGCTGTTCGTCAGCCGGCTGCTCGCCGGCGAGACCGTGCCGCTGTACGGGGACGGCTCCAACGTCCGCGAATGGCTGCACGTCAGCGACCACTGCGAGGCGCTGCAGCTGGTCCTCACCAAGGGGCGCGGCGGCGAGGTCTACAACGTCGGCAGCGGCGGCGAGCTGACCAACCGCCGGATGACCGAGCTGCTGCTCGACCTGTGCGGTGCCACGTGGGAGAGCGTGCGCCAAGTGACCGACCGCAAGGGTCACGACCTGCGCTACGCGCTGGACGACAGCAAGATCCGCGAGGAACTCGGCTACGCGCCCGCCGTCGACTTCGCGCGGGGGCTCGCCGACACCGTCGCGTGGTACCGGGCCCACCCGGAGCGGTGGAGTGCGGCCACGGCCGAGCGGGGAGCGGCGGCGTGACGGCGGTCCTGACGCACCCGGGCGTCCTGCGCGGCTGCGAGGACGCGGCCCTGCCCGGCCGACTGGCGGCCTCGCAACGGGCCCGCGAGGGCGTCCAGTTGCCCCTGGAAGCGTTCGACGCCTGGCTGGAGGAGCGCCGGCAGGCGCATCCCTTCCGGGTCGAGCGGGTCCCCTTCGCGGCCGCGGAGGGCTGGAGCTTCGATGACGCCACGGGCAACCTGGTGCACCGCAGCGGACGGTTCTTCAGCGTCGAGGGACTGGCGGTACGGTCCGCCGACGGGCCGGTGAGCGAGTGGCACCAGCCCATCATCCGGCAGCCGGAGATCGGCATCCTCGGCATCCTGGTCAAGGACTTCGGCGGAGTGCCGCACTTGCTGATGCAGGCGAAGATGGAGCCGGGCAACCCGAACCTGCTCCAGCTGTCGCCCACCGTGCAGGCCACGCGGAGCAACTTCACGGGAGTCCACCGCGGTGCGCCCGTCCGTTACCTGGAGTACTTCGCCGGGGCGGGGCGCGGCCGGGTGATCACCGACGTGCTGCAGTCCGAGCACGGCGCGTGGTTCTACCAAAAGCGCAACCGCAACATGGTTGTGGAGGTCGACCCGGAGACCGAGGTCCCCCTCGCCGACGACTTCTGCTGGCTCACCCTGGGCCAGCTGAACGACCTGCTGGCGCGGGACAACGTGGTCAACATGGACTCCCGTACGGTGCTGGCCTGCCTGGCCCCGCTGTTGCCCTCCGCCGAGCGGGCGGACGGCGCCCTGACGCCGACCGCCGAACTGCTGGGCTGGCTCACCGGGCAGCGCAGCGAGCGCGAGATCGAGGCGACCCGCATCCCGCTGCGCGAGACGCGGGGCTGGCACCGGAGCGCGACGGAGATGGCCCGCGAGGACGGCCGCTACTTCAGCGTGGTGGCCGTGTCCGTCCGGGCCGGCAACCGGGAGGTGACCGGCTGGCACCAGCCGCTCTTCGCCCCGCGCGGGCCGGGCGTGGTCGCGTCGGTGGTGCGCGAGGTCGGCGGAGTACCGCACGTGCTGATGCGGGCCCGCGCCGAACCCGGCTTCCGCAGCGCGGTGGAGCTCGGCCCCACCGTGCAGTGCGTGCCGGAGAACTACGACCCCGCCGACCGGCCGCCCCTGCTCGACTACGTCCTGAACGCCGATCCGGCCAGGGTGCGTTACGACGCCGTCCAGTCGGAGGAAGGCGGACGGTTCCTGAACGCGGTCTCCCGCCACCTCGTCGTCGAGGCGGACGACGCCCTCCCGGGCCACCTGCCGCCGGACTTCGCGTGGTTCAGCGTGCCGCAGCTGAACGCACTGCTGCGGCACGACCACTACGTCAGCGTGCAGGCCCGTACCCTCCTGGCCTGCCTGAACTCCTTGTCCTGACGGGGCCGTCGGCCTCCCGGATCACGCGGGGTCGGCGTCCCGGCGCAGTACGTCGGTGGCGACCTCGGTGTACGCCTCGCCCGTGACCGGGCAGTGGAAGCGGCCGTCGCCCTGGTCCTCCAGGGGCACACCGGCCCGCCCCACCCACTTGATCCGGCGGGCGGGCGAGCCGGCCACCAGGGCGTGGTCCGGCACGTCGCGGGTCACCACGGAACCGGCCGCGACCAGGGCCCAGCGTCCGACGGTCACCGGGGCGACGCACACGGCCCGGGCACCGATCGAGGCGCCGTGGCGGACGGTCACCCCGACCGGCGTCCAGTCCTGCGGCCCCTTGGCCGCACCGTCGGGGGTGAGGGCGCGCGGGTGCGGGTCGTTGGTGAGCACCGCGGCGGGGCCGATGAACACGCCGTCCTCGACCCGGGCCGGCTCGTAGATCAGGGCGTAGTTCTGGACCTTGCAGTCGGCCCCGAGCGTCGCTCCGGGGCCGACGTAGGCGCCGCGGCCGATGGTGCAGCCGCGGCCCACCACGGCGTCCTCCCGGATGTGGGCCAGGCCCCAGACGGTCGTTCCGTCGCCCACCGTCGCGTTTACGTCGACCTCGGCGCTGGGGTCAATATGGGGGGTCATCGATCCACCTTCAGTAGAAATCCGCAATGCTCTATGGATAGCCGAAAGACTGTCACAATTTCGCCGTGACGAAGGTCACGTCAACACTGTATGGCCCCCGTATGTCAAGTCGGCTTGACAGGATGATCCACTCTCGATTTAGGTGGACGTTGTACAAGCGGGGAGACAGGGGAGGTTTTCGTCATGAAAATAAATGGTGTCTTTATCGATTCGCTCGGGGTGCACCTTCCGGAATGGGTGGCCTCCGCCGAGGCCGAGGGTGCGAGCGATTACGCGCGCGGAGAGTTCGCCGCGGCCGGCCTGAAGGGCACGCACGTGGCCGGCGACGTACCGGCCGCCGACATGGCCGTCCTCGCTGCCCGGAGCGCCGTCACGCGCTCGTCGGCGCAGCTGGAGGCGATCGACTACCACGTCCACGGCAGCGTCTACTACCAGGTGCCGGAAGGGGCTTACGCGCCGGCCTACGTGCTGCGCGAGCTGGGCGCCGGGGAGATTCCCTCGCTCGACGTGCAGCAGGGCTGCAACAGCATGCTCGGTGGCCTGGAGGCGGCGATCGGTCAGGTCACCGGTGTGGCCAAGCGGAACAACGTGCTGATCACCACCGCGACGAACTTCAGCACTCCGCTGATCAACCGGTGGGGCGATTTCGGCACCTCTTCCATTTTCTCCGACGGAGCCGTGGCCGCGGTCGTCAACGGGCGCGGCGGATTCGCCGAGGTGCGGTCCCTGGCGTCCGGCACGCTGCACAGCCTGGAGCAGTGGCACCGTGGTGAGGAATCGCTTCTGCCGCCCGACGGAAGTGACCGCAAGTATTTCAACATGGGCGAGCGGTCGCAGTATTTCGTCGACAATGTCATGGGATTCGCCGAGCTCTTCGAGAAGTTCGGTAAATTCGATCTCGGAATCATCAACGAGGCCATTGTCGACGCGGGTCTGACCAGCGAAGAGATTTCGAAGGTCATTTCCATCAACGTGGACAAGAGGATGACCGAGCACGCGCTCATGCGTCCCCTCGGCATTCCCATGGACCGGCTGGTCTGGGAGTACGGCAGCTCGGTCGGCCACGCCGGTGGCGCCGACATCTTCATCACGCTGGAGCACGCCGTGCGCACCGGCGAGCTGGTGCCCGGCGATCACGTCCTGATGACCTCTCAGGGTCCGGGCTGGGTCTGCTCCGCCACCGTGCTCACCATCGGGGAACTGCCGGCGTGGTAAGCGTGGACACCGGCGCGTGGATCCACCGGTACGCCCCGGCCCCCGACGCGCCGACGCGGCTCGTGTGCCTCCCGCACGCCGGCGGCTCCGCGTCGTTCTTCCTGCCCGTCGCCCGGGCGATGTCGCCGCAGACCGACGTCCTGTCCATCCAGTACCCGGGGCGCCAGGACCGGCGCCACGAACCGTGCGCCGACTCCATCGAGGAGCTCGCCCACGGAGTGGTCGAAGCGCTGGCCCCCTGGCTGGACCGGCCGGTCACCCTCTTCGGGCACAGCATGGGCGCCATGGTGGCCTTCGAGGTCGCCCGGCTCCTGGAGGACGCGGGAACGGTACCGCTCGGGGTCATCACCTCCGGCCGCCGCGCCCCCTCCCGCACCCGCCCGCAGCCGGACCTCGTGCACCTGCGCGACGACCGAGGGCTGATGGAGGAGATCCGGCAGCTGGAGGGCACCGACGCCCGACTGCTGGAGGACGAGGAACTGCTCAGGATGATCCTGCCGGCCATCCGGGGCGACCACCGGGTGGTGGAGACGTACGTCTACCGGCCCGGTCCGCCGCTGACCTGCCCGGTGCTCTCCCTCATCGGTGACACCGACCCGCAGGTGACGGACGACGAGGCGGCTTCCTGGTCCGAGCACACCACGGGACCGTTCACGAAGACCGTGTTCCCCGGTGGCCATTTCTACCTCAACTCGCAGGCCGCGGACGTGATCCGACTGATCTCCGAACACATCCGCACGACGCGCGCCGCGGTGGCGCGCTGAGCGGTACGGCTCCGCCGGACCGCCCCCTCGCACTGCCCTCACGATCGGGGCCGAGCACATACGACGGAAGGTCGATCGAGAAGTGAATCCCGACCGGGACAGCATCGCCGAGGAAGTCAAGCGCGTGGTCATCGCCGAGCGCGGGCTCTCCCTCCAGCCGTCCGAACTGGCCGACGGAGAACCGCTGGACGGCGAGCTCCTCAAGATCTCGTCCATGGCGCTGCTCGGCATCCTCACGCGGCTGGAGGACGAGCTCAGCGCCGGCCTCCCGGACGACCTCTTCGCAGGCCGCTCGTACAAGACCGTCGACGACCTCATCGCCCTGGCCGCCGATGCCGCCGAGGAGGCCGGGTCCCGGTGAGCGACTTCCCCGTCCACGCGGACCGGCTGGACTGCCTGCAGGCCAACCTGGCCCTGCTCGCCGACCGGTACCACGGTGCGGGCACCCACCTGCGCCTCGGCGCGGCGCTCCGCTTCGCGCCGCGTCCGGCGCCGGAGGGCTCGCCCACCGGCCTGGCGACCGTCGAGCCCACCCTCGACCAGCACCTGGACGACGCCGCGGAACTGCTCGGCCTCGCCGTGGCGGAACGCCGGCGGCACGCGCCCGGCTCCCCGGTGGAGGTCGACGCCCCGCTCTACGTGGTCGCCGACGCCTACCACCTGCCGTGGGTGCCGTACCACGGGACCAAGCACGTGGAACACAGCTTCCTGGTCGAACCGGACGGCGACGGCCTCGCCATCGGCGACGCCTATCACAACGACACCCAGTGGGGCCCGGCCCGGCCCCTGCGGCTCGGCTACTCCCGGACCGAATTCGCCGCGCTGATCGCAGCGCTCCCGGAAGGGGCCGAGAGCGTGCGCTTCGCCCCACGGGCGCTCGCGACGCCGCCCGAGCCCCGCTACGCTCCCGGCCCGGTCACGGCGACGGAGTACCTGCGCGGCTACGCCGAACACCCCGACCGGCGGGCGGCGCTCGAAGCCTTCACGCTGGAGACCTGGCTGCTGGCCCGCTCCCGGAGGCTGCACGCCCTGTACGCCGCCGAACGCGCCGGGGAGCCGCTCGGCGAGGACGTGCGGCTGCACCTCGGCGCCTGGGACGCCCTCGTCGAGCACGCCTACCTGGCCTTCCGACGGGTCGACCGCGGCCGGGCCGAGCCCGGCGGCCTGTGGGAGCGGGCGGCGCAGGCGCTGCACGCGGACACCGCGGCCTTCGCGGTGCGCGGCGCGGTGCGGGCGACGGTGTCCTCGGTGCTCGGCATCGCGGAAGAGGCGCTGGAGACCGATGTGCTGACGGTGCATCCGGAATTCAATTCCCTCCGCATGGTCGAGATCGTGGAGACCCTCGAAGACCGGTTCGCCGTGGAGTTCGAGCCGGCCGATCTGGTGCCCGAGAACCTCCAGCACATCGAGAGCCTGTCCGCGCTGGTACGGCGCGCGCTCGGCGATGCAAAGAACGACCTCACCACGAAAAGGAATTGATCCTCATGGATGCCCGCTTTGCCGAGATGCTCACGCCCTTCCTGCCCTTTCTCGGTGACCAGGAGATCACTCCCGACACGCAGCTCCGGGAGCTGGGGCTCGATTCCATGCAGGCCATCGAGCTGATGTTCGCGCTCGAAGACACCTTCGGCGTGGAGCTCCCCGACGAGGCCCTCACCGAGGAGACCTTCACCACCGCGGGCAGCCTGTGGAACGCGGCCCTCGGCGCGATGCCCGCCGGTGCGGCGGAGTCGGCATGAGCGACTTCGACGGTCAGGCCCTGACCGAGGCGCTGCGCCGCGTCGGCGAAGTGGCGGAGAAGGAGGCCGGCCCCTGTGACGAGGCCGCCGCGTTCCCGACCGCCGTCCTCGACGCGCTGCGCGACACCGGGCTGCTCGGCCTCGCCGTACCCACCGCGCACGGTGGCATGGGCGGCGGCGTGGACCAGGTCCTGGACGCGGGCATCGCCCTGGGCCGGGTCGACATGTCGGTGGCCATGATCTTCACCATGCACTGCCAGCAGGTCGCCGCCCTCGTGCGCCACGCGAGCCCCCGACTCGCGGAGGAACTGCTCCCGCAGATCGCCGCCGGGCGGCTCTACCTGGCCTCGGTGACCACCGAGGCCGGCAAGGGGGGCCACCTGCTGACGGCCACCTCGGAGCTCACCGCAGAGCCGGGCCGGCTGGTCATCGACCGCTTCGCGCCCATCGTGACGGGCGGCGCCCACGCGGACGGCTTCCTGATCACCATGCTCAGCCCCACCGCCCGCTCCCCGCACGAGGTCTCCCTCGTCTTCGCCCACCGCGACCAGCTCGACATCGAGGTCTCCGGCGACTGGGACCCGCTCGGCATGCGGGCCAGCCACAGCGTGGCCATGCGGCTGACCGGCCAGGTGCCGGAGCACCAGGTCATCGGCGAGCACGGCCAGTTCCGCAAGATCGTGCTGGACACCTTCGGCCCGCTGGCCCACCTCGGCTGGGCGGCGAGCTGGCTCGGTACGGCATCGGGCGCCTTGTCCCGGGTGCTGCGCCTGCTGCGCAGCCCCGCCGGCCGCAAGAGCACCAACCTCGACTCCGAGCTGCTGCTGACCAGGCTCTCGACCGCCCGGCAGCGTCTGGACACCGTGCACGCGCTGCTGCGGCACACCGCCGCCACCCTGGCCCGCGCGGCCGAGGAGGGCGACGACCTGTCGCGCCCCAAGTACCAGATGCTCATCAACGCCCTCAAGATCACCGCCTCCGAGGAGTGCCACCGGACCATCGAGGACCTCGTCGACGCGGTGGGCCTGCGCCACGGCTACCTCAAGGGCTCGCCCACCGGTCTCGAACGGGCCCTGCGCGACCTGCGGTCGGCGGCGCTCAACTACAACAACGACCGGTTGCACCTCGCCGACGGCAGGCTCGCCCTGCTCGACCCGGAGGTCAACCTTGCCTGAACTGCCCACCGGGCCGGGGGGCGGCGTACGGGAGGTCCTCTCGACCCTCGCCGCCTCCGGCACGCTCCGCGAGCTGTACGGGAAGGAGCCCACCGGCCGCCTCGATCCGCTCCTGCTGCGGCGGCTGCTCGCCGACGCCGACGCGAGCGGCCCGCAGGGCACCGTCCTCGCCCTGCTGGTCCAACTGGCCACGGCGATACCGCTCCTCGCCGACGCGGCGGCCACCCCGGTCACCCGGGAGGTGCTGCGCGCCGCCCTGGAGGGCGAGACGCTGCTCGCGCTCGCCGCCACCGACGCGGCGGCCGCCGGTTCCGACCTGGCCGCGTTGGGGACGACCGTGGACCTGAGCGACCAGGACGGCGACCTGGTCGTCAGCGGGGTCAAGCGGTGGGTCACCTCCGCCCTGAGCGCCGACCACGCCCTGGTCCTCGCCCGGCACCGGCCCGGCCGCCACTTCACCAGCTTCACATGGGTCCTGGTCCCGCTCGACGCCCCCGGTGTCACCGTGCGTCCGGCGGACACCGACCTCTTCCAGGGCTCCGGCGTCGGTGACGTCCACCTCTCCTCCGTCACCCTGCCCCGCACGCACCTCCTCGGCCGCCCCGGCCGGGGGCTCGCCCTGTTCGCCCGGCACCTCGCGGTCGAACGCCTGGCCTCGGCGGCCTGGGCGATCGAGCTGTGCCGCCGGGTCGTCGGCGACACGGGACACCACCTGGCCGGCCGGCTGCTCGACGGCGTCCCGCTGCGGAACTCGCCGTCCGTACGCCAGCGCCTCGCCGCCTGCGCCGTACAGGTCAGCGCCCTGCACGCGCTGTGGATGCAATCCCACGAACGGATCGCCACGGACCGCGACGCCACCGCCGCCGCGGTGCTCAAGGCGCTCTCGGGCACCACCGTGGAACGCGTGCTGAACGAGTGCGGCCAGTTGCAGGGAGCGGACGGTTTCGGCCGTGGCGGGATCCAGCAACTGCGCGCGGAGGCAGCCGTGTTCGGCATCGGCGGCGGCGCCACCGAAGTCGTCCTCGACACCACGGCCGAGCGGCTCGACCAGGTACTGGCCGGGCTGACGCCGTGAACGCCCCGACCACCCTCCAGGAGAACACCCGCCTGGACATCGAGGCCGCACCCGGCATCCTGGTCACCCTGGAGATCGGCGGCGCCCCCGCCGCGGACCACCACGGCCTCACCGACCAGGACCTCGTGCGGGCCCCGGACATGCCCGACTGGCGGTACGCGGAGTACCTCGCCGGCAGGCGGGCACTGCGCCGGCTCCTGGCCGCGCACATCCCCGAAGCCCGCGAGGCCACCGTCGCGTACACGCCGCTGGGCCGGCCGCACCTTCCGCGGTGGCCCCGCATCGGCATCAGCGTCAGCCACGACGCGGACGCCGTCGCCGCCTGCGTCGGACTCGACCACGCGGTCGGCGTGGACGTGCAGTACCCGCCCACCACCGTGCACCCCGCCATGCTGCGCCACAGCGCCAAGGACCGCGCCGAGGAGCTGGCCCTCCTGCCCGTGGGGCCGCGGGCCACGGAGCTGGCCTGGATGTGGACGGTACGGGAAGCCGTCCTCAAGAGCGCGGGGACGGGGCTCGCGGGCGGCGTCTGGTCCGCCGACGTCGCCCCGTACGCCCCGCACGGCGCCTGGGGGCCCTACCGGTGGGTGGCCCTGCGGGACCGCTCGCCGATCCCGCTGAGCTGCGCCTTCACGGCGCCTTCCGGACCAGACCCACGAACGACAGCACCAGGAGAACCGCGTGAGTGAGACCCCAGCAGCGACGCCGGACCGGGCGGAGCTGAGCTGTTACACCGCGAGCCTGGTCGCCTACCTCGAACCCGGCACGCCCGACATCAAGGACAGGCTCGCGCGGTCCGTCCGGCTGTCGGTGCGCACCGACTCCCCGGACGGCGGGCTGGCGTTCTCGCACCACGCGCGGGTCGACATCGACGACCAGGGACGCGGCCTCGCCTACCGGGGCGCGCAGGACTGGGAGGCGGCGCGCACCGCGCTGGACGCGGAGTCGGCGCTCCACGGCCGCGTCCTCGCGGTCGGCAACACCCGCCACCTGCCCTGGTCGCCGATGTACGAGACGGTCGGGACACCGCACTGGGTGGTCGTGAGCCGCCGCGCCGAAGGGCAGTGGTCCGTCAGCGACGCCTTCGAGGCCCTCACCCCGCACGGCAGCCAGACGCCCTACGCGGGGATCCTCGACGACCGGGAACTGCGCGGCGCCCTGACCCCGCTCGGCCACGCCGCACCGCAGGCCGTCAGCCGCGACCGGCACGCCCTCGGCGAGGAGGTCGCCCTGCCCCCCTACACCGGGTACCGCTGGCTCGAACTCGACGCGGCGCCGCGCCCCGCCGCCCCCGAAGGCACCTGGGTGCACGGCCTGCTGCCCGCGTTGCGCCACGTCGCCGACCAGGTCTGCGCCGACCCCGACGCGTTGGCGCGCTATGCCGACGACATCTGGACCGCCGCCCGCCACCAGCGCTTCCGCCTGGCATCCGTGCGGGGCGCCGAGGAGGCGTCCGCCGCCTGGGGCGCCCTGCCGCAGGCCGTGCGCTTCGGCATCGCCTCGGCCGAGCGCGGCCGGTTCCGCGCGGGCGCGGTCGAGAAGGCGTTCGCCCAGGTCATCGCCATGGTGGAGCAGCTGGAGGCGGCGGGCGCGGCGGAGCCGCAGTACGCCGGCGCGCGGCAAGGAGGAGCGGACCGTGACGTCTGACCGCGGACTCTACGGGCGGTTCGCCGCGACGGCCCGGCGGCACCCCGATGCCGTGGCACTGGACATCGACGGAGCCCGCCTCACCTACGCCGAACTGGAAGCCGTCGCGGGACGGTTGGCCGGCGCACTCGTGAGCGCCACCGGCGGCCGGGTGCCCCGCCGGGTGGGCCTGCTCGCCCTGCGCAGCCCGACCGCGTACGCCGGCTACCTCGCCGTCCAGCGGCTCGGCGCCACCGTGGTGCCGCTCCACCCGGACTTCCCCCCGTCCCGCACCGAGACCGTCGTGGCGGCGGCCGAGCTGGACTGCGTACTCGCGCAGCCGCAGTACGCCGACGTCGCCCTGCCCGTCCCGGTGGTGGCCCCCGACGCCGTCGCGACGGGCGGGGACCGCACGGATGCGACGGACCCGACGGGCCACGCGCCGCTCGCACCGGTCGTCGAAACCGACCCCGAGGACGTCTGCTACATCCTGTTCACCTCCGGGTCGACCGGCACCCCCAAGGGCGTGCCGATCCAGCAGCGCAGCATCGCCGCCTACCTGGACCACGTGATCGACCGCTACGGCATCGGCGTCGGCGACCGGCTCTCCCAGACCTTCGACCTCACCTTCGACCTCTCCGTCTTCGACCTGTTCGCGGCCTGGGGGGCGGGGGCCACCCTCGTCGTGCCCGGCCCGGGCGAACTCATGGCCCCCACCCGCTTCGTGGCCCGGGAGCGCATCACCCACTGGTTCTCCGTCCCCTCCGTGATCTCGCTCGCCCAGCGGCTGCGCGGGCTGAGCCCCGACAGCATGCCCACGCTGCGCTGGAGCCTCTTCTGCGGCGAGCCGCTGACCACGGCCCAGGCCGGGGCCTGGCAGGCGGCCGCACCCGCCAGCGTGCTGGAGAACCTGTACGGCCCGACCGAACTGACCCTGAGCTGCACCCAGTTCAGACTCCCGGCCGAAACGGACCCGCAGCTGCCCGCGGGCGGCACCGTACCGATCGGGGCGCTCCTGCCCGGCCTGGAGCAGCTCGTCGTCGGTGAGGACGGCCGCCCTGCGGACGAGGGCGAGCTCTGCGTGCGCGGCGTCCAGCGCTTCCCGGGCTACCTCGACCCCGCCGACAACACCGCACGCTTCTACCGGTACGAGGCCGGGGACGACCACGCCGTCCTCGCCGACCCGTCGGGACGGCCCGACGCGGACCTCTGGTACCGCACGGGGGACCGGGTCCGCCACGGTGAGGACGGCCTCGGCCACCTGGGGCGCCTCGACCACCAGGTCAAGGTGCGCGGCTACCGCCTCGAACTCGGTGAGGTGGAGAGCGAGTTGCGCGCCCACCCGCTGGTCGCGGACGCGATCGCGATGGTCCTTCCGGGCCGCCGCGGCGAGACGCGGCTGGAGGCCGTCTGCACGGGGGAGGGCGTCGACGCGGCGGACGTGCTCGCGACGCTGCGCGCCCGACTGCCCGAGTACATGGTCCCCGCGGCGCTGACCGTGCTGACGGACCTACCACTGAACGCCAACGGGAAGGTGGACCGCAGCGCCCTGCGGGACCTGCTCGTCACGACCACCACCCACGCAAGGTGAACGGGGAAGAGAGCTTGAACAGCCAGGCCACGAGCCACACCATCCACTCGCTACTGGACGCCGCCGTCGCCGAGGTGCCCGGGTCCGCGGCGATCCGGGACGCCACCGGCACCTGGACCTACCGCGAACTCGACGCCGCGAGCCGGGGGTTCGCCGCCTGGCTGCGGGGCCAGGGCATCGGCCGGGGGGACCGCGTCCTGGTCCAGCTGCACAGCAGCCGCGAACTGGCCGCCATGTTCTACGGCACCTCGCGCGCGGGCGCCGTCTTCGTCCCGCTGAACCCGGCGATGAAGGAGTTCCACCTCACGTCGGTCCTCGACAACGCGGAGCCCGCCCTCGTCATCACCGACGCCCCGCGGGCCGCGCTCCTGCGGCGGATCAGCTCCGCCCCCGTGCACGACCTGGCCGACGTGTGGCCCAAGGCCGAAGGCTCCCACGACGACTACGGCGACGGCGACGACGTCGACGGCCGCTCGACGTCGGACGCGGAGCCGGATCCCGTACGCGCCGACGACCTGGCCGTCCTGATCTACACCTCCGGGAGCACCGCCGCCCCGAAGGCGGTGATGTGCCCGCAGTCGCAGGTGGCCTTCGCCTCCCGCGCCCTGACCGAGGGGCTGGGCTACCGGTCGGACGACGTCGTCTTCTGCCGCTTCCCCATGTCCTGGGACTACGGCCTCTTCAAGGTCCTGATGGCGTGCATCGCGCGCTGCCAGATCGTCCTGGCCGACGGCGAGTCCGACTTCGTCCTCCTGAAGCGCATGCGCGAGACCGGGGTGACCGTCGTCCCGATCGTCCCCTCGCTCGCCAGCATGATCACCCGGCTGGCCGGCCGCGACACCGAACCGGTGTCCACCGTACGGATGTTCACCAACACCGGCGCCGCCCTGCCCCAGGCCACCATCGACGCCCTGCGCCAGTACTTCCCCGGCGCGAGCGTGGTCCGGCAGTACGGCCAGACCGAGGCCAAGCGCATCACGATCATGCCTCCCGCGGAGGACCGGGAACGCCCCGAATCCGTCGGCCTGCCGCTGCCGGGCACCCGGGTGCTGATCCTGGACGCCGACGGCGATCCCGTTCCCACCGGGGAGATCGGCGAGATCGTCACCGCAGGCCCCCACGTGATGGCCGGTTACTGGCGCAACCCCGAGGACACCGCCAGGTCCTTCCGCCGCGACCGCAGCAGCGGCGAGCCGCTGCTGCACACCGGCGACTACGGACACCTCGACGCCGACGGATACCTCTACTTCAACGGCCGCCGCGACGACATGTTCAAGCACAAGGGCTTCCGCATGAGCACCGTCGAGATCGAGAGCGCCGCCATGGACATCCCCGGCGTGCGCGCCGCGGCCGTACTACCACCCGGCGACGGGCACGGACTCGCGCTGTTCGTCGAGAGCGACCTCCAGGCCCAGGAGGTCACCGCCGAACTCACCAAGCGCCTCGAACTGCCGAAGGTACCCACGACCTGCCGCGTCCTGACCGAGTTCCCCCTCACCCTGCACGGCAAGAACTCCCGCGCCGCACTGACGGCCCTGCTCCAGGGAGGGGCCCAATGAGCACCGACACCCCGTTCGATGAACTGGCACGGACGCACGGCACCCCGCTGTACGTCTACGACATGGACCGGCTCGACGCCGCCCGCCGTGACCTCGTCAGCTGGCTGCCCGACGGGTGCGAGGTCTTCTACGCCCTCAAGGCCAACCCCCACCCGGAGCTCGTCCGGGCCCTGCGCGGGCCCGACGGGCGCGGCTGCCGGGCCGAGATCAGCTCGACCGGGGAACTGGCCGCCGCCCTGGAGGCCGGGCACGCCCCCGAGGACGTCCTCTACACCGGTCCCGGCAAGACCGCCGGCGAGCTGTGCGAGGCGATCGGCCTCGGCGTGCGCCTCTTCTCCGCCGAATCGCTCACCGACCTGGAGCACATCGGTGCGGCCGCCCTGGACCAGGGGACCGTCGCCGACTGCCTGCTGCGGATCAACAGCGTCACGGCCAGCGCGGCCAGCGGCGTCAGGATGACGGGCAAGCCCACCCAGTTCGGCATCGACAGCGAGACGATCGAGGACCTGGCGCCCCGGCTGCTCGCCGTGCCGGGCACCACCATCGCGGGCCTGCACCTGTTCTCCCAGAGCAACGCGGCCGACGAGGCGGCGCTGATCGGCGAGTTCCTGCACACCATCGAGCTGGCCGCGCACATCGAGCGCCAGCTGGGGATCCCGCTGCGGCTGCTCGACATCGGCGGCGGTTTCTCCGTCCCCTACGGACAGCACGGCGAGCGGGCGGCCTACCCCGAGCTGCGCGCGGAGCTGGAATCCGGCCTCGACGCGCACTTCCCGCGCTGGCGCGAGGGCGCTCCCCGGCTGGCCGTCGAATCGGGCCGCTACCTCGTGGGCGACTGCGGCACCCTGCTGGCCTCGGTCAGCAACGTGAAGGTCAGCCGCGGACGGACCTTCGTCGTCCTCGACGCCGGCATCAACACCTTCGGCGGGATGTCGGGCATCGGACGCATCCTGCCGGTGTCGGTCCGGCCGGCCCCCGACGAGCGGGACACGCAGCGCGCGTCGCTCGCCGGACCGCTGTGCACCCCCGGCGACATCCTCGGGCGGGAGATCGAACTCCCGGCCGGACTGGCCCCCGGCGACCTGATCGCCATCCCCAACACCGGTGCCTACGGGCCCACCGCCAGCCTGCTGATGTTCCTGGGCAGGCCCGCCCCCGGCGAGGCGGTCGTACGGGGCGCGGAGGTGCTCTCCGTTTCCCGCATCGAGCACGTACGTACCTATCGAAAGGTGGCCGAGACCAGTGGCTGACCAGCGGACGCGCGCCAGGCAGACGGTCATCGTGACGACGGTGGCCTCGGACTCCCACACCTGGAACCTCGTCTTCATCCAGCTGCTGCTGGAGGAGATGGGCTACGCCGTGGTGAACCTCGGCCCCTGTGTACCCGACGAGGTGCTGGTGGACCGGTGCGTCGAAGTCCGCCCCGCCTTCGTGGTGGTGAGCAGCGTCAACGGCCACGGTGCCCAGGACGGGCTGCGGGTCATCGGGAAGCTGCGGGCCGTCTCCGAGCTGGCCGACACGCCGATCGTGATCGGCGGGAAGCTCGGGGTGAAGGGAGCGGACGGCGCCAGCGCGCAGCAACTGCGGGCGGCGGGCTTCGACGAGGTCTTCCACGACGACACCGACCCGGCGAGCGCCCTGCGGCTCTTCGCCGCCTCGCTGCCCCTGGCGGAACCGGACCTGGACCTGGTCCAGAGCGCCCGGTGAGCGAGCGGCAGGCAGGGGGCTTCGGGGCGTTCGTCCAGGCCGCCGCGGCGCGCGACCAGCTCGTCGTGCAGCCCCGCATGGGCTTCAGCGACCCGGTGGCCATGCGCACCGGGCTGGCCGCGACGCGCGGGGTCGCCGGATGCAGCGTCGGCACGATCACGATCGACGCCCACACCCGGGTGGGGCACCTGGCCGCCGCGGAGAGCGCGCTGCGCGAGGGGACCGACCTCAACGGCTACCCGCTGGTGAGCCACTCCCTCGACACCACCACCCGGGTGCTGTCGGGCATCCGGGGCGACGACTTCCCGGTACAGGTCCGCCACGGATCGGCCAATCCGCTCGACATCTTCCGCGCCCTGCTCGCCGCAGGGCTGGAAGCCTCGGAGGGCGGCCCCGTCTCCTACTGCCTGCCCTACGGCCGGACCCCGTTGTCCGAGTCCGTCCGCAACTGGGAAAGGAGCTGCGACCTCTTCGCGCAGCTCCGCGACACCGGCCTGGAACCACACCTGGAAACCTTCGGTGGTTGCATGCTCGGCCAGCTGTGTCCCCCCAGCCAACTCGTGGCCATCAGCGTGCTGGAGGCCCTCTTCTTCGCCCAGCACGGAATCCGCAGCGTCTCCGTCAGCTACGCCCAGCAGACGAACCGGGAGCAGGACCACGAGGCCATCGTGGCCCTGCGCCGGCTGTGCGGCGAGCTGCTGCCCGTCGCCGACTGGCACGTCGTCGTCTACGCCTACATGGGCGTCTACCCCGAGACGCACGCCGGCGCCTACCGCATCCTGGGCGACGCGGCGGAGTTGGCCACCGCCGCGGGCGCCCAGCGCCTGATCGTCAAGACGACCGCCGAGTCCCGGCGCATCCCCACGATCGAGGAGAACGTACGCGCCCTGGAGTACGCCTCCTGGGCGTCCGCCCGGGTCTCCCCGCCCACCACGGACGAGCCCGCGGACTCCGCGACGTACGAGGAGGCGGCGACGCTGGTCCACGCGGTCCTGAACCTGGACCCCGACCTGGGCCGCGCCCTGCTGCTGGCCTTCCGCAAGGGATACCTGGACATCCCCTACTGCCTGCACCCGGACAACCGGGGCCGCACCAGGGCCTACATCGCCCCGGACGGCCGCCTCGAATGGGCCGAGACCGGCTCCCTCCCCCTCCCCGCCCCCTCCCGCCCCCGCGCAGCCACCCGCGTCACCGCGGCCGCCCTCCTCCAGGACCTCACGTACGTCCGCCGCAAGTTCGACGCCCAGTGACCCGGGCCAACCAGGTCGGGCCGGTAGCCCGGATGTCGGCCGGTCGGCGGGGTGGTCCGCCGGCCCGGTCCGGTCACCTGGCGGCGGCCAGGCGGCGCCGGAGCTCATCCTCCGGGACGTCTTCCAGGTGGGTCAGAAATACCCAGATGTGCCCCGAAGGGTCCTTGAGGATGACGGTGCGGTCGCCGTGGAACATGTCCGTCGGCGGCTGGAGGATCTCGGCGCCGGCAGCCTCGGCCCGATCCGCCAGGCTGTCGACGTCCGGCACGTAGACGTGCAAGGTGACGGACGTGCCTCCGCCGAGCGAGGTCGGCGCGGCGAAGGATCCGGCCTCCGCCGGATCCGCGCCGGCGTCGCCCAGCATCAGCGCCGACCGCCCGATGGTGACCTCGGCGTGCAGGATCCCGCCGCCCGGAGCATCGATCCTGATGTCCTCGCGGGCGCCGAACGCCCGCCGGTAGAAGTCGATCGCCGCGTCGGCGTCATCGACCATGATGTGCGGGATCACGGCGTAGCGGTAACGGTCGGGGGTCTCGATGGGGGCTGTGCGCTCGGTCATGGCGAAGCTCCTTGAAAGGGCGCCGCTGGGCGCTTCCCGCGGCTCTGGAACGAACCTAGAAGCTCATGTTTGGTTGAGGTCAAGCGCCGAACCCGGCCGCTGGCACTACTGCGGCGCTGGGCGGCCACCTGGAGTTCCGCTCAGGCTCTGGCCGGGCATCGGGCCTGGAAGCGGATCCGTGACACCGCCCGACTCTCCCGCTCCCGCGACGGTGTCGGTGGTTTGTCGGGGTTGTCGGAGGGATGTCGGCGGGAGTTGACACCTTGGAGAGGTCCTGCCGGACAGACCCGTCCGGTTCGGCGATCCAGGAGGAGATCTCTCGTGCATGACGTAGTGATAGTGGGAGCCGGTCCGGTCGGTCTGGCCCTCGCCTGCGAGCTCGGCCTCGCGGGCTGTTCCGTAGTGGTGCTCGAACGGGAGACGGAGACCGGCTCACCGTTCAGGGCGGCCCCCCTCGGCAGGCGCGGGCTGTCCGCCGCGTCGGTCGAGGCGTTCTACCGGCGCGGCATGCTGGAGTCGTTAGTGACGGCGTCGGGGACCCAGGAGATGTTCGGCGCGGCCCCCGAAGCGGGCGCGCCGCAACGCCCCCGGTTCGGCGGCCACTTCGCCGGCATGATGCTCGACGGTTCCCTGATCGACGCCGACTCCCTGCCGTTCCGACTGCCCAGCCCGGCACAGGAATCCCTGGCGACGGACCTCGAAGCGGTCGAGACGGTGCTGTCCGAGCAGGCGGCCAAGTTCGGCGTGGAGATCCGGCGCGGCGTCACGGTCTCGGCCGTCTCCCAGAACGGCGAAGGCGTGGTCGCCCGAGCCGGCGAGGACACCTACGAGGCGCGCTGGCTCGTCGGCTGCGACGGCGGACGCAGTACGGTGCGCAGGCTCGCGGGCTTCGAATTCGTCGGCACCGAGCCCCAGTTCACCGGATACACCATGCTGGCCGATCTCGCCGACCCGGAGCAGGTCAGCCCGGGATTCCACCTGACGCCGACGGGCATGTACATCCGGCTGCCCGGCGCCGGTTACTTCGCCATGATGGACTTCGACGGCGGCGCCTTCGACCGCTCCCGGCCGCCGACCCGCGAGCACCTCCAGGAGGTCCTGCGCCGCGTGTCCGGTACCGACGTGACCGTCGACGAGGTCCACATCGCCTCGTCCTTCACCGATCGGGCGATGCAGACGACGGCCTACCGCCGGGGCCGCGTGCTCCTCGCGGGCGACGCCGCCCACATCCATTCCCCCCTCGGCGGTCAGGGACTGAACACCGGCATCGGCGACGCCGTGAACCTGGGGTGGAAGCTCGGCGCGACCGTGCGGGGGCACGCGCCGGACGGGCTGCTCGACACCTACGCCGAGGAGCGCCATCCGATCGGTGCGGCGGTCCTCGATTGGTCGCGCGCCCAGGTGGCGACCATGCGGCCGGACCCCTACGCCCAGGCGATCCAGGCGGTGGTCCGCGATCTCATCGCCACCCGGGAGGGAGCGACCCACGTGTTCGAGAGGCTGTCGGGAGCCTGGATCCGGTACGACCTCGGCAGCGAGCACCCGTTGGTCGGCCGCAGCGCCCCCGACTTCGGCCTGGAGGACGGCACCCGTCTCGGCGACCTCATGGAGGACGGTCGGGGCGTCCTGCTCGACTTCAGCGCCGACCGGCGTCTGCACGCTTCGGCGACGGCCTGGGAGGACCGGATCCGGTACGCGGCCGGGACGGCGAGGAACGACCTCGGGTCGGGTGCCGTGTTGGTGCGGCCCGACGGTGTGGTCGCCTGGACCGGTGACCGCCACCCCGACGCGGAGGCCTTCGAGCGGGCCGCGACCCGTTGGTTCGGTGCTCCGGCCGCGGCGGGGCCGGCGTGACGCCTCCCCGCTGAGGGTGGGTTCCGCTCCGCGGGTGACGGTGGCGCCGCTGGTGTCCCCGGCTCCGGTCGGCGCACGCGGTACCGGTCCGGGCGGGGGAGCCCGGACCGGTACCGTCGGGAGCAGCGGGTCGGGACCCTTCAGCTCGCGCTCACCAGGACGCGGACCATGCCGCGCCCGGACGGCAGATCGGTGAGCGCCTTGCCCACGACGGCGCCGAAGGCCCGCTCCCGGTCGGTGACCCGGCACGCGTGACCGGTGGTCGCGGAGGTGGTGAGCAGGTCCCCGCAGTGGATGGGGGCCTTCGACGCGTCGGCCAGTACCCACAGCTTGCCCATCAGGGCGATGGGCGCTCCGCCCTCGTGGTCGTCGAGCACCATCGCCGGCTGGACTCCGCCGGCTCCGGAGACGATCCCGGCGACGCGGGCGTCGTACGCCCGGGAGCAGGGCGTGATCCGACCTCCGTCGTCGAGCACCACGACCATGCCCGGACTGACCGCCGCCGGGGCGGCGACGGTGAGGGCTTCTGCGTAGTCGGCGCCGGGATGGGTGATGCGGCCGGTCACGTGCACGTTGCCCTCGAAGTAGCCGGCCATCCCCTGCGAGAGGTTCACGCCGACCACGGCACCGTGTTCATAGGTGTGCGACACGCCGCGCACACCTTCGAACGTCTTGCTCTCGCCGTACACGCCCGCGCCGCTGCCCGGGTTGGGGTTGTCGTTGATGCCGACGACCCCGGCCGAGCCCAGCGCGTGGCTCACGCCGTGACAGCCTTCGCCCGCGCTGCTCTCGAACCAGCTCGCGTCTCCTCGGCCGTTGCTCTTGTCGTTGATGCCGACGACCGCCCCGTGTTCGGAGTGGCTCACCCCGCGGATGGCCTCGCCCTGGAAGCTCTCGCCCGCCAGCGCCTGACCGGGTCCGCGGTTGCTCACGGAGAAGGAGGTGTCGCCGCTCGCGGTTTCGCCCCGCGAGGGCTCGTTGAAGTTGATTTTCGTCATGGTGACTCCTGGGAAGGAGGGGAGGGGGGAGGGACCCCCGGTGGGGATCCGTGGATCCGGAGATCCGGGGATCCTTCTTCCACGGCTTCCATAGTGGGCCGGGCCGCCGGTGCCGCGACCCCCTGAAATCAGGGATGGACGGGCCCGGGATCAGCGGGTCAAGGCGGCGATGAGTTCGTCACGGCCACCCGCGCCCGTCTTGCGGAAGAGGGCCTTGAGGTGGTCGTTGACGGTGTACGGGGAGAGCCCCAGGTGCCGCGCGATCTGTTTGACGGCTTCCCCGGTGCGGAGCGCGCCCAGGGTGTCGCGTTCGCGGGGCGTGATGCCGTACCAGGCGCAGAACGACGGGAGGACGAGGTCCGCGACGGTTCCCTGGACGACGAGGGCGACGTCACCGGCTCCCTCCTCGTCGAGCGGCTCGCCGAGGAACGTCATCCATCGGCCGCAGACGGCCGGCGGCGTACAGACCAGCGGTGTCCACGCGTCGCCGTCCCGGGCGCGGGCCCGTGCGGAGAGGGAGAGGGCGACGAGGAACGGTTCGGTGACCCAGCCCGGGATGGTGTGCCCTCCCCGCAGCTGGCCCAGCCACTCCTTCGCCTGCGGACTGATCGCCTTGATCCGGTGGTCGCTGCCGACCGTGACCACTCCGGCGGCGAGCGGGGGAGCGGCGGGACAGAGCGGTCCCGCGGTGGCGTACCGCCGCAGGGCCGCCACCAGCGCGGGCCGTAGGCGCACCGCCCGCTGGACGTCGTCCTGTGTGAAGGGGCAGGCGCCCGCGCAGCGCAGCAGCGCGAGGGAGCCCCACACGCCGTGGACGTCCTCGATGAGCAGCCGGAGCTCGGAGCCGGCCCCGTGCTCGGCGAGGACCCGGCCGATCCACGGGTCGGGCGGACCGCCACCGGTCGGACCCACGACGGCGGCCGGGGTCCGCAGCCCGGCCAGCGCGGCCGGTCGGTACGGATCGCCGTCCAGGTAGCGGTGCATGACCAGTGCGGTGACCAGCGCGGGCTCGTACTGGTGCCAGAAACTGAAGCAGCCGAGGCCCAGCCCCGTCGCGGGATCGGTGGCCACCACGCTGAGCGCGTCGTGCGCGATGATCGGGCGCAGCACCTGGGACATCGCGGCCCCCGCGCCCTCGGGCCCAGCCTTCTGACTCGCGGCGGCGTAGAGATCGCGCGCCACGCGTCCGGTGTCGAAGAACGTGAGGGCCACTGACTCCCACTATCCCAGCGGTCGACCCCCCGCACCCGCCGAGCCCCACGGACCGGGCACCGGGCCCGGCGCGCCACCTGACCTGCGCCCCGCGGGCGGACGCCCCGGAGCGATTGCGTAGGGTGCGGCCATGCCGGACGCACTCCACTTGCAAGAGCTCACCCCAGAGAACTTCGACGCCGCGGTCGACCTGAAGGTCCGCCCCGACCAGGAGCACCTGGTGTCCTCCGTGGTGAGGTCGATCGCCGAGGCGTACGTGCATCCCGGCGTCGCCTGGCCCCGGCTCGTCTGCGACGGCGACGAGATCGTCGGCTTCCTCATGGCCTTCTTCGACATCGACTGGACCGGCGAGGGGGTCGACTTCCGCTCCGGGCTCTGGCGCCTGAACATCGCGGACGGGAAGCAGGGCCGCGGCTACGGGCGCTTCGCGGTGGAGGCCCTGGCGGCCGAGATCCGGCGCCGCGGCGGTACGCGGCTGACGACCACCTGGCACGCCGAGGCGGACGGTCCCGGAGACTTCTACCTCGGGCTCGGCTTCCGACCGACCGGCGAGACCAGCGGGGGCCAGACGGTGGGCGCGCTGGAACTGGCCTGAGCCCGGCCGCAGCGACCGGCGGTCGTGCCCGCGCGTTCCGTACGCTGGCCTGCACACATCCAGGCCAGGAGCAGCCGTGACCGTCCGCAGCAATGAGTTCGACCAGCCCATCGGCGAGCCGGTGCCCGACTGGTCACCGCGTCCGCTGCCCGGCGCGGTGACCCTCGAAGGCGCGTACTGCCGGCTGGAGCCGCTGGATGCGGACCGGCACGCGGCCGACCTCTTCGCGGCCTACTCCAGCGCTCCGGACGACCGGGACTGGACGTACATGTTCACCGGGTCGATCCAGGACGCGCAGGGCTTCCGGCGCTACGCCGAGGAGGCGGCGGCCGCGAGCGACCCCAGGCACTACGCGGTGATCGACCTCGACCGGGGCACGGCCGTCGGCACGCTCGCGTTGATGCGACAGGACCCGGAGATGGGCGTCGTCGAAGTCGGCAGCGTGATGTTCTCGCCGCTGATGAAGCGCAGTCCGCTCTCGACCGAGGCCCAGTACCTGGCCATGCGGTACGTCTTCGACGCGCTCGGGTACCGACGCTACGAGTGGAAGTGCGACAGCCTCAACGCGCCTTCGCGCACGACGGCGGAGCGCCTGGGATTCACCTTCGAGGGGATCTTCCGCCAGGCCGTCGTCTACAAGGGCCGCAGTCGCGACACCGCCTGGTTCTCCGTCATCGACGGCGAGTGGCCCGCCAACCAACGGGTCCTGGAGTCCTGGCTGTCACCCGACAACTTCGACGCCCGTGGAATCCAACGCCGGTCCCTGGCAGAAGTCCGCGCCGCCGCGGCCGCCGCCCGCGCGTAGGTCCGCTCAGCTCGCCGGACCGTTCGGGGCGGCCGCGTTCCAGTCGACGAGCTGGACGATGACGCCGTTGGGATCCCGGACCTGGAAGGCGCGCTCCCCCCACTCCTCCTCGGTCAGCGGCATGGTGATGGCGACGCCCTCGGTGCGCAGGCGGGCCAGCTCGCCTTCGAGGTCGTCGACCACGAACGCCAGGATCACGCCGTGGGCATGGTCGTCGCGCTGGTCGGCGGGCAGCGACGGCAGGCCGCGGCGCAGAAAGATGACGTTCATGCCGGCGTCCGCGCGCGTCAGGGACGCGAAGCCGTCGGCCGCCATCTCCTCGTGGAATCCGAAGTGCGCGGCGAGGAAGGCGCTGGACGCCGCGACGTCGTCGACGTTCAACGTGACGGCCGAAGAAGTGATCTTCATCGAATGCTCCTTGAGGCAGAAGTGGCGCGGAAAACGGGAGGCGCACGGCTGGGTCACTTTTTCGTACGTCGTACACTGTACGACGTACGGAGTTCGAATGCGAGGTACTTTTGCGCGTGACCACTGAACGCACCGGCGCTGGCGACCCGGCCCGCACGCTGCAACTGCTCTGGCGCGACGAGGCGACGCTCTCCCGGCGCGGCCCCCGTCAGAGGTTGACCATCGACGCCGTGGTGTCCGCGGCGACCGCCCTCGCCGACGCCGAGGGGCTCGCGGCGGTGACCATGCGCAGCGTGGCGAAGGCGCTCGGCGTGGCCGCGATGACGCTGTACACCTACGTGCCGGGCAAGGAGGAGCTGCTCGACCTCATGCTCGACGCGGCGTACGCCCGCATGCCCCGCACCGACACCTCGGGCCGGCCGTGGCGGGAGCGGGTGTCGGCCGTCGCCGGGGCGAATCGACAGCTGTTCGAGTCCCACCCGTGGGCGGCCACCGCTTCCACGGTCCGCCCGCCGCTGGGCCCCGGGCAGATGGCCAAGTACGAACACGAGCTGTCGGCACTGGACGGCTTGGGGCTGGGCGACGTCACCATGGACGCGGCGCTGACCTACCTGCTCGGCTTCGTGCAGGGATGGGCCCGCACAGCCGCGGACGCCCGCGCGGCGCGGCGGGACAGCGCGATGGACGACGAGCAGTGGTGGGCCGCCCACGCCCCCCTGCTCGCGCGCGTCCTCGACGAGCGCGCCTACCCGCTCGCCTCGCGCGTCGGCTCCGCCGCGGGTGCCGCGCAGGGCGGCGCCTACAGCCCCGAGCACGCGTACGCCTTCGGCCTGGAACGCGTCCTCGACGGTCTCGCCGCGCTCGTCGACGCCCGCGGCTGAGCCGATCGGTCGCTCTGCCGCCGGTGTTCCGGGAAGCGCGGGGTGACTCCGCGAGAGCCTGATCCGCTCGCCCGGTCGGGTCGCCGGTGGCTCCGTCACGGCGAGGTGCGCCGCGACGGTCGGGCGGGGGATGCAGGCTCGGCGGACGTCCTCGTGCGGCTCGGTGGAGGCAGTCCATGTCCATTGCCAGCCCCGGCCGCCGTCACACCGGCCGGGCCTTCGCGGTAGCGGCGGTGGCCGGTTCCCTGGTCGGCCTGGTCGGCGGCGGCTTCCGGTGGTGCCTCGCGCACGCCGAGGACCTGCGCGCTTCGATCCTGGAAGCCGCCGGTCCGGGCCCCGCGGGAGTGCTCGCCCCGGTGGCGCTCACCGCGCTGGGGGCGGCGCTGGCGTGCGCGATCGCCCAGGGCGTTCCGCACGCGGCGGGCAGCGGGATCCAGCACGTGGAGGCAGTGTGGCGCCGTGAGTCCGAGGCGCACCCGCTGTGGCTGCTGCCGGCGAAGTTCTTCGGCGGCCTCGTCGCGATCGGCTCGGGCCTGGTCCTGGGACGCGAGGGGCCGGTCGTCCACATGGGTGCGGCGATCGGGTCCGTGGCCGGCCGTCGTGCCCGGTTGGACCCCGGGGACGCCCGCCTGCTGTACACCGCGCTCGGTGGAGCCGGCCTGGCGGCGGCGTTCACGGCCCCGCTGGGCGGGTTGCTGTTTGTCTGCGAGGAGGTGACCCGCTCGATCAGGCCGCGCCTGGTGCTGTTGACGCTCGTCGGCACCGTCAGCGCGGTGGCCTGCTCCCGGTTCATCGTGGGGGGCGGCGCCGCGTTCCCGGTGCCGGACCTCGCGGCCCCACCGGTGTGGATGCTCGGGGTGTTCCTGGTGTTCGGCGTGACGGCGGGGGCGCTGGGAGCCGCGTACAGCGCGCTGGTCGTGGGGGCGCTGGCCGCGTGCGACCGCCTGACCAGGGTGCCGCTCACCGCCCGGGCCGCCTTCATCGGAGCCGTCGTCGGAGCGCTGATGGCCGTCGACCCGTTGCTGGCGGGCGGTGGCGACCCGCTGAGCGAGCGCCTGCTGGCGGGCGGCGGCATGACGATGGCGGCGCTGCTGGCATACCTGGCCGTCCGGTTCGTGGCGGGTCCCCTGAGCTATGCGGCGGCGACGCCCGGCGGGCTCTTCGCCCCGTTGCTGGCCCTGGGCGCACTGTGGGGGACGCTGGCCGAGGCCCTCGTCTCCCCGCTGCTGCCCGCCGGCGCGGCGAGCCCGGTGGCCTTCGCGGTGGTGGGGATGGCCGCCCTGTTCACGGGGGTCGTACGGGCCCCGCTCACAGGTGTCGTCCTGGTCGCGGAGATGACGAACGCCGGCTCCCTCGCCCTCCCGCTCCTCACCGCGTGCTTCGCCGCGCACGTGACCGCGGACCGCTGGGGGAGCGAGCCCATCTACGACAGCCTGCGCCGCCGGATGCTGCAACGCCCCTGAAGGGGTACGTGCCGCACTGATTCGGTTAGGGTTGCCTTGCCTGATGTGCGGGCAGGTAGGTTCGAGTTTCGGTGCGCCGGTGGCAGCCCGATGGGACGGAACGGGCAGGGGCAAGGTGCAGGTGCAGGTGCAGGTGCAGGTGCGAGACGGTGACAGGGACGGCGCGGAGCCCGCGAAGAGGCGTCGTGGATAAGATCGCGCTCACCGCCGGAGCCCTCTATGTCATCGTCCTGCTGCGCGCCGGAGGGACGTTCGCCATCGGATGGCTCGCCGCAGCCGGCGCCCGACGGAGCAGGTTCGCCGGGCGGACGTCCTCGGCGAAGTTCCAGCGCGCCGAGCGGGCGATCCAGCGGTGGGGCGCGCCGGTGGTGGCCGTCTCCTTTCTGACCGTCGGATTCCAGACCGCCGCCAACTTCATCGCGGGCAGCATGCGCATGCCGCTGCCGCGCTACCTCCCCGCCCTCTTCGTGGGCGGAGCGGCCTGGTCACTGATCTACGCGACCGCGGGGGTCGGCGTACTCGAAGTACTGGGAAGGCTCTTCGCGGAGCGGACGGCCCTCGGGGTGTCCGGCGTGGCCGTCCTCCTCCTCGTGGTGTGCGGGGCGGTGCTGTACCGCAGGCGAAAGGCCGTCCAGACCGCCGGCGACACCGCGGCCGACGACGCCTGATCTCGTTCCACGGGGGTGGACCGAGGGCGGGGCCGGCCGCCCCCGGGTCCCCACCGTCCACCTGCGCCACGACGCCCGGCCGCCCACCGCGGCGCGACGAAGGGGAGGCGAAGGGGAGGCGACGCCAGGGTCACTCGGCCTTGCTCCACCCGCCCGTGCTGGAATACGAGTTGAGCAGGTCCACCACGAAGACCAGGGTCGAGCCCGGCGGGATCAACGGTGAGGGCGACTGCTTGCCGTAGCCGAGGCGCGGGGGAACGATGATCTCGCGCCGACCGCCGACCTTCATGCCCTTCACCCCACGGTCCCAGCCCTTGATGACCTTGCCGCCGCCCAGGGCGAACTTGTACGGCTCGCCCCGGTCCCAGGAGGAGTCGAACTCCTTCCCGGACTCGAAGGTCACCCCGACGTAGTGGACCCTGACCACCATGCCCGGCTTCACCTCGGCCCCGTCGCCGACGACCAGGTCCCGGATGGTCAGCTCCGTAGGGGCCGCACCCTCCGGAACGTCGACCTCGGGCTTCGTCAGTTCACTCATCGCAGCCTCATCACTCTCCGTCGGCGGCCCCGCACGGACCGGCCGGACATAGGGGAACCCCCGTGCGGCGAAGGGTCACGCTACCGAGAATGCCGATCCCGGAGCGAGTCGGCGGAGGCGATGAGCCGTGCGTCGACCGCCGTCGCCGAAAGAGCCCACGAGCGGAGCCCTACTGCTTGGGCGCCCGCTGCTGGAGGGTGGTACTGCCGGCCACGGACGTGACGATCACGAAGAAGAACAGCGGAATCGCGAACGCGCTGAAGAGGGCGCTGCGCCACAGCACCAGCCCCACGGCCGTGTGGACGACGAGCAGCACGAGGGGGACCGTCATCCCGATGACCGGCCGGCAGCCGCGCGCCACCAGCAGGAGGGTGCGGCGCAGGTGGGGCGGGACGCGCCGGGCCTGCCACGCCAGCCAGCCTCCCCAGCCGCCGACGAGCACGGCCGCGCACGTCAGGTGGGTGACGAGGGCGTCGGCGCCGTCGGCGCCCGCACGCAGGTGGGCGGAGCCCAGCGCCACCGCTATCGATCCGACGAAGGCCACCCAGCGGGAGCCCATGAGCGTTCCCCAGGCCATCCTCTCCAGGTTGTAGCGGCCGTGGCGGTCGTCCCGGTCGAGGGCGGCGGACTGGACGAAGCCCTCGGCGGCCCGGGTCCACGAGCCGGGACGGAGCCATCGGCGACGCAGCAGGAGCAGCGAGAGGTTGTTGTGGGCCGTGCTGTTGTCCGGGTCCAGGCGCAGCGCCGTCTCGTAGGCCTGCTGGGCGACGCGGTAATCGCGGGTGTGGTGGGCGGTCACGCCGACGAGGACGTGCGCGTCGCTCTCCTCGGGGGCGAGGGCGACGGCCGTGCGGGCCGACTCGTGCGCGGCCCGCTTGTGCTTCCTGCGGACGCCGCGGTCCAAGGCGATGCCGAGGGTGTAGTGGCTCGCCCAGAGTTGCGGGGCGAGTTCGACGGCGCGCCGGGCGGATCCCTCGGCCCGCTCGTACTCCGTCAGGGCGAGCAGGACGTGGGTGCGCAGCAGCCAGGCGCTCACCGACTCGGGTGCGACGCGCAGGGCGTGCTCGACGGTGGTGAGCGCCTGCTGTTCATCGCCGAGGCGATGCCGGCAGCGGGCGAGCAGCACGAGGGCGGTGGCGTCGTCGGGGGCGCCGGCGAGGTGCTCCGCGGCGAGTGCGGCGGCCTGCTCGTGGCGCCCCAGCTCGAAGAGGGCGTCGGCCTGTTGCAGGGCCCGGCTCATCAGATCCTCTTCCGGTCGTGGGCGATGCCGAGCAGGTGCGGGACGAGGGCCCTGCGGAGACATCTGCCTGGAGGCTACGCTGCGCGGGCCGGCGCGCGGCGGCCGGGTGAAGCCCTGACCCGATGGCCTCCCACTCCTCGACGATGTCCAGGTCGAGCCGCGAAGTGCTGCTTGCCTACCGGTGGTTCAGCGGAAGGCGGTGACATTGCGGGCGGCCCAGTCGGCGAAGGGGCGCGGGGCGCGGTCGAGGACGCGCTGGACGTCCGGGCTGACGCGCTGTTCCTCCGGGCTCGGGGAACCGAGGATGTCCAGGGTGTCGTCGGCGAGTTCCGCCGGCATGCTCCGGGTCATGGCGGCCTTGGCCTCGTCGCGGGTGAGCTCGTGGAACCTCACGGGCGAGCCCAGTGCGGAGGCGATGGCCCGCGCCTGCTGGCGCGGAGTGATCACCTGCGGACCGGTCAGCTCGTAGATGCCGCCGATGTGCCGGTCGTCCAACAGGCAGGCCGCCGCGACGGCTGCGATGTCCGTCGGGTCGATGATCGGCACCCCGACGTCCCCGAAGGGTGCGGCGACGACCTGATGCGCACGGACCGATTCGGCCCACCACAGGGCGTTGGAGGCGAAGCCGCCCGGCCGCAGGATGACCCACTCCAGGCCGGATTCCCGCAGCGTGTCCTCCAACGAGCGCATCGCGATCCGCGTCGGGCCGGAGGGCCTGGTCACCACGCCCAGCGTGGAGAGCAGGACCACCCGGCGGACCCCGTGGGCCGCGGCTTCGCCGATGATGTCGGCAGCGTTGGCCGCGGTGGCGTGCAGGTCGCCGGACAGCAGGAGGAAGAGCGCCTTCGCTCCGGCGAGCGCGGGCGCGAGGCCCGTCGGCTCGGCCAGATCGGCCACCAGGTGGCGGACGCCCGGCGGTACCGCCGCCGTGTGCCGTGACACCGCCGTCACTTGCCGGCCCGCCTCCGCCAGCGCCCGCGTCAACGGTCGGCCGATGTTTCCGGTAGCTCCGGTCACCACGATCATGATCAGTTCCTTCGTCGGAGGGCCTGCTTCTGGCCGTCACGCTAGGAGAGGGGCTTACTTTTGGTAAGGACATACCTCTGGGTAAGCTCATGGCATGGCGGGAAGCGCGCAGGACAGGCAGGGCGAGGCGGTGCGGCGGTATGACGTGTTTCACACCGACTGCCCCGCGCGCGATGTGGTCGACCATGTGACCAGCAGGTGGGGCATCTGGGTGCTGATCTCCTTGCGGAGCAGCGACCTCCGGTTCTACGAGCTGCGCGAGAGCATCCAGGGCATCAGCGAGAAGATGCTCGCCCAGACGCTTCGCGCGCTGGTCCAGGACGGCCTGGTCTGGCGGGAGGTCGAGCCGACGACACCGCCCCAAGTCACCTACGGGCTGACCGCGTTCGGCCGGGACCTCGGCGCACCCCTGACGGAGCTGTTCGACCGGATCACGCGCCAGCTGTCGCCGCGCAGCGAGGGGTAGCGGGGTTGCGGCCGGGCCGGGCCGAGCCGGTGGCGGGGTCTCCGAGCGGCCGGCTCGTGGGCCGGCCCGACCTCAGTCCGCGCTGCCGGATCGGCGGGGCCGGGCCGGGAGGTTGGCCTCCCAGCCGTCGAGGAGCCGTTCGAGCCCCAGTTGGAAACCGCGCTCGGCGCTGTCGGCCGCGTGGGGAAGTTCGGCATCGCGGATGACCCGGGCGAGCAGCGGGTGGCGCCCGGCTTCGACGATCTCGTCGAGGTAGGGCGCGTGGGCGTCCATCCATTCCTGGTTGCCGACTCCGGAGCGTCGGACGGCCTCCTGCTGGGCGAGCTCGCCGATGGCGTAGCCGCGGACGAAGGCGTGCAGCGTGTTGACCACGGTGAGCATGACGTCGATGTCGAAGCCGAGGGGGTCGAGCGCGGCGAGTGCGTGTTCGGTGGCGTCGAGGGAGTTCGGTCCGAGTGAGGGGCGTCCCGCCGCGAGGGAGGTCATCCAGGGATGCCGGTGGATGGTGGCCCGGGAGCGATGGGCCAGCGTCCGCAGGTCACCGCGCCAGTCGCCGGTGGGGGCGGGCGGGCCGCCGTCCTCGGCCGCTACGGCGTCGAGCATGAGGTCGAGCAGGTCGTCCTTGGACGTCAGGTAGCGGTAGAGCGAGGCGGTGCCCGCTCCCAGTTCCTTGGCCACGCGCCGCATGGACAGTGCGTCGATGCCTTCGGCATCGGCGATCGCGATGGCGGCGCTGGTGATCTCCGCCCGGGTGCGCGAGGGCGCGGGGCCTTTCGCGGCCCGCTCGGGCCGGTTCCAGATCACCGTGTGGGCGTCGTCCATCGGGTTTCCCTCCCACTACTGCGTTCAGTGTTCGCAGTGGTGCTATCGTGGCGCCAGTACTGCGAACACTGTATCGCAGTAGAGCGGTGTTCGGCCGAAAGGGAAACCATCATGACCAGTCCCGTCACGATCATCGGCGCCGGCCTCGGCGGCCTGACCCTCGCCCGGGTCCTGCACCTGCACGGCATCCCCGCGACCGTCTACGAAGCCGAGATGTCGGCGGACGTTCGCACGCAGGGCGGCCAGCTCGACCTCCACGAGTACAACGGGCAGCTCGCCCTCGAAGCGGCCGGCCTCACCGACGAGTTCCGCGCGATCATCCACGAGGGCGGCGAGGCCGTGCGCGTGCTCGACCGGCACGGCGCGGTCCTGCTGGACCAGCCCGACGACGGCACCGGCGCTCGCCCCGAGGTGCTCCGCGGAGACCTGCGCCGGATCCTGATCGACTCGCTGCCCGGCGAGACGATCCAGTGGGGAAGCAAGGTGAGCGGTGTCCGCCCCCTCGGGGAGGGGAGGCACGAGTTGACGTTCGCCGACGGGTCGACCGTGACGACCGGCCTCCTCGTCGGCGCGGACGGCGCCTGGTCGAGGATCCGACCGCTGCTCTCCGACGCGCAGCCCGAGTACATCGGCACGTCGTTCATCGAGACGTACCTGTACGACGCCGACCGGCGCCACCCCGCGGCGGCCAAGGCCGCCGGCGACGGTTCCCTGTTCGCCGTCACCGCCGGCAAGGGGATCCTCGGCCACCGGGAGGCCGGCGCCGTCCTGCACACCTACGTCGCGCTCGCCAAGCCGCAGGAATGGATCGCCGCCGTCCTCGCCAGTCCCGAAACGGCGGCGGCCCGGGTCGCGGCGGAATTCGCCGGATGGGCGCCGGAACTCACCGCACTCATCACCGACGGGGAGACCGCCCTCACCCCGCGCCCGATCAACGCCCTGCCGATCGAGCACCGTTGGGACCGCGTTCGCGGTGTGACCCTGCTGGGCGACGCCGCCCACCTCATGTCACCGTTCGCCGGAGAGGGCGCCAACCTCGCCATGCTCGACGGCGCCGAACTCGGCGAAGCCATCGCCGCACATCCCGGCGACATCGAAGCCGCCCTTGCGGAGTACGAGCAGGCTCTCTTCGTCCGCAGTGCCCACTTCGCCGCCGAATCCCACAAGAACCACCAGCTCATCTTCGGCGACGACACCCCCGCGGGCCTGCTCGACCTGCTCACCGGCCACGAGCCGACCGAGTGAGCGAATTGCCGTGGGGAGTCCCCCGCTGACCGCCTACGAAGACCCTTCAGGTGGGGTCGAACTCGTCCGGGCGGAGGGCGGTGCGGACGCCGGTGACGACCACGGCGATCAGGCAGAGGGCGATGACGGTCTCGGCCCATAGGAAGGCGAACCAGTCCAGCACGCAGCCGATCGGAGGTGTGCCGGGAGCGGTGTTGCGGAACGCGGCGAGGGCGAACAGGGTGGCGGCCATCCAGGAGAGGGCGGGCCAGACCACGCCCTGGTTGCGGGTGATCAGGTACCAGGCCCCGATGAGCACGGACGCGGCCAGCGCCCACATCACGACCATCATGAAGCATGCGAAGAGGAGGAGGCTGGCCGACCGGTTCAACTCCAGCTCCGCGACGGCGACTTGTTGGGAGGGCAAGGGGGTGGCGGAGATCGAGAAGAGCGTGTCGTTGTTGGCGAACAGCAGCTGCACCGGCACCTGCTCGCCACCCATCAGCGCCCTGAACCCGATGTCGGTCCCGTAGGTGTCGAACGGGTAGTCGCTGATCGATCCACCGGTGAGCGCGACCTTCACGTCCCTGGTCGTGAGCCGTTCGTGTGCCTTGAACGCCAGGTCGCCCAGGGTGGCCGTGGAGGTTTCGAGGCTGAGATCGGCCACGGGGGCGTTCCCCTCCTCCTCGCCGAGGGTCCCGCGAGGGGCGACCCGGATCCGCAGTACCAGCTCTCTGGCCGCGGCGTCGACGTATTGGACGTTGGCCTCCACGTCCACCCGGTCGGCGGCCGTGGATCCGACGGTGTGGACCGTGTCGACGGCCTGCCGCTCGGAGAACTGCAGCCACGATCCCACGGAGACCGCCACCACGATCAGGACCGCGAGGGGAAGCAGGACCGGCAGGAGCGACGTCCGGGGGCGGTGTGGGCGAGGTGGGTCCGAAGGCGCTGCCATGGTGACTCCGACGAGGTGGGAGGGGGAGCGGACTCCTTCGGGCCGAAGCAGGACCGCCTTCTCCGAGGGACCGTTCAGCCCGCCGGCGCGGGTCCGATCTCGAACGGTGGCGGTGTGAGCGCGGCGACGCAGCCGGTGCTCGGCGCTGTCGGGGAGTCGAAGAAGGAGAGGGTGATCTGCTGCGCGCACTTCGAGGTGGCGAACACCACGTGGGGTTGGTAGGGGACCGTGACCACGGTGGCCCTGCTCAACGTCCGTGCGACGTACGGTCCGTTGGCGGCGCCGGTCTGGGCGTCGAAGCCGCCCGAGATGGCCAGGGTGGGGATGTCGCTCGTCGTGACGTCCCGGATCGAGGCCGGCGCCGCGGGGACGTTCCAGGCGTCGCAGTCCTCCCGCAGGAAGGTCAGCTGCGGGGCCTGGGCCTGTACCGAGGCAGGGAACGACGGGAAGGCCTCCTGGCCTCCGCGCAGTGCCTGGGCCTCGGTCTCGTACGGCGTCCACTCGCTGCAGAAGACCCCGTAGACGAGCCCGTGGGACGTCCGACCGATGGCCTGGGGGCTGTACTTGGCGACCGCCCACTGCTGGGCGATCCGCTGGGGCTTGCCGTGGGCCAGCTCGTCGAGGGCGGCGGGCACCTGCTCCGCCACGTGGGTGGCGGAGGTCATCCAGTTCACCAGGGCTCCGCCGTCCAGGACGGCCTTCACCCGCTTGCCGTCGGGGAGCGCGACGGTGGTCGTGACCGGCTTGGCTTCGAGGTCGCGGACGAGGCGTTCGAAGGTGGCCGGCAGCTTCGGATAGCGGTTGTTGCAGGCCGGCTGCTCCGCGCAGGCTTTGAACAGGCCGTCGAAGCCCTGCTTCGCGGCGCTCCAGGTCAGGGCCGACCCCGCCGTGGACGGCGGCAGGATGCCGTCGATGCCGACCGACCGGACCCCCTCCGGGTGCAGGCGCATGTGGACGAGCGCCAGCTGGGTGCCGTAGGAGATGCCGAACACGTTCCACTGCCCGATGTCCAGCGCGGTGCGCAGGTCCGCGAGGTCGGCGGAGCTCTCGATGTCGTTGTAGGTGCCGAGGTCGGCCCCGGTCGCTGCCAGTTTGTCGCGGCAGGTCTTCGTGGCCGCGACGTGCTCGCGCCCGGTGGACGGCGCGTCGTAGACGAGCCCGGTCGCGCGTGCGTTGAACTCGTCGATGTTGGCGCAGGTGAGCGCCGGATCGGCCGAGTACGTGCCGCGCTGGGACATGAAGATCACGTCCCGGTCGCGGTTCAGCCCGCCGTCGATCGCCATCTTCGCCTCGCCGACCGCGTCGTCGCCCGGTCCGCCGGCGAGCCACACGATCGGGTCGGACTTCGGCTTGTCGGCGGCCGCCGCCACGATCGCGACACCGAGCTTGATCTTTCGACCGTCCGGTGTGGTGCGGTTCTCGGGCACGGTGAGCGTTCCGCAGCGGGCCCCTTCGAGCTCGGCGATCGGCTCCGGCGTCTTCGGGCAGGGTCCGGGCGCGAAGCTCGCGTCGCCCACTGCCCGGGCGACCGTTCCGATCGGCGCTCCGGACCCCGTGTCCGTGCCCGTGCCGAGCTGAGCGTGGGCGGGGACCGTGAGCAGGCCGGTGATGAGGACTCCGGTGGCCACCGCGGCCGACCTGGTGTGGCGCCGTCGGGCGTTGCGGCGACGACGGGGCGCGTGGTCGAGAGCCATCTGCCCTCCTAGTCACTTCAAAATGATGCGGTTGCTTCGAAATGATCCGGTCACTTCGGGACGATCGTGAACGGTTGCGGCGTCACACCCGCCACGCAACCGGTGTCGGGCTCGGTCGGACGGGCGAAGAACGAGGCCAGCACCTGCTGTGCGCAGGGCGATTGGGGGACCACCCAGTGCCCGATTCCGGGGATCACCACGGAAGTCGAGCGGGACAGCGTGCGGGCCGCGTCCTTGGACAGGCTCGCCCCGGTCTTGGTGTCGAAGGTGCCGTGGATGACGAGCGCCGGTACCGCGCTCCGGGTGGCGACCCGCTGGGTGGCGGTGCGGTCCGGAACGCTCCAGATGCGGCACACGTCGTACTGGAAGGGCAGTTGCGGTGCCTGGGCCAGGACCGTGTCGGGCCAGCCCGGGAAGGCCGCGCGCCCCGCCCCGAGCAGGTCGGACGGTGAAGACCCCGGCACCCACTCGCCGCACGCCACCGACTCGATCAGCCCATGGGCGACCGCGCCGACGTTCTGGACCGAGTCGGCCGCGCGGGCCCGCGCGACGCGCTCCGTACGGCCGTGGCCGAGCTCGTCGAGCGCCGCCGGAAGGTCGGCGGGCTTGATGGCGTTGGCGACCAGCAGGTTCAGCAGTGCGCCGCCGTCGATGTCGACCTCGACCGTGTCTCCGCCCTTGGGCGGCTTGGCGTTCAGCACCAGAGGCTTCGCCTCCAGCGTGCGCACCCGCTCGGTCAGCGTGCGGTCGACGTCGGGGTAGCGGCTCTTGCAGCGGGGCTCCGCCGCGCACGCGTCGAGGATGCCCTTGATCCCCTGCCGGGCGCTGCTCCAGGTCACCGGCAGGACGGTCTCCTTCGGCGGGGCGAGCGAGTCGAGCGCCACCGCGCGAATGCCCTCGGGGTGCTCGCGCAGGTAGGTGAGGGCCAGGTTGGTGCCGTAGGAGTACCCGTAGACGTTCCACTGCCCGATGCCCAGCGCCGTGCGCAGGTCGGCGAAGTCCGCCGCGTTCTCGGTGGTGTTGTAGGCGCTCAGGTCGACTCCGTCGGCCACCAGGCGGTCATGGCACTGCTTCACCGCGTCCAGCAGGGGCTTCGCCGACGCCTGCGCGTCATAACGCAGGCCCACGGCGGTGGCGTTGTACCGGTCGACTTCCGGGCAGGCGAGATTCGGCCGCGCGTACAGGTTTCCGCGCTGGCCCATGATGATCAGGTCGCGGTCCTTGTTCAGGCCCGAGTCGACCAGGAAGGGGATGTCGTCGAAGGTGTCGGCCCCCGGGCCGCCCGCCATGAACACGACGGGGTCCTGGCCGGGCTTCGGCTGCGCCGCGGCAATGACCGCCACGGGCAGCTCGATGGTCCGGCTGCCGGCGCGGGCGCGATTCTCGGGGACCTCCAGGAGGCCGCACTTCGCGGAACCCAGCGCCTCGATCGGTTCGGGCGGCTTCGGGCAGGGGCCCGGCACGAACCGCGGCGGAGCGGTCGGGCCGGGACCGGCAACGGGGGCGAGCGGTGACGCCGCGCTGCTCGAAGTCGTGCCGAATGCCGCCAGGCAGACCAGGGCCGCCGCGGCAGCCGCCGCGTTGATGCTGAGCTTCGCCATGCGATCGTTCCTCTGCGACATCCGCGGCCGCCCACTGGGCGATGCCGCAGCTGGTGGGGTGGAACGCACCTCTTCGACGGTACCGAGCGGCGCGGACCGGCGCATGTCGGACGGCTGGGGGCCCGGTGCGCGGCCGCGGAGCAGCCGTGACAGCCGTGATGCACCGGTCGTGCCTCCAGGCCCGGATCGGCCGCCCTACGCGCGAAGCCCCTGGCCCGCGACACCGTGGGCCAGGAGCTTCGTCATGACGTCCTCCCGTAGCGGCGACGAGCCGGACGGGCAGGCGTTCAGCCGTCCAGCCGGGAGCGGATCCTCCCCAACACGTGAGCGGCGTGCGCATCGAGGAAGAAGTGCCCGCCGGAGTACGTGTTCAGCTCGAAGTCGCCGGTGGAGAAGGCATCCCAGGCCTGCGCCCCCGCCACGGTGACCTGCGGATCCGCGTCGCCGGTGAACACCACCAGCGGGCAGGCCAGCGGCGGTCCCGGGGTGTGGCGGTAGGTCTCCACCGCCCGGTAGTCGTTGCGGATGGCGGGCATGAGCATCTCCACCACGTCCGGGTCCTCCAGCAGGGCGCCCGCGGTGCCGCCCAGCTCCCGCATCTTGTCGAGCAGCCCCTCGTCGTCGCGCAGGTGCACGCCCTCGTCACGCGAGAGCGAGGGCGCGCCGCGCCCGGAGGCGAAGAGGGCGACGGGCTTGATGCCCTCCTGCTCCAACCTGCGGGCGACCTCGTAGGCCACCAGCGCACCCATGCTGTGGCCGAACAGGGCCAGCGGCCGGTCGGTCCACTGGCGCAGTTCCGCCACCAGTACGTCGGCCAGTTCCGTGATGCCGGGGATGAACGGCTCCTTGCGCCGCTCCTGCCGGCCCGGGTACTGGACCGCCAGCACGTCGGCCACCGACGCCAACTGCCGTGAGACCTGGAAGAAATAGCTGGCGGCGCCGCCCGCATGCGGGAAGCACACGAGGCGGACGCCTGCTTCGGAGGAGTGGAAGCGTCGGATGGAACTGTTGGAGCGTTCCGTCGTCTCGGTCATGGTTGTGCTGACTCCCTGGTCGTCGGGTCTGCGGAGCGCGCCTGAGCCCCGGTCATACGACGTCGGACGCCTTCCGGCGGCCGTTCCACCGCTCCACCCAGTCCTCCAGGATGTCGACGGCCGTCTCGGTGCCCTTCTCGGCGCGTACGGCCTCCCCGACACTGGCCGCCCGTCGTGCCATGCCCTGGTCGGTCAGTGCCTTGCCGAGTGCCTCGTCGAGGCGCTCGGCGGTGAACTTCGAGAACGGAATGGGCTGCGGCGACACACCCATCCGGTGGACCTGAGCCGCCCAGAACGGGCTGTCGGCGAAGGTCGGCACGACCACCTGGGGAGTACCCGAGCGCAGCGCCTCGCCCGTGGTGTTGCAGCCGCCGTGGTGGATGACGACCGAGGAGCGGGGGAACAGCCAGGGGTAGTGCACATCGTCGACACGAAACACGTCGTCCGGGACGTTCTCCGGGCCACCGCCCACCAGCACCAGCCGCCGGCCGTGCGAGCGGACCACGCCGAGCACCTTCTCCAGCGTCTTCTCCGGCTGGTGCACCGGCCAGATGCTGCCGAAGGACAGTGACACCGGGGCGTCCCCCGACTCCACGAAGTCGACCAGCTCCGCCGACGGGCTCCATTTGCGGTCCCAGAACCAGTATCCGGTGAACTGCGACAGCGCGGGCCAGTCGGACGGCTCGGTGAACATCTCGCGGGTGACCGGGCACAGCAGCGGTACGTCGCGGCCCAGCTCGCGGTAGGGCGCACCGAAGGGCAGAGCGGGCATGTCCGCTTCCTTGCGGTAGCCCCGGATGGAGACCCAGTCCAGCAGCCCCGCCATCCGGTGCGTCAGCCGGTTGTAGAGCGGTCCGAGCTTGGACTGCGGGGCTATCATCGCCGGCCACTGCCCCGTCGGGTTCAGCGGCCACCACGTCAGGGATGCCCAGGGGGCCTTACCGTTGTCCTCGAACAGGATCCGGCTCAGCACGCTGTTGACCACCAGGTCGGCGCCCTTGCACGCCTCCTCGATGCGCGAGGCGAGCAGCCGGATGTGCTCCTGCGTCGCGCGCGGCACCTTGCGGGCCGCCGTGAAGAGCGAGGCGCCCTGCTGCAGTGCCTCGGTGAGCGCCGGATGTGCGAGGAAGTCCTTCGGGCTGCCCGGCAGTTCGGCGAAGTCCAGGCCGGACTCGCGCACCAGCTTCTCGAAGTCTCCGTGGGTGGCGAGAACGACCGAGTGCCCCCGGGACATCAGGGTGGTGCCCAGCGCGATGAAGGGCTGGACATCACCCCGTGACCCTGTGACAAGGAGTGTGACCTGCATGAGTTCTCCGTACGAAGGGGACGAGTGTGAGGGGGAGCCGCTCGGTTGCCGCGGTGTTTCCGTGGTACCGGGGTGTTTCAGTAGCAGGGGACGTAGCGGTCGAGCATGCGGTCGAGGTAGTCGGCGTCGGTCACCGACCGCATCTCGGGCAGCAGTTTGCAGAGCTTCTCGACCGACACCCGGGTGAGGGACAGGGGCCCCTCGACGATCTCGTGCCGTGCCGAGAGCCCCAGCCGCTTCTCGATGCCGTGGATCACCGCCTGGATGGGCAGCGGCCTGCCGGAGGCGACGTTGACCACCTCGTTCTCCACCTCCTGTGCGAGCAGTCCGTCGACGGCCCGGGTCAGGTCGGCCGCGTCGATCAGGTCGCGGTGCGCTCCCTGGTACAGCCGCACGCTGCCGCTGCGCACCTGCTGTACGAACGAGGGGAGCAGCTGGTGCGGGCGCTGCCAACGGCCCATCGCGTGACTCACCCGCAGGATGAGCCAGGGCGCGCCGGATTCGGCGACGATGTGCTCCAGCCGGAGCTTCTGCCTCCCGTACGGCGAGGTCGGCAGCAGCTCGACGTCCTCGGCCATCGCGGTGTCCCCGGTGCCGTACAGGGCGTGGGACGCGCTGGACAGGTACACCACGAGGCGGCCGTCGGCGCGGCACCTGCGGGTGACCTCTTCCACCAGGGCGGCCTCGCGGGCGAATTCGGCCTCCGCGAGAACGCTGGTGCTGGACACACCGGCGGCCACCACCGTGGCGTGCGGATGGCGTTCGCTGACGCCGGCCAGGTTGCGGGCGATGAAGCCGTTACCGACGATCTCCATCAGATGTCCTCCGTGGCGGTGACACGCAGCGCCGACTTCGCTATGGCGTCGAGCAGTTCGGCGGTCCGTATGGTGGTGGCGGCCCAGCTGTCGTGGTCCCGGTCGGCTCCTGTGGCGACGGTCCGTCGTACGGCGTCGGCGAACGCGGCCACCGAGCGGGCGAACTGGTGCTCGGCGGGCAGGACGAGCTCCTCGGCGTGGTTCTGCCCCTCGATGCGCAGCAGGGGCGCCGCCGTCGGTGGCGGGGTGAAGGCACGGTCCACGGAAAGCCGCGCGTCGCTGCCCCACAGGACGTAGCGGGAGCCGTAGGTGTGGAGGAAGCCGAAGCTGAGCGTGGCGATCTGTCCGGTGGCCGACGCGAGCACCGCGCTGCCTGCGACATCGACGTCCGACGCCGGGTCGTGGCGCAGCACGGCCCCGTCGACGGTGAGGTCGTCGCCGAGGAAGTACTGGGCGAGGCGCACCGGGTAGATGCCCGCGTCCAGCAGGGCGCCGCCGCCGAGCTCGGCCCGGTAGCGGACGTCCTGCGGGGGCAGCGGCGGGAAGCAGAACGCCGCTTCGACGTGCCGCAGTCGACCGATCCGCCCCTTCGCGACCATGTCGGCCACGCTCCGGTGGAAGCCGTGGTGGACGAAGGCGAGGTTCTCGCGCAGCACCAGGCCGCGCTCCCGCGCGAGCTCGGTCAGTGCGGTGGTGTCCGCCGCGCAGGTGGTCAGCGGCTTCTCGGCCAGGACGTGCTTGCCCGCTTCGAGCGCGGATCTCACCCAGGAGGAGTGCAGGGCGTTGGGAACGGACACGTAGACGGCGTCGATGTCGTCCCGTTCGAGCAGCCGGTCGTAGCCGTGCACGGCCTCGCTGTCGAACCGGGACGCGAAGGACTCGGCCTTCGCCTGCTCCCGGCTGGCGATGGCGGTGATGGTGGTGTCCGGTGTCTCGAGCAGCGCGGGCAGGGTGCGCCGCGCCGCGATCGAGGACGCGCCGAGCACGCCGACCCGCAGGGGGCCGGACGAGGGGGAAGTACTCAAGTGCATTCTCCTCCGGCCGAACCCAGCAGGCTGTGCAGACATGCGAGCAGGGTTCTGGCTTGGATGTTCAGGTAGTTGCTGTGCTGCACGAGGTTCGACAGCTGGTGAACGGTCAGCCAACGGAAGTCGTCCGGCTCCACGAGCTCGCGCTCCGCCGGGAGTTCGACGATCAGATAGCGGCTGCGCGTGTGGAAGAACCGGCCGCCCTCCTCGGACAGCACGCTGTCGAAGCGGACGGCGTCGGCGGGGGCCTGCAGCACCTCGTCCAGGAACGGGGGAGCGGCCTCGGCCGGAAGGACGGCGTAGTTCTCCGGAGTGCACTGCACGGTGGGCGCCAGCTCGATCGCGTCCATGAACCCGGGTTCGGAGGCGATCCGGGCCAGGACGTGCAGTACGCCGCCGATCCGCTGTACGAGGAAGGCCGCGACGCCCTGACCGCGCGCCTCGATCATCGGCTGGGTCCAGCTGGAGACCTCGCGGCTGCCGGTCCGTACGTCCACGGCCATCACGTCGAAGAACACACCGAGGTCGTGCGAGATGCGGTCGTCGGAGCGCTGCCAGTCGCGGACGCCGGCGAGATCGACCAGGTGCGCTTCGCCCGTGGAGCCGGCCCGCGCCCCGGTGAACCAGTTGCGGATGGAGCCGGGGGAGTGCAGTGAGCCGTATCCGGGATCCAGCGATCTGGCCAGTGCGGAGCCGATGCCAGGGCCCTCCACCGGCCAGGGGGCGGCCGTTGCACCGTCGAAGGCCCGCGGGCCGGACAGTGCAGGGGAGGTGAACGGGAAGCAAGCCATGACCGTGCGTGAGTCCATGTTCACCAGGTCGTGCTCCGACAGCAGGCTGTGCAGCTGCCCTACGGACAGCCAGTGGAAGCCGTCCAGCAACTCCACGTCATCGCACGTTTCGACGATGATGTTTCGATTTCGTTTCCGGTAGAACCAGGATCCCTGCTCCGACTGGAGCACATCGGCCAGTACCTGGTGCCGGGAGGCGTTCCGGAAGAAGTCGAGATAGGGCACCGGTCGGCCGCCGTGCACGCGAGTGTAGTTACTCCGGGTCGCCTGCACCGTGGGCGATAGCTGTACCTTGTTGTGGTTGCCCGGTTCCATCTTTGCCTGCATCAGGCAATGTGGTATACCGTCGAATTCCTTGACGAGGATGCCCAGTACGCCGACTTCGGGCTGATGGATGATCGGCTGGTCCCATTCAGGCACCGCCCCGGGGGCGTTTCGTACCCGTAGACCCTGGACCGAAAAGAACTTTCCGCTCTCGTGGACGAGGTTTCCGTGCGGCTCCTCGAAACGCCAACCCTTCAGCTCATTGAAAGGGATGCGGCGTATCTCTGAACTTTCCGTTTCGAGGTACGCGGCAAACCATGCGTGAAAGTCCCGCAGGCTGGACGCGGCCCGTTCGGCTTCCCGCATGGAACGGGCTAACCCGGCCGCTAAGCGGGTCTCGGGCCTGGCTAAGACGTCGGCGCTGCCCTCCAGGGCGTGCGTCATCAGTAGTCGCTCCTCGTTCCCTGGCTGTTCTCTGGCTGTTAACTGGCGCGGATTGTTACCAGCGTGCAAATAGTGGAAGAAGGCATCCAGCGGGGACGGCTGCGGCGGCGAGCTTCTTCAGCCACTGTCCGGAAAAGTGTCCGGAAACAGGCCCTGTCAGGCAGGCGCGGGCAACTCCTGCTGTCACCCGAGTGTGGCTGGGCATGCGCTTTCTGAACCCTGCTAGTCCTACGTCTCAGGTGCTTGGCTGTCAACTCTTTCCGGAGCGTGCCGCGGCGAAAGAAACGCAGATCGTTCGGGGGTTTAGAGGCCCGCGCGGCCGTCCTCGTGCTTACAAGCACCCTACGTGGATGGCCAGATGTGTGTCCGAAAGTGATCCACATCACATTGCCTCGGTCTGGTGCCGTATGACAGAGTCGATCTTGCGCTTATCAACTGTTCTAATAAGTGCAGTGAATTGGAAAACCAACATCGATCGCCAGTTGTGTATTCGCGGGTGGGGATTGGGAGTTGGCCCGGATATTATTCGGGACCGCTTCGGCGAACTTCGAAGATTAGCGGGGGTTCACATTGTCCAGGAGTGCTCGTTCGGTGCGGCACGATGACGATGGAGATGTCGATCGGATTGCTGTGATCGGGCTCTCCTGCCGTCTGCCGCAGGCCGACTCTTCTGTCCGATTATGGGAACTTCTGCGCGATGGTGTCGACGCGATCACCTCACTGCCCTCGGGGCGGTGGCAACAACGCTCCTCCGAAGACGCGGAGTTAACCTCCGAACGAGGCGGTTTCCTCGACCGGGTCGATCAGTTCGACGCCGACTTCTTCGGGATCTCGCCGCGCGAGGCGGCGGCCATGGACCCCCAGCAGCGCCTCGCGCTCGAACTCGGCTGGGAACTGCTGGAGAACGGCGGCATCACCCCCGAGCGCATGGCCGCCCTGCGCGCCGGCGTCTTCGTCGGCGCGATGAACGACGACTACGCCACCCTCACCCGCCAGCGCAGCTCGCAAGCGGTCTCGCACCACACTCTCGCCGGTCTGCAGCGAAGCATGATCGCCAACCGGCTCTCGTACCTCCTCGGCGTGAACGGCCCCAGCCTCACCGTCGACTCGGGCCAGTCGTCCTCCCTGGTCGCCGTCCACATGGCATGCCAGAGCCTGCGCGCGGGAGAATGCGAGATCGCCCTCGCCGGCGGGGTGAACCTCAACCTCAGCTTCGACGGCACCCTGAGCGTCTCCCGGTTCGGCGGGCTCTCCCCCGACGGCCGCTGCTACACCTTCGACGCCCGCGCCAACGGCTACGTACGGGGCGAGGGCGGCGGCTTCGTCCTCCTCAAACCCTTGGCGCAGGCGCTGCGGGACGGCGACCACATCCACGGCGTGCTGCGCGGCAGCGCCGTCAACAACGGTGGCGGTGACAGCCTCACCACCCCCAGCCAGCAGGCCCAGGAGGACGTACTCCGCCGCGCGCACACCGCGGCGGGCGTACGACCCGAGGACATCCAGTACGTAGAACTCCACGGCACCGGCACAGCCGTCGGCGACCCCATCGAGGCCGCGGCGCTCGCCACGGTCATCGGCTCCGCCCGCCCGGCGGACGCACCCTTGCAGGTCGGCTCGGCGAAGACGAACGTCGGCCACCTGGAAGGCGCCGCGGGCATCGTCGGCCTGCTCAAGGTCCTGCTCTCCCTGGAAGCGGGGGAGCTCCCCGCCAGCCTCAACTTCGAAACGCCCAACCCGGCCATCCCGCTGGCCGACTGGCACCTCCAGGTCCAGACCGAGCGCTCGCCCTGGCCGCGTCCGGACGTACCGCTGGTGGCCGGTGTGTCGTCGTTCGGCCTGGGCGGCACGAACGCACATGTGGTGGTGGAGCAGGCTCCCGTGGTGGAGCCGGCCCCGGCGGCGAAGCCGGGATCGGTCGGCGTGGTGGCCGGTGGCGGTGTGGTGCCGTGGGCGCTTTCGGGCCGGTCGGCCGCTGGGCTGCGTGGGCAGGCGGTGCGGTTGCGGGAGTTCGTGACGTCGTCCGATGTATCGCTTGACGTATCGCTTGATGTATCGCTCGTGGATGTCGGTCATTCGTTGGTGTCGTCGCGGGCGGGTCTTGAGCATCGGGCGGTGGTGTTGGGTTCGAGTCGTGAGGAGCTGCTGGCCGCTCTGGAGGCGGTGGCGGCGGGGGAGCCTGCTGAGGGTGTGGTGTCCGGGGTGCGGCGCGAGGGTGCGTCGGATGTGGTGTTCGTGTTCCCGGGGCAGGGTTCGCAGTGGGCCGGGATGGCGGTCGGGCTGCTGGATTCCTCGCCGGTGTTCGCGGAGCGGTTCGGTGAGTGTGCGGCTGCGTTGGCGGTGTATGTCGATTGGGTTCCGGTCGATGTGCTGCGGGAGCGTGAGGGTGCGCCGTCGTTGGATCGGGTGGATGTGGTCCAGCCGATGCTGTGGGCGGTCATGGTGTCCCTGGCGCAGGTGTGGCGTGCTCATGGGGTGGAGCCTGCTGCTGTTGTGGGTCATTCGCAGGGTGAGTTGGCGGCTGCTGTGGTGGCGGGGGTGTTGTCGGTCGAGGACGGTGCGCGGATCGTTGCGTTGCGCAGTCAGTTGATCGGGCGGGAGTTGGCGGGTCAGGGTGGCATGGTGTCGGTGCCGCTGGGCGAGGTCGCGGCGTTGGAGTTGATCGAGCCCTGGGCGGGCCGGATCGGCGTTGCCACGATCAATGGTCCGCGTTCGACGGTGGTGGCCGGTGAGGCCGATGCGCTGGACGAGCTGATGGCCGTATGCGAGCGGGATGAGGTTCGGGCCCGTCGTATTCCGGTGGACTACGGGTCGCACACTCCGCAGGTCGAGCAGTTGCGTGAGGCTCTGCTGGAGCTGGCTGCTCCGGTGGTGCCGCGTGCGGGTGATGTGCCGATGTATTCGACGGTGACGGGTGGGCTCCTTGAGGACGGTGTGGCTGATGCGGAGTATTGGTTCCGTAATCTGCGGCAGCCGGTGCGGTTTGAGGAGACGGTGCGGGGGCTGATCGCTGATGGTCACCTCACATTCGTTGAGGTGAGTGCGCATCCGGTGTTGACGTCTCCGGTCGAGGAGACCGGTGAGGCGATGGGCGTCGAGGTGTTCGCCGGCGGCACCCTGCGCCGTGACCAGGGCGGTAGCCGTCGATTCCTGGCCTCACTCGGCGAGTTGTGGGTGCGGGGCGGTACGCCCGACTGGGCGGCGGTCTTCGAGGGAAGTGATGCCCGTCGGGTCGCGTTGCCGACCTACGCCTTCCAGACCGAGCACTACTGGCTGGACAGCGCGGTCGCTGACCCCGAGGCCGCGGGCGCCGTGTCGGCGGCAGGTGCGGCCGTCGGCACCTACAGCAGTGGCGCCGGCGGTGCACACGATGTGTCGCCGGACGTCTCGCACGCGGTGCGGGCCCACACGGCAGCCGTACTGGGGCACGCCACTGCGGAGGCGGTCGACGTACGGCGCTCGTTCAAGGACCTGGGCTTCGACTCGATCATGCTCGGTGATCTGCGCAGTCGGCTGAACACCGTCCTGGGCCTGCGGCTGACCACGGCCGCCCTCTTCTCACACCCCACTCCGGCCCGGCTGGCAGCACATCTGGAGTCCGTACGCGACGACAGTGCCGCAGAGCGGCGTCCTGCCGCCGTCACGGTGCGCGAGCCCGACCGCGATCGTGTGGTGGACGGTGCGGAAGACCCCATCGCCATCGTGGCCATGAGCTGCCGCTTTCCCGGCGGGGTGAGTTCTCCCGAGGACCTGTGGCGGCTCGTTTCCACGGGCCAGGACGCGATCTCGGACTACCCCGACGACCGCGGCTGGGACCTGGAACGGCTGCTGAGCCCGAACGGCCCGGGCCGGGTCACCACCGGAGTCGGCGGCTTCGTCGAGGGCGCCACGGACTTCGACCCTCGCTTCTTCGGCATATCCCCGCGCGAAGCGCTGGCCATGGACCCGCAGCAGCGGCTTCTCCTGGAGACCTCGTGGGAGCTGCTTGAGCGCGCCGGTATAGATCCGGAACTGCTGCGCGGCAGCAGGACCGGCGTGTTCGTCGGCGCGATGGACCAGGAGTACGGCCCCCGGCTGCACGAGGCCCCGGAGACGCTCGACGGGCTGATGCTCACCGGCAAGACGACCAGCGTCGCGTCGGGCCGCATCGCCTACGTGCTCGGACTGACCGGGCCCGCGCTCACCGTCGACACCGCCTGCTCGTCCTCACTGGTCGCGCTCCACCTGGCCGTGGCGTCCCTGCGGCGCGGCGAGTGCTCGCTGGCCCTCGCCGGCGGCGCCACCGTGCTGTCGACACCCGGCATCTTCACCGAAATGACCAGCCAGCAGGGGCTGGCGCTCGACGGTCGCTGCAAGGCCTTCGCCGGCGCCGCCGACGGGACCGGTTTCTCGGAAGGCGTCGGGATGCTGCTGGTCGAGCGGCTCTCCGACGCACGCCGCAACGGCCACCGGGTGCTCGCGGTCGTAAGCGGCTCCGCGATCAACCAGGACGGCGCGTCCAACGGCCTCACCGCGCCCAACGGACTCTCCCAGCAGCAGGTCATCAGGGACGCCTGGGCCAGCGCCGGGCTCGGCTCCGCCGACGTGGACATGCTGGAGGCCCACGGCACTGGCACCGCACTGGGCGACCCCATCGAGGCGGAAGCGCTGCTCGCGACGTACGGTCAGGACCGGCCCGAAGACCGGCCGCTGCTGCTCGGCTCGCTCAAGTCCAACATCGGCCACACGCAGGCCGCCGCGGGTGTCGCGGGCGTCATCAAGTCGGTACTGGCCATCCGGCACGGACTCGTGCCGGCCACGCTCCATGTCGACGGGCCGACGCCCGAGGTGGACTGGTCCACCGGAGCGGTGCGCCTGGCCACGGAGAGCACCCCGTGGCCCGAGGCCAGCCCGGTCCGGCGAGCCGGAGTCTCCTCATTCGGCATCAGCGGGACCAACGCCCACGTCATCGTCGAACAAGCACCCGTCGACGCTGCGGCACCCGCGGCGGCACCCCTGCCCGGGGCGCGGCTGCGCGAGGGTGGCCCGCTGCCCTGGATCGTCTCGGGCCGCACACCGGCAGGACTGCGCGCACAGGCCGCACGGCTGCGGCGTGCCGCCGCCGACAGCGGGGCGACGGACGAGGAGCTGGGACGCGCCCTGGCCACCACCCGCTCTGCGCTGGAACACCGCGCCGTCGTGGTGGCGGAGGACCGCGAGATGTTCCTGGCCGGACTCGACGCACTGGAGACGGGCGAATCAGCTGCCCATGTGTTCAGCGGCCAGGTGTCCGGCGAGCCGGCCGGCGTGGTGTTCGTGTTCCCGGGGCAGGGTGCGCAGTGGGCGGGTATGGCGGTGGGGCTGCTGGATTCTTCGCCGGTGTTCGCGGAGCGGTTCGGTGAGTGTGCGGCTGCGTTGGCGGCGTATGTCGATTGGGTTCCGGTCGATGTCCTGCGGGAGCGTGAGGGTGCGCCGTCGTTGGATCGGGTGGATGTGGTCCAGCCGATGCTGTGGGCGGTCATGGTGTCGCTCGCGGCGGTGTGGCGTGCGTCGGGTGTCCAGCCGGCTGCTGTAGTGGGTCATTCGCAGGGTGAGTTGGCGGCTGCTGTGGTGGCTGGGGTGTTGTCGGTCGAGGACGGTGCGCGGATCGTCGCGTTGCGCAGTCAGTTGATCGGGCGGGAGTTGGCGGGCCAGGGTGGCATGGTGTCCGTGCCGCTCGGCGAGGTCGCGGCGTTGGAGTTGATCGAGCCCTGGGCGGGTCGGGTCAGCGTTGCCACGGTCAATGGTCCGCGTTCGACGGTGGTGGCTGGTGAGGCCGAAGCGCTGGACGAGCTGATGGCCGTGTGTGAGCGGGATGAGGTTCGGGCGCGTCGTATTCCGGTGGATTACGGGTCGCACACTCCGCAGGTGGAGCAGTTGCGTGAGGCTTTGCTGGAGCTGGCTGCTCCGGTGGTGCCGCGTGCGGGTGATGTGCCGATGTATTCGACGGTGACGGGTGGGCTCCTTGAGGACGGTGTGGCTGATGCGGAGTATTGGTTCCGTAATCTGCGGCAGCCGGTGCGGTTTGAGGAGACGGTGCGGGGGCTGATCGCTGATGGTCACCTCACATTCGTTGAGGTGAGTGCGCATCCGGTGTTGACGTCTCCGGTCGAGGAGACCGGTGAGGCGATGGGCGTCGAGGTGTTCGCCGGTGGCACCCTGCGCCGTGACCAGGGCGGTAACCGTCGGTTCCTGTCCTCGCTGGGCGAGTTGTGGGTGCGGGGCGGTACGCCCGACTGGTCGGCGGTCTATGCCCCGGTCGCCGAAGGCGCCGAGCCGGTCGAGCTGCCCACCTATGCCTTCCAGCGCGACCGCTACTGGCTCGCGCCCTCGGCCGCCGGTGCACCCGTCCAGGTGGAGCTGCCTTCCGCTCCGGTCGCCGAACCGGTCGACGGTTTCCGGCAGAAGGTGCTCGACGCGCCCACTGCCAGCCGGCGCCTGCGCATCGTGCTGGACGAGGTGTGCACCCAGGCAGCGGCCGTACTCGGCTGGGCATCGGCGCACGAGGTCGAGGTGGGCCGGGCGTTCCGCGAGGCGGGATTCGACTCGCTGACCGCCGTGGACCTGCGCAACCGGCTGGGCATCGCGATCGGGCAGCCCCTCGCGCAGACGGCCGTGTTCGACTACCCGACGCCGCTGCGGCTCGCCGAGCACCTGCGCGACCGCCTACTCGGTTCGGACGGTTCGGACGGTTCGGACGGTTCGGACGGCGACGACGCGGAGGCCGCCGCCCTGCGTTCTCGTACGACATCCGGCGCGTCCGGTGACGAGCCCATCGCCATCGTGGCCACCAGCTGCCGTTTCCCCGGCGACATACGCTCGCCGGATGACCTGTGGCGGCTGCTGCTCGACGGGCAGGACGTCATCTCCGGCCTGCCGCAGGACCGTGGCTGGGACCTCGACGCGCTGTACGACCCGGACTCCTCGCGGGCGGGCACCAGCTACGTCGACCAGGGCGGATTCCTGCACGACGCCGGGCAGTTCGACGCGGGCTTCTTCGGGATCTCGCCGCGCGAGGCCGTCGCCATGGACCCGCAGCAGCGGCTCCTTCTGGAGACCTCCTGGGAGGCCGTGGAACGCGCGGGCCTCGACCCGGAGTCACTGCGCGGCAGCAGGACCGGTGTCTTCGTCGGCGCCGTCCCGCACGGCTACGGCGCCGACGCCACCAACGCCCAGGAATCCGGGGGCTATCTGTTCACCGGCGCCGCGGGCAGTGTGGCCTCGGGGCGCATCTCCTACAGCTTCGGGCTGACGGGCCCCGCCATGACGGTGGACACCGCGTGCTCTTCTTCGCTGGTCGCGCTGCACCTGGCGGTGCAGGCGCTGCGGCAGGGCGAGTGCTCGATGGCGCTCGCCGGCGGAGTGACCGTGATGTCGACCCCGGGCGTCTTCACCGAGTTCAGCCAACAGCGAGGACTCGCTCCCGACGGCCTGTGCAAGCCCTTCGCCGCGGCAGCGGACGGCACGGCCTGGGGCGAGGGCGTCGGGGTGCTGCTCCTGGAGCCGTTGGCCCGGGCACAGCGCAACGGTCACCAGGTGCTGGCCGTGATCCGCGGCTCGGCCGTCAACCAGGACGGCGCTTCCAACGGCCTGACGGCGCCGAACGGGCCTTCGCAGCAGCGAGTCATCCGTCAGGCGCTGGCCAACGCGCAACTCGAAGCGTCGGATATCGACGTGCTTGAGGCGCACGGCACCGGCACCACTTTGGGCGACCCGATAGAGGCGCAGGCGCTGCTGGCGACGTACGGCCAGAACCGGCCCGAGGACCGGCCGCTGCTGCTCGGCTCGCTGAAGTCGAACCTCGGCCACACCTCCGCCGTCGCGGGCATCGCCGGTGTGATCAAGATGGTGGAAGCGATGCGGCACGGTGTGGTGCCGGGGACCTTGCACGTGGATGAGCCGACGCCGAAGGTGGACTGGTCGTCGGGTGCGGTGGAGTTGGTGACCGAGGGCCGTGCGTGGCCGGAGACGGGTCGGGTACGGCGTGCGGGTGTGTCGTCGTTCGGTGTGAGCGGGACGAATGCGCACGTGATCGTGGAGCAGGCCCCGGCGGTGGGGCAGGAGCAGGAGCAGGTCCTGGGCGCGGAGCAGGCTGGGGGTGTGGTGCCGTGGGCGCTTTCGGGGCGGTCGGCCGCGGGGCTGCGTGGGCAGGCGGTGCGGTTGCGAGAGTTCGTGACGTCGTCCGATGTATCGCTCGTGGATGTCGGCCATTCGTTGGTGTCGTCGCGGGCGGGTCTTGAGCACCGGGCGGTGGTGTTGGGTTCGAGTCGTGAGGAGCTGCTGGCCGCTCTGGAGGCGGTGGCGGCGGGGGAGCCTGCTGAGGGTGTGGTGTCCGGGGTGCGGCGCGAGGGTGCGTCGGACGTGGTGTTCGTGTTCCCGGGGCAGGGTGCGCAGTGGGCGGGTATGGCGGTGGAGTTGCTGGATTCTTCGCCGGTGTTCGCGGAGCGGTTCGGTGAGTGTGCGGCTGCGTTGGCGGCGTATGTCGATTGGGTTCCGGTCGATGTCCTGCGGGAGCGTGAGGGTGCGCCGTCGTTGGATCGGGTGGATGTGGTCCAGCCGATGTTGTGGGCGGTCATGGTGTCCCTGGCGCAGGTGTGGCGTGCTCATGGGGTGGAGCCCGCTGCTGTAGTGGGCCACTCCCAGGGTGAGTTGGCGGCTGCTGTGGTGGCGGGGGTCCTCTCGCTGGAGGATGCGGCGCGGATCGTGGCGCTGCGCAGCCAGTTGATCGGGCGGGAGTTGGCGGGTAGGGGCGGCATGGTGTCGTTGCCGTTGGCGGAGGCTGCTGCGCTGGAGTTGATCGAGCCCTGGGCGGGCCGGATCGGCGTCGCCACGGTCAATGGTCCGCGGTCCACGGTCGTCGCCGGTGAGGCCGAAGCGCTGGACGAGCTGATGGCCGTATGCGAGCGCGACGGCGTACGGGCGCGTCGTATCCCGGTGGATTACGGGTCGCATACAGCGCAGGTGGAGCTGTTGAGGGAAGCGCTGTTGGAGCTGGCTGCTCCGGTGGTGCCGCGTGCAGGTGATGTGCCCATGTATTCGACGGTGACGGGTGGGCTTCTTGGGGAGGGTGTGGCTGATGCGGAGTATTGGTTCCGTAATCTGCGGCAGCCGGTGCGGTTTGAGGAGACGGTGCGGGGGCTGATCGCTGATGGTCACGTCACGTTCCTTGAGGTGAGTGCGCATCCGGTGTTGACGTCCCCGGTCGAGGAGACCGGTGAGGCGATGGGCGTCGAGGTGTTCGCGGGCGGCACCCTGCGCCGTGGTGAGGGCGGTCCGGAGCAGTGGTTGAGGTCCCTGGCCCAGCTGTGGGTGCAGGGTGGGGTGCCGGACTGGCAGGCGGTGTTCGCAGGTACCGGGGCCCGCCGGGTGGAACTGCCGACCTACGCGTTCCAGACCAAGCACTACTGGTTCGACACCGCGCCGGCCCGCGCCGCCGCGACCGCGGATCCGCACGCCGCCTTCTGGGAGGTGGTGGAACGCGAGGACCTGGAGGGACTCGCGAAGACCTTGCGGCTGAACGAGGCGCAGACCGGGCTGACGTCCGTACTGCCCGCGCTCGCCGCTTGGCACAAGCGGCACGCGGAAGCGGTCAGCATGGAGTCGTGGCGATACCGGGCCCACTGGAAGTCGCTGCCCTCCGGCCCCAAGGCCGCCCTGTCCGGCACCTGGCTGGTCGCCGTCACCCCGGACCAGCTCGACGGCGAGCTGTACGAGACGGTGGCCGGGGCCCTGCGCGCACAGGGGGCCCTGGTCGAACCGCTGGTCGTACGCGGCGCCGAGGACGCGGGGCAGGGTGGGAATCCGTGGGTCGAGACCCTGGCCGCGCACTCTGCGGCAGCCGGTGTGCTGTCGCTGCTCGCGCAGGACGAGAGTCCGCTCGCGGACGCGCTCGCCACCCCGACCGGATTCGCCCAGAACCTCGCGCTGCTCCAGCAGTTGGAGGCCGCCGACTCGGACGCCGCACTGTGGTGCGTCACCCAGGGCGCGGTGTCCATCGGTGAGCGGGACCCGCTCACCAGCCCGGCGCAGGCGCTGGTCTGGGGCCTCGGCAGGGTGGCGGCGCAGGAACTGCCGACCCGCTGGGGCGGTCTGGTCGACCTCCCGAGGGAGCCGGACGCGCGCGCCCTCGCGCGGCTCTGCGACGTGCTCGCGGCCGAGGCCGACGAGGATCAGGTCGCGGTCCGCTCGACCGCGACCTACGGGCGCCGGCTCGTCCGCGCGCCTCTCAGCGGCGCACTGGGCGATGGCTGGACGCCGGGCAAGGGCACGGTACTGATCACGGGTGGCACCGGCGCACTCGGCGGCGAGGTCGCCAGACGACTGGCTGCTCAGGGCGCCGAGCACCTGCTGCTCGTCAGCAGGCAGGGCGGTACGGCCCCCGGCGCCACCGACCTCGAAGCCGAACTGGCCGCCACCGGAGCCCGCGTCACCACGGTCGCCTGCGACGTGGCGGACCCGGAGGCCTTGCGCCACCTGCTGGACTCGGTGCCCGACGACTGCCCGCTGGCCGCTGTGGTGCACACCGCGGCAGTACTGGACGACGGGGCGCTCACCACGCTGACGCCCGAGCAGCTCGACCGGGTACTGCGGGTCAAGGCAGCTGCGGCTTTCCAACTGCACCTGATGACGCAGAACTTGGGGCTATCCGCCTTCGTGCTGTTCTCGTCGCTGGCGGGCACGGTCGGCATGGCGGGCCAGGGCAACTACGCGCCGGGCAACGCCTACCTGGACGCACTCGCCCAGTACCGCCGTGCGCAGGGGCTCGCGGCCACCTCCGTCGCCTGGGGTTCCTGGGCCAGGGGCGGCATGGCCGGCCGGGACGTGGTCGGCGACACCAGCATCCGGCACGGCGTACCGCTGCTCCAGCCGGAGCGCGCCACCGTCGCACTGGAGACGGCGCTCGCCCACGGCGACACCAGCCTCGTGATCGCGGACATCGACTGGGAGAGGTTCGCGTACTCCTACACCGCGGCCAGGCCCAGCCGTCTGCTCGACGAACTGCCGGAGGCCCGCGCCGTGCTCACGCGGGACGAACCCGCCGACGCGGCCACCACCCTCACGCTGTCCGAGCGGCTGGCCGACCTGGCGCCGGCCGAGCGCGAACGGCAGTTGCGCACGACGGTCCGTAAGCAGGTGGCAGCCGTACTCGGCCACGACTCCGGGGAAACGGTGGAACTCCGGCGCCGATTCCTGGAAATGGGCCTGGACTCGGTCACCGCCGTGGAACTGCGCAACCGGCTCAACACGGCGACCGGTCTGCGACTGCCCGCCACGATCGTCTTCGACTGCCCGACCGTGCATGAACTCGTGCGCTACCTCGGCGACGCACTGTTCGGAGACAAGGACGCGGCCGTGGGCTCCACGGACGCGCCGGCCCCCGGTACGGCCGAACTCGACCAGCTTGAGGCGCTCCTGGGGCAACTGCCCGACGGAGATCCCTCCAGATCCGAACTGGCGGCTCGGCTACGTCAGTTGCTGCGCACAGCATCCGGACCAGGTGTGGACGGCGAGGAAGCCCTCGATGCCGAAGACCTCGAATCCGCGAGCAACGACGACCTCTTCAAGTACATCGGCAAAGAGTTCGGGATCTCCTGAGCCGCTGATCGACGCCGCGGTTCCGACACGCGCCTCTCCGCGGGCGCACGCACACTTCCGTCTCACTTTCGGGGGCACGCAAGCATGGACGACGCCAAAAAGCTCCGCTATTACCTGACCCGGGTCACAGCCGAGCTGAAGGAGACCCAATCGCGGCTGCAGGCTGCGGAGTCGGTGGACAGTGAGCCGATGGCGATCATCGGGATGAGCTGCCGGTTCCCCGGCGGGGTCGCCTCTCCCGAGGACCTGTGGCGGCTGCTCTCCGAGGGCGGCGACGCCATCACCGGACTCCCCACCGACCGCGGCTGGGACGCGGGTTCCCTGGTGGACGTGACCGGAGAGCGACCCGGCAGCTCGTACGTGGCCGAGGGCGGATTCCTGCACGACGCGGGGCAGTTCGACGCGGGCCTCTTCGGGATCTCGCCGCGCGAGGCGCTCGCCATGGACCCGCAGCAGCGGCTCCTGCTGGAAACCTCCTGGGAGCTGTTCGAGCGCTCCGGCATCGCCCCCGACGCCCTGGACGGCAGCAGGACCGGCGTCTTCATCGGCTCCAGCTTCCGCGACTACGGAAGCAGGCTGCCCGCGATCCCCGAAGAGGTCGAGGGCCACGCCATGACGGGCACCGCGGGCAGCGTGGCCTCGGGGCGCATCTCCTACACCTTCGGCCTGACCGGTCCCGCCGTCACGGTCGACACGGCCTGCTCCTCTTCGCTGGTGGCGCTGCACCTCGCGATTCAGGCGCTGCGCCACGGCGAGTGCTCGATGGCGCTCGCGGGCGGGGTCGCGGTCATGTCGACGCCCGACCTGTTCACGGAGTTCAGCCGGCAACAGGGCCTGGCACGCGACGGCCGCAGCAAGGCGTTCGCCGCGTCCGCGGACGGCATGAGCGCGGCTGAAGGAGTGGGCCTGCTGCTGGTCGAGCGCCTCTCCGACGCACGGCGAAACGGTCACCAGGTGCTGGCCGTGATCCGTGGTTCGGCGGTCAACCAGGACGGCGCCTCCAGCGGGCTGACGGCGCCCAACGGCCCCGCGCAGCAGCGTGTGATCCGGCAGGCGCTGACGAGCGCAGGGATGAAGGGCTCCGAGGTCGACGTCGTCGAGGCGCACGGCACCGGCACGGCACTGGGCGACCCGATAGAGGCGCAGGCGCTGCTGGCGACGTACGGCCAGGACCGGCCCGAGGACCGGCCGCTGCTGCTGGGCTCCCTCAAGTCCAACATCGGTCACACGCAGGCCGCGGCGGGCGTGGCCAGCGTGATCAAGATGGTGGAGGCGATGCGGCACGGTGTGGTGCCGGGGACCTTGCACGTGGATGAGCCGACGCCGAAGGTGGACTGGTCTTCGGGTGCGGTGGAGTTGGTGACCGAGGGCCGTGCGTGGCCGGAGACGGGTCGGGTACGGCGTGCGGGTGTGTCGTCGTTCGGTGTGAGCGGGACGAACGCGCACGTGATCGTGGAACAGGCTCCCGTGGAGGAGTCGGCCGCGGCGGAGCCGGCCGAGGTCGTGGACGGCGCGCCGGGTCGGGTCGGTGTGGTGGCCGGTGGTGGTGTGGTGCCGTGGGCGCTCTCGGGGAAGTCGGTGTCGGCGCTGCGTGGGCAGGCGGTGCGGCTGCGGGAGTTCGTGACGTCGTCTGATGTATCGCTTGATGTATCGCTCGTGGATGTCGGCCATTCGTTGGTGTCGTCGCGGGCGGGTCTTGAGCATCGGGCGGTGGTGTTGGGTTCGAGTCGTGAGGAGCTGCTGGCCGCTCTGGAGGCGGTGGTGGCGGGGGAGCCTGCTGAGGGTGTGGTGTCCGGGGTGCGGGCGGACAGGGAAGACGGCGTGGTGTTCGTGTTCCCGGGTCAGGGTGCGCAGTGGGCCGGGATGGCGGTCGGACTGCTGGATTCCTCGCCGGTGTTCGCGGAGCGGTTCGGTGAGTGTGCGGCTGCGTTGGCGGCGTACGTCGATTGGGTTCCGGTCGATGTCCTGCGGGAGCGTGCGGGTGCGCCGTCGTTGGATCGCGTGGATGTGGTCCAGCCGATGCTGTGGGCGGTCATGGTGTCGCTCGCGGCGGTGTGGCGTGCGTCGGGTGTCCAGCCGGCTGCTGTAGTGGGTCATTCGCAGGGTGAGTTGGCGGCTGCTGTGGTGGCTGGGGTGCTGTCGGTCGAGGACGGTGCGCGGATCGTCGCGTTGCGCAGTCAGTTGATCGGGCGGGAGTTGGCGGGTCAGGGCGGCATGGTGTCCGTGCCGCTCGGCGAGGTCGCGGCGTTGGAGTTGATCGAGCCCTGGGCGGGCCGGGTCAGCGTTGCCACGATCAACGGTCCGCGGTCCACGGTCGTCGCTGGTGAGGCCGAAGCGCTGGACGAGCTGATGGCCGTATGCGAGCGCGACGGCGTACGAGCGCGTCGCATTCCGGTGGACTACGGGTCGCACACCCCGCAAGTGGAGCTTTTGAAGGGAGCGCTGTTGGAGTTGGCTGCTCCGGTGGTGCCGCGTGCGGGTGATGTGCCGATGTATTCGACGGTGACGGGTGGGCTTCTTGGGGAGGGTGTGGCTGATGCGGAGTATTGGTTCCGTAATTTGCGGCAGCCGGTGCGTTTTGAGGAGACGGTGCGTGGGCTGATCGCTGATGGTCACGTCACGTTCGTTGAGGTGAGTGCGCATCCGGTGTTGACGTCTCCGGTCGAGGAGACCGGTGAGGCGATGGGCGTCGAGGTGTTCGCCGGTGGCACCCTGCGCCGTGATCAGGGTGGTAGCCGTCGGTTCCTGGCCTCGTTGGGCGAGTTGTGGGTGCGGGGCGGTACGCCGGACTGGTCGGCGGTCTTCGAGGGAAGTGATGCCCGTCGGGTCGCGTTGCCGACCTACGCCTTCCAGACCGAGCACTACTGGCTGGACGCCGGGACCGGCACCGCGGGGATGTCCGGGGCCGGGCTCTCCGCGCTCGGCCATCCTCTGCTGGCCGTCGGCATCGCTCTCGCGGACGGCAACGGCCACGTCTCCACCGGTCGTATCTCCCTGCACACCCACCCCTGGCTGGCCGACCACGTGGTGATGGGCCGGGCGCTCGTGCCGGGGGCCGCCGTACTGGAGCTGATGCTGCGGGCCGGTGAGAGCGTGGGCACCGAGCTACTGGACGAACTCGTCCTGCACTCACCGCTGGTCGTGCCGGCCGGTGACACGGCGGTCGACCTCCAGGTCGTCGTCGAGGCACCCGACGAGCAGGGCCGGCGCGCGGTGCGGCTGTACTCCCGGGCGTACCACCCCGGGCAGGACGACGGCTCCGAGTGGATCTGTCACGCCGAGGGCACGCTGGTCGCCGCACCCGTCGAAGAGCCGTCGGTGCAGGACACCGTATGGCCGCCGACCGGCGCGCAGGCCGTGGACATCGACGGGCTCTACGAGCGCCTGGCAGCCACGGGATACGGCTACGGCCCGGTCTTCCAGGGCATCCGTGCGGTGTGGCGGCGTGGCGAGGAGTTGTTCGCCGATGTCGTATTGCCGGAGGGCGCCGAGCGGGATGCCGGGCGGTTCGGGGTGCACCCCGCGCTCGTCGACGCGGCGCTCCAGACGCGTCTGGTGACCCTGCTGGAAGGGCAGGGCGACCGGCTGATGCCGTTCTCGTTCGCCGGGGCCCGTCTCCACGCGACCGGTGCCACCGCGGTCCGGGCCCGGCTGACTCCGAGGGGCGACGACGCCCTTTCGGTCCAGTTGACCGATCACACCGGGCTGCCGGTCCTCACCATCGAGACCCTCACCTCGCGGCCACTGACCGCGGACACGCTCGCGGGTCAGAGCGTCGACTCGCTCTACGAGGTCAACTGGGCGCCGCTGGGCGGCGGTTCCGAGCAGCTGGAAGCCGACGGATCGACCGCGGTCATCGGCGAAGGGCTGCCGGGCCTCGATCTGCCACGGTATGAGGACCTCGCCGCGCTCGCCGCGAGCGTCCGCAGCGGCGGCGCCGTACCGCACACCGTGCTCCTGCCCTGCCCGCGACCGGACGCCGTCGGCACCGCTGCCGCACCCGCCGTCACCCGGGAACTGCTCGCCTCCGTGCTGGGTGCCGTTCAGGAGTGGCTGGCCCTGCCGGAACTGGAGGAGGCCAGACTCGCCGTGGTGACCCGCGGCGGCTCGGCCGTCGCACCCGGTGAGCGGCCCGACCCCGGACACGCGGCGGTCCAGGGCCTGGTGCGTTCGGCCCACTCCGAACACCCCGACCGCTTCCTGCTGGTCGACCTGGACGACGCGCCGTCGTCCGCCGTCGCCCTGCCCGCCGCGGTCGCCGGTGCGGTGGCCACGGGCGAGAGCTCCCTCGCCGTACGTTCCGGAGCCGTGTCCGTACCCCGCCTGCGCCGAGTCACCCCGGCCAACGCCGACACGCTGGGCCTTCCCGGGGCCGAGGACTGGGGCGTGGACCTCGATACGGGCGGCACCTTGGACGGGCTGCGTCTGGTGACCGACCCGCGTGCCGCCGAGCCCCTCGGAGACGGGCAGGTGCGGGTCGCCGTACGTGCCACCGGCGTCAACTTCCGTGACGTCCTGGTGGCGTTGGGTGTCGTACCCCACACCGAGGCGTTGTTCGGTAGTGAGGGTGCGGGGGTGGTGACCGAGGTGGGCCCGGGGGTGACCGGGTTCGTGGTGGGTGACCGGGTGATGGGTCTGTTGTCCGGTTCGTATGCGGGTCCCTCGGCGGTGGCCGATAGTCGGATGATTGTTGCGATGCCTGCTGGGTGGTCGTTCGCTGGGGCGGCGTCGGTGCCCGTGACGTTTTTGACTGCCTATTACGCGTTGGTCGATTTGGCCGGGTTGCGTGAGGGTGAGTCGTTGTTGGTGCATGCGGCGGCGGGCGGGGTGGGTATGGCCGCGGTTCAGTTGGCCAGGCACCTTGGGGTCGAGGTGTATGCGACGGCGAGCGAGGGCAAGTGGTCCACGGTTCGTGAGTCCGGTGTCGGCGCGGAGCGGTTGGCTTCCTCGCGGGGTGTGGAGTTCGCGGACCGGTTCTTGGAGCAGAGCGGGGGCCGGGGTGTTGATGTTGTTCTCAACAGTCTGGCGCGGGAGTTCGTGGACGCTTCGCTGCGGTTGCTGCCGCGGGGTGGCCGGTTCCTGGAGATGGGCAAGACCGATATCCGTGATGCGGAGGAGGTGGCCGCCGCCCATGCAGGGGTGCGCTATCGGGCTTTCGATCTGGGTGAGGCGGGTGCTGATCGGCTCGGTGAGATGCTCACGCACTTGGCTGAGCTTTTCGCTCGTGGGGAGCTTGTGCCGCTGCCGGTGACCGCGTGGGATACGCGTCAGGCTCCGCAGGCTTTCCGGCATATGAGTCAGGCCCGGCACATCGGCAAGGTGGTCCTGACCAACCCGCGGTCCGTGCTGACCGGGACCGTGTTGGTGACTGGTGGTACGGGTGTCATCGGGTCGGCGGTGGCCCGCCATCTCGTTGTTGAGCATGGTGTGAGGGATCTGGTGCTCACCGGCCGCCGGGGCCCGGATGCCCCGGGTGCTGGTGAGTTGGTCGCGGAGCTGACTGCGCTGGGTGCGAGCGTGCGGGTGGAGGCTTGCGACGCTGCCGATCGTGCCGCCCTCGGTATTCTCCTGGACGGGCTCGACGGGTTGTGTGGTGTGGTGCACGCCGCCGGAGCCTTGGACGATGGTGTCGTTGCCGGGCTGACTCCGGAGCGCCTGGATACGGTGCTTCGTCCGAAGGTGGACGCGGCGTGGAATCTGCATGAGCTCACTCGTGGCCGGGACCTGGCGCTGTTCGTGCTGTTCTCCTCGGCGGCCGGAGTCTTCGGTTCTCCCGGGCAGGGCGGCTATGCGGCGGCGAACTCCTTCCTCGATGCTCTCGCGCAGGAGCGGCGCGTCCAGGGGCTGCCCGCGCATTCCCTGGCGTGGGGGTTGTGGGCGGATCGCAGTGCCATGACCGGTGCGTTGGGGACCGCTGACCTGGACCGGATGCGCAGGGCCGGTATCAGGGCGCTCGCCACGGAGGAGGGTCTTGCTCTCTTCGACGTGGCGGTGCGCCTGCCGGACGCGTATACCGTTCCGGTCCGTCTCGATCTGGCGACGCTGCGCGAACAGCGCCCTCTGGCGCCGCTGTTCCGTGCTCTGGTGCGCACCACGGCCAAGCGAGCGGCCGCGAACACCTCCGTGGGCAGTGGCGACGGGCTGCGTGAACGCCTGGCTGCGCTGGCCCCGGCTGAGCGCGACCGCGAGCTGACAGAACTCGTATGTGCACAGGCTGCGTTGGTTCTCGGCCATGGCACCGCTGGCGCGGTGGAGGTCGATCGTGCGTTCCGTGACATGGGTTTCGATTCGCTGACCGCTGTCGAGCTGCGTAACCGGATCGGGTCCGCCACCGGGCTGCGCCTGTCGGTGACCGCTGTCTTCGACCATCCCACTCCTGCCGCCCTCGCCGCCGAAGTCGCCATCCAGCTCGGAGTGGGTGAGGGCGTCGCACCGGTGCGCGCCACTCCCACCGCCGCACCGGCCAGTGTCGTCTCCGACGACGACCCGATCGTCATCATCGGTATGAGCTGCCGTTTCCCCGGCGGTGTCGGCTCGCCCGAAGAGTTGTGGCAACTGCTCACCGACGAACGCGACGCCATGGGCGACTACCCCACCGACCGCGGCTGGGACTCCGTCGACCTGCACAACGCCGAGGCCCCCGACCTGCACTTCGCCAAGGTCGGCGGATTCCTGCACGACATGGCGGACTTCGACCCCGGCTTCTTCGGAATGTCGCCCCGCGAGGCCCAAGCCACCGACCCGCAGCAGCGACTGCTCCTTGAGGCCACCTGGGAGGCACTGGAGCGGGCCGGCATCGACCCCGGCACCCTGCGCGCCACCCCGACCGGCATCTTCACCGGGCTGATCTACAACGACTACGCCGTGCGCTTCCCCCACCTGCTCAGCGGCTACGAGGGCTACCTGGGGAACGGCAGCGCCAACAGCGTCGCCTCCGGCCGCATCGCTTACACCCTCGGCCTGGAAGGCCCCGCGATCACCGTCGACACGGCGTGCTCGTCGTCGCTGGTGGCCCTGCACCAGGCCGCACACGCCCTGCGCAGCGGCGACTGCACGCTGGCGGTCGCCGGTGGTGTCACCGTCATGTCGACCCCGCGCCCGATGGTGGAGTTCAGCCGGATCAGCGGCCTCGCGCCCGATGGCCGCTCCAAGGCGTTCGCCGCCGATGCCGACGGCATGGGCTTCGCCGAGGGCGTCGGCATGCTCGTCGTCGAGCGATTGTCGGACGCGCGCCGCAACGGGCACCCCGTCCTCGCGGTGATCCGTGGCTCCGCGCTCAATCAGGACGGGGCGTCCAACGGCCTGACCGCGCCGAGCGGTCCCGCGCAGCAGCGCGTCATCCGCCAGGCGCTTGCCAACGCCGGGCTCACCACCGCCGACGTCGACGCCGTCGAGGCGCACGGCACCGGAACCCCGCTCGGCGACCCGATCGAGGCCCAGGCGCTGCTCGCCACGTACGGCAAGGACCGGCCCGAGGACAAGCCGCTGCTGCTCGGCTCGGTGAAGTCCAACATCGGCCACACCCAGGCCGCGGCCGGTGTCGCGGGCGTCATCAAGATGGTGCTCGCCCTGCGGCACGGTGTGGTGCCCAAAACGCTGCACGTGGACGAGCCCACCGCGCACATCGAGTGGGACTCGGCCGGTGTGCGGCTCGCCGACGCGAGCGTGCCGTGGCCCGAGACGGGCAGGCCGCGACGCGGGGGTGTCTCCTCGTTCGGCATCAGCGGCACCAACGCCCACGTCATCCTCGAACACGCCCCGGAGCCCGAGGCCGAGGCCGCCGAGGAGACCGGCGACCACCTGCCGTGGGTGATCTCCGCCAAGAGCCCGGAAAGCCTGCGCGTGCAGGCACTGCGTCTGCACGCACACGTCAGCGCCGCTCCCGAGGCCGGCCTCGTCGACATCGCGCGCTCGCTCCTGACCACCCGGGCGGAGTTCGAGCACCGCGCCGTCGTCATCGGCCGCGACCGCGAGGAACTGCTGGGGCGCCTGGCCGCGTTCGGCCACGGCGACGAGACCCCCGGCGTGGTCCAGGGCTCTGCGGCACGCGACATCAAGGCCGCCTTCGTCTTCCCCGGGCAGGGCTCGCAGTGGGCGGGAATGGCGACCGAACTCCTGGACTCCTCGCCGACGTTCGCGGAGCGGTTCGGTGAGTGCGCGGCGGCCCTCGCCCCGCACATCGACTGGGTGCCCGCGGACGTGCTGCGCGAGCGCGAGGACGCTCCGTCGCTTGATCGGGTGGACGTGATCCAGCCGATGCTGTGGGCGGTCATGGTCTCGCTCGCGGCGGTGTGGCGCGCGCACGGCGTCCAGCCCGCTGCCGTAGTGGGCCACTCCCAAGGTGAGTTGGCGGCCGCCGTTGTCGCCGGCGTGCTCTCCCTGCAGGATGCCGCGCGGATCGTCGCGCTGCGCAGCCAGCTGATCGGGCGTGAACTGGCGGGCCAGGGCGGCATGGTGTCCGTGCCGGTGGGCGAGGACACGGCGCAGGAGCTGATCGAGCCCTGGGTGGGCCGGATCAGCGTCGCCACGATCAACGGCCCGCAGTCCACGGTCGTCGCCGGTGAGGCCGAGGCGCTGGACGAGCTGATGACCGCGTGCGAGCGGGATGGGGTTCGGGCCCGTCGCATTCCGGTGGACTACGGCTCCCACACCCCGCAGGTCGAGCAGCTGCGCGAGGCTCTCCTTGAGCTCGCCGCTTCCGTGACCCCGCGCCCCTCCCAGGTGCCGATGTACTCGACCGTCACCGCCGGGCTCCTCGAAGACGGTGCGGCCGACGCCGAGTACTGGTACCGCAACCTCCGCGAACCCGTCCGCTTCCGGCAGACCGCGCTGGCTCTCGCCGACGCCGGCCACGGCGTCTTCGTCGAGGTCAGCCCGCATCCGGTGCTGACCACCGGCATCGAGGCCAGCCTCGCGGACCTCGCGGCCACCCCCGTGGTCGCGGGCACCCTGCGGCGCGAGGACGGCGGCCGCGGCAGACTCCTGACCTCCCTCGCCGAACTGTTCGTCGCCGGGGCCCCCGTGGACTGGTCGAGCACCTTCGACGGTGGCAGGACCGTGGACCTGCCCACCTACGCATTCCACCGGCAGCGCTACTGGTTGGACGCCCCCGCGCCCGCGCGGGACACCGCGGGCTCCGGCGTCGACAGCGCCTTCTGGACGGCGGTCGACGGCGGCGACACCGCATCGCTCGCCGCCGCGCTCGGCGTGGCGGACGACTCCGTGCGCTCCTCACTTGCCACCGTCCTGCCCGCGCTCGCCGCCTGGCACGGCAAGCAGCGCGAGGAGTCGGCCGTGGACGCCTGGCGCTACGGGATCGAGTGGGCGCCGGTCCAGGACACCCAGGCCCGCCTCACCGGCACCTGGCTGCTCGCCGTGCCCGAGGAGCGCGCCGACGACCCGACGGTGTGGGCCATCGGCGCGGGCATCGAGCGCCGCGGCGGCACCGTCCGCCAGGTCCTGCTCCCCGCGGAGCGCGCCGAGTACGCCGCCGGCACGGGCGAAGGTGCGTACGTCGACGAGATCTCCGCACGACTGCGCGCCGTCGAAGGACACGAGCACGCGGCCGGAGTACTCGCGCTGACCGGACGGGACGAGGACTCCCACCCGGCGCACCCCGGCGTGCCCCTCGGCTTCACCCGCACCCTCGGGCTGATCCAGGCGCTGGCCACCACCGCGGTCACCGCCCCCATGTGGTGCGTCACCAGCGGCGCGGTCACCACCGGCGGCGGCGCCGAACTCACCGGACCCCGCCAGGCGATGGTGTGGGGACTCGGCCGGGTAGCGGCCCAGGAGAACCCGGACCGCTGGGGCGGCCTGATCGACCTGCCCGCCGAACCCGGGGAGCGGGACATCGACCGGCTCTGCGCCCTGCTGACCGGCGCGAGCGGCGAGGACCAGCTCGCGGTGCGCCCCTCCGGCGTCCTCGCGAGGAGGCTGGTGCGCGTCGCCGCGTCCGCGGGACGGGACGGCGCCTGGCAGCCCCCCAAGGGCACCGTCCTGATCACCGGCGGTACCGGCGCGCTCGGCGGCCACATCGCACGCCGGCTCGCCGAGCAAGGCGCCGAGCACCTGATGCTCCTGAGCAGGAGCGGCCCCGATGCCGAGGGCGCCGACGCGCTGCGGGCCGAACTGAGCGCAGCGGGCGCGCGGGTGACGGTCGTGTCCTGCGACGCGGGTGACCGCGACGCATTGGCGGACGCCCTGGCCGGCATCCCGGAGGAGCTGCCGCTGACCGCGGTCTTCCATACCGCCGCCGCCCTGGACGACGGCCCGCTGGAGACGCTGACCCTTCCCCGCGTAGCCGCCTCGTTCCGCTCGAAGGCGGGTGCCGCGTGGAACCTCCACGAGTTGACCGCGGACGTGGACCTGTCGGCCTTCGTGCTCTTCTCCTCCACGGCGGGCACCTTCGGCGCCGCGGGCCAGGGCAACTACGCCCCGGGCAACGCCTACCTGGACGCCCTGGCCTGGTACCGCAGGGCCCATGGCCACGTGGCGACCTCCATCGGCTGGGGCGCCTGGGCCCAGGGCGGCATGGCGGAGAAGGAGGCCGTCGCTGATCTGCGCCGCAGGCACGGCGTGCCGCTCATGGACCCGCAGCGCGCCACCCTCGCCATGGAGCGGGCCCTGGCGGGCGACGACACCTTCGTGGTCCTCGCCGACATCGAGTGGGACAAGTTCCAGCGCGCTTACACCGCCGCGCGACCCAGTCCTCTGCTGTACGGCCTCGCGGAGGTCCAGCGCCCCCGGGACACGGCTGCGGACGGGGTGGGTACCGGCGGCACGGCGGGCCCCCGGCTTGCCGAGCGTCTGTCCGGCCTGGCTCGTAAGGAGCAGGACCGGGTGCTGCGCGAGGCGGTCCGTACCCACGCCGCGGCCGTCCTCGGCCACGACGGAGCCGAATCGGTGTCGCTCACCCGCTCGTTCGCGGAGCTCGGCCTGGACTCGGTCACCGCGGTGGAGCTGCGCAACCGCCTCGGCGGAGTGGTCGGCCACAAGCTGCCGGCCGGGCTCGTCTTCGACTATCCGACGGTCGCCGACCTCGTCGGCTATCTGCGCGACCTGTTGGTCGGCGACGAGACGTGCACCAGCCCGGTGCTGGCCGAACTGGACCGCCTGGACGTCGAGTTGGCAACCCTGCGTGACGACGACCCGGTCAGGGGCGAGGTGGCGGAGCGGCTGGAGAAACTGCTGCGCCGTGTCAGCCCCGACTCGGTGGTCACCTCGGGCGGCGGGGCCGCGCAGAGCTGGGACCTGCAGGGAGCCTCCCAGGACGAAGTGTTCGCAATGATCGATGACGAGCTGGGAGAGCCGTGATCCGCACCGGCCGGACGCGCTGCGCGCCGCCCTTGTGACTCCACCCGGAACACGACTGCCGACCCTGTTAGTGCTGCTAAGGAATGGACCCGCCGCGCATGCCGAATGAAGAGAAGCTCTTCGACTACCTCAAGCGCGTGACCGCCGAGCTGAAGGAGACGAAGTCACGGCTGAAGGCCGTGGAGTCGGCCGGCAGCGAGCCGGTGGCGATCGTCGGCATGAGCTGCCACCTTCCCGGCGGTGTCGACTCGCCCGAGGACCTGTGGCAGCTGCTCTCCGAGGGCGGCGACGCCATTACGGGCCTGCCCGACGACCGCGGCTGGGATCCTGCCTCGCTGATCGACGTGACCGGCGAGCGCCCCCGCTCCTCGTACGTGGCCGAGGGCGGATTCCTGCACGACGCGGGGAAGTTCGACGCCGGTTTCTTCGGGATATCCCCGCGCGAGGCCCTGGCCATGGATCCGCAGCAGCGGCTGCTCCTGGAGACCTCCTGGGAGCTGTTCGAGCGCTCCGGCATCGACCCCACCACGCTCCGTGGCAGCGACACCGGTGTCTTCGTGGGCTCCAGCTTCCACGGGTACGGCGATCCGACCACCGCCCCCGAAGAGGCGCTGGGCTATCTCCTCACCGGCCGCGCCGACAGCGTCATCTCCGGCCGGATTTCCTACACCCTGGGCCTCGAAGGCCCGGCACTCACCGTCGACACGGCGTGCTCGTCGTCGCTGGTGGCGCTGCACCTGGCGATCAACGCGCTGCAGCTCGGCGAGTGCTCGATGGCGCTCGCGGGCGGCGTGATGATCATGTCGACGCCCGAAGTGTTCGTGGGGCTCAGCCGGCAGCAGGGGCTGGCGCGGGACGGTCGCTGCAAGGCGTTCGCCGCCTCCGCCGATGGTATGAGCGCGGCGGAGGGTGTGGGCCTGCTGTTGGTGGAGCGGCTCTCGGACGCGCGCCGCAACGGCCACCAGGTGCTTGCCGTGATCCGTGGTTCGGCGGTCAACCAGGACGGCGCGTCCAACGGTCTGACCGCGCCCAACGGCCCCGCGCAGCAGCGGGTGATCCGGCAGGCGCTGGACAGCGCCGGACTCGTTCCCGCGCAGGTGGACGTGGTCGAGGCGCATGGCACGGGTACCAAGCTGGGCGACCCGATCGAGGCGGATGCGCTGCTCGCCACGTACGGCCAGGACCGGCCCGAGAAGCGGCCGCTGCTGCTCGGCTCGCTGAAGTCCAACATCGGTCACACGCAGGCTGCCGCGGGTGTGGCGAGTGTGATCAAGATGGTCGAGGCGATGCGGCACGGTGTGGTGCCCAAGACGCTGCACGTCGATGAGCCCACGCCGCATGTGGACTGGACCGCGGGCGCCGTGGAGCTGGTGACCGAGGAGCGTCCGTGGCCCGAGACGGGCCGCGCACGCCGTGCGGGTGTCTCGTCGTTCGGTGTGAGCGGGACGAACGCGCACATCATCCTTGAGCAGGCCCCGGCCGAGGAGACTCCCGAGGCCGCGGCCGAGGTCGAGTCCGGTCCGGCCGGCCTCGTCTCCCGCGGTGGTGTCGTGCCGTGGGTGCTCTCGGGCAGGTCGGCGGCCGGGCTGCGCGGGCAGGCGGAGCGGCTACGCCCGTTCGTGGCCTCCTCCGAGTCCTCGATCGCCGACCTGGGCTGGTCGCTGGCATCTTCGCGGGCGGCACTCGGGCACCGGGCCGTGCTGCTCGGCGCGGACCAGGAGGAACTGCTCGCCGCCCTGCAGGCCCTGGAAGAAGGCGGACCGGCGGCAGGTGTGGTCACGGGTGTGGCGTCGGAGGGCACTTCGGACGTGGTGTTCGTCTTCCCGGGTCAGGGTTCGCAGTGGGCCGGGATGGCGGTGGGGCTGTTGGATTCTTCGCCGGTGTTCGCGGAGCGGTTCGGTGAGTGTGCGGCTGCGTTGGCGGCGTATGTCGATTGGGTTCCGGTCGATGTCCTGCGGGAGCGTGAGGGTGCGCCGTCGTTGGATCGGGTGGATGTGGTCCAGCCGATGCTGTGGGCGGTCATGGTGTCGCTCGCGGCGGTGTGGCGTGCGTCGGGTGTCCAGCCGGCTGCTGTAGTGGGTCATTCGCAGGGTGAGTTGGCGGCTGCTGTGGTGGCTGGGGTCCTCTCGCTGGAGGATGCGGCGCGGATTGTGGCGTTGCGCAGTCAGTTGATCGGGCGGGAGTTGGCGGGCCAGGGTGGCATGGTGTCCGTGCCGCTCGGCGAGGTCGCGGCGTTGGAGTTGATCGAGCCCTGGGCGGGTCGGGTCAGCGTTGCCACGGTCAATGGTCCGCGTTCGACGGTGGTGGCTGGTGAGGCCGAAGCGCTGGACGAGCTGATGGCCGTGTGTGAGCGGGATGAGGTTCGGGCGCGTCGTATTCCGGTGGATTACGGGTCGCACACTCCGCAGGTGGAGCAGTTGCGTGAGGCTTTGCTGGAGCTGGCTGCTCCGGTGGTGTCGCGTGCGGGTGACGTACCGATGTACTCGACGGTTACGGGTGGGCTCCTTGAGGACGGTGCGGCTGATGCGGAGTACTGGTACCGCAATCTGCGGCAGCCGGTGCGGTTCCTCGACACGGTGGGGGAGCTGATTGCTGCGGGTCACACCACCTTCGTCGAAGTCAGTCCGCATCCGGTGCTGACGTCTTCGGTGGAGGAGACCGGTGAGGCCGTGGGCGTGGAGGTGCACGGGGTCGGCACGTTGCGGCGTGAGGAGGGCGGTGTCCGGCGCTTCCTCACTTCGCTGGCGGAGCTGTGGGTGCGGGGTGTGGAGCCGGAGTGGCAGGGTGTGTTCGCCGGCAGTGGTGCGTGCCGGGTCGGGTTGCCCACGTATGCCTTCCAACGCCGGCACTACTGGATGGACGGTGCGGCCGGTACCACTGAGGTGTCCGGGGCCGGGCTCTCCTCGCTCGGTCACCCGCTGCTGGCTGCCGGTATCACGCTCGCGAACGGCGAGGGCCACCTCTTCACGGGCCGGATCTCCCTGCACACGCATTCCTGGCTCGCCGGTCACGCGGTGCTGGGCCGGGTCCTGGTGCCCGGGGCCGCCATGCTCGAACTGATGCTGCGGGCGGGCGAGAGCGTTGGCTGTGAGATCCTTGACGAGCTCGTCCTGCAGGCCCCGCTGGTCGTACCGGCCGGCGACGCCGGGGTCGATATCCAGGTCGCCGTCGATTCTCCCGACGAGCAGGGCCGGCGCGCGGCGCGCCTGCACTCCCGGGCGGTGCGGCCGGGCCAGGAGGACGATGGTGCGGAGTGGGTCTGCCACGCCGAGGGGCTGCTGATCGCGGCGCCCGACGCACTCGCCGATGAGCAGGCCACGGCCGACACCGCCTGGCCGCCCGCGGGCGCGCAGGCCGTGGACATCGACGGGTTCTACGACCGCCTGGCGGCCACCGGGTACGGCTACGGTCCGATCTTCCAGGGCGTACGGGCGGTGTGGCGGCGCGGCGAGGAGTTGTTCGCCGATGTCGTACTGCCGGAGGGCGCCGAGCGGGATGCCGGGCGGTTCGGGGTGCACCCTGCGCTCGTCGACGCGGCGCTCCAGACGGGTCTGGTGACGTTGCTGGAGGACGGCGGCGAGCGGATGATGCCGTTCTCCGCCGCCGGGGTTCGCCTCCACGCGACCGGCGCCACCGCGGCACGGGTCCGGCTGACGCCGACGGGCGCTGACTCGATCGCGGTGCGGCTGACCGACGGCACCGGCCTTCCGGTGCTCACCATCGACACGCTCACCTCGCGCCCGCTCACCGCTGACACGCTCTCCGGGCAGAGCGTTGAATCGCTGTACGAGCTCAACTGGGCTTTGCTGCCCGGCAGGTCTGGTCACCTCACTGCTGTTCCCGGTTCCGCCGTGGTCCTGGGTGATGGTCTGGGAGAGCTCGGTCTGCCGAGTTACGAGGACCTCGCCGCGCTCGCCGAGAGCGTCCGCCGTGGCGGCGCCGTGCCCGAAACCGTGCTCCTGCCCTGCCTGCGAACCGCGACCGGGGACACCCCCGCCGCCATCCGCGCGATGCTGGCCTCCGTGCTCGCCACCGTGCAGGAGTGGCTCGGTCTCGCGGAGCTGGAAGAGGCGCGCCTCGCGGTGGTGACCCGCACAGGCGTTGTCGTGGCACCTGGCGAGCGGCCCGAACCCGGGCAGGCGGCGGTGCAGGGCCTGATCCGCACGGCGTCCTCCGAGAATCCGGGGCGTTTCCTGCTGGTCGACCTGGACGGGGCCGCGGAGTCCGCCGCGGCCCTGCCCGCCGCGGTCGCCGATGCGGTGGCCGCTGACGAGTCCGCCCTCGCGCTGCGTTCCGGCACGGTGTTCGTGCCCCGGCTCGGTCGGGTCTCCACCACCGGCGCCGGCACCCTGGCCCTGCCCGACGCGGACGTCTGGGGGGTGGAACTGGAAACGGGCGGCACCCTGGACGGGCTGCGCCTGGTGGCCGCCCCGCGCGCCGCCGAGCCCCTCGGAGAGGGGCAGGTGCGGGTCGCCGTACGTGCCACCGGCGTCAACTTCCGTGACGTACTCGTAGCGTTGGGCGTCGTCGCCAAAACTGCGGGGCTGTCGGGTGCTGATGGCGACGGCGCTGTCCCCGAAACCGAGGCGTTGTTCGGTAGTGAGGGTGCGGGGGTGGTGACGGAGGTGGGCCCGGGGGTGTCCGGGTTCGCGGTGGGTGATCGGGTGATGGGTCTGTTGTCCGGTTCGTATGCGGGTCCCTCGGCGGTGGCCGACAGTCGGATGATTGTTGCGATGCCTGCTGGGTGGTCGTTCGCTGGGGCGGCGTCGGTGCCTGTGACGTTTTTGACTGCCTATTACGCGTTGGTCGATTTGGCCGGGTTGCGTGAGGGTGAGTCGTTGTTGGTGCATGCGGCGGCGGGCGGGGTGGGTATGGCCGCGGTTCAGTTGGCCAGGCACCTTGGGGTCGAGGTGTATGCGACGGCGAGTGAGGGCAAGTGGTCCACGGTTCGTGAGTCCGGTGTCGGCGCGGGGCGTTTGGCTTCCTCGCGGGGTGTGGAGTTCGCGGACCGGTTCTTGGAGCAGAGCGGGGGCCGGGGTGTTGATGTTGTTCTCAACAGTCTGGCGCGGGAGTTCGTGGACTCTTCGCTGCGGTTGCTGCCGCGGGGTGGCCGGTTCTTGGAGATGGGCAAGACCGATATCCGTGATGCGGAGGAGGTGGCGGCGGCCCATGGTGGGGTGCGCTATCGGGCTTTCGATCTGGGTGAGGCGGGTGCTGATCGGCTTGGTGAGATGCTCACGCACTTGGCTGAGCTTTTCGCTCGTGGGGAGCTTGTGCCGCTGCCGGTGACCGCGTGGGATACGCGTCAGGCTCCGCAGGCTTTCCGGCATATGAGTCAGGCCCGGCACATCGGCAAGGTGGTCCTGACCAACCCGCGGTCCGCGTTGACCGGGACCGTGTTGGTGACTGGTGGTACGGGTGTCATTGGGTCGGCGGTGGCCCGCCACCTCGTTGTTGAGCATGGTGTGAGGGATCTGGTGCTCACCGGCCGCCGGGGCCCGGATGCCCCGGGCGCTGGGGAGTTGGTTGCCGAACTGAGCGCGCTGGGTGCGAGCGTGCGCGTGGAGGCTTGCGACGCCGCCGATCGTGCCGCCCTCGGTATTCTCCTGGACGGGCTCGACGGGCTGTGTGGTGTGGTGCACGCCGCTGGAGCCTTGGACGATGGTGTCGTTGCCGGGCTGACTCCTGAGCGTCTGGATACGGTGCTTCGTCCGAAGGTGGATGCGGCGTGGAATCTGCATGAGCTCACTCGTGGCCGGGACCTCGCGCTGTTCGTGCTGTTCTCCTCGGCTGCCGGAGTCTTCGGTTCTCCCGGGCAAGGCGGCTATGCGGCGGCGAACTCCTTCCTGGACGCTCTCGCGCAGGAGCGGCGCGTCCAGGGGCTGCCCGCGCATTCTCTGGCGTGGGGGTTGTGGGCGGATCGCAGTGCGATGACCGGTGCGTTGGGGACCGCTGACCTGGACCGGATGCGCAGGGCCGGTATCAGGGCGCTCGCCACGGAGGAGGGTCTTGCTCTCTTCGACGTGGCGGTGCGCCTGCCGCTCTCGCACACCGTTCCGGTTCGTCTCGATCTGGCGACGCTGCGCGAGCAGCGCCCTCTGGCGCCGCTGTTCCGTGCTCTGGTGCGCACCACGGCCAAGCGAGCGGCCGCGAACACCTCCGTGGGCAGTGGCGACGGGCTGCGCGAGCGCCTGGCTGCGCTGGCCCCGGCTGAGCGCGACCGCGAGCTGACGGAGCTGGTGCGTGCCCAGGCCGCCCTCGTCCTCGGCCACGGCACCGCCGAGATGGTGGAGGCCGACCGTGCTTTCCGCGACATCGGTTTCGATTCGCTGACCGCTGTCGAGCTGCGCAATCGGATCGGGTCCGCCACCGGGCTGCGCCTGTCGGTGACCGCTGTCTTCGACCATCCCACGCCCGCAGCCCTCGCCGCCGAAGTCGCCATCCGGCTCGGTATCGACAGTGAAAGCGGCCGGGACCGTGTAACCCCCACCGCCGTACCGGTCACTGTCGCCTCCGACGACGACCCGATCGTCATCATCGGTATGAGCTGCCGTTTCCCCGGCGGTGTCGGCTCGCCCGAAGAGCTGTGGCAACTGCTCACCGACGAACGCGACGCCATGGGCGACTACCCCACCGACCGCGGCTGGGATGTGGACGCCGTGTTCGACCCGGACCCGGCCCGCGTGGGCAGCTCCTACTCCCGTACCGCCGGATTCATCGACGGCGTCGCGGACTTCGACGCGGAGTTCTTCGGGATCTCGCCCCGCGAGGCCCTGGCCATGGACCCGCAGCAGCGGCTGCTCCTTGAGGCCACCTGGGAGGCGCTGGAGCGGGCCGGCATCGACCCCGGCACCCTGCGCTCCACCCCGACCGGCATCTTCATCGGCGGCGCCGTTTCCGGTTACAGCACCGACCTGTTCACCACGGAGGACGGTCTCGACGGTCACCTGCTCACCGGCAATGCGGCCAGCGTGGCTTCCGGCCGCGTCTCTTACACGTTCGGGTTCGAGGGTCCTGCGGTGACGGTGGACACGGCGTGTTCGTCGTCGCTGGTGGCGCTGCACCAGGCGGTGCAGGCGCTGCGGCAGGGCGAGTGCACCCTGGCCGTGGCCGGTGGCGTCGCCGTCATGCCGACTCCTCGACTCCTCGTCTCCTTCAGCAGGCAGCGTGGACTGTCCCAGGACGGCCGCTGCAAGGCGTTCTCCGCGGACGCGGACGGGACCGGCTTCTCGGAGGGCGTGGGCCTGCTCCTGGTGGAGCGGTTGTCGGACGCGCGGCGCAACGGGCACGACGTGCTCGCCGTGGTGCGTGGCTCCGCGCTCAATCAGGACGGCGCGTCCAACGGCCTGACCGCGCCGAGCGGTCCCGCGCAGCAGCGCGTCATCCGCCAGGCGCTCGCCAACGCCGGGCTCACCACCGCCGACGTCGACGCCGTCGAGGCGCACGGCACCGGAACCTCGCTCGGTGACCCGATCGAGGCCCAGGCGCTGCTCGCCACGTACGGCAAGGACCGGCCCGAGGGCGAGCCGCTGCTGCTCGGCTCGGTGAAGTCCAACATCGGCCACACCCAGGCCGCGGCCGGTGTCGCGGGCGTCATCAAGATGGTCGAGGCGATGCGGCACGGTGTGGTGCCGAGGACGTTGCATGTGGATGAGCCGACGCCGCATGTGGATTGGGCGTCGGGTGCGGTGGAGTTGGTGACGGAGAGTCGTGCGTGGCCGGAGACGGGGCGTCCGCGCCGGGCGGCCGTTTCCTCGTTCGGCATCAGCGGTACGAACGCGCACGTGGTGCTGGAGCAGGCGCCGGCCGATGGTCGGACTGCCCCCACGGATACCTCTCCCGTCGAGCCGTCGGTGGAGTCCTCGGGTGCTGTGGTGCCGTGGGTGCTGTCCGCGCGGTCCGCTGCCGGGTTGCGTGGGCAGGCCGCGCGGCTGCGGGAGTCCGCGGCGGTGGCGGAGGCGTCCGACGCGGACGTTGCCTGGTCCCTGCTCTCCGCACGATCCGCCATGGAACACCGCGCCGTCGTGCTCGGCGAGAACCGCGCCGCGTTCCTGGCGGGCCTGGAGGCCCTGGCCGCCGGAGAGCCGGCCGGGAACGTGGTGCGCGACGTCACCGCGGGCGTCCGTCGCTTGGCTCTGGTGTTTTCGGGTCAGGGGTCTCAGCGGGTGGGTATGGGGCGTGAGTTGGTGGCTTTGCCGGTGTTCGGTGAGGTGTTCGAGGAGGTGTGTGGTGCTTTTGATGGGTTGTTGGAGGTGCCTTTGCGTGAGGTGTTGTGGGCTGAGGAGGGTTCGGATGTTGCGGGTCTGATTGATGAGACGGTGTATACGCAGTCGGGTTTGTTTGCTTTTGAGGTGGCGTTGTTCCGGTTGTTGGAGCGGTGTGGGGTGCGGCCTGATTTTGTGATGGGTCATTCGGTGGGTGAGTTGGTTGCGGCGTATGTGGCGGGTGTGTGGTCGCTTGAGGATGCGGTGCGGGTGGTGGCTGCGCGTGGGCGTTTGATGCAGGCGTTGCCGGTGGGTGGGGTGATGGTGTCGTTGGAGGCGTCGGAGGAGCAGGCGTTGGGGTGGATCGCTGGGGTCGGGGTGGGTGGTTCGGTGTCGGTGGGTGCGGTGAACGGGCCGTCTTCGGTGGTTGTTTCGGGTGCTGAGGTGGCTGTGGGGAGGGTGGAGGAGTTGGCGCGGGCGGCTGGGTGTCGCGTGCGGAGGTTGCGGGTGAGTCAGGCGTTCCATTCGCCTTTGGTGGAGCCGGTGTTGGAGGAGTTCGCGGCGGTGTTGCGTTCGGTGTCGTTCGGTGAGCCGGGTGTGGCTGTGGTGTCGAATGTGACCGGTTCGCTGGCGGTGGCGGGTGAGTTGGCTTCGGTGGAGTATTGGGTGCGGCATGCCCGGGAGGCGGTGCGGTTCGGGGATGGTGTGGAGTGCTTGGTGGGTCGGGGTGTGACCGATTTTGTCGAGGTGGGTCCTGAGGCGGTGCTCTCGGGTCTGGTGCAGGGTCGTGGTGAGGGTGTGGTCGCGATTCCTTCGGTGCGGGTGGGGCAGGGTGAGTTGGCCTCGTTCGTCCAGGGTCTGGCGCGGTTGTATGCGCGGGGCACTGTGGTCTCGTGGCCGGTGCTGCGTCCCGGGCGCCGGGTCGCGTTGCCCACGTACGCCTTCGACCGACAGCGCTACTGGCCCCGGCGCTCCGCACCGGCCGGTGTGGACGCGGCCATCGGGTCCGTGGGCCTCGAAACCACAGGGCACCCGCTGCTCGGCGCCAGGGTCGGCCTGGCCGATGGCGACGGCGTGCTCCTCACCGGCAGGCTCTCGCTGGCGGAGCTGCCCTGGCTGGCCGACCACGCGGTGCTCGGCACCGTGCTCTTCCCCGGCGCGGGATTCGTCGAGATGGCGCTGCGGGCCGGCGACGAAGTCGGCTGCGCCGGCGTCGAGGAACTGACGCTGCACGCCCCGCTGGTGCTTCCCGAAGGTGTCACCGCGCGGGTCCAGCTGACGGCGGACGACGCGGACGAGGAAGGACGTCGCTCCTTCGCGGTGTACGCGAGGACCGGCGACGCCGGAGCCTGGGTCACCCACGCCACTGGTGTGATGTCCCCGGCCCAGGCGGCACCAGGGCCGCTCCCCGCATCCCAGGCGTGGCCGCCGGAGGGCGCCGAACCCGCCCAGGTGGACGGCCTCTACGACACGATGAGAGAGGGTGGCTTCGCCTACGGCCCCAGCTTCCAGGGGCTCACGGCGGCGTGGCGCCGCGGCTCCGAGGTGTTCGCCGAGGTGCGGCTGCCCGAGGGCGGCGACGCGGGCGACGCGGGCGACGCGGGCGACGCGGGCGACTTCTGCCTGCACCCCGCGCTGCTCGACGCGGCCTTGCACGGCGTGTCCCTACTGGAGGGCTCCGGCGACGACGAGTCGCCGCGCGGCCTGCCGTTCGCCTGGGAAGGCGTGCGCCTGTACGCCACGGGTGCGGCCGCCGTACGTGTCCGTCTCGCCCCGGCGGGTGCCGGCGCTGTCACGGTCACCATGACCGACGGGAGCGGGCAGCTGCTGGCCTCCGTCGACAAACTCGTCCTGCGCCCGGTCACCGGCGGCCAGCTGCGCGCAGCGCGCGGCCACAACGACTGGCTGTACCGCCCCGGTTGGGTCGAACTGCCCCCGGTGGCGGGCGACACCTCCCGGCCCCGTTGGGCCGTCATCGGTGACGACGCCGCCGTGCTCGTCCGCGCCGCGGACGTCGACAGCGAGGTGTACGGGAATCTCGCTGACCTCGCCGCGGTGATCGACGCGGGAACCGCGGTGCCGGAGACCGTCGTCGTCGCCTGCCCCGACTCCTCGGCCGACGTACCGGAGGCCACGAAGGCTGCCACCGTCTGGGCGCTGGAGACGGCGCAGGCCTGGCTCGACGACGACAGGTTCGCCCCGTCCCGGCTGGTGCTGCTCACCCGCAACGCGGCGATCCTCGCGGCCACCACCGCCGGACTGGGCCCCGACCCGGCGCAGGCCGCGGCCCGCGGTCTGCTGCGCTCGGCCCAGTCCGAACACCCGGACCGCATCGTGCAGTTCGACCTTCCGGCCGATCCCGCCGAGGGCACGGCGGCGCTCCTGGTGCCGGGCTTGCGGACCGCCCTCGCGGCGGGCGAGCCCGAACTGGCTCTCCGCGACGGCGCGTTGTGGGCGCCCCGACTGGCCCGCGTGGCCCCGGCCGCCCCCGCCGAGCAGACCGAGGACGAGGAGGCGCCGCTCTGGGACCCGAACGGGACCGTCCTCATCACCGGCGGCACCGGCGTCCTCGGCAGTGCCGTGGCCCGTCACCTGGCGGGCGAGCACGGCGTACGCCATCTGCTGCTGCTCGGCCGCCAGGGCCCGCAGGCCGCGGGTGCGCAGGAGTTGGTGGCCGAACTCGCCGCTCTCGGCGCCGAGACCACGGTCGCCGCCTGCGACGTGGCGGACCGGGACAGCCTGGCCGCCGTCCTCGGGGGCATCCCTGCCGATCGGCCGCTGCGCGGTGTGGTGCACTCCGCGGGCGTCGTGGACGACGGGGTCATCTCCTCGCTGACCCCCGAGCGGGTCGACACCGTGCTGCGGCCCAAGTCGCAGGCCGCCTGGAACCTGCACGAACTCACCTCGGACCTGGACTTCTTCGTCCTGTTCTCCTCCGCGGCCGGCATCCTCGGCGCGGCCGGCCAGGCCAACTACGCCGCGGCCAACACCTTCCTCGACGCCCTGGCCGAGCACCGCAGGGCCCAGGGGCTCAGCGCGCACGCGCTGGCCTGGGGCCTGTGGGAGCAGCGCAGCACCATGTCGGGCGTCATGAGCGAGCAGGACCGCGCCCGCGCCTCCCGCGGCGGCATGTCGGCCCTGTCCGTCGAGGACGGTCTCACGCTGTTCGACGCGGCGCTCGCCGCGGGTGAACCGGTGCTCGTCCCGATGGCGTTCGACCCGGCCGCCGCCCGTGGTGAAGCCGCCGGAATCCCCCCGGTGATGCGCGGCCTCGTCCGCGCCACCACCCGGCGGGCCGCGGGCGCCGAACCCACCGGCGGGCTCCGCGACCGGCTGCGCGCACTGTCCGCCGCCGCCCGCGAAGAGGCGCTGCTGCAGCTGGTGCTGCGGCACGTCACCGCCGCACTCGGCTACGCGCCCGACAGCGACCTGGACTCCGACCGGGCCTTCTCCGAGCTCGGATTCGACTCGCTCACCGCGGTGGACCTGCGCAACCAGCTGGCCACGGCCACCGGGGTGCGGTTGCCCGCCACCCTCGTCTTCGACTACCCGACGCCGGTGGCGCTCGCCCGCCACCTGCGCGCCGAACTCGTCGGCGACGAAGTCGACGCGGCGGCCCCGGCCCTCGCGGCGCCGGTGGTGTCCGGCGACGACGACCTGATCGCCATCATCGGCATGAGCTGCCGCTACCCCGGCGGCGTCCGCACGCCCGAGGAACTGTGGCAGCTGGTCGCCGAGGGCAGGGACGGTGTCACGCCGTTCCCGGAGGACCGCGGCTGGAACGTGCGCGAGCTCGTCGACCGGGACGGCCGGCGCGCGGGCACCAGCTATGTCGGCGAGGGCGGATTCCTGCACGACGCCGCTGATTTCGACCCCGAGTTCTTCGGGATCTCGCCGCGCGAGGCGCTCGCCATGGACCCGCAGCAGCGGCTCCTCCTGGAGACCACCTGGGAGGCGTTCGAGTACGCGCAGATCGACCCCGCGGCCGTGCGCGGCAGCAGGGTCGGCGTGTTCGCCGGGCTCATGTACCACGACTACGCCGCCCGGCTGCACTCCGTCCCCGAGGAGCTCGCGGGCTTCCTCGACAACGGCAACACCGGCAGCATCGCGACCGGCCGCATCTCCTACACGTTCGGGTTCGAGGGTCCTGCGGTGACGGTGGACACGGCGTGTTCGTCGTCGCTGGTGGCGCTGCACCAGGCGGTGCAGGCGCTGCGGCAGGGCGAGTGCACCCTGGCCGTGGCCGGTGGCGTCGCCGTCATGGCGACCCCGGACTCCTTCGTCTCGTTCAGCCGCCAGCAGGGCCTGGCGCCCGACGGCCGCTGCAAGTCCTTCGCGGCCGGCGCCGACGGCACCACGTGGTCGGAGGGCGTGGGCCTGCTCCTTGTGGAGCGCTTGTCGGACGCGCGGCGCAATGGGCACGAGGTGCTCGCCGTGGTGCGGGGTTCGGCGGTGAACCAGGACGGCGCGTCCAACGGCCTGACCGCGCCCAACGGCCCCTCGCAGCAGCGGGTGATCCGTCAGGCGCTGGCCAGTGCGGGTGTCACGGCTGCCGAGGTCGACGTCGTCGAGGCGCACGGCACCGGTACCACGCTCGGCGACCCGATCGAGGCCCAGGCGCTCCTCGCGACCTACGGCCAGGACCGCGCCGGCGAACAACCGCTCCTGATGGGCTCGTTGAAGTCCAACGTCGGTCACACGCAGGCAGCCGCCGGTGTCGGCGGGATCATCAAGATGGTGCTCGCCCTGCGGCACGGTGTGGTGCCGAAGACATTGCACGTGGATGAGCCGACGCCGCATGTGGATTGGGCTTCGGGTGCGGTGGAGCTGGTCACGGAGAGTCGTGCGTGGCCGGAGACGGGGCGTCCGCGCCGGGCGGCCGTTTCCTCGTTCGGCATCAGCGGTACGAACGCGCACGTGGTGTTGGAGCAGGCGCCGGCCGATCCGGCGACCGTGCCCGCGGATGCTCCTCTCGCCGAGCCGTCGGTGGAGTCGACGGGTGTTGTCGTGCCCTGGGTGCTGTCGGCGCGTTCGGCTGCGGGGTTGCGCGGGCAGGCCGCGCGGCTGCGGGAGTCCGCGGCGGTGGCGGAGGCGTCCGACGGGGACGTTGCCTGGTCGCTGCTCTCCGCACGCTCCGCCATGGAGCACCGCGCCGTGGTCACGGGCCACACCCGCCAGGAGCTCCTGCGCGGCCTCGACGCCGTCATCTCCGGCGAGCCCGATCCGCACACCGTCCTGGACCGCGCGAAGTCGGGTCGATCCCTGGCTCTGGTGTTTTCGGGTCAGGGGTCTCAGCGGGTGGGTATGGGGCGTGAGTTGGTGGCTTTGCCGGTGTTCGGTGAGGTGTTCGAGGAGGTGTGTGGTGCTTTTGACGGGTTGTTGGAGGTGCCTTTGCGTGAGGTGTTGTGGGCTGAGGAGGGTTCGGATGTAGCGGGTCTGATTGATGAGACGGTGTATACGCAGTCGGGTTTGTTTGCTTTTGAGGTGGCGTTGTTCCGGTTGTTGGAGCGGTGTGGGGTGCGGCCTGATTTTGTGATGGGTCATTCGGTGGGTGAGTTGGTTGCGGCGTATGTGGCGGGTGTGTGGTCGCTTGAGGATGCGGTGCGGGTGGTGGCTGCGCGTGGGCGTTTGATGCAGGCGTTGCCGGTGGGTGGGGTGATGGTGTCGTTGGAGGCGTCGGAGGAGCAGGTTCTGGGGTGGATCGCTGGGGTCGGGGTGGGTGGTTCGGTGTCGGTGGGTGCGGTGAACGGGCCGTCTTCGGTGGTTGTTTCGGGTGCTGAGGTGGCTGTGGGGAGGGTGGAGGAGCTGGCGCGGGCGGCTGGGTGTCGCGTGCGGAGGTTGCGGGTGAGTCAGGCGTTCCATTCGCCTTTGGTGGAGCCGGTGTTGGAGGAGTTCGCGGCGGTGTTGCGTTCGGTGTCGTTCGGTGAGCCGGGTGTGGCTGTGGTGTCGAATGTGACCGGTTCGCTGGCGGTGGCGGGTGAGTTGGCTTCGGTGGAGTATTGGGTGCGGCATGCCCGGGAGGCGGTGCGGTTCGGGGATGGTGTGGAGTGCTTGGTGGGTCGGGGTGTGACCGATTTTGTCGAGGTGGGTCCTGAGGCGGTGCTCTCGGGTCTGGTGCAGGGTCGTGGTGAGGGTGTGGTCGCGATTCCTTCGGTGCGGGTGGGGCAGGGTGAGTTGGCCTCGTTCGTCCAGGGTCTGGCGCGGTTGCATGTGCGGGGTACTGCGGTCTCGTGGCCGGTGCTGCGTCCCGGGCGCCGGGTCGCGTTGCCCACGTACGCCTTCAACCGACAGCGCTACTGGCTGGACGCCCCCGCCGCCACCGGTGAGGAGCACGCCTCTGAGCTCGACCAGGCCTTCTGGTCCGCGGTGGAGGGCGAGGACATCGAGGTCCTGTCCCGCACCCTGGGCGTCGACGAGGGGGAGCGGCAGGCGCCGCTGCGGGAGATCCTTCCGGTCCTCGCCGACTGGCGCCGCAGGTCCAAGGAGCGTTCCGACCTCGGCGCGCTCTGCTACGACGTGAACTGGCGTCCCCTCGCCGAACCGGCCGCACAACCGACCGGCACCTGGCTGAAGATCACCGCGGGTGGCACGGCAGCCGCGGAGTGTGTGGCCACGCTGGAGCGGCAGGGCCTCGATGTCGTGACCGTGGACGTCTCCGCCGACCTGGAGGGCGCCACGGACCCCGACACCCTCGCCGAGCGGCTCCGTGCGGCGGTCGCGGACACACCCGTGCGCGGAGTGCTGTCCCTCCTGGCGCTGGCGGAGGGACCGGGCGACGCCTGGCTGCTGGCCGCCACCCACGCGCTGGTGCGCGCCCTGGGCGAGGCGGACGTGTCGGCACCCCTGTGGTGCGTCACCCAGGGCGCCGTCGCCGTCGCCGCCGAGGAGACCAGGCCGGGGCAGGCGCAGGTGTGGGGCCTCGGCCGCGTGGCCGCGCTGGAGCACCCGGACCGCTGGGGCGGTCTCATCGACCTGCCCGAGGAGTTCGGGGCACGGGACACCGCACGCCTGGGCGCCGTCCTGACCGGGACCACCGGCGAGGACCAGGTGGCGCTGCGCGTCGGCGGAATCCTCGCCCGGCGGCTGCGGCGCGCCGCCCTCGCGGTCACGGTGGACAGCGTGGGCCGTTCCCCGCGCGGCACGGCCCTGGTCACCGGCGGCACCGGCGCCCTGGGCGCCCACGTGGCCCGTTGGCTGGCGCGCTCTGGCGTGGAACACCTGGTGCTGACCAGCCGCAGGGGCCGCCGGGCTCCCGGGGCCGCGGCCCTGGAAGCCGAACTGATCGGCCTGGGAGCCACGGTGACCATCGCCGCGTGCGACGTCGCCGACCGGGGCGCGCTGGACGCGCTGCTCGGCGAGCTCGCCGCCGACGGTGTGCGCGTCACGTCGGTGCTGCACACCGCGGGCGTCACCCAGACCAGTCGCATCGACGAGACACCGGCGCACGAGGTGACCGCCATCAGCGCGGGCAAGGTCGACGGCGCACGCCACCTCGACGAAGCCTTCGCCGAGACCGAACTGGACGCGTTCGTGCTGTTCTCCTCCACGGCCGGCATCTGGGGTGGTGCGGGACAGGGCGCCTACGGAGCCGCCAACGCCTACCTCGACGCGCTCGCCGAACGGCGCAGGGCGCGCGGCGCCGTCGCCACCTCCGTGGCGTGGGGGCCGTGGAGCGAGGGCGGCATGGCGGCCCAGGGCGACGCCGAGGCGCAACTGCGCCGACGCGGCGTGCGGGCGCTCGCACCCGACACCGCGCTGGACCTGCTCCGGCACGCTATCGACCAGCGGGTGACCTGCCTGACGGTGGCCGACGTCGAGTGGGAGAAGTTCGCCCTGTCGTACACCTCGACGAGGCCCAGCACCCTGCTGTCCGACCTTCCCGAGGCCCTGCGTGCGCAGGCACCTGCCGAGCCCGTCGAGGACGGCGCCGCCGAGCTCGTCCGACGCCTTTCCGGGCTCTCCGGCGCCGAGCGGCAGCAGGCGCTGACCGAGCTGGTGCGCACCCATGCGGCGGTCGTGCTCGGACACACGGGGATCGCGGGGATCGAGGCGGACAAGCCGTTCCGCGACGTGGGCTTCGACTCGCTCGCGGCGGTCGAGTTCCGCAACCGGCTGACCGGGGCCACCGGGCTCGCCGTGTCGGCCACCGCGATCTTCGACTACCCCACCCCGGCCGAACTCGCGGAGCACCTGCGCTCCCAACTGGGTGAGGGCGAACTCTCGGAGAAGTCCGTGCTCGCCGAGATCGACCGTCTCGAGGGAAGGCTCGCCGCGGTCGCGGCCCAGGCCGCCCCCTCGCCGGACGTCCTGGCCAGGCTGACGGCCCTGGCGGAGCGCTGGTCCTCGGCCGCGCCCCGCGAGGCGGCGGCCGAGCGCCTGCGGTCCGCGTCGCGCGACGAGGTCTTCGACTTCATCGAGAACGAGCTCGGCCTGTGAACCACAGCGGTCCGGGAAGCACGAACGGGTCGGCGCACGACGGCCGGCCCCTGAGCACGAACGAGCCGGCGCACCCCGGTAGAACCGCGCGCACGAACGGCGAGCGGCAAGGCCTCATGCGGCGAGACACACGAATGGGATCCACCATGGACGAGGACAAGACTCTCGACTACCTCAAGCGGGTCAGCGCCGACCTGCACAAGGTCCGGGGCCGACTGCGCGAGGTCGAGGACGCCGAGCGGGAGCCGATCGCCATCGTGGGGATGGGCTGCCGGTTCCCCGGCGGCGTCGGATCCCCCGAGGAGCTGTGGAACCTGGTGCTCCAAGGGGCCGACGGGGTCGGCGAGTTCCCCACGGACCGCGGCTGGGACCTGGCCGCGCTCTTCGAGGGCGGCCCCGGTCAGGAGGCGGGATCGGCCACCCGAGCCGCCGCGTTCCTGCACGACGCCCCCGACTTCGACGCGGACTTCTTCGGGATCTCGCCGCGCGAGGCCCTCGCCATGGATCCGCAGCAGCGCCTCCTCCTGGAGACCTCCTGGGAGGCCATCGAGCGGGCCGGGATCGACTCCAGGGCGCTGCGCGGCAGCAGGACCGGTGTCTTCGTCGGCACCAACGGCCAGGACTACGCCACCTTGATGCTCGGCAACAACCAGTCCGAGCTGGCCGGTTTCATGGGCATCGGCAACGCCGCGAGCGTCGCCTCCGGCCGCATCGCCTACACCTTCGGCTTCGAGGGCCCGGCGCTCACTGTCGACACGGCCTGCTCGTCCTCCCTGGTCGCGCTGCACCTGGCCGCGCACGCACTGCGCAAGGGCGAGTGCACGATGGCCCTCGCGGGCGGTGTGACGATCATGTCGACGCCCAGCATGTTCACCGAGTTCACCAAGCAGCAGGGCCTCGCCTCCGACGGTCGCGTCAAGGCGTTCGCGGCCGCGGCCGACGGCACCGCCTGGGGCGAGGGCGTCGGCGTGCTGCTCGTCGAGCGGCTCTCGGACGCGCGCCGCAACGGCCACCGCGTCCTCGCCGTGCTGCGCGGCTCCGCCGTCAACCAGGACGGCGCGTCCAACGGTCTGACCGCGCCCAACGGTCCCGCGCAGCAGCGCGTCATCCGCCAGGCGCTCGGCAACGCCCGGCTGGCGGCCGCCGAGGTCGACGTCGTCGAGGCGCACGGCACCGGTACCACGCTCGGCGACCCGATCGAGGCCCAGGCCCTGCTCGCCACGTACGGCCAGGACCGCCCCGAAGGCCGCCCGCTGTTGCTCGGTTCCGTGAAGTCCAACATCGGCCACACGGCGGCCGCCGCGGGCGTGGCCGGCGTCATCAAGACCGTGCTCGCCCTCCAGCACGGCATCGTGGCGCCCACCCTGAACGTCGACGAGCCCACCCCGCACGTCGACTGGACAACGGGCGACGTCCGCCTCGTCACCGAGGTCACCGACTGGCCGAGCACCGGGCAGCCGCGCCGCGCGGGCATCTCCGCGTTCGGCGTGAGCGGCACCAACGCCCACGTGATCCTGGAGCAGTTCGACAACGAGGCCGTCGAGGTCGTCGAGGCCGATTCCGCCGCACCGCCCTCCGAGGCCCCCGCGCCGCTCGCCGCGCACGGCGCCACCGTGCCGTGGGTCGTCTCGGGCCACACCCCCGGCGCCCTGCGCGAACAGGCGGCCCGGCTGCGCGAGTTCGCCGCCGACCCCGCCGCGGACATCCTCGGCACCGGCCGCTCGCTCGCTCTGCACCGCACCGCGCTGCGCCACCGTGCCGTCGTCCTGGCGGGGGAGCGGGACGGGCTGCTCGCCGGTCTCGATGCGGTCGCCGGGCAGGAGACCTCCGCGCACGTCAGGACGGGCGAGGCCGCCTCGTCCGACGCGAAGGTGGTGTTCGTCTTCCCCGGCCAGGGTTCCCAGTGGGCGGGCATGGCCATCGACCTCATGGCCGCGTCCCCGGTGTTCGCCGGGGCCATGCGCGAGTGCGCCGACGCGCTGGCCCGGCACCTCGACTGGGACCCGGTCGAACTGCTGCGCAGCGGCGAGAAGCTGGAGCGCGACGACGTCGTCCAGCCCGTGCTGTGGTCCGTCATGGTCTCCCTCGCGCGGCTGTGGCGCTCCCTGGGCGTCGTGCCCGCCGCCGTCGTCGGCCACTCGCAGGGCGAGATAGCCGCCGCCTGCGCGGCCGGTGCGCTGTCGCTGGCGGACGGCGCCCGCCTCGTGGCCCTGCGCAGCCGGGTGTTCAACGAGCACCTGTCGGGCAAGGGCGCCATGTACTCGCTCTCCGCGACGCCCGAGCGGGCCGCCGCGCTCATCGCGGGCCGGGCCGGAGTGTGGATCGCCTCGATCAACGGCCCCGAGTCCACCGTGGTGGCCGGCGACCTCGATGCGCTCGCCGAGGTGAACGCCGAGGCCGAGGCCGCCGGGCTGCGGCCGCGGAAGGTCGGCATCGAGTACGCGTCCCACACCCCGCACACCGAGCGGGTGCGCGAACAGCTCCTCGACCTCGCCGCGCCGGTCGCCCCGCGCGCCGGGGACACCCCGATGTACTCGACCGTCACCGCCGGGCCCGTGCCCGGCGAAACGCTCGACGCCGAGTACTGGTACCGCAACCTGCGCGAGCCCGTCCGCTTCCACGAGACCATCCAGCTGCTCCTGGACGAGGGCAACACCGCCTTCGTGGAGGTCAGCCCGCACCCGGTCCTGATGACCGCGGTCCAGGACGCGGTCGCGAACCAGCCGGCAGGCGCCCGCGCCGCCACCGTCACCGGCACCCTGCGCAGGAACGACGGCGGCACCCGCAGGCTCCTGACCTCCCTGGCCCAGCTGTGGACCGGCGGCGTCCACGTCGACTGGAACGCGGTGTACGCCGCCGAAGCCGCCGACGCCACCGGCGTCGTCGACCTGCCCACCTACGCCTTCCAGCGCCGCCGCTACTGGCTCTCCCCGGGTACCGGCGGCCCGGCCGACGTCTCCGGCGCCGGGCTCTCCCTCGTGGGGCACCCGCTGCTGTCCGCGGGCGTCGAGGCCGCCGACGGCGACCGCTACGTACTCACCGGCAGGATCTCCACCCGCACCCATCCCTGGCTCGCCGACCACCGGGTCCTCGGCCGTGTCCTCGTGCCCGGTACCGCCCTGGTCGAACTCGCCCTGCGTGCGGGCGAGTACGCGGGTTGTGACCAGGTCGCCGAACTCATCCTGGAGAGCCCGCTGGCCCTGACCGCCGAAGGACCCGGTGTCGACGTCCAGGTCACCGTCGGCGAGGCCGACCAGGCCGGTGCCCGCGAGGTGCGGATCTTCTCCCGCCCCGCCGGCGGCGACGGTGGCGCGCAGGAGTGGACGGGCCACGCCAGCGGCACCCTGACCGCGGAGCCCGCCGCCGCACCCGCGGCCGAGGAGTCCGCCTGGCCGCCGGCGGACGCCACGCCGGTTCCGGTCGAGGGCCTGTACGAGCGGCTGACCGAGTGGGGCTTCGCCTACGGCCCCGTCTTCCAGGGGCTGCGCGCCCTGTGGCGGCGCGGCGACGAACTCTTCGCCGAGGTCGCCCTGGACGAGCGGGGCGGCGCGGACGCCGCCCGCTTCGGCGTGCACCCGGCGCTCTTCGACGCGGCCCTGCACAGCCAGATCGCCACCGCCCTCGACCAGGACAGCGGCGTCGAGCCGAGGCTGCCGTTCTCCTTCGCCGGAGTACGTCTGCACGCCACCGGAGCCACCGCGGCCCGCATCCGGCTCACCCCGAACGCCGCCGGCTCCCTGTCGCTGACGATGACCGACTCCGCGGGCCTGCCCGTGCTCACCGTCGACGAGCTCACCTCGCGGCCCGTGGCCGGCGCCGACCTCCACGAACGGCCGCGCGTGGACGGCCTGTTCCGCCTCGACTGGGTCACGTTGCCCGAGGCCCCCGCACCGTCCGGGCAGAGCCCGGCCGTGCTCGGGAGCGCGGACGACCTCGCCGCGGGCGTCGAGGGAGCCGTCCGGTTCGCCGACCTCGCCGCGCTCCAGGAGTCCGTACGCACCGGCGAGGAACTGCCCGGTGTGGTGCTGCTGCCCGTGCCCGCGGGAGGCGACGACACCTTGGCCGCCACCCGTGAGGTGACCGGCGCCGTCCTCGACGCGCTGCAGGGCTGGCTCGCCGTCGAGGAGACCGTGGCCGCCACCCTCGCGGTCGTCACCCGTGGCGGAGCCGCCGCCGTGCCCGGCGACAGCATCGACCCGGTGCAGTCCGCGGTCCGCGGCCTGGTGCGCTCGGCCTGTTCCGAGAACCCCGGCAGGATCGTCCAGATCGACCTGGACGGCGACGCCCGCTCGGCCGTCGCCCTGCTCACCACCGTCGCTGCCGCCGTGGCCGCGGGGGAGACGGAGAGCGTGGTGCGCGCGGGCGCCCCGCTGGTGCCCCGGCTCGCCCGCGTGGCGCCGGCCGACACCCTCGTCCCGCCCGCCGACGGCGCGTGGAGCCTCGACGTGGACGGCAGCGGCACCCTCGAAGGACTGCGGCTCGTCTCGTGCCCCCAGGCCGAGGCGCCGCTGGCCGACGGGCAGGTGCGCATCGAGGTCCGGGCGACCGGCGTGAACTTCCGCGACGTCCTGCTCGCCCTCGGCGTGGTCGACGTCGCCAAGTCCTTCACCGAGATGGGCTTCGGCTCCGAGGGCGCCGGCTTCGTCGCCGAGGTCGGCCCCGGCGTCACCGGCGTGCGCGTCGGCGACCGCGTCATGGGCCTGTTGCACGGTGCCTACGCGGGACCGCTGGCCGTCACCGACGCCCGCACCGTCGCGCCGATCCCCACCGGCTGGTCGTTCGCCCAGGCCGCCGCCGTGCCCACCGTGTTCCTCACCGCCTACTACGCGCTGCAGGACCTCGCCCGCGTCAAGGAGGGCGAGTCGCTGCTCGTCCACGCCGCGGCCGGCGGCGTCGGCATGGCCGCCGTCCAGCTCGCACGCCACTGGGGCATCGAGGTGTACGCCACCGCCAGCGAGCCCAAGTGGCCCACCGTGCGCGCCTGCGGCATCCCCGCCGAACGCCTCGCCTCCTCGCGCACCCTGGACTTCGCCGAGACCTTCCGGGCCGCGAGCGGCGGCCGGGGCGTCGACGTCGTCCTCAACTGCCTGGCACGGGAGTTCACCGACGCCTCGCTCGACCTCCTGGTCCCCGAGGGCCGGTTCATCGAGATGGGCAAGACCGACATCCGTGAGCCGGAGGCCGTGGGCGCCTCCTGGCCCGGCACGTTCTACCGCTCCTTCGACCTCGGTGAGGCGGGCGCCGAGCGCATCGGCGAGATGCTCACCCACCTCGCGCGGCTCTTCGAGGACGGCGTGCTCTCCCCGCTGCCGGTGACCACCTGGGACACCCGCCGGGCACCCGAGGCCTTCCGCTACCTCAGCCAGGCCAAGCACGTCGGCAAGGTCGCCCTCACCGTCCCCACGGCGACCCTGGACGGCACCGTCCTGGTCACCGGCGGCACCGGCTCCATCGGCGCCTCCGTGGCCCGCCACCTGGCCGAGCGGTACGGCGTCACGGACCTGGTGCTCACCAGCCGCCGCGGCCCCGAGGCCCCCGGCGCCGCCGAACTCGTCGCGGAGCTCGCCGAACTCGGCGCCACCGCACGCGTCGTGGCCTGCGACGTCGCCGAACGCGTCCACCTCGCAGGTCTGTTGGACGGCATCGACGACCTGCGGGGCGTGGTGCACGCCGCGGGCGTCATCGACGACGGAGTGATCACGGCCCTGAACCGCGAGCGGTTCGACACGGTGCTGCGCCCCAAGGCCGACGCCGCCTGGCACCTGCACGAGCTCACCCGCGGCAAGGACCTCGCCCTGTTCGCGCTGTTCTCCTCCGCCTCCGGGGTGTTCGGCGCGCCCGGCCAGGGCAACTACGCCGCGGCCAACGCCTTCCTGGACGGCCTCGCGCACCACCGCCGCCGCCTCGGACTGCCCGCACAGTCCCTGTCCTGGGGGCTGTGGGCGCAGGCCAGCGGGATCACCGGCGAGCTCGACCAGGCCGATCTCGACCGGATGGCACGTACCGGTGTGCGCGCCCTGTCCACCGCCGACGGTCTCGCCCTCTTCGACGCCGCCACCGGCGACAACCACACCCACACCGTCCCCGTGCAGCTGGACCCCTCCAGGTTCACCGGCGACGTCGCGCCCCTGCTGCGCGGCTTGGTCAAGGCCCCCGCCAAGCGGACGGCGTCCGCCGCCGCGGACACGGGGGCAGGTGGCGGATTCGCCGAGCGACTGGCGCGGCTGTCCCCGAAGGAGTGCGAGGAACTGCTCACCGAGGAGGTGCGCCGGCAGGCCTCGGTGGTCCTCGGCCACGAGGACATCGAGACCGTGGGCGCCGAGCGGCCGTTCAAGAACCTCGGCTTCGACTCGCTCACCACCGTCGAGCTGCGCAACCGGCTCAACGCCGTCACCGGTCTGCGGCTCTCGGTCACCGTGCTGTTCGACCACCCCACGCCCGCGGCCGTCGCAGCACACCTCAAGCAGCAACTGCTCCCGGAGATCGACCCGGCCGCGCTCGCCGCGAGCCGGCTCACCGCCCTGGAGGCGCTGCTCGACGAGGTCACCGCGGACGACCCGAGGCGCGCGGACCTCACCGTGCGGCTGCGGTCGGTACTCACGAAGTGGACGGGGCGCGAGGCCGTGAGCGACCCGGTCAGCCTGACCGATGTGAGCGACGCGGAACTGTTCGAGCTCATGGACAACAAGCCCTGGTCCAGCTGACCGGCGGGCGGGCCACCCCGCCGCCATGTGAATCCACCTGCTGACTGAAACCTGCTGGACCGGAAGAGGACTGGATGTCGAACGAGCAGAAGCTCCGCGAGTACCTGAAGCAGGCGGTTGCCGACGCCCGCGACTCCTACGCACGGCTGCGCGCCGTCGAGGAGGCCGCCCGTGAGCCGCTCGCCGTCATCGGCATGAGCTGCCGGTTCCCCGGTGGGGTGCAGACCCCCGAGGAGCTGTGGGAGCTGGTCGCCGAAGGGCGCGCGGGCATCGCGGACTTCCCCGCGGACCGCGGGTGGGATCTGGGGGCCCTCTACGACCCGGAGGGACTGCGCCCGCGCAGCTCGTACATCCGCAAGGGCGGATTCATCGATGGCGCCGCGGACTTCGACGCCGAGTTCTTCGAGATATCCCCGCGCGAGGCCCTCGCCATGGACCCGCAGCAGCGGGTCCTCATGGAGGCCTCCTGGGAGGCGTTCGAGCGGGCCGGGATCGACCCGGTCACGCTGCGCGGCGAGAGCGCGGGGGTCTTCGTCGGCGGCGTCCTGTCCGGCTACGGCTCGAACGTGGGCACCACGCAGGACAGCGAGGGCTACCTGCTGACCGGCACCGCCTCCAGCATCCTCTCCGGCCGCCTCTCCTACACGTACGGGTTCGAGGGGCCCGCCGTCACCGTCGACACCGCCTGTTCCTCCTCGCTGACCGCGCTGCACCTCGCCGCGCAGTCGCTGCGCGGCAAGGAGAGCTCATTGGCCGTGGTGGGCGGCGTGATGGTGATGTCCACGCCGGACGCCTTCACCGAGTTCAGCAAGCAGCGCGGGCTTGCCCAGGACGGCCGCGTCAAGGCCTTCGCGGCCGCGGCCGACGGGACCGCCTGGGGCGAGGGCGTCGGCGTGCTGCTCGTCGAGCGGCTCTCGGACGCGCGCCGCAACGGCCACCGCGTCCTGTCCGTCATCCGCGGCTCCGCGGTCAACCAGGACGGTGCCTCGAACGGCCTGACCGCGCCCAACGGTCCGTCCCAGCAGCGGGTCATCCGCTCGGCGCTCGCCAGCGCGGGGCTCTCCGCGTCGGACATCGACGTTCTGGAGGCGCACGGCACCGGCACGACCCTGGGCGACCCGATCGAGGCGCAGGCGCTCCTCGCCACGTACGGCCAGGACCGCCCGGAAGGTCGCCCGCTGCTGCTCGGCTCGGTGAAGTCCAACATCGGCCACACGCAGTCGGCGGCCGGTATCGCGGGCGTCATGAAGATGGTGCTCGCCCTGCAGCACGGAGTGGTGCCGCCCACCCTGAATGTGGACGAGCCCACCCCGCACGTCGACTGGACGGCGGGCGCCGTCGAGCTGGTGACCGAGGCCGTCGCCTGGCCGGAGACGGGCAGGCCGCGGCGGGCAGCGGTGTCCTCCTTCGGCATCAGCGGAACCAACGCCCACGTCATCCTCGAACAGGCCCCCGAGCCCCCCGAGGCCGCGGAGCCGGAGGCCGAGGAGCCGTCCGCGGGCGACGCGGCGATCCCGGTGCTCACCGGCGTCCCCGCTCCCTGGCCGCTGTCCGCCAAGAACGCCGCCGCGCTGTACGACCAGGGCGGCAGGCTGCGCACCTTCCTCGCCGACGCGGGCGCCCCCGACACGGACGCCGTGGCCGCCGCCCTCGTCCGCACCCGCGCCTCCTTCAGCCACCGCGCCGTCGTCTTCGGCGACGAGCGCCCCGCGGCCCTCGCCTCGCTCGCCGACGGCACGGCGGACGCGTCCGGTCTGGTGCACGGCATCGCACGCCCCGGCGCCAAGGTCGCCTTCGTCTTCCCCGGCCAGGGCTCCCAGTGGACCGGTATGGCCACCGGACTCCTCACGTCCTCGCCGGTCTTCGCCGAGGCCATGCGCGAATGCGCCGAGGCACTGGCGCCGCACGCGGACTGGAACCTGCTCGACGTCCTCGGCGACGAACAGGCCCTGGAGCGCGTCGATGTGGTGCAGCCCGCCCTGTGGGCCGTCATGGTCTCCCTCGCGAAGCTCTGGCAGGCCGCGGGCGTCACGCCCGATGTCGTGGTGGGGCACTCCCAGGGCGAGATCGCCGCCGCCTGCGCCGCCGGCATCCTCTCCCTCGCGGACGGGGCGCGCCTGGTCGCGCTGCGCAGCCGCACCATCGCCGAGGACCTCGCGGGGCAGGGTGGCATGGTCTCCCTGGCCGCCTCCGCCGAGCGCGCCGCCGAACTCCTCGGCGGCCGCGACGACGTGTGGCTGGCCGCCGTCAACGGCCCCGGCGCGACCGTCGTGGCCGGCGCCCCCGAGGCGCTGGCCGAGGTCTCCGAGGCCGCCGGGGCCGCGGGTGTCCGTGCCCGCACCATCCCGGTCGACTACGCATCCCACACCCCGCACGTCGAGAGCATCCGCGACCGGCTCCTCCAGGTCGCCGGACCCGTCGCGCCGCGGGCCGGGTCCGTACCGATGTACTCGTCGGTGACCGTGCAGCCCCTCACCGGGAGCAGCGCCGACGCGCAGTACTGGTACCGGAACCTGCGCGAGCCCGTGCGGTTCGCCGAGACGGTCGTCGCCCTCCTCGACCGCGGCATCGACACGTTCGTCGAGATCAGCCCGCACCCGGTGATCGCCCCCGCCATCGAGGACCTCGCGGCCGCGGCGGGCCGCGACGACGTGGTGGTCTCGGGCACGCTCCGCCGGGACCAGGACGAGAGCACGGCCCTGACCCGCGCCGCCGCCACCCTGTGGACCCGCGGCGCCGCCCTCTCCTGGGACACCTTCCTGGCGGGCGCGGCCGCCACCGCGACCCCGGCCGGCCTGACCGACGTGGCCGAACTGCCGACGTATCCGTTCCAGCGGCGCCGTTTCTGGATGGAGGGTCCCGCCGGCACCGGGGACGCCGCGGGCATCGGGCTCGACCCCGTCGCCCACCCGCTGCTCGCCGCCGCCACGATCCCCGCCGAGTCCGGCACCGCCGTCTTCACCGGCAGGATCTCCCTGCCGACGCACCCCTGGCTGGCCGACCACGTCCTCCTGGGGACCGTGCTCCTTCCCGGTACCGCCTTCCTCGAACTCGCGCTCGCCGCGGGCCGGGAGAGCGGCTGCGGCCGAGTGCGGGAGCTCACCTTGGAGCGCCCCCTCACCCTCACCGCGGACACCGGCGTCACCCTCCAGGTCCAGGTCGCCGAGGCCGACGAGTCAGGCGCGCGGACCGCCACGATCCACTCCAGGACCGGCACCGCCGACCAGGAGGAGCCCGCCGAGTGGATCCGGCACGCCACCGCCACCCTCACGGCCGAAGAGCCCCGGGAATCACGGGAGTTCGCTGACCTCCAGGGCGCCTGGCCGCCCGTCGGCGCCACCGCCGTCGAGAAGGGCGACTTCTACGGCGCGCTGTTCGAGCGCGGCTACGAGTACGGTCCCGCCTTCCAGGGCCTGCAGTCCGTCTGGCGCCGCGGCGGCGAGGTGTTCGCCGAAGTGGCCCTGCCCGAGGAGGCGGCCGCCGCCGACTTCCTCGCCCACCCCGCTCTCCTCGACTCCGCCCTCCACGCCATGGGCCTGGGCGGCCTGTTCGGCGACGAGGGCGCCGTGCGCCTCCCGTTCGCCTGGTCCGGCGTACAGACCTGGACCGACGGCGCCACCTCGCTGCGCGTCCGGCTGACCGCGGCCGGTGGCGATGGCGTACGGCTGCTGGCCACGGATGCCGCGGGCACGCCCGTCGCCTCCGTGGACGAGCTCGTGCTGCGCCCGCTCTCCGCCGCCGACGTGCGCGCGGCGGACGCCGGTCGGTCGCTGTACGTCCCGCGCTGGGACGCCTGGCAGCCGGTGACCGCCGCCGCGCCTGTCGCCGTCGCCTGGCACCCGGGCACCCCGCTCGCCGAAGTCCTCTCCGAAGATCCCGAGTTGGTGCTCCTCGACTGCACCGTCCAGGACGTGCCCGGCGGCGACGACATACCGGCTGCGACCCACGCCATGACCGGCGTCGTGCTGGCCCGCGTCCAGGAGTGGCTCGCCCGGGAGACGCCCGCCCGGGCCAGGCTCGCCGTGCTGACCCGCGGCGCCGTCGGCATCGAGCCCGAGGAGCTGCCCGACCCGGTGCAGGCCGCTGTACGTGGTTTCGTGCGTTCGGTGCAGTCGGAGCATCCTGACCGGTTCGTGTTGGTGGATGTGGATGTAGCTGCGGATGCGGTTGGTGTTCCTGTTGCGGCGGCTGTGGCTGCGGCTGTCGCTGCGGGGGAGCCGGAGTTGGCTCTGCGTGGTGGGGATGTGTACGTGCCCAGGCTGGCTGTGGTGGGTGGTGATGCTGGTCCGGTCTCGGGTGGTGGTGTGTCGTCGTGGTCGGGTGGTGGTGCGGTGTTGGTGACGGGTGGTACGGGTGTGGTGGGTGCGGCGGTGGCGCGGCATTTGGTGGGTGTGCATGGTGTGCGTGAGTTGGTGTTGGTGAGTCGGCGTGGTGAGCGGGCGCCGGGTGTGGGTGGGTTGGTGGATGAGTTGGTGGGTCTGGGTGCGGTGGTGCGGGTGGTGGCTTGTGATGTGGCTGATCGTGTTGCGGTGGGTGAGTTGGTGGCGGGGATTTCGGGGTTGCGTGGTGTGGTGCATGCGGCGGGTGCGGTGGATGACGGTGTGGTGACGGGTTTGACGGTGGAGCGGTTGGTGTCGGTGTTGCGGCCGAAGGTGGATGCGGCGTGGTATTTGCATGAGGCGACGCGGGCTCTGGGGTTGGAGTTGTTCGTGTTGTTCTCGTCGGCTGCTGGTGTGTTCGGTTCGCCGGGTCAGGCCAACTATGCGGCGGCCAATGTGTTCCTGGACGCGTTGGCTGTGCGGCGTCGTGCCGAGGGTCTTGTGGCTCAGTCCCTGTCGTGGGGTCTGTGGGAGGAGACCAGCGAACTGACGGCCACCCTCGGCGAATCCGACAAGGCTCGGCTCGGCCGCGGTGGACTGCAGGCCCTCGGCACCGAGGAAGGCCTCGCCCTCTTCGACCGGTCGCTGGCCCTCGACGCCCCGCACCTGGTTCCCGTACGCCTCGACCTGTCCCGCGCCCGCGCCGAAGGCCAGCAGGTGCCGCCGCTGTTGCGCGCCCTGGTCCGCACCCCCGCGCGCCGCGCCACCGGAACCCCCGGAGGCCGCGGCTGGCGTGCGCAGTACGAGGCGATGCCCGAGGACGGGCGCGAGAGCATGCTCGTCGACCTGGTTCGGGCCCAAGTGGCCGCCGTCCTGGGCCACTCCGGCGCGGAAGAGGTACCCGCCCAGCGCGGCTTCAAGGACCTCGGCTTCGACTCCCTGACCGCTGTGGAGCTGCGCAACCGGCTGGGCGAACTCACCGGCAACCGCCTGCCCGCGACCCTGGTGTTCGACTACCCGACACCGGCCGCGCTCGGCGCCCATCTGCACGGTCTCCTGGCCGGCACGGCCGCGCGGCGGCACAGCGAGGTGGCGCGGGTCGTGGCGGACGACGAGCCCATCGCGATCGTCGGCATGAGCTGCCGTTTCCCCGGCCACGTCGACTCGCCCGACGAGCTGTGGCAGATGCTCGCGGACGGTCGTGAGGGCATCAGCGGCTTCCCGACGGACCGCGACTGGGCCCTCGACTCGTTCTTCGACCCCACCGGCGAGCGCCCCGGCACCTCCCTGGTGGACCAGGGCGGATTCCTGCACGACGCCGCCGACTTCGACGCCTCCTTCTTCGGGATCTCCCCGCGCGAGGCCGTGACCATGGATCCCCAGCACCGGATGCTCCTGGAGCTGTCCTGGGAGGCCATCGAGCGCGCGGGCGTCGACCCGACGGAGCTGCGCGGAAGCAGGACCGGCGTGTTCTCCGGCCTGATGTACCACGAGTACGCGGCGCGCCTGCGCTCCGTGCCCGAGGACGTCGCGGGCTTCCTCAGCAACGGCAACGCGGGCAGTGTGGCCACCGGCCGGGTCTCCTACACCCTCGGCTTCGAGGGCCCCGCCGTGACCGTGGACACGGCCTGCTCCTCGTCCCTGGTCGCGCTGGACATGGCCGTCAGCGCCCTGCAGCGCGCCGAGTGCGACCTGGCGCTCGCCGGCGGTGTCACCGTGATGTCGACCCCGACGATCTTCGCCGAGTTCACCCGTCAGCGCGGCCTCGCGCACGACGGCCGATGCAAGGCGTTCTCCGACGCGGCCGACGGTATGGGTGTCGCCGAAGGCGCGGGCGTGGTCCTCGTCGAGCGACTCTCGGACGCCCGCCGCAACGGCCACCGCGTCCTCGCCGTCATCAAGGGCTCGGCCGTCAACCAGGACGGTGCGTCGAACGGTCTGACCGCGCCGAACGGTCCCGCCCAGCAGCGGGTCATCCGGCAGGCGCTCGCCAACGCGGGCCTCGCCGCGTCCGACGTGGACGTGGTGGAGGCGCACGGCACGGGTACGTCCCTGGGCGACCCGATCGAGGCGCAGGCGCTGCTCGCCACGTACGGCCAGGACCGCCCGGAAGGCCGCCCGCTGCTGCTCGGCTCGGTGAAGTCCAACATCGGCCACACCCAGGCCGCCGCCGGGATCGCGGGCGTCATGAAGATGGTGCTCGCCCTGCGGCACGCCGCCGTGCCCCGGACCCTGCACGTCGAGCGGCCCAGCGAGCACGTCGACTGGACGGCGGGCGCCGTCGAGCTGGTGACCGAGGCCGTGGCCTGGCCGGAGACGGGCAGGCCCCGGCGGGCGGCGGTGTCCTCCTTCGGCATCAGCGGCACCAACGCCCACGTCATCCTCGAACAGGCCCCCGAGGCCGCGGAGCGGCCCGAGCCCGTGCTCGCCGCCGCCGAAGGCGCCGTACTGCCGTGGCTCGTCTCGGCCAAGTCCCCCGCGGCGCTGCGCGGCCAGGCCGAGCAGCTGCGCGCCTTCGCAGCCGCGGGGGCCGAGCCCGCGGCCACGGCCGCCGCGCTCATCGGCGGCCGTACCGCCTTCGACGAGCGCGCGGTCGTCCTCGCCGCCGACCCCGGGGGCTTCGCCGAAGGGCTCGCGGGCCTGGCCCGCCAGGACGCCGAGGTCCCCGGGCTCGTCTCCGGGACCGTGCGCCCCGGCGCCAAGGTCGCGTTCGTCTTCCCCGGCCAGGGCGCCCAGTGGACCGGCATGGCGCTCGGCCTGATGGAGTCCTCGCCGGTGTTCGCCGGGGCCCTGCGCGAATGCGCCGAGGCACTGGCGCCGCACGCGGACTGGAACCTGCTCGACGTCCTCGGCGACCAGCAGGCCCTGGAGCGCGTCGATGTGGTGCAGCCCGCCCTGTGGGCCGTCATGATCTCCCTCGCGAAGGTCTGGCAGCACTCGGGCATCACGCCCTCCGTGGTCGTCGGCCACTCCCAGGGCGAGATCGCCGCGGCCTGCGTGGCCGGCGCCCTGACCTTGGCCGAGGGCGCCCGTCTCGTGGCCCTGCGCAGCCGCGTCATAGCCGAGGAGCTCGCCGGGCGCGGCGGCATGGCCTCACTGACCGTGCCCGCCGACGAGGCCCAGGCCCTCATCGACCGGTACACGAACCCCGGCGGCGGCGCCGAACCCGCCACCGGCGTGGTCATCGCCGCCGTCAACGGCCCCGGCGCGGTCGTCGTCGCCGGTGACGAGGGACCGTTGCAACGGCTCCTGGACGGCTGCGAGGCCGACGGGATCCGCGCCCGCCGCATCCCCGTGGACTACCCCTCGCACGGCCCCCAGGTCGAGCTCATCAAGGACCGGCTCCTCAAGGAGCTCGGTGACATCAGCCCGGCGCGGCCCCGGGTGACCTGGCGCTCCACCGTCACCGGTGAGGACGTGCGGGACCGGGAGGCCGACGCCGAGTACTGGTACCGCAACCTCCGGCAGCCGGTGCGCTTCGCGCAGGTCGTCGCCGACCTCATGGAGAGCGGCATCGACACCTTCGTCGAGATCAGCCCGCACCCGGTCACCACCGCCGCCCTGGAGGACGCCGCGCTGCGGGCCGGGGGTCGAGAGGTCGTCGTCACCGGCACTCTGCGCCGCGACGAGAACGAGCGGACCGCCCTGCTCCGCAACGCCGCCGCCCTGTGGACCCGAGGCCTCGGCGTGGACTGGACCGCCCTCACCCCGGCCCCGGACGAGCGGGCCGACGCCGTCGACCTGCCGACCTACGCCTTCCAGCGGGAGCGTTACTGGCTCGACGCGCCGAACGACTTCGGGGACCCGGGCGGTGTCGGCCAGGAGGCCACCGGCCACCCCGTGCTCGCCGCGGCCGTCGTCCCCGCCGGGACCGACAGCATCCTGTTCACCGGCAGGCTCACCGCCCCGGCCGCGGCCTCGCCCGCGGAGCACACCCTGCTCGACACGCCCGTACTGCCCGGCAGCGCCCTGCTCGACTGGGCGCTGTACGCCGCGGACCGCCTCGGCCTGCCCGGCGTCGCGCACCTGGAGCAGCACGAACCGCTGCTCCAGGCTCCCGACGGCGCCGTCCGCGTCCAGGTGATGGCCGCGGAGCCCGACGACTTCGGACACCGCCGTCTCACCGTCCACGCGCAGCCCGACGGTGACGCGACCGCGGAGTGGACCCTGCACGCCACCGCCGAGCTGCACCCCGGAGCCGAGGAGCCCGACGAGGCGTACGCACGGCTCGCGGGCACCTGGCCGCCGGCCGCCGCCACCCCGGCGGACACGGCCGGGCTCTACGGCGAACTCTTCGCCGGGGGACAGCAGTTCGGACCGGCCCTCCAGGGGCTGCGTGCCGCCTGGCGCACCGGCGACGACATCTACGCCGAGGTCGAGCTGCCCGAGCGGGCCGTCGAAGGGCTTGCGCCGCGCGCCGCGCTCCTGGAGTCCGTCTGCCACGCCTGGCGTCTTGCCGACGCGGACGGCCCCGGTACCGCCGGAGCCCTGCAGCCCACCGTCTGGGAGGGTGTGCGGGTGCGGGCCGGCGGCCTCGACACCGCCACCGGCCCGCAGGCGGTCGACGGCGCCCGGATCGTACGGGTCCTGCTGACCCCGGCCGGCGACGGAGCCCTGCGGGTGCGCGTCACCGATACCGAGGGCATCCCGCTGCTCGGCGCGGACCGGGTCGAGCTGCGTCCGGTCACCGCGGCCCGGCTCCGCTCGGCAGGTGCCACCGCGGCGCATTCGCTCTACGAAGTGAGCTGGGAGCGCCGTGCGTTCGATGAGCCCGCACAGACGCCGCGTTCGATCCTGTGGGACGGCACGCGGTCGGCGGAGGAGATCGAGGCCGCCGTCGCCGATGGTGTGCGGCTCGTCCTTCTGGACGCGACCGCGCTCGACGCCCCCGGGCAGCGGGAGAGCGACGGCGAACACCTGCCGCGGCGGGTCCTCGAAGCGCTGACCGCCGCCCTCGCGCGCGCCCAGCAGTGGCTCGCCGACGAGGCGCTCGCCGACGCACGGCTCGCCGTGGTCACCCATGGCGCCGTCGCCGTGTCGGGCACCGACCCGGTGGACCTCACGCAGGCCGCTGTGCGTGGTTTCTTGCGTTCGGTGCAGTCGGAGCATCCTGACCGGTTCGTGTTGGTGGATGTGGATGTGGATGTGGATGCGGATGTGGTTGGTGGGGTGGTTGGTGTTCCCGCCTCTCTGGTGGCTGCGGCTGTTGCTGCGGGGGAGCCGGAGTTGGCTGTGCGGGGTGGGGATGTGTATGTGCCCAGGTTGGCTGTGGTGGCTTCCGCTGTGGGCGCCGATGTCGGTCCGATTTCGGGTGGTGGTGCGGTGTTGGTGACGGGTGGTACGGGTGTGGTGGGTGCGGCGGTGGCGCGGCATTTGGTGGGTGTGCATGGTGTGCGTGAGTTGGTGTTGGTGAGTCGGCGTGGTGAAGAGGCGCCGGGTGTGGGTGGGTTGGTGGATGAGTTGGTGGGTCTGGGTGCGGTGGTGCGGGTGGTGGCTTGTGATGTGGCTGATCGTGTTGCGGTGGGGGAGTTGGTGGCGGGGATTTCGGGGTTGCGTGGTGTGGTGCATGCGGCGGGTGCGGTGGATGACGGTGTGGTGACGGGTTTGACGGTGGAGCGGTTGGGGCCGGTGTTGCGGCCGAAGGTGGATGCGGCGTGGTATTTGCATGAGGCGACGCGGGCTCTGGGGTTGGAGTTGTTCGTGTTGTTCTCGTCGGCTGCTGGTGTGTTCGGTTCGCCGGGTCAGGCCAACTATGCGGCGGCCAATGTGTTCCTGGATGCATTGGCTGTGCGGCGTCGTGCCGAGGGTCTTGTGGCTCAGTCCCTGTCGTGGGGTCTGTGGGAGGAGACCAGCGAACTGACGGCCACCCTCGGCGAATCCGGGCTGCGGCGGATGAACGCCGGCGGTGTCCTGCCGCTCAGCACGGAGGAAGGACTCGCCCTCTTCGACCGCGCGCTCGCAAGCGGCCTGCCGCACTCCGCGCCGGTCCGGCTGGACCGCGCCCAGCTGCGCGGCGGCGAGGACACGCCCGCGCTGCTGCGTGGTCTGGTGCGCGCCGCGCCGCGCCGCGCCACGGCGCCGGACGACGCGCAGGCGCTGCGCAGCCGCCTTTCCGCGCTGCCCGCGGCCGAGCGGCAGGAAGCCCTCCTGGAGACGGTGCGCGGCCAGATCGCCGCGGTCCTCAAGTACGGCACGGGCGACCAGATCTCGGCCACCCGGCCGTTCACGGAGCTCGGCTTCGACTCGCTGACCGCCGTCGAACTCCGCAACCGCCTGGCCCGGACGGCCGGTACGAGGCTGCCCACCACGCTCGTCTTCGACTACCCCACGCCCGAGGCGCTCACCGGCCATCTGCTCACGATCCTGCTGCCCGGGACGGAGGCCGAGGACTGGGGCAGGGAGACCGTCGACCGTCTCGAAGCCATGCTCGACGACGAGCGCGACGAGGCCGAGGTCAACAAGCTGACCGCCCGTCTGGAGACCCTGCTGCTGCGCTGGCGGGAACGTTCCAGGACGCTGGCCGCCGCCGCGCCGGGCGGCGGCCGGGCCCAGGAGATGGGGGCCGACGAGCTGAGCGAGGTCAGCGAGGAAGAGCTGCTGCGCTACATCGACGACGAGATCGGGCTGAGCTGATGCACGCACAGCTGCACACGCAGCTGCATGCACGGCTGCACGCACGGCCCACCAGCACGTTCTGCACAATGAGGGGTTTCGGACATGGCTGAGAAAGAGCAGATCGTCGAGTACCTGAAGCGGGTGACGGCGGACCTGAAGCGCACCAGGGGCCGAGTCCGAGACCTGGAGGAGGCCGAGCGCGAGCCCATTGCGATCGTCGGCATGGGCTGCCGGTTCCCGGGCGGGGCCGGTACGCCCGAGGAGTTCTGGGACCTGCTGCACGACGGTGTCGACGCCATGAGCGATTTCCCCGACGACCGCGGCTGGCAGCAGTTCGAGGGCAGGACCCGCCCGCAGGGCGGCTTCCTCGAAACGGCCACCGAATTCGACGCCTCCTTCTTCGGCATATCCCCGCGCGAAGCCCTGGAGATGGACCCGCAGCAGCGGCTGCTCCTGGAGACGTCCTGGGAGACCTTCGAACGCGCGGGCATCGACGTCACCGGCCTGCACGGCAGCAGGGCCGGCGTGTTCATCGGCGTCAACGGCGCCGACTACCCCGGCATGCTCAACCAGGCGGGACACGAATCCCTCGGTCACCTCCTGACCGGCAACGCCCCCAGCGTCGTCTCCGGCCGCATCGCCTACACCCTCGGCTTCGAGGGCCCTGCCGTGACGATCGACACCGCCTGTTCGGCCTCCCTCGTGGCGCTGCACCTCGCGGCCCGCGCGCTGCGCGCCGGCGACTGCCCGCTGGCCCTGGTCGGCGGCGTCACCGTGATGTCGACACCGGGTGTGTTCGCGGAGTTCGGCAAGCAGGGCGGTCTTGCCGGCGATGCCCGGTGCAAGGCGTTCGCCGAGGGTGCGGACGGCACCGCGTGGGGTGAGGGCGCGGGGATGCTGCTGGTGGAGCGTCTTTCGGATGCCCGCCGCAACGGGCACCGCGTCCTCGCCGTGGTGCGGGGCACCGCGGTCAATCAGGACGGTGCGTCGAACGGCCTGACCGCGCCGAACGGTCCCGCCCAGCAGCGGGTCATCCGGCAGGCGCTCGCCAACGCGGGCCTCGCCGCGTCCGACGTGGACGTGGTGGAGGCGCACGGCACGGGTACGTCCCTGGGTGACCCGATCGAGGCGCAGGCGCTGCTCGCCACGTACGGGCAGGAGCGGGGCGGCAACCAGCCCCTGTTGCTCGGCTCGGTGAAGTCGAACATCGGTCACACCCAGGCCGCCGCAGGTGTTGCGGGTGTCATCAAGATGGTGCTGGCGATGCGGCACGGGGTGGTGCCGGCGACGCTGCATGTGGATGAGCCGAGCAGTCATGTGGACTGGGCTTCGGGTGCGGTGGAGTTGGCGACGCAGAGGGCTGTGTGGCCCGGGCAGGGTGTGCGGCGTGCGGGGGTGTCCTCCTTCGGGATCAGTGGGACGAACGCCCACGTCATCCTGGAGGAGGCCCCGCGGGAGGTCTCCGCGGAGGAGGTCGTGGCCCAGGGCGATGGAGGGCTCGGGCGGGCGGCTGTCGGTGTGCTGCCGTGGGTGCTTTCCGGGAAGTCGCCGTCCGCGTTGCGGTCCCAGGCGGCGCGGTTGCGGGAGCATGCCGTGGCGCGGGACGTGGACCTGGCGGGGACGGCGGTCGCGCTGGCGACCGCCCGTACCGCCTTCGAGTACCGCGCGGTGGTCCTCGCCGAGGACGCCACCGGTTTCACCACCACCCTCGACACCCTCGCGGACAAGGGCACCACGGGCCGCCACCTCGTCCGTGGCACGGCGCGGCCCGGTGCCAAGACCGCCTTCGTCTTCGCGGGACAGGGCGCGCAGTGGGCGGGCATGGGGGGACAGTGGTACGAGCAGCTCCCCGCGTTCGCGGCGGCGTTCGACGCCGTCTGTGAAGCCGCCGACCCGCAGCTCGACGTACCGCTCGCGGACGTGGTGCTCGCCGGCTCCGCAGGCCGCCCCGCGGACCACGCGGAGCTGATCCATCAGACCCGGTACACCCAGATCGCCCTCTTCGCCGTCGAGGTCGCGCTGTTCCGCACCCTGGAGGCGTGGGGCGTACGCCCGGACGTCGTCCTCGGTCACTCCATCGGTGAGATCGCCGCCGCCCATGTGGCCGGAGTGCTCTCCCTTCAGGACGCGGTCACGCTGGCCGTGGCCCGCGGCGACCTCATGCAGCAACTCCCCGCCGGCGGCGCCATGCTGGCCCTCGACGCCACCCGGGCACAGGCCGATGCATGGCTGCGCGCCCTGCCCGAGCAGCATCGGCAGCAGGTGGCGATCGCCGCGGTCAACAGCCCCTCCGCCGTGGTCGTGTCCGGTGCGTCGGACGCCGTCGACCAGGTGGCCGAGGCCGCCGAGCGGGCAGGGCACCGGCTTCGCAGGCTCCAGGTCAGCCACGCCTTCCATTCGCCGCTCATGGAGCCGATGCTCGACGCGTTCCGCTCCGTGCTGGCGGGCCTCACCTTCTCCCGCCCGGCCGTCCCGATGGTCTCAACCGTCACCGGTGAACTCGCCGCGGACGACATCACGTCAGCGGACTACTGGGTGCGGCACGCCCGCGAGGCCGTCCGCTTCCAGGACGCCGTGTGCGCCGCGGAGCCGCGCGTGGACGCCTTCCTGGAGATCGGCCCGCACACCGTGCTCTCCCGGCCGCTGGAGGACAGCCTCGCCGCGGGCCACTCCGCCACCGTCACCTCCGTAGCCCACCGCGAACGGCCCCTGGTCGCCACCCTGCTGAGGGCGGTCGGCGCCCTGTGGGCCGGTGGCGCCGACGTGGACTGGCGCGCGCTGCTGCCCACCGTAACCGCGGTCCAGGACCTGCCCACCTACCCCTTCGAACGGCAGCGCTTCTGGCCCCGCGTCCCGCCGCGCCGCGCGGGAGACGTGAGCGGCGCCGGACTCGCCGGACTCGACCACCCGCTGCTGGGAGCTGCCGTCAGCGTCGCCGACGGCAGCTCCGCCGGCGGCTCCGTGCTGACCGGCCGCCTCTCGCTCAGCACCCACCCCTGGCTCGCCGACCACGCCGTCATGGGCGCCGTGCTCCTGCCGGGCACCGCCTTCGTCGAACTCGCCCTGCGCGCGGGGCAGAACGTGGGCTGCGGCCGGATCCGGGACCTCACCCTGGAGACCCCGCTCGTCCTCACCCCCGAGGACGCCGTGCAGATCCAGGTCGGCGTGGGCCCCGCCGACGACGAGGGCCACCGCCACGTCGTCGTGCACTCGCGCCTCGAACCGTCCGACGACGGGACGAGCGGCGTGGAGACCGAATGGGTCCGGCACGCCCAGGGCGTGGTCGCCGCACTGGACCAGAGGCCGAACGCCGACGACTTCGGCGCGGTCACCGGCGCGGTGTGGCCGCCCCGCGGTGCGGCCGCGGTCGAGATCGAGGACTTCTACCCCGCCCTCGCAGGGCAGGGCTACGCCTACGGCCCCACCTTCCAGGGGCTGCGCAGGGCGTGGCGGCGCGGCACCGACGTCTTCGCCGACGTGGAACTGCCCGAGGCCGCGGCGGACGACGTCGCGGGATTCGGCGTCCACCCGGCCCTGCTGGACGCCGCCCTGCACGTCATCGGCCTCGGCGGCGTGACCGACGGCGCCGAGGACACCTCGCGGGTGCCGTTCGCCTGGGGCGGCGTGCGGCTGTGGGCGAGCGGCGCCCGCACCGTCCGCGTCAGTCTGACGACCGTGGGCACCGCCGCCGTCCGCGTACGGATCGCCGACGCCACCGGCACCCCCGTCGTCGGCATCGACGAACTCGTCCTGCGGCCCGTCTCGGCGACCCCCGTCGGACCGAGGCGCGCCCTGGTCGCAGAGTCCCTGTTCACCGAGGCCTGGGAACCCCGGAAGGCGGGGGCACTGGACGCCGCCGGGGAAGCGGCTCCGCAGATCTGGGGGCCGGACACCGGTCTCGAAGAGCTGACGGCCGCCGACACCGTGCTCCTGGACTGCGCGGGAGGCGGCGACACCGACGCCCTCGAAGTCCTCGGTGGGTTACGGGCCCACGTGGGCCACGCCCTGGCGCGCATCCGTGCCTTGCTCGCGCACGACGGCGTCGCCCCGGCCCGGCTGATCGTACTGACCCGGGGCGCCGTCGAAGTGCACCCCGGAGAGGGCGCGGACCCGGTCCAGGCCGCGGTGCACGGCCTGGTGCGCTCGGCGCGCTCCGAGCACCCCGAGCGGTTCGCGCTGCTCGACCTGGCCCCCGGCACCGGGCCCGCCGACGTCCCCTGGCCCGCTGTGCGCGCCGCGCTCGCCGACCAGGAGACCGAGATCGCCGTGCGCGGCGAAGGCGTCTTCGTGCGGCGGCTGGTGCGCACCGCAACCGACGTCGACGCTCCCGCCGCGTACGCCGGGCAGGGCACCGTCCTGGTCACCGGTGGCGCCGGCGTCATCGGGTCCGCCGTGGCCCGCCACCTGGTCGCCGCCCACGGCGTCCGCGACCTGGTGATCGCCGGGCGGCGCGGCGGCGACGCGCCGGGAGCCACCGAACTCGCCGAGGAGCTGCGCGCGGCGGGCGCCGAGGTGCGCCTCGTCGCCTGCGACGTCTCGCAGCGGTCCATGCTGGCCGAACTCGTCGCATCCCTGCCCGAGTTGCGCGGCGTGGTGCACGCCGCAGGGGTCCTCGACGACGGCATGGTCACCGCGCAGACCGCCGAGCGTCTGGACACCGTGCTGCGGCCCAAGGCGGATGCCGCGTGGCACCTGCACGAGCTCACCCGGGAGCGGGACCTCGACCTGTTCGTCCTGTTCTCCTCGGCCGCGGGCATCTTCGGATCCCCGGGCCAGGCCAACTACGCGGCCGCCAACGCCTTCCTGGACGCGCTCGCCCGGCACCGCCGCGCGGCGGGGCTGCCCGCGCACTCGCTCGCGTGGGGCCTGTGGGCCGATGCCAGCGCCATGACGGGGACGCTCACCGAAACCGACATGGGCAGGCTCAGCCGGGGCGGCCTCCGCGCCATCAGCGCCGACCAGGGCCTCGCCCTGTTCGACGCGTCGGTGCGGCTCGAAGAGCCGGTCGTCGTTCCCGTACGCCTGGACCTGCGCGGCCAGGCCGACCCGCCCGCACTGCTGCGCTCCCTGGTCAGGTCCGCCCCGCGCCGTGCCTCCGACACCCCCGCGGCCGCCTCCTCGGCATGGCACGACAGGCTGCTCGGCCTGTCGGCGGCCGAGCGCTCCGCCGCCCTCGTGGACCTGGTGCGCGAGCACGTCGCCACCGTCCTCGGCCACACCACGCCCGAGGGCATCGCGCCCGACCGGTCATTCAACGACCTCGGCTTCGACTCGCTGACCGCCGTCGAACTCCGCAACCTGCTGGCCGAGTTCACCAAGGTCCAGCTGCCCACCACCCTCGTCTTCGACTACCCGAGTCCCGAGGCGCTCGCCGGTTTCCTGGGCGAGACCCTCGCGGACCCCGCGGAGCGGGGCGCACGCGTCGTCGAGGTGCGGGCCACCGGCGACGACCCCATCGCGATCGTCGGCATGGCCTGCCGCTACCCCGGCGGCGTCGGCTCGCCCGAGGAGCTGTGGGACCTGGTCGCGGACGGCCGCGAGGGCATCGGCGGCTTTCCCACCGACCGCGGCTGGGACCTCCAGCGGCTCTACAGCCCCGAGCCCGGCCGTACCGGATCGACGTATGTCCGCGAGAGCGGATTCCTCTACGACGCGGCCGAGTTCGATGCGGGATTCTTCGGCGTCTCGCCGCGCGAGGCCACCACGATGGACCCGCAGCACCGGCTGCTCCTCGAAACCTCCTGGGAGGCCATCGAGCGCGCGGGCATCGACCCGACGAGCCTGCGGCGCAGCAGGACCGGCGTGTACGCGGGCCTGATGCACCACGACTACGTGGCACGGCTCCAGGAGATCCCCGAGGAGATCGCCGGGTATCTCAGCAACGGCACCGCGGGCAGTGTCGCCTCCGGCCGCATCGCCTACACCTTCGGCTTCGAGGGCCCCGCCGTGACGATCGACACCGCGTGCTCCTCGTCCCTCGTCGCCCTGGACATGGCCGTGTCCGCGCTGCGCAGCGGCGTGTGCGACCTGGCGCTCGCGGGCGGCGTCGCCGTGATGTCGACCCCCACCGTGTTCGCGGAGTTCGGCAAGCAGGGTGGTCTCGCTGTCGACGGCCGGTGCAAGGCGTTCGCCGAGGGTGCGGACGGCACCGCGTGGGGCGAGGGCGCGGGGATGCTGCTGGTGGAGCGTCTTTCGGATGCCCGCCGCAACGGGCACCGCGTCCTCGCCGTGGTGCGGGGCACCGCGGTCAATCAGGACGGTGCGTCGAACGGTATGACGGCGCCGAACGGTCCGTCGCAACAGCGGGTGATCCGCGAGGCGTTGGCGAGTGCGGGTGTGGGTGCCGCTGATGTCGATGTGGTGGAGGCGCACGGTACGGGTACGTCCTTGGGTGACCCGATCGAGGCGCAGGCGCTGCTCGCCACGTACGGGCAGGACCGCCCGGAAGGGCGCCCGCTGCTGCTCGGCTCGGTGAAGTCGAACATCGGTCACACCCAGGCCGCCGCAGGTGTTGCGGGTGTCATCAAGATGGTGCTGGCGATGCGGCACGGGGTGGTCCCACCGACGCTGCATGTGGATGAGCCGAGCAGTCATGTGGACTGGGCTTCGGGTGCGGTGGAGTTGGCGACGCAGAGGGCTGTGTGGCCCGGGCAGGGTGTGCGGCGTGCGGGGGTGTCCTCCTTCGGGATCAGTGGTACGAACGCCCACGTCATCCTGGAGGAGGCCCCGCGGGAGGTCTCCGCGGGCGAGGTCGTGGCCCGGGACGGGGGTCGGTCCGGGCGGGGGGCGGTCGGTGTGCTGCCGTGGGTGCTTTCCGGGAAGTCGCCGTCCGCGTTGCGTTCCCAGGCGGCGCGGTTGCGGGAGCATGCGGCGGCGCGGGATGTGGACCTGGCGGGGACGGCGGTCGCGCTGGCGACCGCCCGTACGGCCTTCGAGTACCGCGCGGTGGTCCTCGCCGAGGATGCCACCGGCTTCACCACCGCCCTCGACACCCTCGCGGCCGGGGCTGATCCCGGTGACGGCGCCGCGCGCGGCGTGGCCCGCGCATCGCTGAGGACCGCGTTCGTCTTCCCCGACCGGGTCGAAGGGCTGGCCGACGCGGCACGTGAACTCCTGCACACCTCACCGGTGTTCGCCGATGCCATGGCCGGGTGCGCCGCTGCCCTGACCCCGCACGCCGACTTCGCCCTCCTCGACGTCCTGCGCGACGAACCCGGCAGGCTCGCCGACCCGGCCGTCGGCCGCCCCGCCCTGTGGGCGGTCACGGTGTCGCTCGCCGAGATGTGGTCGGCCGTCGGCATCACCCCGGTCGCCGTCGTCGGCTTCGGCGGCGGCGAGATCGCCGCGGCCTGCGCCGCCGGCATCCTGTCCCTCACCGACGGTGCGCTGCTCGCCGCCGGACAGGGCCGCCTGCTCGCCGAGAACGAGCACGAGCACGAGCAGGTGAGGGCACTGGCGGCCCGGGTCACCGTGGGCGACGGACGCGTACGGATGTACTCGGCCGTCACCGGGGCACGCCTCGCCGCCGGCGACCTGGACGCCGAGCACTGGTACCGCACCCTGCGCGAGCCGGTCGGCCCCGACGCCGCGGTGAAGGCGCTCCTCGGCGACGGCGTCGAGGCCGTCGTCGAGCTGGGCACCGCCGTCTCCTCGGAGACGACCACCGCAGTCGAGGAGGCCACGGCGGCCGAAGGCCCCGACGTCCTGGTCACCGCCGCCCTGCGGCACGGCCAGGAGGCGCGCCCCGCACTGCTGTCGACCGCCGCGGCACTGTGGGCGCGCGGCGGCGCCATCGACTGGGCTGCCCTGCTCGACTCGTCGGCGCGCCCCGCCGACGTCCCCACGTACGCCTTCCAGCACCAGCGCTACTGGCTGGACGTCTCCACGCCCGCGGGCGACGCCGGCACGGTGGGGCTCACGGCCGCCGACCACCCGCTCCTCGCCGGCGTGGTCGAGCCCGCGGAGAGCGACACGGCCCTGCTCACCGGAAGGCTCGCGCAGGCCACCCACCCCTGGCTCGCCGACCACGCGATCGCGGACACCGTCGTGCTGCCCGGCAGCGTCCTGCTCGACTGGGCGCTGTACGCGGGAGACAGGCTCGGCTGTGCCAAGGTGGCCGAACTCGCCCTGGACGCACCGCTGGTCCTGGATCCGAACGCCGCCGTGCACATCCAGGTCCAGGTCGGTGCGGCGGACGAGGCGGGCCTGCGTGCCCTGACCGTGCACTCCAGGTCCGAACCCGCGGCCGGCGAGGAGGCGGGGGAGTGGACGTGCCACGCCCGCGCCGTCGTCGCGCCGGCCCTGCCGAGCCCCGTGGACACCTCGGAGTTCCGCGCACTGTCCGGTGCCTGGCCGCCGCCCGGCGCCCAGGCCCTCGAACCCGCCGCCCTCTACGCCGCGTTGCAGGAGCGGGGCCACGTCCACGGACCCGCCTTCCGCGGTCTGCGCTCCGCCTGGCGCAGCGGCACCGACATCCTCGCGGAGGTGGCGCTGCCCGACGAGGCCTTTGCCGCGGGTCACGGCTTCGGCGGCCTGCACCCGGCCCTGCTCGACGCCGCGCTGCACGCGCGCACCGCCGAGCGGCCGACGGACACGGACGCGGACGGCGCGCAGGTGTGGCTGTCCGCCGCCTGGAGCGGGGTACGGGTCCTCGGCGCCACCGGCACCACGAGTCTTCGCGTACGGCTGTCCGACGCGGGCGACGGCGCGCTCGGCCTGCACCTGGCCGACACCACGGGGCGGCCGGTCGCCGAGGTCCGCGAGCTGACTCTCCGGGCGGTGCCCACCGCCGGCTTCCGGCGCGCCCGGGACGCCGAGGCCCCCACCCCGCGGGCGTCCGCCCAGCGGCCCGCCGCCCGCCCCGCGCAGTCGGGGCAGGGCGCCGTCGCGCGGGTCCTCGCTGCCGGGCCCGACCAGCGGGCCCGGCTCGTCGAGGACCTCATCCGTACCGAGCTCGCCGCGGTCCTCGGGCACGGCGACGCCGAAGTCATCGACGTGGACAGCGAGTTCCTCGACCTGGGCGTGGACTCGATGGCGGGCATCGACATACGCACCAGGCTCGGCTCGCTCCTGCGCCTGGAGCTCGCCGCGGCCACGCTCTTCGAGCACCCGACCACGGCACTCCTCGCCGCGCACCTCGTCGACCTCATCGGCACCGCGCCGGAGCCGGGCGACGCGGGCACCGGCGTTACGGCCGCCCCCGCCTCGCCGTTCGACAGCCTGGAGGCTCTCTACCGCCAGTCCCACGCCCTCGGCAGGGCGGGCTCGGTCGGTATGGACCTCATCCGGGCCGCAGGCCGGCTGCGGGCCGTCTTCGGCCACGAGAGCGCGGCGGAGCACCTGCAGGAGCCCATCCGTCTCGCCAGGGGCGACGAGGGCCGTGCGGCTCTCGTCTGCGTCCCGGCCATCACGGCGACCGCGGGACCCCTCCAGTACGTCGGGCTCGCCCAGCAGATGCAGGGCGAACGTGATGTGATGGTGCTGGTCAACCCGGGTTTCAACGAAGGAGAGTTGGTGCCGGAGTCGTTCGAGGCGTTCCTCGATCTCCAGGTCGAGGCACTGCGCTCGGCCTTGGGCTCGCGGCCCTTCGTGCTCCTCGGGCACTCCGCGGGCGGACTGATCGGTCACGCCCTCGCCGCGCGGGCGGAGCGGGCGGGGCTCGCCCCCTCGGGTACCGTCGTCCTGGACACCTTCCAAGCCGGTACGCAGTTCTCCGCCGAGCTGAGCCGGGCCATGCTGGATGGCCTCTTCGCCCGCGAACACCTCTTCGGCAGCGGCGCGTTGAGCGGCGTACGCCTCAGCGCGATGGGGCATTACCACACGCTGATGGACGAGTGCGCGCTCAGCGGGACCAAGGCGCCGACCCTCTTCGTGGGCGCCGAGAAGCCCCTGCCGTACCAGGCCGACGGTTTCGACGACGACGGCTGGCGGGCCGCCTGGTCCCTCCCGCACACGCTGGTGACCACACCGGGCGACCACTTCACGCTCATGGAGGAGAACATCGCCATGACCACCACCGCGATCCGCGGATGGCTCGCGGAACGCGACATCTGAACCGCCGCGGGGCAGAGCACAGTTCTGCCCCGCCGCTCCTACCGGCCACTTCCACCGGCCACCACATCACCACCGCGGCTCACAGAGATCCGTGCTCCAAAGGAGACAGCGCAGTGATAGTTCTTGGTTACAACGGTTTCTCCCGCGCCGCCGACATCTTCGGCAAGCTCTACGGCTACACGCAGGACAGCGTCGATCGGCACAGCTTCCTCGGTCACGACGCGGCCGCGTCCCTCTTCATCGACGGCAAGCTGGTCGCCGCCGTCGAGGAGGAGCGCATGAACCGCCAGAAGAAGACCACCGCCTTCCCGATCAATGCCATGCGCTGGGTCCTCGACCAGGCGGGGCTCGACTTCGCCGACGTCGACTACTACGCCTTCGGCTGGCGGTTCAGCCCGGAGTTCGCCGACACCGCGATCTCCACGATCGCCGGTGCGCCGATTCCGCCCGAGTACAAGTTCAAGGCCCTCTCCGACTTCGGCGAGCTCTACACCGGCATGCTCGGCAAGACCGCGATCCTCCAGGACTTCGCCCGCAACACCGGCTTCGAGCTCGCCGAGGACAAGCTCGTCACGGTCCCGCACCACCGGGCACACCTCGCCTGCGGCCGCGCCTTCGCCGGCTTCGACGACGCCGCCTTCATCATCAGCGACGGCCAGGGCGAGTCGGACAGCGCCATCATGGGTGAGATCCGCGACGGCGAGGTGAAGGTCTTCGATCAGTTCACGATCGACTCCCAGAACTCGATCGCCCAGCTCTTCGCCGAGATCACGCGATACCTCGGTTTCACCCCGAACAACGACGAGTACAAGGTCATGGGCCTCGGCGGGTTCGGCGAGCCGCCGGCGCAGGAGGACAACCCGATCCTGAACCACGTCGTCACCCTCGACGCCCCCGGGCGCTACTCACTGGCCCTGGCCAACGACCCGCGCGGCCCCCGCGCCTACATCGCCCTGTTCGACGAGATCTTCGGCGGCAACGACGACAACCGCGGTGAGTTCGAGTTCCAGGTCCGGGTGGCGAGCGCCGCCCAGCAGGCCCTCGAAGTGGTCACCGCACACCAGCTGCGCGCCCTCGCCGACGTCACCGACCTGCGCGACCTCATATACGAGGGCGGTGTGGCGCTCAACTGCGTCAACAACACCAAGCTCCTGGAGGACCTGCCGTTCGAGCGGGCCGAGGTCAGCTTCGGCGCCAGCGACCCGGGCATCTCCATCGGCGCGGCAGCCCACGTCGTCCGCGAGCAGAACGTCCCGCTCGTGCCCGTGAAGACGCCCTACCTCGGCCCCGAGTACACCGCCGAGGAGTTCCTCGCCACTCTGGACGCCTACACCGACCGCGTCACCTGGGAGGAGCACGCCGACGGCGCGATCGTCGCGAAGACCGCCGAGCTGCTCAGCGGCAAGACCGTCATCGGCTGGTTCCAGGGCCGCACCGAGTACGGCCCGCGCGCGCTGGGCAACCGGTCCATCCTGGCCAACCCGTCCCACGCGGACATGAAGGACATCATCAACACCCGGGTCAAGCACCGTGAGCCGTTCCGCCCGTTCGCCCCGATCGTCCTGGAGGAGAACGCGCCGAAGGTCTTCGAGATGGGCAAGAAGGAGCGCTCGCCGTACATGACCTTCGTGTTCCCGGTGAAGCCCGAGTACACGCAGACCATCGCGGCCGCCACGCACATCGACGCCACCTCGCGCGTCCAGACCGTGACGGACGACAGCAACCCCCGGCTGGCCGAGCTGCTGCGCGAGTTCACCGCGCGCACCGATGTGCCGTGCCTGGTCAACACCTCCTTCAACGTCGCGGGCGAGCCGGTCGTCAACTCCCCCAAGGACGCGGTCGAGTGCTTCCTCGGCACCGACATCGACTTCCTGGTCCTCGGCGATTACCTGGTCACGAAGCGATGAGCGCACCCACCGGAACCGTCTGGCGCGCCCGGACGGCGCTCGTCCTGGAGGCGGCCGGGGCGGTGGCCACGGTCGGCCCCGTCCTCGCCGTCATCGAGGTGTGCAGGGAACTCCTCGACGGTGACCCCGACGGCGGCAGGATCGGCCGGTTCGTCCTCGTGGTCGCCGCCGCGGCAGTCGTCGGGTTCGTGGCCCAGCTGGTGGGCCGTGTCCTGAGCAAGGAGGCGGGGGCACGCACCCAGGACACACTGCTCCTCGCGGTCACCGGCAGGCTGCGCGGAGCCCGCGCGGCCCGACCGCTGCACGCCGCCTGGAAGGAGCACGGCACCACCCTGGGCCGTGACATCGTCTCCATGGGCGTCATGGTGGGCCGAGCGGGATCGGAACTCCTCTCGGCGGTCCTGGCGTTCGTCCTGTCGATCGGCTACCTGTTCTGGGTCGACTGGTTGATGGCGCTCATCACCCTGGCTCCGATCCTGCTCGGCTTCGCCGTCTTCGGCTTCATCTCCGCGCGCTTCTTCCGCGAGATGGCGAGCGACTACGCGGCGAGCATCAGCGGCATCGACGCGGTACGCCCCACCGTGGGCCTGCCGCGCCGCATCAACCCGGCCGGCACCCGGGCCCGGACCGCCGCCGCGACCCGGCGCTCCGCCGCCCGACTGGCCGACGTCACGGATGAGTTCAGCGAGTTCTTCCGGGTCCGCATCGGCTCGCTGCTGGGCGGCCGGGCGCTGGCCGAGATCGCCTTCTCACCCCTGACCGTGCTCGTCTTCGTCCTGTGCGGGGGAGCCCTGCTGACCCGCTCGGAGTGGCTGGCCCCCGCCGACCTGATCCCGTTCCTGCTGGTCGGCGCGGGACTGGCCGCACCTCTGCTGGCCATCACCTACTTCGTCGAAGAATGGGGGGAGGGCAAGAAGGCCGCGGCACGCCTGAGCCGGTTCGCGTCCGGGAGCGTCCCGCCCGTGGCGGCCCCGGCGGGCTCCGCGGACGAGGCGGGCACGTCCGCCGCCGCGGACGGCGCGGGAACGTCCGACACCGCGGACGGCGTGGCACCGGAGGCCGAGCCGGTCCCGGGCCCCGCCCTGGAACTGCCCGAGCGCGGGGTGCTGACCGTCGTCGCCACCACCGACGCGGGCGCGGACTCGGTCATCGACCGGCTGCTCGCCGATACCCCCGCGGAGCGGCTCGCCGCGGTGGAGGCCGACCCGGCCGTCGTGATCGGCCCCATCGGCGCGTACATCACCGCCGACCGCACGGACGGGCGCACCGCGGAGGCCGAACGCGTCGCACGCATCGCCGGCTGCCACGACACGATCGCCGCACTGCCCCGGGGCTACGACGCGATCGTGGGTTCCGAGGCGCCGCAGTCGTATCCCGAGCTCCAGCGGCTCGCGCTCGCCCGGCTGCTCGCCGCGGACCGCGAGGTCGTCCTGCTCGACGAGCGGGCCTTCCCCGGCTCCCCGGACACCGTCCGGGCAGCGGTCGCCGACCTGCGCGGCCGGGCGGCCGTGGTGGTCGTCTCCACCGGGCCGCCCGCGGTCCTCGACGGCGGGCTCGTGGTGACCGAAGCCGGGAAGGTGGTGGCGTCGGGCACCCACGAGGAGCTGACCGGTCCCGGCAGCCCGTACGCCGGGCTGCTCGACCCGGTCGGGGGGCCGCGCCGCGCCGCGGACCCCGTGGCCCTGTCCACCGGGTCCGCAGGGTCCCCCGCGTTCCAGGAGGTGCCCCGATGAGGGCCGTGCTCGCTCGTTTCTTGCAGGTCTCGGGGAAACAGGGGCTGACGTCGCTGTGCCTGTTCCTGCTCCTGGGCGCCGTCGTCCAGGGCGTCGCCTTCACCTTCGTGGTGCCCATCACGGAGAGCCTGCTCACCCCCGGTGCGGCAGCGCCCTGGGCCTGGATCGTCGCTCTCGCGGTCGTCGGCTTGGTGTACGCGGTGCTCCACTACCGCAGCGTGCCCCTCGGCAACGAGCTGGGCGCCGAACTGGTGACCACCCTGCACAGGGAGGTCGCCGAGCACACGGCGAAACTGCCCAACCGCGCCCTCGGAGTGGCCCGTTCCGACCGGCTGGCAGCGCTCGACGGCACCGCGGTGGTGGTCCTGATGGGACTTCCCGCCCATGTCATGCGGCCGATGGTGGCCGCGGCCGCCACACCACTGACCGTGATCGCCATCAGCGCCTTCGTCAACCTGAAGATCGCTCTGACGCTGGCGGCGGGGCTGATCGTGCTGGCGCTGTGCTCCCTCCTCGTGGCCCGGCTGCTGTCCCGCGGCGAGGAGCCCGACGGGGCGGAGTGGCTCCGCAGGAGTTACGAGCAGCGGGGTGCGGGACGCTCGGGCGGCATCCTGGCGACCGCCACCGGCGAGGTGTTGCTGTGGCGGGCGGTCGAACTCGCCGCGTGCGCCGCTGTCGGCGTCTGCGCGGCGGCCGTCTCCGGCGACGGGCTCTCGGGAACCAGGGGCGTCGCACTGATCGTGTTGTCGGTACTCACGTACCGGCCCATGATGGAAGCCGTCCTGCTGACCAGCACCGTCATGAACGCACGTGAAGTGATGTCCACCATCGGCAAGTTGCTGGACATCGGGGAGTCCGGGTCGCAGGAGGTCCGGCCGGGCGCCGACTGGCCCGACAGCACTGACCTCGTCTTCGACGGCGTCAGCCTGCGGGTGGAGGGCACGACCGTGCTCGACACCGTCTCGTTCGAGATCCCGGGCGGTACGACCACGGCGCTCGTCGGAATCCCCGACGGCACCCGACTGCTGCTCGGCGACCTGCTGACCGGCGACGTCACGCCGACGTCCGGACAGGTGCGCATCGGCGGGGTGGACGTGAGCACCCTCGCCCCGTCCGCCGTGGAGCGGCACATCGCCCGGGTCCGCCCGCAGGACTCGGGGCACACGCGGGAGGAGGCCGGCAGGCTGCTCGACTCCTTCCCCGACCGGCTGGCGGACCGGCCCGGTGTACAGGACGGGCTGAACCGGCTGCGCGCCGCGGTGGCCGCGCAGGACATCGCTTCCGGGCCGCTGACCGAGCCGCTGACCAAGCCGTCGACCGAGCCGCTCTCCTCGGAGGACCGCTGGCGGCTGGCGCTGTTGGGTGCGCTGGCCGGCGATCCTTCCCTGGTGGTGGTGGACGCGACGGCCGGTACGGACCCGTTCGCCGCCGACCTCCAGCTGGCCGCGCTGTTCACCGGGCTCTCCCAGGACCGCACGTGCTGGCTCCTGACGGGCATCGGAGGCGAACCCCCGGCGTGTGACCGGCTGGTGGAGGTCTCGGGTTCCCGGTCCACCGCACGCATCGCAGTGTCGGGCTGAAGGAAAGGAGGGGGCCGGGTCACAGCCATCACGGCTGTGACCCGGCCCCCTCCTCGTGGAAGCGGGGCGAGACCGGCGAGACTATGCGGCGTCGCGCCAGAGGCCTTGGTGCCGGCGGTACCAGTCGACCGTCGCCGCGAGGCCCTCGTCGAACTCCACTGCGGGCCGGTAGCCCAGGGTGTCCGAGATCTTGGAGATGTCCATCGCGTACCGCCGGTCGTGACCCTTGCGGTCGGCCACCCGTTCCACCATCGAGCCGTCCGCGCCGAGCAGTTCGAGCAACCGCTCGGTCAGCGCGCGGTTGGTCAGTTCCGTGCCGCCGCCGACGTTGTAGATTTCCCCGGACTTTCCGCCCGCGGCCACCAGCGCAATGCCCCGGCAGTGGTCGTCGACATGCAGCCAGTCACGAATGTTCTCGCCGTCGCCGTAGAGCGGCACTTTCTGTCCGGCCAACAGGCGGGAAACGAACAGCGGAACAATCTTTTCCGGGTACTGGTACGGGCCGTAGGTGTTGGATCCCCGAGTGAGGCACACCGGCAGCCCGTGGGTGCGGTGAAAGGCCAGCACCATGAGGTCGGCGGACGCTTTCGACGCGGCGTAGGGGGAATTGGGGGCGAGGGGCTCCTCCTCCGTCCACGGCTTTTCGTCGACGTCCAGGGAGCCGTACACCTCGTCGGTCGACACATGGACGAATTTGCCGATCCCGGTGTCCGACGCGGCGGTCAGCAGTGACTCCGTCCCCAGCACATTGGTCCGTACGAATTCCCCGGCCCCGGATATGGAACGGTCGACATGGGACTCGGCGGCGAAGTGCACGACGAGATCCATGCCCCGCATCAATTCCGCCATCAGTCGCGTATCGCAGATGTCGCCTTCGATGAAACGCAGGCCGGGGCTCGCGGACACCGGTGCGAGATTCTCTCTTCTTCCCGCGTAGGTCAGTTTGTCGACCACCGTCACCTCGGATCCGGCCAGCTCCGGGTAATTGTTCTGCATGGTCTGCCGGACGAAGTGCGAGCCGATGAACCCGGCACCTCCGGTGACAAGTATGCGCATGGGCCACCTCTCAGTTGTGGCGGGAAATCTCCATCAGGTACTTCCCGTAGTCCGTCTTCGCCAGCTGACTGCCGAGTTCGTGACACGCCGCGGCGTCGATGAAGCCCATGCGGAAGGCGATCTCCTCCAGGCACGCGATCCGTACTCCCTGGCGCTGTTCCAGCGTCTGGACGAACTGCGAGGCCTGCAGCAGCGAGTCGTGGGTACCGGTGTCCAGCCAGGCGAATCCGCGCCCGAGGTTGACCATCCTGGCCCTGCCCTGCTCCAGGTAGACGCGGTTCACATCGGTGATCTCCAACTCGCCGCGCGGCGAGGGGCGCACGTTCTTGGCCACGTCCACCACGTCGTTGTCGTACACGTACAGACCCGTGACGGCCAGGTCGGACTTGGGCGCGGCCGGCTTCTCCTCCAGGGAGATCAACTGCCCGCCGGCGTCCACCTCGCCGATGCCGTAGCGCTCGGGGTCACCGACGGAATAGCCGAACAGTACACAGCCGTCGAGATTCTGTATCTCCGCCTGGAGCAGTCTGCCGAACCCGGGGCCATGGTAGATATTGTCGCCCAGTACGAGCGTCACCGGATCTGAGCCGATGAAATCTGAGCCGATGAGAAAGGCCTCGGCAATGCCGTTCGGCTCCGCCTGCTCGGCGTACTCGATATTGATCCCGAGCTGGCTGCCATCTCCCAGGAGTTCCCGGAAGGCGCCTATGTGCTGGGGTGAGGAAATAATCAGGATGTCCCGGATCTTTGCCAGCATCAGCACCGAGAGCGGGTAGTAGATCAACGGCTTGTTGTACACCGGAAGTAATTGTTTCGATACGGCGTGTGTTAATGGATATAACCGGGTGCCGGTGCCTCCGGCCAGAACTATGCCCTTCATGCGACCACATTTCCGTAAGTGACTGGAGTAATGGGGTAGGGGAAGTCGGCTCAGGGCGACTTGATCTTTCCGTTGCTTGAACGCGAGCGTAGAGTTCCGGCTCGCCGCTGTCAACGTGATCTTGGCCTCTCTCCGGGCGGCCTGTGCGACGGCAACTCGTCATCTCTCCGGGTAATTTGGCGTCCGGTTTCCACTCCCTGACCTTCCTGCGGTCGGGGTTCGGCAGGACGCGTCCGCGCCCTTCAGGGCAAGCGGTTCACGTCGCGCCGGATTTCTCTCCGACTCCAACTCCAGCCCGGTCAGCGGATACCAACTGTTCATGTCCGCGTCGAGCGGGACGTGCCGACGGCGCCTGACGGGCAAAAGCCCAGATCAGGCGCCGCCTTTTGGGCTCCTAGAAGAAGCCGAGCTTCTTCGGCGAGTACGAGACGAGGAGTTCTTCGTCTGCTGGTGGTACATGGCCCGCATGCCGCTTGACCAGGTCCCATCCCCGTGGCGGGCGCCGTACTGGCCCTGCTGGTCCGTGAATGGCCCGGATCTTGGTGCACCGTGGGGACGGGTCGATGTCCTTCCCGCCGGTGGCGGGGATCGTCCCGGATGCGAATGCGGTGGACCTGGTGGCCGGGGAGGTGGCCTGATGGCGGGGAACGGGGATCTTACACTTCGAGGAAGCCGCCGCCGAGGAAGTGGACCGTTCCCCGCTCGGGGCCGGTGCCGAACTCGCGGTGGACGGCGAGCCCCAGGGGGGTCGCCGTAGAAGGCGCGCGAGCGTCCACGCGGTGCAGTCCGGGGTCGATGACGTAGGCCACTACGACTCCCCGCGCCAGATTTTCTGATACGCCTCCCGGTAGCCCCGCGGGTCCCAGGACGTGGCTCCGCCGCTGTTCTCGGCCGTCACCACATGAACGGGTGCGACGTAGCCACTGGCGGGCCGGTCGGCGAAGGCGCGGTTGAACTCGTCGATGATCTGCCAGCCCTGCTGGGCCAGCGGCTCGGGGACGGTGGCGGCCTGGAACCGCCCGCTGCTGATGCGCTGGAAGGCGGAAGGGTCGCCGTCGCCCGCACCGATGTTGAAGGGCGGCCCCGCGCCGGGGCGCCCGGCGGCACGCAGCGCCGGGGCGGCGTCGGCGAAGTAGAGGTCGTTGATCGCGATCGAATGGGTCCACCGGTCCCCGAAGCGGGACACCAGGGAGGAGACCTGCTGGGGGGTGCGCTGACTCGCGTCCGGGATGGGGATGTTCTCGGTGGCCAGCAGCCTCACCCCGGGGCAGGTGCCCAACTGCCGTTTGATCAGCTCGGACTTGGTCCGGGCGAACGGGATGGAGTCGTCGGTGAAGACGACGACCCCGGCGTCTGCGTCGGACCGGGCGATGACCCAGTCCGCGCTGATCCTCGCGACCTCCTCCACCTTCGTGGTCACGTTGGTGAAGAGCCGGGGACTCGTGCTCGGCCCGGGGGAGTCCACCGCGTGCCAGCCGATCAGCGCAATGCCCGCGGCCTCGGCCCGCGCCGCTTGCTGTGCCGTGAGCCGGGGATCGAAGCCTCCGATGACGATGCCCGAGGGCTTGAGAGTGACCGCCTGGCTGACCGCGGCCTGGATACCCGCGGGGGTGCCCTCCCCGTCGATCACCCGGACCTGCCATCCGATGACCGCCGCTGCCTCCCGAAGGCCCTTGGCGACTCCGGCGACACCAGGGTTGGTCATGGTCTGGGCGACATAGACGATGGTTTTGTCGGGAACCGCCTCGGGGCCGCCCGTGGGACCGCTCCAGGAGAGGTCCGTACGTTCGGCTCCCTCGACGGCCGCCGCCGCCCGCGCGAGTGCGGCCGGGCATCCGGCGGCCGAGGGCGAGGCCGAGGTCTGCGACGAGCCGCCTCCGCAGCCCGCGACGAGGGCGGACGCGGCCGCCCACAGGGCCGCGGCCGCGAGGACGCTGGTGCGGTTCGGGTACACGGTGCTCCTGACCGGGGGTGCGCTGAAGGGTCTACGGGGAGTCGGCTGCCGGCGACGCCGACGGCGCGGGCGGGTCGTCGGGCGGGTGCCGGTCACTCGCGCCGCGCGTGCGCAGCCGCCGCCTGGCCGCGTAGCCGGCCAGGCCGACCGCCATCAGCAGGGTGCCCCCGTTGAACAGCGGGGTGGCCCAGAACTGGGCGCCGAGCTGGCCGATTCCGGCGAGCCCGACGGCGAGCACGCTGACGGCCACGAGGGTTCCGAACGCGTTGGCGCGGCCGGGCTTGATCGTGGTGGAGCCGAGCAGCGCGCCGACGAAGGCGGGGAGCAGATACTCCAGGCCGACGCTCGGGTTGCCGATCTGCTGCTGCGCGGCGAGCAGGACCCCTGCGAAGCCCACGACCAGGCCCGATCCGGCGAAGGCGTAGACGGAGTACCTGTGGGTGGGGATGCCGATGATGCCGGCGGCACGGGGGTTGGAGCCGGCGACGTACAGGTACCGGCCGAACGGCAGCCGCTCCAGCACCACCCACAGGGCGGTGACGGCGGCGAGCACGTAGAAGGCGGGCAGCGGCAGGCCGAGGAACCGGGAGTCGTAGAGGGCCGTGAAGGAAGCCGGCAGGCCGTCCGGACCGGGCACGATCCTGCTGCCCTCGGTGAGCCATCCCGTGACGGCGTACATGATGCTCCCGGTGCCGAGCGTGGCGATGAAGGAGTCGATCCGGGCGAACTCGACGATGACCCCGTTGAGGACGCCGACCAGCGTCCCGCCGAGGACGACGGCGAGACAGGCGAGCGGCCAGGGCGTCCCCTCGTCGACGATGAGGCGCATCACCAGGACGTGCGCCAGCCCCAGCCCGTAGCCGATGGACAGGTCGAACTTGCCGGTGGCGATGGGGACCGTCGCACCGAGTGCGAGGAGGGCGGGGATCGACTGGTTGGAAAGGATCGAGGACACGTTGTCCCGGGTGGGGAAGGTGTCCGGCAGGGCGACGGAGAAGACCAGGAAGAGCAGGACGGTCACGGCCGGCAGGCCGTAGCTCCCGATGAAGTGATGCCCCCTGGGGGACCAGCGCGTCACGGGCCCGCCGTGCTGCCGGTGATCGAGGGCATGGCCGAGGCGGCCCGGGTGAGCTCGGTCGGCGTGAGCGCGGCACCGGCCGGCTCGGCCGTTACCAATCCGCCCACGAAGACCAGCGCACGGTGGCAGAGCCCCACCACCTCCTCGAAGTCGGTGGAGACCAGCAGGACCGCCAGGCCCTCGGCCGCGGCGTCTTCGAGCAGCCGGTGGACCGCCGCCTTGGCGCCGACGTCCACGCTCGCGGTCGGCTCCTCCAGGATCAGCAGCCGCAGCCGCCCGCGGAGCGACCGGCCGAGGATGACCTTTTGCTGATGGCCGCCGGACAGGGTGGCGAGGGGCACCTCGCTGTCGCGGGGACGCACCGAGAACCGTTCGATCAGGGCGGCCGCCTCGCGCCGCTCACGCCGGGGGCTGAGCCAGCGCCACGCCGGCACACCGGCCGCTCGGGGGTTGGCCAGGAAGTTCTCCCGGACGGTCAGATCGGGTGCGCAGCCTTCCTCCTGGCGGTTGGCGGCCACGAAACCGACTCCCCGGCCGAGGGCGGCGGCCACGGAGCGCGGGTGGTACGGACGGCCGTCGAGCAGTGTCCGCCCGCCGAGCAGCGGCAGCGCGCCGGCGAGGGCGCGGCCCAGATGCATATGGCCGGCGCCGGTCCGCCCGACCAGGCCGAGGATCTCCCCGGGCGCCAGTTCGAGGCTGACGGGCCCGGTGCGCTGCGTCCTCACGGCGTCGAGGCTCAGTACGGGAGGACGGCCCGCGGGCACGGCGGGGGCAGGACCGCGCCCCGCCGGTACGCCGCCCGCGATGTCACGGACCAGACGGGCGGGGCCGTACCCTTCGATCGGCCCTCCGCTGACCAGCCGGCCGTCGCGCAGGACGGCGAACGCGTCCGCGACCCGGTACACCTCGTCGAGCCGGTGGCTGACGTACAGAATGCCGTGCCCCCGGTCGCGCAGGGTGTGCAGCACGTCGAAGAGCCGGGCGCAGTCCGCGGCGGGGAGCGTGGCGGTCGGCTCGTCGAGGACGAAGAGCTCCGCGCGGCGCGCGAGGGCCCGGGCGATGGCCACCAGGGAACGCTCGGCGGGCGCGAGGTCCGTGATCCGGGCGTCGGCGCCCAGGTGCCCGGCGACGATCGAGAGGGCCTCGGCGCACTGCTCCCGAGTCCGCCGCCAGGAGATCAGGCCGTGCCGGCGCGGGTAGCCCTTCCCCAGGGCGATGTTCTCGGCGACCGTCATCCACTCGACCAGGCCGAGGTCCTGATGGATGAAGGACATCTTCCCGGAGGCGGCTTCGGAACCGAGCGGGTGCCCGGCCACCGTCACCTGGCCCTCGTCGGCCCGGTGGACGCCGGCGAGCACCTTGATGAGCGTGGACTTCCCGGAGCCGTTGGGGCCGAGGAGGGCGAGCACGCTGCCGCGGTGGATGTCGAGGCTCACGTCGTCCAGCGCGACGGTGCCGCCGAACCGCTTGACGAGGCCGTGTACCCGCACGAGCGGTTCCCTGGCGGAGCGCCGGGGCGGGCGGCTCGTCGAGGTGTCGGAAGTGTCATGGGCGTCATGCACGGACGTCTCCGGGGGCGGCCTCGGATCCCCCTCTCGGGAGGCTGGGACAGGGGGGATGTTACTGGCAGCAAAGGAGCAACACCGTGTATGACGTCGGTTATGCCGAATCCAGGGCGCATTCGGCCCAGATGACCTTGCCGCCGGGTGTGTAGCGGGTGCCCCATGCCCGGGCCAGCTGTGCGACGAGGAACAGGCCCCGGCCGCCCTCGTCCGTGTTGGCCGCCCGCCTCAGGTGCGGGGCGGTGCTGCTGCCGTCGGAGACCTCGCAGATCAGTGCACGGTCGTGGATCAGGCGCACCTGGATCGGCTCGGTGCCGTAGCGGACCGCGTTGGTGGCCAGTTCGCTCAGCAGCAGCTCGGCGGAGAACGCGAGTTCGTCCAGCCCCCAGTGGGCGAGCTGGCGTAGCGCGGCGGCTCGGATGGCGGATACCCGCGCGGGATCGGCAGGCAGGTCCCAGGTCGCGATCCGGTCGGCGGGCAGGACGTGGGTGCGGGCGACGAGCAGCGCGATGTCGTCGGTAGGGTGCTCGGGCGCCATGGCGTCCATGACCGCCTGACAGGTGTCCTCGGGAGTCCGGTCCGGGTGGGCCAGGGTCCGCCGCAGCTGGTCGAGGGTGACGTCGATGTCCCGGTGGCGATCCTCGACGAGCCCGTCGGTGTAGAGGACGAGCGTGCTGTTCTCGGGGAGCTCGATCTCGGCCGTCTCGAAGGGCAGACCGCCCAGGCCCAGCGGGGGCCCCGCGGGCAGGTCGGGGAAAGACGCGGTGCCGTCGGGATGGACCAGCGCCGGTGGGAGGTGGCCGGCCCGGGCCATGGTGCACTGTCGCGAGGTGGGGTCGTAGACGGCGTACAGACATGTGGCGCCGACGATGCCGGTGCTGCCCGTGGGGTGGTCGTCCCCCTCCTCACGGTCCAGGCGCACCAAGAGGTTGTCCAGGTGGGTGAGGAGCTCGTCGGGGACGAGGTCCAGTTCGGCGAAGTTGCGTGCGGCGGTCCGCAGCCGCCCCATCGTGGCGGCTGCGTGCAGCCCGTGGCCGACGACGTCGCCCACGAGGAGGGCGACGCGGGCGCCGGACAGGGGGATGACGTCGAACCAGTCGCCGCCCACGCCGGATTCGGCGGGCAGATAGCGGTGGGCGACCTCGACGGCGCCCTGCTCGGGCAGAACGCGGGGGAGCAGGCTGCGCTGCAGGGCCAGGGCCAGGGTGTGCTCCCGGGTGTAGCGGCGGGCGTTGTCGAGGCACAGGGCGGCGCGGGCCGCGAGTTCCTGGGCCAGCCGGCTGTCGTCGTCCCCGTAGGGGGCGGGGTCCTGCGAGCGGTAGAAGCTCGCGATGCCGAGCAGGACCCCGCGGGCGAGCAGCGGGACGGCGATGAGGGAGTGCACGCCGTGCGCCATGACCCGCCGGGCGCGCTCTGGGTCTTGTGCGATCCAGCCCGGCGCGGACCTCAGCTCGGGTTCCAGGAACGCGTGCCCTTCGCTCAGGCAGCGCATGAGGGGATTTCCGGGGCGGAGCTCCACATGCCGTCCAACCGGGTAGAAGGGGCAGTCGTCGCGGATGCCGTGGACCACCGTCCGGTACAGGTCGGTCCCGGGACCGGCGGGGTCGTCGCCGCGCAGCACGGCGTCGGGCAGGTCGACGGTGACGTAGTCGGCCAGGGCCGGGACCGCCATCTCGGCGAGCTCCCGGGCGGTGCGGCTCACGTCCAGGGTGGTGCCGATGCGGGTGCTGGCCTCGGCCAGCAGCTCCAGGCGCCGCCGCGCCTCGATGGCGTACCTCCCGACTTCGGGCTCGCCCACCAGGACCAGGCCGCGGACCGTGCCGGGTCGGGGCCCGGTGGCGGGCGTTGGTCCTTCGGGTGCTGGTTCGGCGGGCTGCGGTCCCTCGGGCGCCGGTCCGGCGTGGGAGGGGCCGGTGTGGGGCGAGACGGAGAGGTGGTGGACCGGCGGCGTTCCGCTGCTGAGCACGGCCTCGACGACCATTCCCTCCACCCCGGACCGGCTCGTGACCGGGCGGCTCAGCAAGGTGGCCTCCCGGCCGTGGGGGAGTGCCACGTCGACGGCCGCCCGCCGGAACGAGGAGATCAGCTCGGCCGCCCTCTCCTTGAGGATCGTCTGATCGTGCGGGTCCAGCTCGAGATCGACGAGTTCGTCCAGCTGGTCCAGCCCGGCCGACTCGGTCGGGACCGCCCGGACGGTCGGCCCGACGTGGTGCCGGTCCGGAGCGCCTGCGTCCGTCAGAGCGCGCTGTTCGGCATCGACGTACGCCCGCAGCAGCCCGCGCTCGCGCGCCGAGCTCTGCTCCGTCAGCCGCCGTTCGATCGTCTCGGCTGCCCGGCGGAGCAGGACGGGGAGGGCCGGGTGCTCGTAGGCGTGCGGGTACCCGAAGCAGAGCACGCCCGCGATGCGCCCGCTGAGCTGGTCGCGGATGGGTACGGCGCAGCAGGCGTTCGACTGGGCGCGCTCGGCGAAGTGTTCCGCGCCGTAGACCTGGATGGGGCCCCGTTCGGCCAGAGCGAGGCCGATGCCGTTGGTTCCGGCGAACCGCTCGGCGAAGACGAAGCCGGGCACGCTCTGGATGGGGGGCAGGGTCCGGGCAAGGGAGAGCTCGCCGAAACGGCGTTGCAGCACCGTGCCGTTCGCGTCGGCGAGCGAGACGTTCATCCGGCTGCCGGAGAACCGGGACTGCAGCTGGTCGAGGACGGGTCCGGCGGCACGTACGAGCCTGCTGTCCGGATCGAAGTCGTCCCGGTACGGCAGCTCGGTCTCGTCCGGCGATAGTCCCAGCAGCCGGCAGCGCAGCCACGAGTCGAGGATCGGACTCCGGACCCCGGTCTCGACCGAATCGCCCACCAGGAAGCGCTCACGGGAGCGTGCCGGGCCGATCTGCTCTCCCGTGGCCCCCATCTGCATCACTTTCCTTTGCCGGGTGTGCTGATCAGTAGCGATCCGTCCGATGAAAGTTGAAGAAGTGCGTTTTGAGTATATTCCCGGCCATCTGACCCGTCACAGGAGAGCGACCGGATTGACCGGCGATCCCGTCCCGCCGGGGATGTCGAGGGGTGTCACGACGATCATGAACTCGTAGCGCCCCGCTTCCGCGCACGCCGCGGACAACGCCTCCAGGTCCAGGTTGTCCAGCAGGGGCACCCCCATGGCCGCGACGGCGAGGGCGTGGACGGGGGAGTGGAGGCCCTCGACCGGGGATGGCCGAACGTCGCTGTCCCCGTCCGCACCGAGCAGGCTGACCGCGCGCTCGGCCAGCAGCGGCATCGCGTCCACGTGGAAGCCCGCGCTCGCCACGTCGACGTCCCAGGGACCTAGTTCGCGGCGGCGCCGGAACCGGCCGGAGCGCAGCAGCACCGCACATCCGTCGTCGATCGCGACGCCGAGCGCCCGCTCGGCGGCGATGACATCACGGGCACGGACCGCGTGTCCGGGCTCCAGCCAGGCGGCCCCGATGACGGCGGGCAGGTCGAGGAGCACGCCCCTGGTCACGAGCGGGCCCAGCGCCGCCACCGAGCCGAAGCGGGCACCTCCGGAGCTGATGACGTCCTGCGCCGGGTGACCCCCGTAGAGCAGCCCCCGGTAGGCGATGTGGGACAGCGCGTCCAGGTGGGTGACGGCCTTGCCGTGGTAATCGACGGCGAGGAAGTCCTTGTGGGTGGCCGGTTCCGGCGGCTCCACATCGCCGAGGTCGGACATGTAGTGCAGGGCGGGCTTGGTGTTGTCGGGGCCGGGCCGGGTGTTCCAGGGCCGCCCCAGCGGCACCGTCGTACCGTCCCTGACCAAGGCGGCGGCCCGCCGCACGTGGTCGGGGGTGACCCGGTTCCAGGCGCCCCGGTCGGCCGGGGCCCAGCGGCCCCACGTGCGGACCGCGGCGAAGAGGGCGTCGAATTCCTGACGGGAGACCCGGGGAACCTCCGGGGGGTGGGTGCTCATGGCTGCGCGGCCCTCCAGGTGTGCGGGGGCGGCGGCCCGCCCTTTCGCATCCCTGCCCGGTCCTGGCAGCGGTCGGACACCCGAGGGGACGCGTCGACCGGAGTGGTGGCCCTGCTGCGGCCCGTCCGGCCCGGCTGGGCCCCCTAAGGGCGGCTGGCTGACTTCGGAGGTGCCCGAGACGTGGCGGGACGGGGGCCCGAGACGTGGAAGGACCTACGAAACGGGCTCCCTGCGCCGGCATTGTCCGGATCAGGTGATGGGGGTCGCCTTCAGGTCTTCCGACCCTCGGGCCTCTCAGCCCTACCGTCGACGTCGGCCACGGCGGACAACAACAACCTCTGGTTCCGCCTCAGTCGGCTACTCCGGTCGAACTCCCTCGCTCGCCTCGTAGGCCTACCAGCAGCATTGCCCGCCAGTGCCGGAATAAACCCTACTTACCCGCTTTTATTAGGTTCTCTTGTCCGTCGGTTGGGTGGGCCCCCGGCGCGCGGCATCCCTGGCTGCCCGCACGCGTGCAAGGGCGAGGGTAGAGGCATCACGAGTGCCTCCGGATGGTGCGGTCGGTCGTTCCGGGGGGACGATGGAAGCCGAAGCGCCCACAGACGCAGGAGGCAGGCCAGGTCCGGCGTCAGGGGACGGCCCGCGCCATGCCGGCAGGTGAAAGGAGAGCCTGCGATGAGCGCAACCGAGGGGGGTCGGGCCGATTCCGGTCAGCCGGAGGGAAGTGCGTCGCAGCCGAGCGGGCTGATGGATCTCCTCGGTGTCGCGGCGGTGCTGCTGGATGCCGAGGGTCGGATCGTCTTGTGGAGCCCGCAGGCCGAGGAGTTGTACGGCTACCCCGCCGAAGAGGCGTTGGGGCGGTACGCGGCGTCACTGTTCGTACGCGAACAGCACTGGGAACTGATGATCAAGCTGTTCGCCCAGGTCATGGAGACCGGTGAGGGCTGGGCCGGAACGTTCCCCATTCGGCACAAGGACGGCACCACTCGCCTGGTGGAGTTCCGCAACATGCGGCTGTTGGACGACCGCGGTGACTTCTATGCCCTCGGGCTCGGCGCGGACGAGTCGACCTTGCGTGAGCTGGAGCGGGACGTGGCGCTGTCCACCCGGCTGGTCTCCCAGTCCCCCATTGGGCTGGCGATCCTCGACACCGATCTGCGGTACGTGACGGTCAACCCCGCCCTGGAGCGGATGCACGGCATACCCGCGAAGGATCACCTCGGCCGGCACTACCGCGAAATCATGACCGCCGCGAAGTTCGGGGTGCCCGAGGCCGCGATGAAGGAGGTCCTGAAGACCGGGCTGCCCATGGTCGACCAGTCCACCGTGGTCGGCCGCACACCCGGCGACCCGGACGAGCACGCATGGTCGATCTCGCTGTACCGGCTGGAGGACCCCCGTGGGCGGGTTCTCGGGGTCGCCGACCTGGTAGTGGACGTCACGGATCGTTACCAGGCGGCCATGGAGGCTGCCGAGGCCCGGCGGCGCCTGGCCCTGATCGCCGACGGCTCTGCTCGGATCGGCACCAGCTTGGAGGTGGAACAGACCGCCCGGGAGCTGGCCGAGGTAGTCGTCCCCGAGCTGGCCGACGTGGTCGCGGTCGACGTGCTCGACTCCGTCCTGGATGAGCGCCGCCCCGGCCCTGCCCCCAGGGACGGCGGCGCTGCGCTCTTTCGCGCGCTCGCGGTGAGGGCGGCCTACGCGACTGAAGCAGTCCAGGCTGCCGATCCGCCCGGCGAGATCGCTGCCTACGCCGCCGACCGCGTGGCCACCGAGACCGTACGCACCGGCCGCCCGATCCTGATCTCCCACGCGGATGACAACGACCTGGCGCGCATCGCCCGCGACGGCCACGCTGCCGCACTGCTGGCCCGCGCCGGCGTGCACTCCTACATGTCGGTCCCGCTCATCGCACGCGGTGACATCCTCGGCTTCCTGGGGCTCACGCGGGCCCGCAACCCGGTGTCCTTCGGCGAGGACGACCTCGCCCTCGCGGTCGAGCTGGCTTCCCGCGCCGCCGTGTGCATCGACAATGCCCGCACGCACCAGACCATGCGCAACGCCGCCGAGACCCTCCAGCGCAGCCTGCTCCCCAGCCACCCGCCGCACCTTCCCGGCCTGCAGATCGCCTCCCGGTACCGGCCCGCGCAGGCCTCGTACGAGATCGGCGGCGACTGGTACGACGTCCTCCCCCTCGACGGCGACAAGACCGCACTCGTCGTGGGCGACGTCATGGGCAGCGGCATCGACGCCGCCGCCACCATGGGCCGGCTGCGCACGGCCACCAGCGCCTTCGCCGACCTCGATCTCGCCCCCGATCAGGTCCTCCGGCACCTTGACAAGATCACCACAGGGCTGGAGCACTACATCGCCACCTGCGTCTACGCCGTCTACGACCCCCATCGCGCTGAATGCCGGATCGCCAACGCCGGCCACCTACCGCCCGCTCTGGTACGCAGCGGGAAGCGCCCCGAACTCCTCGACCTGCCCACCGGCACACCGCTGGGAGTCGGCGGTGTCCCCTTCGAGACCAAAACCTTCGGCCTCGGCCCCGGCGACCAACTGGTCCTGTACACCGACGGGCTGGTCGAAACCCGCCACGACCCGATCGACGAACGCCTCGGGACCCTCCTCGCCCTGCTCGACGTGCCCGACCGATCTCTGGAAGAGACCTGTGACCGGCTCCTACGCGAACTCCGGCGTCCCGAAGACCCAGACGACGTCGCTCTGCTCGTCTGCCAGACGCAACCCTTCACACTCGGCTCTGAGCCCCGTCAGCGGTGATCCCCGATGCCCCTGCACAAGGTTCCACCGCTAACGGCCGAGCTGGTGCTCAGTCGGCTGATGGCCTCCACACCGAGGCCGGCAACCACCGGCGTTCTGCGGAGTTGGTCCCTGGGCCTACAACAAGAACACCTGGCGCCAGACCTGCCGTGAGCTGGGCATCAGCCCACGATGGACCAGGCTCTGGCGGCCCCGGACCAACGGCAACGTCGAACGCTTCCACCGCACCCTGCTCGCAGCACGAGCCTGCCAGAAGCCCCACACCTCGGACCTGCAACGCCAGGATCCGTTCATCGACTGGCTGCGGTGGTACAACTACCACCGACCCCACACCGGCATCAGGGGCCAGGCACCCGCCAGCCGCGTCACCAACCTGTTCGGACAACACACTCTGCGCTCACTATGGGACATGCGCGCCACCCCGAAGCGGGTCACGGACAGCCGTGAGGCGGGCATCTCTCCAGCATGGGTGGAGTGTTCGGCGTTGAGCCGACGTCGGGTGGAGAGCGACCGCTGAACGCGGTGCATGAGCCGGATGGAGACGGCTCAGCACAAGCGGGCCTGCCCGACAGTCGCGGTGGGCGCAACGGAACAGAGTCCGGCCGTGGTCGCCTCCATCGGAACCTGACCTGGACGACCGCACCCGCGTTCCCGGGCGGGGACGTCCCGCCGGGTGCCTGGCACTACAACTCGGCGCCGGCCGGACCCTTCGCCTCCTGGGCTTCCGGTCCGTCGGCGGCGATGATCCTTCGTAGGGCTTCGTGGTAACCCGGCCAGTCCCTGCTGCGAATCCACCAATCCATATCGACGACGTAACGCAGGTGATTCTGCATGTCCCGAAGCGCCGTCTCCTTCGCCGCAGCCACAAGCTGCCGGCTCTCCTCGCTGTCGGTGGCACCCTCAAGGACGCCACGAAGGGCCCTCTGCCAGTCGTGGACCCATTCCGCATCATCGACCGCCTGGGGGCCGTTCATGTAGTAGCCGATGGCCAACAGATCTGACTGCTGGCGCGTCAGCTCTCCCCCGAGAGCCCAGGAAACAGCGACTGCGGCCGCTTCCTGAACCAACTTCACATCATCAGGACTGTGGTGGCTATAGTCCATCTTGTCCATGATCATCACCCTATCCGGGCCAGGGTCGGTGGCTCGCCGCCCACATCCATGGGCACTTCGTCCGCCAGTGCCATGGAGGCGCAGAAGCCCAGGCCTGGACTTGAGCGCCGGTGCTCCCGGCGCGGTCAGGCAGGGCCCCAGTAGCTGCGCAAGTCCCCGGGCAACGAGCTGCCGCAACGCGGCAAGCGACCCCGGCCCTATCGGCCCCGGACGAGCGGCAAGGTCGAACGCCTCGCTGCTCCTGCTGGAGGAGAACCCAACGGAAAGACGGAGGCTAGTACGGGAGGTAGTAGCTGAGTACGTCGGCGGTGAGTGGAGGGAAAAGCACCTGGAACAGCTCCTCGTCCGCGGAGTAGACGTCGGGGCGGATCCGGGTCAGTCCTTCCATCCCGTGCGGGCCGAACAGCAGGGCGGCCAGATGGTCGGGCGCCACACCGGCGCCTTCCACAGCTCCCGGCGACTGTATCGGGCCGCCGGTGGCGACCTCTCCGAGCCTGTTGGCGAGCACGGGAATCCGGTGGTGGGCGCCGAAGGTGGAGATGACGATGTCTTTGCCGGTGCGGTCGATCCCGGCCGCGGTGAGGCGCTGCCAGAACAGCGGACGCAGCCTGTCGAGGAGCGCTGCGACATCCGGGACGCGGATGTAGTACTGCTCTGCGTTCCGGTGCGGTTCGTGGTCGATGAACTCCTGCCACGCGTTGCCTGTCACGGTGCCTGCCCGGTGGACGATCCGTATCGGGTCACCGGGTGCCAGGGCGGCGACGCCGCTCAGGAGGTCCCGTGCCGCCGCCTCGTCGCGTGCCGCGGCCTCGGCCAGGAGCATTTCCTCACCGGGGGGCGTGGTGCGCGCGGTGGCGATGACCGTGCCGGCGTGCTCGAGAACCCAGAGGTTGCTCGCCTCGTGGTCCAGGAGCCATCGCCAGCACGCCGCCGAGTGCGGCATGGTCACATCGAACCCGCTCTGGGCCGAGGCTTGCAGGGCGGCCATGGAGGGGATGTCGGAGGGCCGGGCGGCACGGAGCGTGGCTGTTCCATCGCCGGGCGGCAGGGCGTTCACCTTCAGAGCCTGCGGTATGTCGATGGCGTACTCGTAGCCGAACAGCCGGTAGAAGTAGGGGATTCCGATCATGGCCTGGACGAGGTGGCCGCGGGCGGCGGAACGCTCGTGGGCCCAGTGCATGAGTGCCCTCACGAGCCCGCGTCCTTCGTATTCGCTGTCGGTGGCGACCAGTTCCACCTGGCCGGCGGGCAGGCGGACGCCTCCGATGCGCACCTCTTCGTCGAGGAGCGTCGCGGTGGACACGACCCGGTCGCCGTCGACGACCACGGCGCAGGAGGACAAGCCCGCGTCGGGGTCGGTGACCACCAGCCGGTGGTCGATGGCGTCGTCCGGCTCACCGCGCTCGGACAGGAGCGCGCCGATCTGGTCGAGATCTGCGGGCCTCGCCTGTCGCAGGGCGAGGCCGTCGAGCAACGAAACAGGTTCGGAATATTCGTTGGTCATGGTCACAGCCAGACTTTGGCATCGCCCAGCCAACCCGTCCAACAAGTTTTTCGCAGCTCGTCGTCAGCGCCGACGGGTACGGGGTGGTCAACCGCGCCGGCTGGCGTCTGCTCGCGGATCTGGCCGACGCCACCCTCGGCTGGATCTGGGCCGACCCGATTGCCGCCCTCGTCGTCCTTGCCATCGCCCTCAAGAAACGCCGCGATGCCCGGCAGGGCGAGGACTGCTGCGCACCGACTGCGCAGGCCGTCTCTCCGACCACCACAGCCAGCGTGATCAATCTCGGTGCCGACCTCGGTTCAAGCGACCCCCGAGGCCGGATGAGGACGGCGCCGCGCTGGGGAAGGCTGTCGTCACGGAGCACGCGGCGCTTCTACGCGCTGCGGAACAGCGGTTTACCCTCCCGCAGTCGGCGGCAGACCCGCTGGTAGCTCGGGCGGCGGAGCTTCGGCGGCCGTCCCTGCCTGGCGCGCCTCGCGCCGCCGTCGTACACCTGCGGGACGAAGATGTAGCGGGCCGCCCGGAGTTGCTCCTTGAGCGGGGAGTAGGACTCCACCTCCACCTCCAGCTCGCCCGCGCGGTAGGAGGCGGACTTGTCGCTCAGCACCAGCGCCCGGGCGTGCACCTTGCCCTCCACCTCGAAGGTGAAGTCGTTGTAGTAGCCGTAGACGATGCCCTCGGCCCGCAGGTCGCCCGCGACGTACACCGAGCCCCAGGAGACCAGGTCGCGCACCACCAGGTCGCCGAGCACCACCAGCATGCCGATGTCGGAGACGTAGTCGTCCAGGAAGCCGTGCACGATCAGGTCGCCGTCGACGACCAGCGCGATGTCGAGGTCGAGGTCCTCCGGAACCACCAGATCGCCCTGGTGGCGGTACCACGCGATGCTCGTGTCCTGGAGGTAGTCGGCCATGCTGGCGTGGGGGCCCAGCCGCTCGGCCACCGCGGAGGTGTCGGCAAGCCGGTCGAACCGGGCCCGCCAGGAGGACATGGTCAGCACGGGGTCTCCGTTCCGGCCCGGAGTGCCCCGACCTCCAGCATGGCGCGGGCCTGCGCGGCGTCCGAGGCGTCCGTGCCCGCCGCGATGGCGGCGAGCACGGGCTCGGGCAGGGCGGGATTCTTCAGCATGCCGTATTGGCGCACGCCCGCCTCGGCCCAGGCCAGCAGAATCTCGACCGGGGTCGCCGGGTTCTTGGCGATGTCGTTGAGGAGGCTGGTGTCCTCGGCGCGGGCGGGGTCGCGGACGAATTCGGCGAGCGCCTCCGGTGGGGTGTGACGGTTGGCGACGGCGCGGCGCAAGTAGTAGATCGGGCTGCGGGCCATGGCGGCGAGCACGTCCCCCAGCGGCTCGGTGTGCCGGGCGTCGTCGATCGTCGCGAAGCTCTCGATTTCCGCCTTGCCCGACACCGTGCCCGCGCAGTACGTCAGCCCGAACTCGACCAGTAGGTCCGCCGGCCAGTTCGGCTGGTCCATCGCGTTCCCGGGGTGGAAGTACGGCCACAGGCCCAGTGCGTGCAGCGCGCGCAGTGACTCGGGCGGGGTGGCGGGGTGCTCCAGTGCCGCATACGCGAGGCGCTGGACGTCCTGCTCCTGCCCGTCCGCGATGCTCTCGCTGTCACCGAACGAGCGCGTGATCGTGTCGACCAGCCGGGCGAGTGTCTCGGGCGGGGCCGTCGTGTTCTGGCTGATGGCGACGAGCACGGCCAGGCTCGGGTCGCCGGCCAGTTCGGTGAGCTGCCGGACGGGGGTGAACGCGTTGGCCGCCGCGGCAGCCCGGACGCACGGTTCGGGGTCGGCCGCGAGTCGGGCCAGCACGGCCGGGGTGCGGTTGTGGTACTGCTGGCCCATCAGCTCCCGGACGCGGGTGTCGGGATCCTGCGCCAGGGCGTCGAGCAGCGGCGCGAGTTCTCCTGCTGAGCGCTTGTTGACGGCGTTGCGGCGCACCCCCGGGTCCGGGTCGGTGAGGTCCGCGTCGCCGGCGTGGCCGAGTGCGGCCACCACCCGACGGACCCGCGCGTCCGGGTCGGTGGCGAGGGCCCACAGGTGCTCCGGCCGGGCGTCGATCCGCCGGACCAGGGTCAGCCGGACTTCGGCGGAAGTGTCGGTGACCAGCAGCGCGGCCGCCTCGCGCGGGAGTTTCTCACGTCCGGCCAGGGCCCGGCGCACCGCTGCCGATCCGTCCCGGGCCAGCGCTTTGAGTGCTGCCTTGGGGGTCGCGCGGTGCACTGCCACCACCCGGCGCACCGACTCCTCCGGGTGGGCGGCGAGCTCGGCCAGCCGCTCGGCCGAGGTGGCCGGGTGGGCGGCGAGCGCGCGCAGCACCCCGAACCAGTCGGGGCCGCCCGCGACGGCCCGAACGGCCACCTCCTCGGCCAGCTCGGCCGGCAGCCCTATCCGGGACGCCACGATCCGGGCCGGCCCCGGAGCCTGAGCTGCCAGCTCCCGCAGCCGTGACAGCGGTGTGGCCGGGCGCCACGCCTCCGCGACGTCGCCGTCGATGTCCATCCGCACCCCTTCTTGACGCGCCGCCCCGGGTGGGTGGCCCGGGCCGGGCGCCAGGCTGCCCCGGGTGCGCCCCGATGGGTCGCATCCGGGGACGGCATCGACGTCACCGACCTGGGGAGGATCCTGACACGGGGCTCTGACAGCGCCTCACACGGTCTGCCCGGATGGTCGGACCGGGCGTTCACACAACCGTCGGTAGCCCGTCGGCAGGCGTTGATCGGCTCCGGGGCGCAGGGCGGCAGCGCGGCGTCACGCCGTAGTCCTGTTCGACGAGCCTCTCGTCCCCCTGAAGAGCTACACGCTGATATGGCTCTCCAGCGGGATGCTGACCAAGGGGCCGGCCCGTAGGTTCGTTTGCGGATCTCGGAATGGAAGACGTCATGAACCAGTGAAACGATCTGCGCAGCTGCGGCGGAGGTTGCCGGCCATCTTCGTCACCGCGCCTGTGTACGTCGGCGCGTTCGCCGAACGCCTCGCTTTCGGACACCCCACCGGAGTACTTGCGATGTCCGATAATGAACACGTGTCCGAGACGACCGCCGCGATGGCGGACCTCCCCAGCCTTCGCATCCTGCGGGCTGACCTCATCACCATACGAGGCTGCCCTATGCCACCTCTGGCCTGGCCCCGTTGGCTACGCTGGCTACCCCACGGCCTCGTGTTGCTCGCAGCCGCTCTGACTGCCGCGGCGGCGGGCGCGACCGCCCCGATCCCGGCCATCGGGCACGCGGCCATGCTGCTGGTGGCCCTGCGCTGGCCGACGTCCGCCTGGTGGCTGTCGATGGCCCTCGTCACCGGTATCACGTTGGAGTATCCGCCCACCCACGACACTCAGATCTACGTGTGGATGGTGCACGCAGGGGTTCTCTTCTTTCTCGCGCTGCGGGTGCGCTTGCTCTCGGCGATCACTGCGGCCGTACTCAGCACCCTGCTGGCTGTTCTGCTGAAGCTGTCCGGCTGTTCCGTCGGCTCATGGAAGATGATCACCGGGGCCCTCGTGCTGTTCGCTCTGGCCGTGCTCATCGGAGCCGTGGTACGCGGCCGACGCGAGGACCACGCACGCCTCACCGAGCAGATCGCCGCCACGGCCCGGGAACGAGCACTGCGCACTGTCCTGGAAGAGCGCACTCGGATCGCACGCGAGCTGCACGACGTCGTGGCCCATCACCTGTCACTCATCTCCATCCAAGCCGATGCCGCGCCCTATCGGGTCCAGGCTCCACCACCAGAACTGGTCACTGAGCTGGCCTCGATCCGCGCCAACGCCTTGGAAGGACTGGCCGAACTGCGCCACATGCTGGGTCTGCTGCGGTCGAACGGCCCCGGCGACAGCACGACCGGCACCAGCCCGCAGCCCTCCCTGGCACAGCTTGACGGGCTGCTCGGCAACGTACGCGCTGCCGGCCTTCCCGCGACCACCCGGATCGAGGGCACTGCCCGCCATCTGCCCCCGGGCGTGGAACTGTCGGCCTACCGCATCATCCAAGAAGCCCTCAGCAACATTCTGCGCCATGCCCCCGGTGCCGAGACGAGCATCGAACTCGCCTATGCACGAGATGCGTTGGGTCTGAGGGTCGTCAACGGGCCTGCCGCGCTCCCCGCTGCCCCCTCACCCGGGGCCGGGCACGGTGTCATCGGCATGCGGGAGCGCATCGCAATGCTCGGCGGTTATTTGGCCATCGGCCCCACCCCCGACGGCGGCTACGAGGTCAGCGCGGCGCTGCCCACCTGTATCGCGCCCGCCGCCGGCAAGGAGATCTGCGCATGACCATCCGCGTGCTCATCGCCGACGACCAGGCCATGGTCCGGGACGCCTTCTCCGTCCTGCTCGGCGCCCAGCCCGACATCGAGGTCGTTGCCACCGCCGAGGACGGCACGCAGGCCGTCGCCCGGTCCGCGGAACTGACACCCGACGTGATCGTGATGGACATCCGGATGCCCGGCACGGACGGCATCGAGGCATCCAGCTCGCGGAAGCCGTAAGGGTAGTGGCCCGGGGCGAGGCTCTCCTTGCACCCGACATCACCATGCGGCTCATCGCCGAATTCTCCCGCGTGAGTCCTGGTGCCAAGCGGCCGACCGGCGTGCGCATCGATGCCCTTACCGACCGCGAGACCGAAGTTCTCGAACAGGTGGCACAGGGCCTCTCCAACGCGGAGATCGCCCAGGTGCTGGTCGTCGCCGAGGAGACGGTCAAGACGCACGTGGGCCGCATCCTGCGAAAGCTGCAGCTGCGCGATCGCACCCAGGCCGCCGTCTTCGCCTACGAATCCGGCCTGGTCGCCCCCGGCGACGCGGCCCGCTGGGCACCGTTGCTCCGGGCCGCCCCGTAGCCCTGCGTGCCCATGCCGCTCCCAGCCCCTGGACGGTCCCGACCTGGGACGGCATGCGGTCATGCCTGCCGACAGCCGGAACGGCTCCTCGGGCGTCGACGTAGCCCTGGAGAGCTACGCGGCAGGTTGGCTCCGCCGGGGGACGCAGATCACCGGCCCTGAAAGCGAACCTTGTGGCGTCCAGTCGGGAGGCACCGTCTGCCTCCCGCACCACGCCCACCCAAGGACCGCAACCATGTCCATAGCCCGACGCCCATCACTTGCCTCGCAGGCCACGCCTCCTGGCAAGATCAAGAGGTTTCTGCGTGTCGTAGCCGCTTCGATCGCCTCGATCTTGGCCTTCCTCACAGGCGCGATCATGCTGGGCGCATACGTTCCGACTGTCCCCAAAGCCGGCGTGATCGGCCCGGTCGTCGGCGGACAGTACCCCTTACACGTCGCACTCCTTGCCCTGGCCGGCGCTGCCCTGGGAGCCCTGGCTTGGCGCAGCGGCCTGGTGCGCTGGGGGCGTGTCCTCACCGCGGTGACCGCTCTGTCCACCATCGCCGGTCTGGTCGTCGGCAGCATTCAGTTCGTTGCCGCTCGCGACGCCGGTACGAAGATCTCCTTCAGCCAGGTCTTCGGCCAGCTCGCCTCCTCCGGGGGTGCCACGCCGGATACAACCCAGATGTATGCCACCCGTGACGGCGAGGTACTCGAAGCAGATATATACCTGGCCGGGAAAGGCCAGGGGAACAAGGCGCCGGCCATCGTGCTCGCCCGTGCCGGAGGCTTCCACACTTTCGACAAGAGCGACCTGCGTGGTACCGGCCGTTGGCTGGCGGACCACGGTGTGGCCGTGATAGCGGTCGACTACAGGCTGGCCTCCCCCGACCGCCCCACGTGGGACAAGGCCCCGCACGACCTCATGACCGCCCTGGGCTGGGTGCAGCACCACGCCGACCAGTACGGCATCGACAGCTCCCGCATCTCGCTGGGTGGCATGTCGGCCGGCGGCACCCTCGCCATGAACACGGCTTACCGCCTTCAGAACGGCACCATGCAAGCCACCGACGGGACCACCCCGAAGCCGCCATTCTCGGTGGTCGGCTTCTACCCCGGCACCGATGTCACCACCATGTGGAAGGACGACGCCGCGGGCACCCGCGAGGCCGCAGAGCTGTTCACGGGCGGCACGCCCGCCCAATACCCCGAGCGCTACCGCGAGGTCTCCCCGACCACCGACATCCGGACGGGTCTGCAGCGGACACTGCTCGTCGTGGGAGACCGCGACCGCAGCTCCCGCCCCGAAACCATCAAGGACTTCGGCGCCTCGCTCCGAGCCGAGGGCGTCGACACAACGGTGAATGAACTGCCCTTCACCGAGCACGCGTTCGACGACGCCTACGGCAGCCTGACCTCACAGACCAGCCGCCAGATCCTCCTCGACTTCCTCAGCAAAGACGCGTAACACCGCCCTGCGGTCGCGGCGGCACGATCTCAGCCAGGCCCTTGTGCGAAGTCAAGCTTGGGCCGGGCGGCTGGAGATTGGGCAATGGGCGCGCGGAGCGGTGCTGTACGGCCGCTGTCGTGTCCTCACTCTGGTCTTCGGACCAGGCGAGGTCGCCCCCGTCACCCGCGAGGCCGAACCGGACCGCTCGCGCGGCCCCCACGTCCACGTCGGCTGACCCCGGATCCGGCGTCAAGTTGCCGACAGGAATCGCGCTGGTCCCGTGTCTGCCCGAGTGGTCGGCGTGCCCGCCGGTCCGAAGACCTGCCCCTGCCCGTACGCGGACGATTCCGTGGGCGGGTCGGCGCACACATCGAGCGGCAGGTGCGGTAGTTCCGCGACGTGGGCCGCCCGTTGTGTCGTTTCTCCGCGTCCGCGTCCGCGTCCCGTTGCCGGGACGTTTCTGGACACGTCTCGCGAAGGAGAGTTCCGTGACAGCGAAGCCCGCAGCCGCGGCAGCACCCTCCCGACGTATCGAGGTTCTCGGTGCTCCGGGCCCTCGCTTCGAGGAGATCCTCACCCCCCACGGCCCTGGACTTCATCGCGCAGCGGGATGCGGCATTCGCCAAGCGACGCCTGGACATCCTCAAAGAGGCGTCATCATCCTCCCCGGGCTGCCGGGCATCGGCATCGGCATCGGCATCGGCATCGGCATCGGCATCGAGGATGTCAGGCACCGTGCTCAATTTCTTAGAAGAATCCGAGCTTCTTGGGTGAATAACTTACCAACAAGTTCTTCGTCTCCTGGTGGTACAGCAGGTGCACCCAGGCTGACCAGGAAAAATGACAGTTGGTAGGGCTTCTTGGACAGGGCTGGTCCGGAAGTGGTCCGGATCTTGGTTTGCGCTTCGTCGAACGGGTGGGCGATATGGCGGTGCAAGGACACCTGACTTCCCCCACGCCCCGGCGGCCGGGCAATAGTCCTGCCTCCCCGAGGGCTTACTGATCCGGAAGAAGCGGCCTGGAGGCGCCAGCGCCGGAGGGGAGCATGCCGAGGCAGGCGCCCCAGGGCCACGCGTTCAGCTCGGCCTGTATCTGCGCCTCCTCGGCGTCGCGGGCAGCGATGGACGACGCCATCGCGTGCTGTGGTCCATGTCACACGCGGGTCCTGTCAGCAATCGGGGCGCTGTTCCGCTCAAGTCGCTGAGAGGCAAGCGAACCGACAGGAGCATCAGATGAAGCACCGCATCGTCGTCCTCGGCGCCGGCTATGCCGGGGCCTACGTGGCCGGGACCCTGGCCCGTCGGCTTTCCCCGGCGGACGCCGAGATCACCGTGGTCAACGCCGAGCCGGACTTCGTCCAGCGGCTGCGGCTGCATCAGCTCGCGGCCGGCCAGGAGATCGAGGCTCCGAAGCTCGTCGACGTTTTCGCGGGCACGGGGATACGGCTGCGCCTGGGGCATGTCACCGCCGTCGACCCCGAGCGCCAGGTCGTCGCCGTGGCTGACGCCGACGGCGGCAGCCAGCTCGGCTACGACACGCTGCTCTACGCGCTCGGCAGCCGCGTCGCCGACCACGGCCTCCCGGGCGTGGCCGAGCACGCCTTCCACGTCACCAGTCGTCCGGCGGCGCTGCGCCTGCGCGAACGCCTGGACAGCCTGAGCAGGCGGGACGGAGGCGGGACCGTCCTGGTCGTCGGCGACGGGTTGACCGGCATCGAGACCGCCACCGAGATCGCCGAGTCCCGGCCCGGCCTGTCGGTGGCGCTGGTCGCCCGCGGAGAGCTGGGGGCCCCGCTCTGCGCCGGGGCCCGCGGCCACTTGCGCCAGGCCTGCGACCGGCTGGGCATTACCGTCCTGGAGCACACCAGCGTCGAAGCCGTCGAAGCGACACGGGTGCTGTGCGCCGACGGGACCGCCCTGGCGTCCGACGCGACCGTGTGGACGGCCGGGTTCGCGGTTAACCCCATCGCGGCCGCAGCCGGGCTGAAGGTCACCGACGACGGCCGGATCGTCGTCGACCGCACCATGCGGTCGCTCTCGCACCCCAACGTCTACGCCGCCGGCGACAGCGTCTACACCCTCGGCGAAAACGGCCGGCCGCTGCCGATGTCCTGCGCTTCGGCCGGTTTCACCGGCATGCAGGCCATGAAGGCCATCGTGGGAGGCCTGACCGGCAGCAAGGTAGCGAACGTCAAGCTGGGCTACCCGGGCAACCACATCAGCCTCGGGCGGCGGGACGGGATCCTGCAGATGGTCGACGGGGAAGCGCGGGCGAAGCCGAAGTACGTGGGTGGTCGGAAGGCCGCGCGGATCAAGGCGGGCATCGTCAGGATGTCGCTGTGGACCACCTCGCACCCGACCTTCGGCCTGCCCAAGCGCAAGCACCACCTGGCCGCCGCGCCGGATGGGGCCGCCGCAAAGGTGGCCGCGTAGTCCGCCTAGGGTAATCCCCGTGGAGAGCACCGCCATTGACCGCTTCGACACCAGTCGGTTCGAGGCCAGCCGCAACCGGCTGGCCTCGCTGGCGTACCGGCTGCTGGGCTCTGCCGCCGACGCCGAAGACGCCGTGCAGGACGCGTTCTTGCACTGGCAGGCCGCCGACCGGCAGCGGATCAAGGTGCCGGAAGCATGGCTGACCAAGGTCACCACCAACCTGTGCCTCGACCGGCTCCGCTCGGCACAGACCCGCCGCGAACGCACCGTCGGCGCCTGGCTGCCCGAACCGCTCCTCGACGGCGACCCGATGCTCGGCCCGGCCGACACGTTCGAGCAGCGCGAAACGGTCTCCCTGGCCGTACTGACCCTGATGGAACACCTGTCACCCCTCGAGAGGGCCGTCTACATCCTGCGCGAAGCGTTCTCATACGGCCACGCCGAGATCGCCGAGATCCTCGACATCACCGAGTCCGCAAGCCAGCAGCACCTTCACCGGGCCCGGCGCCACATCACCACGGCGCGCCGCGGCGGCGGTGAACTCGACCCGGCATCCGCCCGCAGGATCGTTGAGGAGTTCCTCGCCGCCGCCTCCTCGGGCCGCGTCGAACGGCTGGTGGCGATGCTCACCGACGATGCGACCGCGATCTCCGACGGCGCCGGCCTGACCAAGAAGCTGCTGCGGTACGACACTCCGGAGCGCATCGCCGTCATCGCACGGGCCGGCTTCAAGCCCACGCCCGCGAAGCAGCGACTCGCCGGTGGGGTCTCCGAGGTCCACTTCGCGCTCGTCAACGGCGCCCCCGCCATCCTCTTCGTACCCGGCGGCAAGGTCGTCGGCGCCGTGACGTTCGACATCACGGACGGCAAGATCGCAACCGTGCGCGGCATAGCCGCCCCCTCCCGTCTCGTCCGCTTCACCGAAGCCTGGCGGCAGCACGAACAGGGAACCCCGCTCATCGTCGAGTGGTGACCCGGCGCCGGCCGCGGAACCAGGTCAGCACGAGGACGAGGGCAGCCGCGGCCCCGTACGCGATGTTGCTCAGCGCCGGCTGGAAGTGGAACGTCGGGGCGAGGACGTAGACGGCGGCGCCCGCGAGGGGAATGCCGAGCCATTCCCAGCGTCCGTCCAGGGCGACGAGGGCGATCAGGAGGAGCGCGTACCAGGAGTAGCCGGGGGTGAGGAGCAGGAAGGCCCAGCCGGTGACCAGGAGGGCGCCGCTCCAGGGGCGTCGTGGGTCTCCGCGCCACATCACGTACAGGGACACGCCCGCGATGACGGCGAGCAGTACGGGGAAGGCCCAGGTGTCCGGTAGTACCAGGCGCAGGAGCGAGTAGCGGGACCCGGCCGAGGGGTCGTCGTAAGCCTCCTCCTCGACGTAGCCACCGAGGTAGCCGAAGACCGAGCCGTGCGACAGGAGAACGTACGGGAGGTAGGCGACTACGACGAAGGCCGCGGCGGGCAGTAGTACGGCGGCCGCGTCGCGGACGCGGCGGACCCCGGACAGCGCGCCGGGGAGGATGACGGCCGGCATCAGCTTCGTGGCGATGGCGGCGCCGATCAGTACTCCGCCCGCTGCCCGCCGGGTCAGTGCCTGGGAGGCGACGAGTCCGAGGCCGGTGACCGCGAGGAGCACGCCCAGGACGTCGGCGTGGGCGTTGTTGACCGCTTCGATGGGGACGGCCGGGCACCAGGCCCAGTACGCGGCCTTGCGCACGTCGTCGCCGCGCCGTCGCAGGATCAGCAGGAGCGCGCCCGTGACGCCGAGAGAGATCAGGGCGGCGCCGATCTGGAGCGGCTTGTGGCGGGAGTTGGCGGGGGAGAGACGGTCGACGGCCAGGAAGTACGCCTCGGCGACGGGCGGATAGATGGTGTGGACGGCGGGCCTGTTGAGGCGGGTGCAGTGGGGTGTGCTGCCGGTGTGGGGGATCGGGGCGAGGTCGGGGCCCGTGCAGGCGGCGCCGGTGGGGAAGAGCCAGGGGTCGCGGAGCCGGGCGAGCGCAGGGTCCTGTGGGGCGTGGTCGTACGGGGAGATGCCAGCGGACTGGACCCGGCCATCCCAGGCGTAGCGGTAGGAGTCGGTGCTGGTCCGCGGCGGCCCCAGCAGCCCGGTCAGCGTGACTGCGACGGCCCCTGCGGCGATCAGCCACGCGACGCGGCTGGCCGGGACCCGGCGCAGAGCCAGCAGCGCGACGCTGAAGAGCACCCAGCAGGCCGCGTACCAGCAGAACAGGCCGACGGGGTCGCTGAAATAGCCCCCGTACATGAGGGTGCGGGCGAGGAGCGTCGTGAGTGCGGCAGGGGCGAGGGCGGTGGTCACGAGAGCGGCGCGAGGGGTGAGGGCGGTAGGGGGTTTCACCTGCGGGATCGTTCCAGGGATCGGCTCTCCCTTGGGCCGCGCCGTCGCGGATGTCCGTGATTCGTAAGGTGTTCCGGCAGCCTGCTCGGGCCTCGCCGGGGGTGTGATGGGGGCATGCGTTTCACCCTGCCCTCCGGGCCGCCCGTCACCTTCAAGGCGCGCCTGCACGATGCCCGTACCGCGACCGCCATCGGCCGCTGGCTCGGCCTGGCCATGGCCGTCTGCTTCGCGACCGGTGTGCTGAGCCACTACATCCAGCACCCGCCCGGATGGCTGGCCGACTCGCTGCCGCCCGACCCGGTGCCCGCCGACGGCGAAGTGTTGATCCGGGTCGCGGCGTTCGGCCTCAACCACGCCGAGGCCTACATGCGCAGCGGCGCCTGAGGGAAGGTCGCCGCCGTCCCGGGGATCGAGTGCGCGGGCGTGGTGAAGGCCGACCCGTCCGGGAAACTCCCCGCCGGGCCCGGGTGGTGGCGATCCTCGGCGGCATGGGGCGTACCCACAACGGAAGTTACGCGGAGCTGGTGACCGTCCCGTCGACCAACGTGGTCGCCGTGAGTTCCTCGCTGGACTGGGCCCGCTCTGGCGGCCGTTCCCGAGGTGTACGCGGCCGCGTGGAGTGGCCTGTTCGGCAACCTCGACCTACGGCCGGGCGAGACCGTCTTGGTGCGGGGCGCGACCTCCTCGCTCGGCCAGGCCGCCGTCAACCTGGCGGTCGACCACGGCGCGACCGTCCTCTCCACGACCCGGGACCCGCGGCGGGTGCCGCTGCTGAAGGAGCTCGGAGCCACTGACGCACTCATCGACGACGGTGCCCTCGCCGCCCAAGTCGCCGAGCGGGCACTCGGCGTCGACGCGGTGTTCGACGTCGTCGGCAACAGCGTCCTGCGCGACTCGCTGGCCCTGGTCCGGCCGCGCGGCCGGGTCTGCCAGCTCGGCTTCCTGGGCGGATTCGAGCCCGTACGGGACTTCGACCCGATCGCCGACCTCCCCAGCGGAGTACGGCTCAGCTTCTTCGGCAGTGCCTTCGTCCTGGGCACCCCCGCCTTCCCGCTCAACGACGTGCCGTTGGACGAGATCTACGCCAAGGTCGAGGCCGGTGTCCTGCGGGCCCGCCCCACCCGGGTCTTCCGGTTCGACGAGATCGTCGAGGCCCATCGGGCCATGGAGGCCGGAGAAGCCCTCGGGAAGATGGTCGTCACCGTCGGCTGAGTCCCAGAGCTCCCGGACCTTCCTTCAGCCCGCCGAGGGACGCCTGGTCGAGGGTCAGCGACTCCGGGTGGGATCCGCACCGCTGCGGATCCCACCCAGCGGTTCGCTGCTCGGCAACCGTCAGTGCGTGAGGTGGATGAAGTACCGGCCCGCCGTCTGCCAGGTGTCGTACGGGGTCCAGCCCGCGGCCTCCGCCTCGGCGCGCAGGGCGCGGGTGCCGAGCCGGGCCCACCAGAAGGAGGCTCCGCGGCCGCCGTTGCCGTCCTCGACGTGGACCTCGACGCGTTCGTCGACGTCGGCGGTGGCGACCTCGACCAGCAGGGAGCCGCCGGGTGCTGTCAGTTCGGCGGTGCGGCACAGCAGGGCGGCGGGGTCGCCGCCGATCCCGATGTTGCCGTCGATGAGGAGGACCGTGCCCCAGGCGCCTTCACGGGGAAGCGGGTCGAACACCGACCGGCACAGGGCGCTGCCGCCCGCTCGTACGGTGCGGGCCACCGCTTCGGGGGTGACGTCCACGCCGAGCGCCGTGTGCCCGAGCCCGGCGAGGGCGGCGACCAGACGGCCCGGTCCACAGCCGACGTCGAGGACGGGCCCGGTACATCGGGCCAGGACGGTGTCGTCGGCCGCGTCGGGTTCGGCGCACCACCGCTCGACCTCAAGCGGCAACAGCCAGCCGTCGTGGCGACGGAGGTAGAGCGGGCCCCGGCCGCTGCGCAGGGCGTCGGCGTACGGGTCCGCCTGCCAGGTACGGGCGGCCGGTTCCGCGAGCTGGGCGGTCACCGGGTCACCGCGCACAGACCGTGGTGCAGGGCGGCGAAGCGCGTGTGCGGGGCCGCGGCCGCGACCCGTCGCGCGTCGGCGGGGGTGTCCACGTCGCACAGCTCGGGCAGGTCCCGTACGGAAAGTCCCGCATCGGTCAGCCGCCGCCGCTGGACCTCGCCGGTGTGTGCCACGGACATGGGGACGCCGAGCAGCAGGGCCGGGTCGGGGTTGGCGAGGCCGAGGGCCCAGAATCCGCCGTCGTCGGCGGGCCCGAACCAGGCGTCCGCCTCGGTGAAGTCGAGTCCGAGTGCGAGGAGCCCGGGGGTGATCTGCGGGGTGTCCATGCCGATCAGCAAGGCCGGTCCGTCGGTCAGGGCGAAGGCGGCCGCCAGTCGGACGTCGAGGCCGCCCGTCCCTTGCGGGACGGCCTCGATGCCGTCCGGGATCCAAGGACCCGGCTGTCCGTCGAGGACGAGGACGCGCCGGTCGGCCGGGGTGGCCAGGACTGTCGCGAGGGTGTCCCGGAGCGAGGCCAAGGCGAGGTCGGCCGATTGCTGCGGGGTGAACTGTGTGGTCAGCCGGGTTTTCACGCGCCCGGCGACGGGGGCCTTAGCGATGACGAGGAGAGTGCTCATGCGGAGATCCCCGCGGCCGGTGCGGGGTGGGCGCCCGGCGGCTCGGCCAGGACCTTGCGCATGTCGCGTACGGCATGCCAGGTGCCCCGCCAGGTCCCGGTGACCTTGGACTTCCCGGAGCGGGGCAGGTACGGGATGTCCGTCTCGGCCACCTTCCAGCCCGCGTCGGCGGCTCGCACGACCATCTGGAGCGGATAGCCACTGCGCCGGTCGGTCAGGTCCAGGCCGAGCAGCGCCTCGCGGCGCGCCACCCGCATCGGTCCGAGGTCGTGCAGCCGCAGTCCGGTGCGGCGGCGCAGCATCTGCGCGAGGGCCAGGTTCCCGGCACGGGCGTGGGGCGGCCATGCGCCGCGTCCCTGCGGACGGCGTCGGCCGAGCAGGAGATCCGCCTCGCCGGCCGTGACCCGCTCGGCCATGGGCGCGAGCAGACCGGGGTCCATGGAAGCGTCGCAGTCGCAGAAGCACACCAGCTCGGCGCTCGCGGCGAGCAGCCCGGCATGGCAGGCGGCGCCGAAGCCGCGCCGGGTCTCGTGCACGACGGTGGCGCCGAGGGATCGGGCGATGTCGGCCGAGCCGTCGGTGGAGCCGTTGTCGACGACGATGGCCCGCCACCCGGCCGGCACCCGCGCCAGCACCCAGGGGAGGGCTTCCGCCTCGTCGAGGCACGGCAGTACGAGGTCCGCGCGGGGCGGACGACAAGCAGAAGGAGTCACCCTCCACACCGTAGGAAGCGAAGGGCGAAGAAGGGCGCCCGAAGACCTTACGAAACGCGGACACCGCATCGCACGGCGGCAGGGCCAGGGCGACACGGCACCGCACAGTGTCACTCTCCGTCGCGCTCGCGCGCGAGCACGGAGTGCGCCTGGCAGGTGCGGGCGCGGCTCCGCTGCCGGTCGAGGTCGACGGAATGGAGATGACGCGGGTGCTGTCCAACCTGCTGGTCAACGCCATCCGTCACACCCCGGCCGACGGAACGGTCGCGATCGCCGCGGAACGCCGCGCGGACGCGGTGGTGCTGTCCGTCACCGACGCCTGCGGCGGCATCCCGGAGGAAGGCCTGCCCCGGGCCTTCGACACCGGCTGGCGCGGCAGTCAGGCCGTACCCCTCCCTCGGGTGCGGGCCCGGGCCTGGCGATCGTCCGAGGCCCACTCCGGGCGCGCGGACGTCCACAACGTGCCCGGCGGCTGCCGCTTCGAACTGACCCTCCCCGCATCTGCGTAGACCGTTACGGTCGGGTCGCGGAATCGAAATCGGCGACGACCGATGAATTCCTTCATGATCCACAGTCAGAGATCATGGTGGGTGTGCGACAGACGGGCATGTGCCCGGCGCGCATCGACCGAAACTGCCGACAACCGGACACCAGATACCGAAGATACCGAGGAACCCAGATGCGTACCTTGATCAGCACCGCCTTCATCTCCCTCGACGGCGTCGTGGAGGCCCCGGGCGGGGAGCCCGGCTACCGCAACTCCGGATGGACCTTCAAGGACGTCGAGTTCCTCCCCGAGGCCTTCGAGATCAAGGGGCGGGAGCAGCAGGAAGCCACCGCCATGCTGCTGGGCCGCACCAGCTACGAGGCCTTCAGCCCGGTGTGGCCCGACATGGAAGACTTCGCCGACTACAAGGTGATGCCGAAGTACGTCGTCTCCACCACTCTTGCCGAGGACGACTTGGTGTCGAACTGGGGCGAGACGACGATCCTGCGCTCGCTCGACGAGGTCGCCGCGCTGAAGGAGACCGAGGGCGGCCCGGTCATCGTCCACGGCAGTGCCTCCCTGAACCAGGCCCTCTCCGACGCCGGCCTGATCGACCGCTACCACCTGCTCGTCTTCCCGCTCCTCCTCGGAGCCGGCAAGCGGCTGTTCAGCGGCACGGACAAGGACACCCAGAAGCTGAAGCTCGTCGAGCACGAGGCGTACGCCAACGGCCTGCAGAAGAACGTCTTCGACGTCGTCCGCTGAGAAGGTCCTTTGCGCTCGACCTGCTGCGGAACCGGCCGACGAGGTCGGCCGGTTCCCGGGCTCAGCCGACCGCGCCCGCCGACGCGCGCTGACCGGCCCGGGCGAACTCGGCCATGCCTTCGGCGAAGCCGACCGTCGGACGCCAGCCCAGCTCCGTGCGCAGCCGGGCGGAGTCGGCGGTGATGTGCCGCACGTCGCCGAGGCGGAACTCGCCCGTCACTACCGGGACCGGTCCGCCGTGCGCCGAGGCAAGCTCGGCGGCCATCTCGCCGACCGTGTGGGGCTCCCCGCTGCCGGTGTTGTACGCGGTCAAAGCCCCGGCCTGCCGGGTACCGACCGCCTCGAGTGCCACAGCATTGGCCGCGGCCACGTCCGCGACATGGACGAAGTCCCTTCGTTGCGCGCCGTCCTCGTAGACCCGCGGGGCTTCGCCCCGGGCGAGAGCGGAGCGGAAGAAGGAGGCCACCCCGGCGTACGGGGTGTCGCGCGGCATGCCGGGTCCGTACACGTTGTGGTAGCGCAGCGACACCGCACGACCCTCCACACACCGGGCCCAGCTCGCCGCCAGGTGCTCCTGGGCCAGCTTCGTCGTCGCGTACACGTTCCGCGGATCCGTCGGGGCGTCCTCGCCGACCAGACCCGGCGCGAGCTCGGCTCCGCAGCTGGGGCAGAGGGGTTCGAACCGGCCCGCCGTCATGTCCTCGGTCCGGCGCGGCCCCGGGCGTACCGTCCCGTGCCGCCCGCACGTGTACCTGCCCTCTCCGTAGACCACCATCGACCCGGCGAGCACGAGTTCCCGCACCCCGGCGGCCGCCATCTCCGCCAGCAGCACTGCCGTCCCGAGGTCGTTGCAGCCGACGTAGTCGGGGGCGTCCGCGAAGTCCTTGCCGAGGCCGACCATGGCCGCTTGGTGGCAGACCGCGTCCACTCCGCGCAGCGCGGCTCTGACCGCCTCGGCGTCCCGTACGTCGGCGCGGAGGAACTCGGCGTCGGGCAGGGGCGGTGTGCCGGGGTGGGCTGTGGGCAGCAGGGCGTCGAGGACGACGGGGTCGTGCCCGCGGGCCTTCAGGGCGGAGACGATGTGGGAGCCGATGAACCCGGCCCCTCCGGTGACGAGTACGCGCATGCTCCGGACGCTACGCAGTGCGGAGCCTCCGGAGGGTCTCCCACGCGTGTACGTAGACTTCCGTCATACGGGAGCGCTGGGAACGGCGACGGGGGCGGGACGGCCGGGGGGCTTCGGGCGGGAAGTCAGTGGTGACTGAGGTGGTCGTGGTCCTTCCAGATGCCGCCGCCCGGCATGTCGAGGCGGGCGGTGAGCGGTCGGCGCCACGGGGGAGTGGAGGTGGGTTCGCCCCAGTAGTCGGTGACCCGTACGGCCCGGCCGTCGCGGAGCTCGGCGATGGTGACGTTGCGGTAGAGGCGGCCGTCGCCGTAGTCGCAGGTCCATTCCACGACGATGACATCGTCGTCGAGGCGCAGCCGTCGTCCCACCTCGAGCGTGAGCTCGGGGAAGTTCCCCTCGACCTCACCGATGAGCTTGCTGCCGCGGACGACCTCGCCCATCTGGGGCCATTGCCGCTCGACCTCCGGGGCGAGCGGAACCCCGAGGATGTACGCGAGGCGGGTGTGGCCGTTCGATTCCGGTGTCGGCTCGTTCATTGCCATCAGTCCTTCCTGTGCGGTGGGCGGCGGACCGGATGCGGCGCGTGTCGTGGTGCGCCGGAGCCGTCGGCCACGCTGCCGATGTGGAAGCGGACCCGGCGGCCGGTGCCGCCTTTATCGTCGTCGGAGCCATCAGGAGACCACTCCAGGACCGCGGTGCCGGACAGGTGCACGGTGTGCCCCGTGGCGAAATCGGCGAACAGCAGGGCCGCGGCGCTGTCGGCGGCCAGATTGCCGAGGCTGTTGAACATGTTGTTGCCCGGATAGTCGGGCCACCAGAGGCTGTCGCCCTCGACGCGGACGAATCCGGGCGGCCCACCGCGGTGCGAGGCGTCGTTGCCGCGCTCCGGGTGGGTGGTGCCCAGGAAGAAGGTGTCGGCCGTACGGATGAGGCGGGCCTGATCTGACGCCAATGAGGTGGCGTACCGCACCGGGGAGCCGTCCCCGCCCCCGGCGACGGCGGGTCCGGGTTGGAGGTGACGCCGCTGGATGTACTGGGGACAGTTGCTGTACGCCTGATCGACTTGGAGCGTGAGGCCGTCCTCGTCCGCGGTGGTGAGCGTCCCGTTGACCCGGAAGCGACGCCGGGTGGCGAAGTCGATGGCCAGCAGGCCGACCGGTTGACCGGGAGAGAGCCCGTGAAGCGGGTCGTCCGAGCCGGGTGAGGTGCGTACGTGCAGCGTGGATGCCGCGATGACGTCGAGGACGCCGGGCGGTCCGGTCAGCGGTGAGATCCACAGCCGGCCGGAGTCGTCGCGCGCCGTGAGCGCGGCGAGTGTGCGTTCGGCGAGGAACCTGGCCGCCCCGCCACGCAGGTCGGGTGGGCGGAGCATGCCGGAGAGCCGGGCAGCTTCTGCGCGTACGCCGGCCTGCTCCTGTACGGCGAGTTCGCCGGGGTGAAAGCCCAAGGGAGGTGTTTCGTTCGATCTGCTCATGACCGCCTCCTGAAGGTGGCGGGACGGATTGCCGATGGCACGGCGTGGCGGGTGCCCCGGCCCGCCCGGGAAGAGGGGCGGGCCGGACTCCGCTCAGGCGGCGTGCACGTGCGGGGTGACGACGGGCCAGTCGTTCTCCACCTGGGCGAGCACGTTGAAGTAGTTCGTGAGCAGGTTCAGCGCGATGTGGCCGACCACCTCGCCGATCTCGGCATCGGTGACGCCTGCGTCCCGCGCCGCCTGCACGATGCTGTCGTCCACGGCGCCCCTGCCGCGGACGACAGAGTCCGACAGTGCCAGCAGGGCGGCGGTGTGAGAATCGGATGCCTCGGCGTGGCGGGCCCGCTCGAGTTCACCGGGGTCGACCTTGGCGATGTGCTCACCGATGTAGGTGTGGGCGGACAGGCAGTACTCGCACCCGTTGTACTCGGCGGTGGCGATCGCGAGCTGCTCCCGGACGCCCACCGGCAGGTCTCCGCTGGCCAGGGCGCCGGAGAGCGCCAGGTAGCCCTTGAGTAGGGCCGGGCTGTTGGCCATCACCTTGGTCATGTTCGGGGTGAGGCCGAGGGACTTCTGCACCTGGGCGAGTAGCGGGGCCGCCGGGCCGGTCGCGGTGGCGGGGTCGATCGGGGTGAGCCTCGACATGTTCGTGGCCTTTCTGAGGGGAGACGGCGACACCTCCACCACAATTCTAATGGTTATGGTGCGCTTCTGTCGTTAGAAAGATAGGTAGCCATCTTCGGGGAAGTCAAATGGTGTAGAGCCTCTTCAACCATTAGGTGCCTGGTAAGGTGGGTCGCGTGGACAGCACAGACCCCGGTACGAGCGCACCGCTGCTCGGCGAACCGCTCCCGATCGAGCTGATGAACACGATCTGGGCCGATCGGGACGGCGTGCACGACGCGATCGCCGACCCCGACGGAGCCGTCGCGTGGCTGCGGGCCGTCGGCCCCCGACTGACACCCTCCGCTCCCGCGGTCGGTGCCTGGCTCGACGCCGAACGGCCTGCCGGAGCGGAAGAGACCGCCGCTAGGCTGCGCGGCTTGAGGGACGCATTGCGCAGGCTCGCCGCCGAGGCGACCGAGGACCCGAGGCCGGACGCGCAGTCGGCCATCGCCACCCGGGACGCCGCACTCGCGGCACTGAATGACGCGTGCAGCGCGACGCCGGTGTGGACGACGTTCCACTGGCCTTCCGGCGCGGACCCGACCCGCATCGTGCGCACCAGCGACCTCGCTGGGCAGGCGATGGTCGCCATGCTCGCCGGACAAGCCGTCGACCTGTTCACCGGCGACATGCGACCGCAGCTGCGTGCCTGCCTTGCGCCGGGCTGCGTGCTCTACTTCGTGAAGCAGCACCCCCGCCGCGAATGGTGCTCGGCCGGCTGCGGCAACCGCGCCCGCGTCGCGCGCCACTACCAGCGCCACCGTGCCACCAAGACCGACCCCGAGTCCTGAGCGGGAGGTTCCCCCATGAAGGTCGACGTGCTGACCGAGGCCGTGATCGCCGCCCCGTGCGACCGGGTCGCCGCCTACGCGGCCGACCCCACGCACGCACCCGATTGGTACGCGAACATCACCTCCGCCGACTGGCGGACCCCGCCGCCGGTGGCGGTCGGCTCCAAGGTCGCCTTCGTCGCCCGCTTCCTCGGCAGGCGGCTGGCCTACACGTACGAGATCACCGCGTACGAGCCCGGGCGCCGACTGGTGATGCGCACGGACGAAGGCCCCTTCCCCATGGAGACCACCTACACCTGGGAGCCGTACGGGGAAGGCTCGGACCGCACCCGCATGACGCTGCGCAACCGGGGCGAGCCCAGCGGATTCGCCTCCCTCGGCGCCACCCTGATGGCGGCGGCCATGCGCCGCGCCCAGCACAAGGACCTGTCGGCCCTCAAAGCGCTGCTGGAGCAGTGAGTACGGATCTCACTTGGGCGGCAGCGTGTCCGCGAACGCCACTGCCGTCGTGATCCAGTGGTCCAGCACGGCATCCTCCGCCAGGGCCGGGCCGCTGACCGTCACCCAGCCGCGCATCGGGCGACCGGTGAAGTCCATGGGCCGGGCCTCCGGGCGGGCGAGAGCCTGTTCGCTCCGGTCCGGGCCCACACGGACAGCGACCTCTTCACCGGACACGGCCATGGTCATGTTGCCGTGCAGCAGGAAAGCGAGACCGCCGAACATTCGCTTCTCGGTGACGGCGGGCCGCTCACCGAGCCGCTCTCGGATCCGCTGGGCCAGCCCTTCGTCGTACGTCATGCACCCACTGTCCTGCGCGGTACGGGTGCCCGCGCGCCAAGACACCGTCGCCGATGTGCCGGTGCGGGGCGGCGCACGCGACCATGGGGAGATGGAGCCGGCGTCACTGGGCGATGTCAGCACCCCCGGGCGGGTCGCGTCCGCCGGAGAGGGTGTCGGCCTGGACGAGCTGGCCCTCGCGGCCCGCAACCACGGTCTGCCCCTGGAAGCGCTCCGCTACGAGGTCACCCCGGCCGGGTTGCACTACGTACTGGTCCACTACGACATCCCCGCCGCCGACGAGGCCACCTGGCAGCTGACCGTCCGCGGCCGGGTCCGCAGGCATCTGACCTTGGACATGACGGCCCTGCGCGCGCTCCCCGCGGTGATGCACCGGGTCACCATGGAGTGCGCGGGCAACGGTCGGGCACGCCTGTCCCCGCGGCCTGTGAGCCAGCCGTGGCTGGTGGAGGCCGTGGGGACCGCCGACTGGACGGGAGTGCCGCTGTGCGTAGTGCTCGCGGAGGCGGGGGTGGAACCGGATGCCGTCGAAGCCGTCTTCACGGGCGCCGACCACGGTGTGGAGCGCGGGGTCGAGCAGACTACCAGCGCAGCCTTCCCATGCCGCTCGCCACGGGCACGGACCCGGAGGTGCTGATCGCCTACGCGATGAACGGCCTGCCCCTGCCCCCGCAGCACGGATACCCACTGCGCCTCGTCGTGCCCGGCTGGTACGGCATGGCGAACGTGAAATGGCTCCGGGACATCACCCTGACCGGCGCCCCGTTCACCGGCTTCCAGCAGGTCGCGGCCTACCGCCTGCGGCAGACGCCCGACGAGCCCGGCGAACCGGTCACCAGGATCGCGCCACGGGCCCTGATGATCCCGCCCGGCTTCCCCGACTTCATGTCGCGCACCCGTGTGGTGCACCCGGGACCCGTGTCGCTGGAGGGGCGAGCCTGGTCGGGGTACGGGCCTGTCGCGCGGGTCCAGGTCAGCGCCGATGGGGGCCGCACCTGGGCGGAAGCCGAGGTGGCACCGAGGGAGCGGCACGCGTGGGCATGGCAGGCATGGCACTGCGACTGGACGGCCACCCCAGGTACGCACACCCTCATCGCGCGCGCCACGGATGCCGAGGGGCACACCCAACCCCTCGAACAGCCGTGGAACCGTGGTGGCTTCGCCAACAACCTCGTCCAGCACGTTCCGGTCCTGTGCTGCTGATCACGGCCGTTCCGCGTCCGCCGGTCGCAGGGCGTGCCGCGCCGCGGGGTGGTCAGGCGTGTGCCGGGGGCCGGTAGCGCGGGTAATGGCGGACTCGACGGAGGCGACGCGGTCCGCCAGGAGTCCGAGGGCGGCGACCGCGCGGGTGAGCGGGTCGGATTCGGGGCCGCCGAGGGTCCGGGCCCGTACGTACGAGCTCTTGATCGCCGTCCAACGCTCTGCCTGCTCCCGGGTGAGGGTAGAGCGGAGCTCTGCGAGCTTGAGGAGGCCGGCTTCGGCACCTGTGGTGAGGGTCTGGGCCTCACCCGTGTAGTGGTCGTCGATGACCGCTGCCAGCTCGGCGTCGTTCATGACGGGGTCGATCCGGGCGGCGATCTTGTTCATGTTGCGGTACGAGCCCTGGAGGAGGAACGGCGGCTCGGTGCGGGCTTCCTCGTTCTGGGAGGCGGAGGCGATGTAGGCGGCGTTCACGGCCAGGACGGTGGCCCGGGCGGTCAGCAGGTGCCGTAGCACGGCCAGGATCTGCTCCAGCTCCGTCGGAGCGTAGGGGTGGACGAGCCGGTCGGCGTGGGCTGCGGGGTCGGCGGAGGCCAGGCGGACCAGCAGGTCGAGGTCCGCGCGGTCGCGGCCGGCGAGCGGGGCCAGGACCGGGTTCGAGGTGAGGGCGTTCTCGACGAAGCTGAGCGCGAAGGCCGGCTCCTTGCCGGTCAGGACGTCGCCGAGGTTCCAGACGTCGGCGCGGTTGGCGAGCATGTCGGGGATGCGGAAGCGCTGCCCGGACTCGGTGTACGGGTTGCCGGCCATGCAGACCGCGAACCGCTTGCCGCGCAGGTCGTAGGTGCGCGCCTCGCCGTCCCACACGCCTTCCATGCGGCGGGTGGCGTCGCACAGCGAGATGAACTTCTGCAGCAGCTCCGGCGAGGTGTGCTGGATGTCGTCCAGGTAGAGCAGGGTGTTGTTGCCCGACTCCAGCGCGAAGTTGATCTTTTCGACTTCGCGGCTGGCTGTTGCGTTCGGTGCCTCGGCCGGGTCGAGCGAGGTGACCGCGTGTCCGAGCGCGGGGCCGTCGACCTTGACCAGGACGAGGCCGAGCCGGTCGGCCACGTACTCCATGAGGGTCGTCTTTCCGTAGCCGGGCGGGGAGACGAGCAGCAACAGGCCGTTGCTGTCCGTCCGCCTGGTCTCGCCGGTGGTGCCGAGCTGCTTGGCGAGGTTGTCTCCGATGAGGGGCAGGAACACCTCGTCGAGCAGTCGGCCCCGGACGAAGGAGGACAGGACCTTGGGCCGGTACTCGTCCAACCGCAGGCGTGCGCGTTCCGTGGCGACCAGGGCCGCGCGCCGGCGTTGGTAGTCGCGGAATCCGGGCACGGTGGTCGTCGCGAAGTCTCCTGTGCGGGCCAGTAGTTCGTCGATCCTCACCGTGAGGGATCGCCCGCTGATGCGGGGGTGCCGCCCGAGGAGGCCCTCGACCGTCCCGGCCAGGGGCACATCCGAATCGTAGCGGTCCAGGCCCCGGCAAAGCTCCACGGCGACCGCCTCGGCGAGGTCGCCCGGGGCGATGGGCTCACCGGCCGCGGCGGCGTAGGAGGTGATCCACGCCTCGGCGAGCTGACGCCGGTCCGTCAGGGCGGGCAGTGCGCCGAGGTCCTCGTCGAAGGCAGAGGTGCCGACCGCGCGGCGGAACTTCTCCAGCAGCGTCCGGGCCTCGGCGCTCGTGACGAAGCCGCCCTGTCCGGAGGCCAGTTCCTCGAAGAGGTACTCGGCGGCCGACGCGCCGTCGGCCCCGGCGATGGCCGTGGCCAGTTCGGTCTGGAAATCGGCGATCGCGGGCGGTGCTCCGAAGACGTCCCGGACCCGGGCGAGCGAGGTCGCCCGGCGGGCCCAGGCAGTCCGCTCCTCGGCGGTGGTGCGGTGCGCCCAGAACAGCTGGGCTTCGGCGCGGGCCCGGGGCGGGTAGCGCAGCAGGCCGGCAGACTCGTGCAGGCGTAGCAGGACGTTCAGGATGACGGTGGCGTCGTGGTCGTGGACCCCGCGCTCGTAGCCCTCGTCGTACGCGGCTTCGGCGGCGTGGCGCACGAGGGCCGCAAGGTCCGGCTCCTCAGCGAGGGCGGCCGGGCCGTACTCGGCGAGCAGGCGGGCGGCGAGGTGTTCGGCGCGGTAGACGTCCGCGTTCTCCGAGGGCAGGGACTGGCCCCAGTAGGGCCGGGTGGCCTCGAAACCCGGGTCGGTGACGGCGGAGCGGTAGTCGGTGCCGGTGAGGGCGAAGACGAGGCGGTCGCCCTGCGGGACCAGAGTGAGGTCGAGGGGCTGGGTGTTGACGGCGAACCGGTGGCGGCCGAGGCGGACCGTCCGTCCGCCGTCCGCGTAGAGCTCGGTGCGGTCGCGCAGGGCGCGGACGGCCTCCTGCCGAGCGGCTTTCAGCCGGCCGTCGAGCTCCTCGGCCCGGGTGCGCTCGTCCAGTTCCCGCAGTTCAGTGGCCGTGCGGCGGACCTTGGCGACCATGGGGTCGGAGGCGAAGAAGGTGCTGATCGCGTCGACGCCGTCGAGAGCGGCGGCGCGGCGGGTGACGGTCTCCAGCACGCGCGCGGCCGAATCCGCCAGCCGTTCCGCCCGGCGGGCACGGGCGTCCTGCAAGGTCTGCTTACGGGATGAGAACGCCTCGTACACTTCCGTGCGCTTCGAGGCCAGGTCGGCGAGGAACGCGTCGGATTCCGCGAAACGGGACTCCAGTGTCTCCAGCCGCAGCAGGAGCCGGGCGAGCTGATCGTCGCAGGCGTCCGGGTTATGCGCGGCGGCCAGCGCCCCGGTGACCGCCTGGGCCAGCAGGGCGGACTCGGCGGCGAACTCGGCCCGGCCCTCGCGCGCCAGGAGTTCGCGGCGGTGTGCGTCGAGGGTGGCGCGGGCCCGGTTGACGCCGCCGAGCACCTCGGCGACCCGTTCCAGGATGGACGTACGGACAGTGGCGTCGCCGATGTCGAGTCCGGCGACGACCTCGGTGACCGTTTCCAGGCCCTCGCGCTGCTCGTCGAGACGGGCGGCGAGGGGGCCTGCCTCGGCAACGGAGACGATCGCGGCCGCGTCCTCGGCGAGCCGGTCGACGTCCTCGTGGTGGGCGGCGAAGGCGTCCTCGCGCGCCAGGAAGGTCACGGCCCGGCCTGAGAAGGAGGCGATGTCGGACTCGACCTCGCCGACCAGCTCGTCGACGCGGTCCGTGTCCGCGTACCGCAGCTCCTTGACGGTGAGGAGACGTCCCTGGGCGCGGCGCAGTTCGGTCAGACCGTCCACCCAGCCACCGGCGCCGCGGGGAGCCTCCCCGCGCAGACGGCGTACGAGCGCGGCGGTTCGCGCCGCGGCCTCGGCAAGCGCCTCGGCGGCCTGCCGGGTCAGGGCCCGTACGGTTTCGAACTCGGACAGCACCTGTTCGGCGGTGGTACGGAGATCGCTCAAAGGGGCGCGCAAGAGGCCGAGTTCGGGGTCACCGAGCCAGTGGTACCGGTCGGCGGCCCGGACGCAGGCCGCGACGAGGGCCGTGTACCCGGCGCCGGTTGGCGTGGTCGAGGATGCCGCACCAGCGAGGGAGAGGCAGTCCGAGATGCCGCGGACGAGATCGGCGTTGCCGACGCGTGTCAGTGCCCCACCTCCGGCGGGCAGCGCTGCCGCGTGGGTGTCGGAGACGTACGGGGAGCTCCAGCGCTGGAGCGGGTGCACTCGGGCCGGCCCGTCGGAGTCCGCGCGCAGCACCAGCAGCGCGCCGTCGTCGAAGAGGGCGTGGCCGTGGCAGGAGATCGGCATGGCGATCTCCTTGCGGATGACGTTGTAGGGGAGGAGCAGGCTGCGGCCTTCCCCCCGTGCGTGGAAGACGTACAGCACGTCCTCGCCGTTGGGGGAGAGCACCGTCCGCTCGTACTCCAGGCCATCGGTGGCGGTGTCGAAGGCCTTGGAGGTGCCGGTGGCGAGGCAGTAGCCGCCCGGGAAGACGATTCCCTGGCCGTCGGGCAGCGTGCGGGCGGCCTGCCCGATGCCGTCGAGGCGCACGGCGGTCCCGGTGAGGGTGTTGAACACCAGATGGCGCCGGACCTCTTCCTTGTACGGGCGTACCCGCAGCAGGATCAGCGGTCCGACGTGCGCGTACTCGATGTCCGCGTCAGCCAGGGACTGGAGCGGTTCGCTGACCGGCTCGGAGAAGAACCCCTCGGCCGTTTCGGTGTCGCCCTCGGCCTTCAGGGTGAGGGCCCCGCCGGCCGTGGAGACGAAGACCGCGCCGCCGATGGACACGTGCGGGTGGCGGCCGAGGACGTGGTCCTCACGGGTGGCGGCGGTCCACTCGAAGTCGTGGGAGGGCGGGAGGACGTGGTCGCGCTCGCCCCGGCCGTCCAGGAAGGTGGCGGTCCCGTCCGGGGCCAGGGCCCAGCGCAAGACGCGGATGTCCTCGCTCGTCTCGCCGGTACGGAAGACGGCGAGCAGTTTCCCCTCCACATGGCGTAGTTGCAGGAGACGGGCTTCGCGGTAGTAGCGGTGGAGGGCTGCGAACTCGCGGAGGAAGGCCGGGTCGTCGAGGAGGCCCGGGACGGCCGTCTCGGGAAGCGGCTCCAGGTCACGGCCGTGCAGGGCGAAGACGTCACCCACGGCGGTCTCGGCCTTCAGCGCGGTGGAGGCGTGGTAGCCGAAGAGCAGGCTGTTGCCGACGGCCGCGATGTCGCGGGGAGTGCAGGGGTGCTCGGTGCGGATGTGCTCGCTGGCATCGAGGGCCAGGCCGGTGGAACCGAACTCCTCGACGCGGAGGGTGTTGAGCGCCTCGGCCCGCCGGGCCAGCTCGCCGGCCTGCGCGGCGAGCCGGTCGCGCAGCACCTCGTAGGTGCCCGCGTCCATGGGGGACGTGGTGGTCATGGTGTGGCTCCCTGCGGATGCGTACGGGATGTGCGGTGATCGGGCCTGGAACGGGCCGGAGCCGCGGTGAGGTGTGCGGCGGCCCCGGCTGCCGGGAGATTCAGGTACGGGAAGCTCCGGATCAGGCCTTGGTCTTGGCGGCCGATCCGTTGAGGCCGGCGCCCAGCTTGGTCAGGGGCATGTCGGCGAGTCCGAGCTGGTCGGCCTTTTCCAACAGCTCGCCCAGGGGCCCGGCCTGGGCGTTCCCTCCCTGCATCAGCTTCATCAGCAGTGCGGACACGGTCAGGTTCTGCACGTCGGAGGTCGAGAACGAACCGAGGACGCGCGTGATGTCCTCGGTGAAGTCGGACGTGCCGTCCAGCCAGGGCTTGGCGAGCGCCTGCGCGGTGTCGGAGTGCTGGACGAACGCGTCGATGCCCTTGCCGAGCGAGATCGAGGACACGAGCCGGTCGAAGAACACCGAGTCGCCGCCGACGATGTTGATGTCGGCCTTCTCCAGCCCGGCCGCGACCACCATGGCCTGCGCCTCGGCGACCTGCCGCTGCACGTCGAGACCGGCCAGTCGGATCTCCTTCTCCGCAGCCAGCCGCAGCCGGTACTCCTCGTGCCCGCGCGAGGCCTCGTCCAGGGCGGCCATCGCCGCGGCCTTCTCCGTTAGGCCCGCGGCCTCCGCCTTCAGCTTCTCGCCGATCATCGCCGCGTCCGCGCCCGCCTGCGCCCTCGTCCCCTCGGCCTGCGCCTTCAGCCGCGCCTCGGTGGCGTGCGCCTCCGCCAGACCCGCCTTCTCGATCGCGTCCGCCTCCTTCTCACGGACCTGTACGGCGGCCAGCCCGGGCGCCGCGGTCTCGGCCTGGATGCCCTCCGCGAGCCTCAGCTTGGCGCGGGCATCGAGGTCGGCGGCCTTGACGCGGGCCTCGGCCAGCGTCAGCTGTTCGGCTGCCCGGTGCACTGCGGCGGCCTCCGCGGCCTCCGCCGCCTTGATGTCCTTCACCAGGTGTTCCTGGGCCTCGGCCTCGGCCGCGATGACCACGGCCTGCCGGGTCCGTTCGGCCTCCTCGACGACGCGGAGCTTCTTGATGGATTCCTCCTGCTCGGCGACGGTACGGTCCACCGCGATCCGCTCCCGTACGACCTCGGCGATGTCCCGCTTCTCGGTCTCGACCTCCTTGTCGGCCGCGATCCGCGACAGCTGGGTCTCCCGCTCCCGTGCGATGACCTCCAGCATCCGGTCCTTCTCGATCCGCTCGTTCTCCACCGCGATGACCCGCTCGCGGTTCTTCGCCGCGACCGCCACCTCACGGGCCTGGTTCTCCCGCTGGATGCCGAGCTGCTCCTCCGTCCTGAGGAAGGCACCCTGCGCGCGCAGTCGCTCCTCCTCCTGCACACGCGCGGTCTCGGCCTCCTCGCGCGCCCGGACGGTCTCCACGTCACGGCGCTGCTTGATCTCGGCTTCGCTCTGGCGCCGCTCCAGCTCCAGGATGGCCTCGCGGGCGTCGACGTTCTGCCGGGTGATCTCCTTCTCCTCCGTGCGCTGGAACTCGTTGGTGCGCACGTGCTCGACGGTCGTCAGCTCGGTGATTTTCCGGATGCCCTGGGCGTCCAGGATGTTCGCGGCGTCCAGTTGCGTCATGGGGGTCTGCTCGAGGAAGTCGATGGCCGCGTCGTCGAGGTGATAGCCGTTCAGGTCGGTGCCGATGACCTGGATGATCCGGTCCCGGAACTCTTCGCGCTTGGTGTAGAGGTCGACGAAGTCGAGCTGTTTGCCGACGGTCTTGAGGGCCTCGGAGAACTTGGCCGCGAAGAAGTTCTGGATCGCCGACTTGTCGCTGGCCGTCGCCGTGCCGATGGCCTGGGCGACCTTGATGACGTCCTCGACGGTCTTGTTGACCCGGACGAAGAAGCTGATGTGGATGTCCGCGCGGATGTTGTCCTGGCAGATCAGCCCCTCCCGCCCGGTGCGGCGGATCTCGATCGTCTTCACCGAGATGTCCATGTACTCGGCCTTGTGCAGCACCGGAAGGACGACGGCTCCGGTGAAGGTGACGTCCACCTTCTTGGTCTTGGAGATGATCAAGGCGCGGCCCTGCTCCACCTTGCGGAACAGCCTGCTGACCACCAGCAGCAGCGTGATCACGACGAGCAGGACGACGGCGACGAGTATGCCGAAGCCCAGGGAGATGGCATCCATGGTGAGGTCCTTGCGATGAAGGTGTGGCGAAAGCGGGTGTAGGGGGACTGAGAAGAAGGGCGAGCAGTGCGGCTCAGGCTGTGGCCCGTGGGTCGAGCGCCGGATCGAAAGGGGCGACCCAGAAGAACTCGCCGTCCTCGTCGAACGCGTACAGCAGGGCCGTGCTCCCGGACCGCAGGTCGTCGTGCCCGTGCTGCCGGACCTGGACCACCGCGGTCGAGCCGTCCGCCGCGGCGACCTCGGCCTGGCCGAAGCTCGCGGAGACTGAGCCGGTCCGGATGGTGCACGTCAGGCCGATGAAGTCGAGCCTGGACGGCGGTGGCAGGTCGGGGAAGAGGCCGCGAAAGCGTCGTACCACGAACCGTGTCACCCCCCAGGCGAGCAGCAGAGCCGCAGCCAGTACCCCGACGTCGAGTCCGGCCCGCACCGCATCGGGAGCCTGTAGACGAGCGACCAGAACCGAGCCGGTGATACAGGCGAACCAGGCGACGGCGACCGCAAGGGACACGGTGACCGTGACCGGGACACCGCCGACGCCGGCCGCGTGGCCGTAGGTGTGGCCGAGCGGACCGTCGTGCTCGGCGGCGCCGCACAGGACGAGCAGCCAGAAGGCGATCACGACGATGAGCGCCGCGCTGAACAGCGCGGCGGGAAAACCGAACGCGGCAGCGGTGAAATCGCTCATGGTCCCCCCCATCGTCAGTGCGTGTTGCGTTGAGTGACAGGACGGCGGTGTACCCCGGTTCCGTTTCCGAAGCTCGGCATCGCGGCCTGCCACGGGCTCCTTGAAGCCCATCCTGGCGGGCAGGGCCACCCGCTCGCATTGCCGTACCTCGGCAGTCTTTACGCGTTCCTGATGCCGGAGGGGGGCGAGCCTGTACTTGGAGAAGTGCTCGGCGTCGAGGTCGAATGGGGTGGTGGACTCCTCGACGTGGAACAGCACGCCGGGCAGGCCCGGCTCCGCCTCGCGGATCGCGAGGTCCGCGGCGACCGGATGTTGAAGCGCAGGCCCGTAGCGGTTGAGGTGCCGAGCTCCACCAGCGCCATGACGGGGGGTGATCCTCGGGAGGACATGGTGGGCGAGAGCGAGAGCGCTGTATGACCACGTCTTCGTCCCGCTCCTGGACCCGCCCTTCGTCCAACAGCGCCTGTGGGCGAAGTCCTCGCAACTGACCTTGACCTATCGGGCGGCAACGTTCGGTGTCGGCTTCCCGTACGGCCGGAGCCTCCGGCGAGGAGACCGCGTCCCGGATGTCGCCTGCACCCGCGCAGACGGCACGCCGACCCGGCCGTACGCGGAACTGCCCACGCGATGGGCTCTGCTCGTATGGCCCGGTAGACCGCCCCCTGGACTGCGCGAGGAGAAGGCCCACACGCGCCGGACGGTCCAGGAAGAGGCGCTGCGCCTCCTCCTGGTCGAAGGGGTACCAGAACACCACCGTCGAGCTGATCGCCGCCGCGGCCGGCGTCTCCCGCCTGACCTTCTTCCGGCACTTCCCGACGAAGGAAGCAGTGGTGGAGTCCGATGACCGGGTTGACCAACCCCTGGTTTTTGAGAGCCGGTTCGTGCTTGCGTCCAGCCCCGACCTGTCGGCGACGCTTCCCGGCTCACCGCTCGTGCAGCGCCGACTTTATGCCTCGCAGTCGTATTGCTTGGCGAGATTGTCGACGGCCTCCAGGATTAAGGTGCGGGAGATCGCGGTGAGGGCCGCGTCGTCCCAGTTCTTTGCCACGACGACGCCGGGTGCGACCTTCAGCGTGAATGTGACGTACTGGGCGTCCGCCTTCATCCTCCTCGGGCACCCCGCGGGGAGCTGGGCCTAGCTCTGCGGGGGGCTGACCTATCCCGAGCGGCCTTCGGTGAGACGGGTGGCACCCTTTACCGGTCTTTCAGGGCCCCGCTGGCCCGGGTGTCATGGGTGTACTGGGGCCGCTCTGCTGCGTCGCCCTCCGGGTCCCGGTTGACGAAGCGGATGGTGGAGAAGGCTGGGTCCACCCCAGACTTGCCGGTCTTGTGCTCGTCGACGGTGACCCGGCCGCTCGTTCCGTCGGACGACAGACCCGTCGTGTTCTCGGTGAGCATGCCGAGGCAGAAGTTCTGCGCAAGCAGGTCCTTCAGCGGGCTGGGCCACAGCTGGATGGCGGCGACGACTGCCGCCACCACCACGAGCACGGTTGGCAGCACCAGGTACTTCTTGTTCATGAGCAGCCAGAGAGGCGCGCGAGGTTGGTCGCGCTCTCGCTCACCACCGTGGCACTGTTGCGGATCGCGGTGTCCCGGTCCACGATGCCCTTCTTCTCCTCCTGAAAGGGTGCGCTGAGACTCACCACGATGTACGGCGCGGTAGACCCCAAGCGGCCGGCGCAGCCTGCAGGCAGCTGAGCCTCGGCCTTGTCGGGGAGTGCCCAGCCGGCGAGTCCGCCGCCGAGCGGCACGGCGCCCCCCGGCAGCCCGGTGCCGCTCTTCGAATCCTGCATGGTCAGCGAGTAGATGGTTGTTCGGGTCGTGTCGCCATCCGGGTTGGTGCGCTGGGCGATGCACGAGCGGAAGAAGGCGTGGTCGCCCTGCCCCTTGCGTTCGAACTCCCCGAAGCCGACCCGCCCGCCCTGCCCGTCGTCGATGAGCCCCGCGGTCCGCTCGTCGAGCGTCCCGAAGCACAGGCGCTGCGGCGGTTCCGGCTCTTCACCACCGGACCACAGGGTGAACGCGATGGCCGCCCCGCAGACGATCAGTGCCGTCGGCAGCACGAGGTGCTTTCGGTTCACCGCTCGCCCATCTTCATATCGGCATCCTTGATGCCTGCCTGGTACCACTGCTCGGCGGTCGGCTGGAGCCCGTCTTCGTACTCCCCCGGGCTCGCGTCCAGCTCCGAGGGGTGGAGGCCCTTGGCTGTCGCCACATCGCGCATCGTGGTGTACATCTGGTTCTCGCCGTTTTCGTAGTGGTTGACCATGTTGTTGCGGGTCTCGGCGTCAACTTTGGCGTTGAGGTCAGTCATGTACGCGGCCGTGCCGACGTCGACTGAGCGCTGGAGCACGTCACCGACGACGGGGATGGCCGTCAGAGGCGCGCCGTACACGTGGTAATCCATCATCTTGTTCCAGCCGTTGACGTCCTTCTGCGCCTGCCCGAGGTCGTAGATGACGTCGCCGCGCACGCCGTCGAGGTGGCCGAGTACCGATGCTGACTGCTTGACCCACGCGCGCAGCTGGGGGTCTTCGTGGCGGTACGAGTCCTCGGGGAAGCGGTTGAGGCCGTCGGCGATGACCACGCTCTGCGAGTGGTGGATGACGCCGAACGCCTTGGGGTCCTCGGCAACGCCGCGGATGACGCGCGTAAGGTCGCCCCGGTCGACCTTGAGGTCGTTGAACTCGGTGTGCCCGTCCATGTTCTTGCCGAGTATCTGGTGCACGTCCGAGGCGTAGTCGCCGATCATGTTGCCCATGCTCGTACGCATGGGCAGGGGAACGGCGCTCTGGTTCTTCTGAGCCTCGTCGCCGCTGTACTCCTTGATGATCCGCTCGAAGATCGCTGTCTCCGCGCCGTCATGGTGGGCGGGGACGCCGTGCAGCGGGCTGCCCGGCTCGCGGCCCGTGGCCGCGGCCTCCATGGCGGCACCGAACTCGGCGCGGGCGGAGGTGCGCTGCAGGTCCTCGGGCATCTTGTCCTGGACGTCGCCACCCGGCCAGTGCCGGTCCTCCAGGAAGTACTTCAGGTTGTCCGTCGTGGTGGGATCGAAGTAGTGGGTGGCCGCTGAAGGGTTGCGGCTCATCGCGTTCATCAGACCCTTCATCGGGTCCTCCTGCGTCCCCTGCCAGTTCTTCATGACCCCGTCGTAGGCGTCCTTGTCGTGGGTTTCCCACTCGCGGATGCCGTTGCCGACCTCTTTCAGGAAGGCCTCGCTGTAAACGGGGTCGCCCTTGTCCTTCCGGAACGGACTGTCCTTGGGGTCCTTCGGGTCGTACGGCTTGTCCCCGGCGTCGGCGGCCATCAGGTCGGTCAGGGCGTTCCAGCCCGCCGTTCCGCCCTTGAGCTGCCCCGGGTGCTGGTTGGGCAGACCATTTCCGTTCCGGGCGGTGGTGATGAGCCGATCGGTCCAGGCCGAGGTCACGCCGCCGGGAGAGCCGATCGGCGAGTCGGGGCCGGTGGCGGTGGCGAGGCTGCCGGAGAGGGCCTTGTAGAGCCGGGCATCGGTGGCGGAGACCTGGCCGTCGCGGCCGCCGTGCTCCAGGCTGCTGGCGAGTAGCAGCACCGCTTCCTGGTCCTCGCGGCCGCTGTAGCTGAGATTCGTCATCAGCTCGGCGGAGAACGCTGGCGAGTTCTGGCCGCCTTCGACGAGCGTGAGGAGCCGCTCGCGCTCCTTGTCGTCGAGGTAGTCCCAGCGGGCGTAGAGCTTGGCGGCCTCGCGGCCGTTCTCCGTCTGCTGCTTCTCCTCGGCGCGCATCTTCTTGGCGTCGGCGACACCGCCGAGGTCGGTGCTCCCGAAGTCGTTGGGGTGGTTCTTCACCAGCGCGCGCAGCCCCCAGGCACACAGCTCGTCGGCCTCACTGGCCCGCTGCAGAATGCCTTCGATCTTGCCGCGCAGAGCGTCGAACTGCGCCTCGGTCGCTACCGGTTCGGTGCTGTCCTTAGACCGGCGGTCGGGGTGGGCACGATGGCTGAGCACGCCGTTCGGGTAGATGGTGATACCCGGTGGAGGATTCTCGTACGTTGCCTTGAGGTCGTCATAGGCGGTCTTGAACAGGGCGTGGGCATCTTGGAGGAGGTCGCGCACGGACTCGGCCTCGGTGACGGCATCACCGAATTCCTTGGCGGTCTTGGTGACGAACTCCTTCGTCACGGAGGCGTTCTCGCCTCTCCAGGTGGACTTGTCGGCCTTGGACTTCATGGCCGACGCATCGGTCTTGAGTTGCGTCAGTTTGGCGATCATCTCCGTCCATTGAGTGACCGCGGTGTCCATCGGGCCGAGTTTGGCATTCAGGAGCTGCTCGAAGGTGGGAATGGCTGTGGCTCCTTACCGGAAGAACTGGCTGATCTTGGACGCGGACACGGCGCCCTCACTGCCCGGCACAACGGGCCCGACGATGCGCAGCTGTGCGGCGATCCAGTCGTCATTGGCCTTGCTGGACTTCTTCGTGTAGTCGAGGTGATTAGAGATGTGCGCGCATGCCTGGAGAAGGGTCCTCACCTGCGTCTCCCAGATCTTGTTCACCTCCGACAGCGCGGCACCCGTATCGAAGCCGTCACCCTTCAGGCTGCTCCCGGCACTCTCGCTGGCCGCGCTCGCGTGTTTCCCCGCGGGCTCCAGGCCATTGAAGAGGCCGTGGGAGGCATGGCCGATCTCCCCGAGATCGTCGTCTTCGACCACGTAGTCGGCCGAGCCCGGCTTCGGCGCCGAACCGCCCGTACTGTCCACCTGGTTCAATCTCATGGTGACGGCTGCCTTGTCCGCGGCCCACTCTTCTTCGAACGACATTGTCAGCACCCCCGTGTTGCTGGTCGTAGACCTGCCCCGCAGGCCACGCTACCCACCTGGGTAGCGAACGGCCACAGATGATCGATCATACGTACGGGCTGCGCGCGATCGAACGCTACCCAGGCCGGAACAGTTCGCAACGCTGCCAGCCCAGTTGGGCGCCGCGTGTCGCACAGGCCGCGCCGCGTACGACGCCACCGCGCACCAGTAGGCCATGACGTCGGAGCAAGTGTCCGTGTTGCCGGACGTCGACACCGATGCCGCCGACCGCCCGGACGGTGAGTCTCCTGCTTCCGTCAGCGCCCGCGATGCCGGCCGACCAGGTCCGCCGCAGGCGGCACAAACCGGAGCCCGTGATCGGGGCGCAGCCTGCCTGCTGAACTATGCCGCCGCACCCGTCAACGCGATTCCGCGCCTGGCCGGCGCCTCTCCGGGCGCAACCTTGGTGTGTGCGGCGGTCGGTGTGAATTCGGCGTCGCACTGAAACTCGGCGTGGCCTCCTTCCGCCCAAGGGCCGATCGGGGCGGAAGACGAGGGAACTCGCGTGGTGGAGATCGCGTCGGCCTGGTGGCGAGGCGAGTTTCCGTTCGGCCGTGCTCGGAACGCCCATGGAGGGTCAGGGGGCGAGGGATGGATCAGTGGGTGCTCTGCCACTCAACGGAGTCGAGGCGGCTGCTGAGCGTCGCGGCGAAGTCCTGGGCCCGGTCCAGCTGGACGCGCAGCTTCTCCACCTGTTCGATCGCGGCCTGCTCGTAGGTCCTCACCCGTTCCAGTAGCTCGTCCCTCCGCGTCGCGTCGAGCGACTCGGCCGAGTCGAGGTGGTCGGTGGCCTCCAGGAGGTCGCGCATCTGGTCAAGCGTGAAACCGAGCGGCTTCATCCGGCGGATGACCATGAGACGGGCGACGTCGGTCTCCGTGTAGAGGCGGAAGCGCCCCTGCGAGCGGGCGGAGGGGGTGACCAGGCCGGTCTCCTCGTAGTGCCGGATGGTGCGCAGAGAGAGTTCCGTGCGTGCGGCGACCTCGCCGATCTGCATGTGCTTTTCGGCGTCCGCGCCAGTCATTCCGCTCTCCCGTTCCTCAACGCCGGAGTGTATCTCCACATCCACTTATACCTACTCTAACGTTAGGGTAGAGTTGTCGACATTGTGGCGCTGCGTAGCGCTCTGACGTTCACCGTCGGGCCGACGGCGCCCCGATGAAGACACCGGCACTTACAGGAGGCCGAGCGCGCAAGTCTGCGGCGTCCTTCCAGGTGTGCCCGCAGGAATCCGCGCGCTCCTGATACGCGCGGAGTGGCTGCACCCCGCTTCCGCGCGCCCCGGTCTACCGACGTGCCCGAGCCCGACAGGTTCTTAACCCTTGACCTCTGCATACTTCATGTCCTCGGCCGCGCGCATGAGGGCGCTACGTCCCGATTGGCTCTCCGATCCCCGGGTGTGGCGCACCGAGGTGCTGGCCGGCCTCGTCGTCGCGCTCGCGCTGATCCCGGAGGCGATCTCGTTCTCGATCATCGCCGGTGTGGACCCGGCGGTCGGGCTCTTCGCCTCGTTCACGATGGCCGTGGTCATCTCCGTCGTCGGTGGCCGACGCGCGATGATCTCCGCCGCGACCGGTGCCGTCGCCCTCGTGATCGCGCCCCTGAACCGGGAGCACGGTCTCGGCTACCTGGTCGCGGCGGTGATCCTGGCCGGTGTCTTCCAGATCGTGCTCGGGGCACTCGGAGTGGCGAAGCTGATGCGGTTCGTCCCCCGCTCGGTCATGGTCGGCTTCGTCAACTCCCTCGCCATCTTGATCTTCATGGCGCAGGTGCCGGAGATGAGCGACGTACCGTGGCCGGTGTACCCGCTCGTCGCCGCCGGTCTCGCGCTCATGGTGTTCTTTCCGAAGCTGACCACGGTGATTCCTGCCCCGCTGGTCTCCATCGTCACCCTGACCGTGATCACCGTCGCCGCAGGGATCGCGGTGCCCACCGTGGGCGACAAGGGCGCGCTGCCTAGTTCCCTGCCCGTGCCCGGCCTGCCCGACGTCCCGTTCACGGTGGACACGCTGACGACGATCGCTCCGTACGCCTTCGCGATGGCGCTCGTCGGACTGATGGAGTCGCTGATGACGGCGCAGCTCGTGGACGAGATCACCGACACCCGCTCCTCCAAGACCCGTGAGTCCGTCGGCCAGGGCGTTGCCAACATCGTCACCGGCTTCTTCGGCGGTATGGGTGGCTGCGCGATGATCGGCCAGACCATGATCAACGTGAAAGTGTCCGGGGCCCGCACCCGGCTCTCGACGTTCCTCGCGGGCGTGTTCCTCATGGTGCTGTGCATCGCCTTCGGGCCGGTCGTCTCCGACATCCCGATGGCCGCTCTGGTCGCCGTCATGGTGATGGTGTGTTTCGCTACCTTCGACTGGCATTCCGTCGCCCCCGCGACCCTGCGGCGGATGCCGGCCGGGGAGATCGCGGTCATGGTGCTCACCGTGCTCTGCGTTGTCGCGACGCACAACCTCGCCGTCGGGGTCGTCGCCGGCTCTGTCACGGCGATGGTCATCTTCGCCCGGCGCGTCGCTCGCTTCGCCGATGTCACCTCCGTCACCGACCCCGACGGGACCACGGTCGTCTACGCCGTGACCGGGGAACTCTTCTTCGCCTCCGCCAACGACCTCATCGGACGGTTCGACTACGCGGGGGATCCCGACAGGGTCATCGTCGATCTGTCGGCCGCCCACGTCTGGGACGCCTCGTCCGTCGCGGTCCTCGACGCCGTCGAGACGAAGTACGCGGCGCGGGGCAAGACGGTCGAGATCACCGGCCTCAACCACGCCAGCGCAGATCTGCACGCCAGGCTCAGCGGCGAGGTCTCCGGCCACTGACGCTTCGGGTGCCTCGCGCGGTCGGTCGGGTGTGCGCCGGTCGAGCTGGTTCTGCGGGTCGTCCGAAGGAATGGAGTCTCACCGATCGGCCAAGCCGCTGAGCAGCGCGCTTGCTTCCGCGGCGTCCAGCCCGTAAAGGGAGTGGGCTTAGCGGGCGCGCCGTTCGAATTGCTCGCAGAGCGGAGCCAAGGCTCCGACCTGCGAGCCTGTCCGGCGGGGTGGGTGCAGGCGATCGGCGCCGTGGGGCCCCGATGAACGGGTGAGGCCGTGGCTGGTGCCTGGCCTGCTGCGGATCGCGCTGGCGGGGTGCTCCCGCGAGACCGTCGGGCGGCTGGGGATTCGCCTCGCCCCTGGACACCGCAGCCGCGGTCACCGTCGTCGTCCTGGGCGACGGCTCTGTCTCCGACGCGAAGAAGATCACCTCCGGCGTATGCGCCGAGTGCCTGGCGCTGCTCGCGGCAGCCCTGGTCAAGGCCCGACTCTCCTGAACAGTCGATCGGCATGCCGGACGGCTGATCGGGGAAGACGCCGGGAGCCGAACGCCGACCGGGCCGGAGGGCCAGGTGTGTGGCCGCGTATCCGAATGAGGGACTTTGGGTCGGGTCGCATGCGGCTGCTGTTCTGAGCTGTGCCCGAGAGCATGGGGCCGCTGGGTCGAGACCCAGGACAGTGGGAGGAGGAAGGAGGAGCACACATCGTTCGGGTAGGCGTCCACGCGCCGAATGGAAGTGAGGTGCGTCGTATGGGCAGCGATGAGAGGACGCCGCTAGTTGTTGTAGGGGTGGATGGCTCCTCCACCTCCTACGAAGCCCTTCGGTGGGCGGTGCGCTATGCGCGGCTGATTGGTGCGACCGTCGTCGTAGTAGCGGCGTACGACGTGTCCAGCGGGCCGGGATGGGCGCCACCGTCGGAATCTGCGGATGTGAACACTTCAGGGATCAAGCAGGATCTGGCCGAACAAGTCGCCAGGGTGATCGCCGAAACCGGAGAGATGCCGCAGCTGGAACAGCGTCTCGTAGAGGGAGATCCGGCGACAGCATTGATCAGGGCCTCGGCCGGGGCCGAGGCCCTGGTGGTGGGCAGCAGAGGCAGGGGTGGGCTCTTGAGCCTGCTATTGGGATCGGTCAGTCGGCATTGCGCCGTGCACGCCGGATGCCCGGTGGTCGTAGTCCGCCCTGGTGTGACCGAGGACGACGAAGTCGGTGCGCGCGTGGGCGAAGAGCCCGTAACTCCGGCAGCCTGAGGCGGGTGGAGGTCAGGGCCGCCGTGCTCTGCCGGTCGCGGTTGGTTCGCACGGTGGAGCTCAGCGCACGGCGCCCAGGAAGGCCTTGGTCCTCTCGTGTGCGGGGGTCTCGAAGAGCTGTTCCGGTGGGCCGGACTCCAGGACGCGGCCGTGGTCGAACATGAGGACCCGGTCCGATACGTCGCGGGCGAAGCCCATCTCGTGGGTGACGCAGAGCATGGTGATGTCGGTGGTGCGCGCGATGTCGCGCAGCACGTCGAGAACGCCGACCACCAGCTCCGGGTCCAGGGCGGAGGTCACCTCGTCGAGCAGCAGCACGTCCGGCCGCATGGCCAGGGCCCGGGCGATGGCGACCCGCTGCTGCTGTCCTCCGGAGAGCCGTGTCGGGTGCGCGTCCCGTTTGTCGTCGAGGCCGACGAGGTCCAGGAGTTCTCGTGCCCGCTCCGCGGCCTCCTCCTTACTCAGGCCCAGTACGTGGACGGGACCCTCCATCACGTTCTCCAGCACCTTCATGTGCGGGAAGAGGTTGAACTGCTGGAAGATCATTCCGATACGGCGGCGCGGCCCGGCGAGGTACTTCTCGTCCGCGGGCACCAGGCCGCCTCCATGACGGTCCGGCATGTGGGAGAAAGGGCTCCCGTCCACGTGGATGGTTCCCTCGTTGACCCGCTCCAGGGTCATCAGCAGCCGCAGGATGGTGGTCTTGCCGGAGCCGCTGGGCCCGATCAAGGTGACCTTCTCGCCTCGGGCGACCCCGAGGTCGAGTCCGTCGAGCACGGTCTGGTCGCCGAAGCGTTTGACGACGCCCTCGAAGCGGACCATCGCGGTCTCCGTGAGCCGTGTCTCACTGGGCAAGGCGATTCTCCAGTCGTCTCATGAGTGCGGAGGTGGGGTAACCGGCGAGGAGGAAGACGAAGGCAGCCAGCGTGAAGGCTTCGAGGTAGGCGAAGTGGACGCTGCCGTACTCGTTCGCCCGGTGGACCATCTCCTGGACGGCGATCACCGACAAGTACGGGGTTTCCTTGAACATGGAGATCACGTAATTGCCCAGGGCGGGCAGCACGTTGCGCACCGCCTGCGGGAGCACCACCGCCCGCCACACCCGTCGGCGCGGCAGGGAGAGCGCGGTGCAGGCTTCCCACTGGCCCTCGGGGACGGCGTCGATTCCCGCCCGGTACACCTCGCAGGTGTACGTCGCGTAGTGGACGCCGAGCACGACGATGCCGAGGGCCAGCGCGTCCAGGCCGGGAACGAGCACCCAGGCGGCGAACAACTGGATCATCACCGGGGTGGACCGCACGAAGTCCGCGGCCAGGCGCAGGGGGAGGGTGACCCAGCGTGTCGGCGTGCGCAACAGTACGGCCATCAACAGGCCCAGCACCAACGCGACGGCGGAGCCAAGCGCGGTCGCGAGCAGGGTGATGCCGAAGCCGTCCAGGACCACGGGCAGCCCCTCGCGGGCCGTCTCCCAGGACCACATCAGGAGCCCCCCGCGTCCTGACCCAGCCGGGTCTTCGCCGCGGACTCCGCCGCCTTCATGAAGGAGTTGATCCCTGCGGCGATGGCGTAGTAGATGACCAGGATGGCGAGGTAGGCCTGGGCCGTGCTGCCGGTGAGCGACCTCAGCTGATCCATCTCGAAGGTGAGGTCGGCGATCGTGATCAGGGACAGCAGGGGAGTTGCTTTCAGGAGCTGGACGAGGAGGTTGCCGAACGGCGGGATCATCTGCACCCAGGCCTGGGGCAGGACGACCCGGGTCATGCGCTTTCGCGGACTCATCCCGAGCGCGAGCGACGCCTCCCACTGAGCGCGGGGGACCGCGTCGATCGCCCCGCGTACGACCTCGGAGCCGTAGGCGCCGAAGTTCAGGCCGAAGGCTACGACGGCGCAGGCCATGGGCTCCAGCCGGAACCCGAGGACGGGAAGGGCGAAGAACAGCCAGAACAACTGCACGTACAGGGACGTGCCCCGGAAGAACTCCACGGTGAACCGGGCCGGTCCCCGCAGGAGCAGCCGGGGCGAGCGCGTCATGAGCCCGAAGCCGAAAGCCACGATCAGCGCCACGGCCGCACTGAGCGCGGTGGCCAGGAGCGTGACCGCGATCCCTTGGCCGACGCTGGGCAGCGAACGGGTGAGTTCGTCGAAGAAGTGGGTCATGTGAGGGCTCGTCACGCGGCGCAGAGGTCGGTGGTCCGCAGCGTGGTGGGCGGAACCTCCCGTTCGGTGAACCCGTACTTCCCGATCAGTGTGACGTAGTGGCCCGGATCGCCGGTGATCTTCGCCAGTTCCTGGTTGAACGCGTCGCGCAGGGCCGTGGCACCCGGCCGGAAGACCGCGCCCCCGGGGCTGTACTGCGGTTTCCCGTTCAGGAGCGGAACGAACGGATCCAGTACGTCCACCAGGGCGCCGGTGTTCGTCTTGGCCAGCCAGCGCAGCGAGATGCCGGTCAGCGCGAAGGCGTCTATCCGCCCGGCCACCAGGGCGTCGAGCCCGTCCTGCTGCTTGGCGAGCGACTTGACCGATGAATCGGCGACGCCGGCCCCCTTCGCGTAAGTCGCCTCGACGGCGGCGGTCAGCACGCCCACGGTGATGTCCGCGGCGGCCACCGACTTCAGGTCGCTCAGGCCCTTGGGGTTGCCCTTGGGGACCATGAGCGCCGTGGGGGAGACGAACTCGGGCTCGGAGAAGGCGACTTTGGCGCAGCGCTCGGGAGTGATCGCCATGCCTGCGCTGACGACGTCGAAGCGGTCGGCCAGCAGTCCGGGGATCAGCGCTCCGAAGTCCGTCAGGGTAGGGCGCATGTCGCCGACGCCGAGGGCCGAGAAGATCTCCCGGTGCAGGGTGGGCGCCTCGCCCGCAAGCTGGTTGCCGTCCTTGAACCCGTAGGGTGCCTCGCCCGCGAATCCGATACGGACGTATCCCTGTCGACGCAGTTTCGCCAGTAGTTCGCCGTCGTCGGCGGGAGCTCCGGTGCCGACCTGGGTGCGGCTGCAGGCGGTGACCAGACCCGGCGCCAGGACAGCGCCCCCGAGCATTGCCGTTCGGGTGAGGAACCCTCTTCGGGGGAGGGCCTTGTGCTGGGGCATCTCGTTCCTTTCGGTGGCCGGGCGGGGAGGGAGGGATCGGCCGGGTCCGGCGCGGCGGGACGGACCCGGCCGATCGGACGCGTCAACGCAGGGGCGTGAAGTCCTGCGAGGCGATGTAGGACGGGCGGCGCACTGGGGCGGCGAAGGGCTTCACGGGGCGGTTCTCCACGCTGTTGAACACGAGGAAGACGTTGCTGCGCGGGAAGGGCGTGATGTTGTCGCCCGAGCCGTGCATCGCGTTGCAGTCGAACCAGGTGGCGGATCCGGCCTTGCCTGTGAAGAGCTTGATGCCGCAGGCCGAGGCGAACCTGGTCAGGGCATCGTCGGAGGGCGTACCGGCGTCCTGCATCTGGAGGGACTTCTTGTAGTTGTCCCTCGGGGTCGCACCTGCGCAGCCGAGGAAGCTCCGGTGGGAGCCAGGCATGATCATCAGGCCGCCGTTCGTGGCGAAGTTCTCCGTGAGGGCGATGGACACCGAGACGGTTCGCATGTGCGGCAGGCCGTCCTCGGCGTGCCAGGTCTCGAAGTCGGAATGCCAGTAGAAGCCGCTGGCGCCGAAACCAGGCTTGACGTTGATCCGGGACTGGTGGACGTACACCTCGGAGCCCAAGATCTGCCGGGCCCGGCCGACGACACGCGGATCGGCTGCGAGAGCGGCGAAGACCTCGCTGATCCGGTGGACCTCGAATACGGAGCGGACTTCCCGGGACTTCGGTTCCACCACGGACCGATCGTCCGCCAGCGTGGAGGGATCGCAGAGCAGCCGGTTCATCTCGGCCCGGTAGACGTCCACTTCGTCGGGCGTGATGAGGTGGTCGACCGGGAGGAAGCCGTCGCGGTCGTAGCTCTCCAGCTCGTGGGCCCACATAGGTCCGGGAGTACCGGGCGGGGACCAGACGACCGGGTCCTTGCGGCCGATGAGCACCTCCTCGGAACCCCTGGTCGGATACAGGTCGTTCGCGGTGCGGGTGGATGTACGGGTCATGGTGGTCCCTGCCTCTCCTCTCTTTGCGTTCAGCTGTGCTCGGGCTCGGTGAGCAGCGGGTACACGCCGTTCTCGTCGTGGTCCTCCCGGCCGGTCACGGGCGGGTTGAAGACGCACAGACAGCGGAACTCCCTGAGCACGCGCAGGGTGTGCCGCTCGTGGCCGTCGAGGAGGTACATGGTTCCCGGCGTGATGGTGTAGGTCCGGCCCGTCTCCTCGTCGGTGAGTTCGGCTTCCCCCTCCGTGCAGACCACCGCTTCCACGTGGTTCGCGTACCACATGGATGTCTCGGTGCCGGCGTACAGAACGGTCTCGTGCAGGGAGAACCCGACGCGTTCCTTGGCCAGGACGATGCGTTTGCTCTCCCAGGTCCCCGTCGCCGCCTTCACATGGCGGTCGGTTCCCTCGATGTCCCGGAACGATCGGACGATCATGGTGCTGCCCTTCGTGGCGTGTCTGGCGTGCTGGCGTGCTGGTGTGGCGATCAGGCGGTTTCGCGAACGGAGCGGGCCAGGATGGCCAGGCCCTCGTCGAGTTCGTCCGGGGTGATGGTGAGCGACGGCAGCAGCTTCACGACCTCGCCCTCCGGACCGGAGGTCTCGACGAGGAGCCCGTGCTCGAACGCCTTGCGGCAGACCGCCTCGGCGCGCTCCTTGTGGGTGAACTCGATGCCCCACACCATCCCCCGGCCGCGGTACGTCGCCCCCAGCCGGCCGTGTTCGGCGCACAGGTCGCGCAGGGCGCTCTCGACGCGTCCGCCCTGGACCAGGGTCCGCTCACGCAGGGCGCCGTCGCTCCAGTACGTCTCCAGGGCCGCGGTCGCGGTGACGAAGGCCGGGTTGTTGCCGCGGAAGGTACCGTTGTGCTCGCCCGGCTCCCAGATGTCCAGTTCGCGCTTGAACAGGCACAGGGCCATGGGCAGTCCGTAGCCGCTGATGGACTTCGACAGCGTGACGATGTCGGGCGTGATGCCCGCCTCCTCGAAGGAGAAGAACTCGCCGGTCCGGCCGCAGCCCATCTGTACGTCGTCGACGATCAGCAGCATGTCGCGGCGACGGCACAGGTCCGCCAGGGCGCGCAGCCATTCCGCGCGAGCCACGTTGACGCCGCCCTCGCCCTGGACCGTCTCGACGATGACCGCGGCGGGGTGGTTGAGGCCGGAGCCCTGGTCTTCCAGCAGCCGCTCGAACCAGAGGAAGTCGGGAGTCCTGCCGCCGAGGTAGTTGTCGAAGGGCATGGGGGTGGTGTGGACCAGGGGGATGCCGGCCCCCGCCCGCTTGAAGGCGTTGCCCGTCACGGCGAGGGAGCCGAGCGACATGCCGTGGAAGGCGTTGGTGAAGGACACGACCGCCTCGCGGCCCTTGGCCTTGCGAGCGAGTTTGAGGGCCGCCTCGACGGCGTTGGTGCCGGTGGGCCCCGGGAACATGACCTTGTAGGGGAGTGCGCGCGGTGCGAGCACGGTGGACTGGAAGGTTTCCAGGAAGGCGCGCTTGGCGGTCGTGGACATGTCCAGCGCGTGGGTGATCCCATCCCGCTCCAGGTAGTCGAGCAGGGCGCGTTTGAAGACGGGGTTGTTGTGCCCGTAGTTCAGGGATCCGGCACCGGCGAAGAAGTCCAGGTAGCCGCGGCCGTTCTCGTCGTACAGCCGGCTTCCCTTGGCGCGTTCGAAGACGACGGGCCAGGCGCGGCAGTAACTGCGCACCTCTGATTCCACGGTCTCGAAGACGGACGGGACCGGTGCGGTGATGGTCAAGGCGTTCTCCAGTGGGTGTTCGGTGTGTGGTGTTCGAGGTACGGGTGCCGGGGGCGCGCCCGGCCGACCGGGGAGCGGGTCAGAAGATGAGCGGTCCGATCCGGTGGAGGACTTCCGGGTGGTGCCCGTCCTCGGGGAACTCGTCTGCGCGGAACAGCACTTCGCGGGCGACGGTGGCGCCGTGCCGTTCCGCGTACGAAGCGAACAGCCGCTCCGACGCGTGGTTCCCGGGGGAGATGGTGGTTTCCAGGGAACTCAGTCCGTGCTCTGCGGCCACGCGGGCACAGAGGCCGTCGAGCAGGGCCCCCGCGATCCCGAGTCCGCGGACCGATTCGTCGACTGCGATCTGCCAGACGAGCAGGGTGCCGGGTGCTTCGGGCCGGAGGTACCCGCTGACGAATCCGATGGCCCGCCCGGAGGAATCACGGGCTACCGCGGACGTGCCGGCGAAGTCACGGCACCAGAGGAGGTAGCTGTAGGACGAGTTGAGGTCGAGCGTCCTGGAGTCGCGCGCCAGGCGCCACAGCAGGGGGCCGTCCCCCGGGCTGGGCCGGTCGATGCGCACTGTCGAGGCGGTTGGAGCGGAAGGGAGGTGCTTTCGGTAATGGGCCAGTTCTGCATGGGCGGTCATGCGGGCCGAAGTTACCCAGCACCGGAGTAAATCGCATGGGGCTGGGGGGTTGTGGCAGGTGCGTCGGTTGCGGTATGGGAAGTGGTCCGCCTGAGGGAGGCAAGCATGGTCGATGCGAACCTTTTGCGCCGAAGAATCCGCATATTTTATCCACACCTCTCCATTTATAACGAGAAAGTAACATCTTTGCTCTGTGCCAAATTTGCGACTTGAACGTTATGGCTTCGCCGGGTGACCGGGGGTTTCGTCTGCGGCTGCGGGGTTATGGATGCCGCCGACTGTCCGGATGCTGAGCGGGCCGGCTGGCGCCTTGACATCATTTGCATAATGCAAAAATGATGGAACTGCGGATGTCGACGAAGCGCGGGGCAGATCACACTGACCGAGGGCCTACCTTCAGTGGGCCGGGCGGCCGGGCCAGGTGGCCCGGATTCGCCGCGGTGCGGGAGGCACAGTGGGGCCTGGCGGCGCTGGCCGTTCTCGTGGGCGTGGGGTCGGGTCTGGGCTCCATCGCGTTCCGCTGGCTGATCAAGTCGTTCACCTGGCTGTTCACGGGGCACGAGGACTACGCGGGTGCGGGACACGCCGCGAACCCGTACGTGCCGTGGCTCGGTCCCTTCTTCGTCCTGCTCACCCCGGTCGTCGGGGGTCTGCTGTACGGGCCGCTGGTCGACCGGTTCGCCAAGGAGGCCCGGGGGCACGGCGTGCCCGAGGTCATGCTCGCCGTTGCCCAGCGCGGAGGCCGGATCAATCCCAATGTCTCCGTGGTCAAGGGCCTCGCCTCGGCCCTTACGATCGGCTCGGGCGGGTCCGTCGGCCGTGAGGGGCCCATCGTCCAGATCGGATCCGCACTCGGCTCCACCCTCGGCCGCCTGGCCAAGGTGGGTGAGGGACGGATGAAGCTCCTCGTCGCCTGCGGAGCCGCCGGGGGCATCGCGGCCACCTTCAACGCTCCACTGGCCGGTGTCTTCTTCGCCATGGAGCTGATCCTGCGGGACTTCGCCATCGAGGCGTTCGGCGCCCTGGTCCTGTCCAGCGTCTCGGCGAGCATCGTCGGGCGCGCGGCCTTCGGGGACGTGGCCTTCCTCAGGCTGCCGGCCTTCCACGTCGAGCACCTCGCGCAGTACGCGCTCTTCGCCCTCCTCGGGATCGTGGCGGGAGCGGTCGGCGTAGGGTTCACCCGCATCCTGTACGCGATCGAGGACGCCTGCGACTGGGCCTGGCGCGGACCGGAGTGGCTGCGGCCGGCCGTCGGCGGAATCCTCCTCGGCGTGCTCCTGCTGGCGCTTCCGGAGATGTACGGCGTCGGCTACCCGGTGTTGGAGAACGCGGTGGCGGGCGGTTACACCGCGTCGTTCCTTCTGCTCCTGCTGGTGGGCAAGATCTTCGCCACCAGCCTGACCATCGGGATCGGCGGCTCGGGCGGGGTCTTCGCGCCCAGCCTGTTCATGGGGGCCATGCTGGGCTCGGCCTACGGCGCGGTCCTCCAGACACTGGCGCCCGGGACGGCCGGAAACACGGGCGCCTACGCGCTGGTCGGTATGGGGGCCGTGTTCGCCGGTGCGTCCCGCGCCCCCATCACGGCCGTGGTCATCCTCTTCGAGCTCACCGGCGAGTATTCGATCATCCTGCCGTTGATGCTCGCCATCGTCCTCGCGACCCTGACCGGCAAGCTGTTGTCGCACGACACGATCTACACCCTCAAGCTACGGCGGCGGGGGATCGACCTCGACGCCCCCGCACCGGACGCACCACTGGGCGGCCAGCCGCTCACCGAGGTGATGGAGAAGGCCCCGGAACCGCTTCTCTCGACGTGCGGCCTGGCCGCCGCGGCCGAGTTCCTGTCCCTGTCGTCCCACGGAGTCCTGCCCGTGACGGACGCCGAGGGTAGGTTCCGCGGGACCCTCACGGCCCGCGCCGTCGCCGAAGTGCTCGCCGAGTCCCCCGATACTTCGGCCGGAGTGCCGCGGACCGCTGCGGACCTGGTCGAAGAACCGCACCCGCTTACGTCGGACATGAGCCTCGGTGCAGCCCTGCACGTCCTTGCTCCGTCCCCCGGGACGGGGCTTCCAGTCCTCGACCCCCAGGACGGACTGCTGGTCGGGTGGCTGACCCACCAGAGCGCTTTGCGTGCCCTGCACCCCGATCCGCCGAGCGGAAGCGGGGCGGGTCAAGGTGAGGGTGGGCACAGGCGGTAGAAAGGGGTATGACCGATTCCCCGCGAGCCGAGAATTCCCCCTTCGGCGTGGACGACGCGAACGACGTGGACGACGTGACCCGGGCCCTCCTGACGGCCTCCCGGCTCCTCGTGGCGGTCTCCGCCCGCTCGCTGGCGGCTGCCGAAGACAAAGTCACGCTGGCTCAGTTCCGGATGCTGGTCGTGCTGGCCACCAGGGGCGCGGCGAAGCTGGTGGTGCTCGCCGAAGCCCTGGGGGTCAATCCGTCGACGGCGATGCGGATGGTCGACCGCCTGATCGCGGTCGGGCTGGCCGACCGGCGGCCCAACCCCGAGAATCGCCGAGAGACGATACTGACCGTGACACCGGGCGGCCTGCGGCTCGTGGAAGAGGTAACGGCCCGGCGCAGGACCGAGATCGCGGCCATCGCCGCGCGCATCGAACCCGGCCAGCGGGCCGCGCTTGTCGGAGCGCTCACCGCGTTCAACGCCGCCGGGGGAGAGCCCCTGGTGTCCGATGTGGAAGGACAGCTCTTCCCGTTGGGATGGAGCGACCCGTCACCGCGGCGAAACCAGGAAGAGGCGTAGCGAAGGCGGCCTCAGCGGCGCCCGAACGTAACCGCGGCAAGGCCGGCGGTCAGGGCGAAGCCGAGGAAGATGCCCGCAGGCCACAGCCCCGATCCCGAGAGGCGGCTGAGGAGAGCGAGCATGACGCCGGTGACCGCGACGGCCGTGGTCGCCAGCCGGCCTGCCTGCCGCCGTGGACGTGAGCGTCGGCGCTCACCGGCCCTGAGGTCGGTGACGGCGCCACGAAAGGCCAGTGCGGCCACCACGAGGGCGGCGCAGAGCAGTGCCACTCCCATTACAGTTCACCTACCCCGTCGTCGTCCCCGGGCGCTCCCGCCGTGTACCCAGAAGCAAGTGGGGCACCGACGTTAACAGGTGGTGGCAGGGCCTGATCGTGCCCCTCGTCGGGAAGGACATCGGGCTGGAGGTTTGGAATTGTCCGTCCCGGCAAGATGCTGACAGAGGGGGTTCTTTTCGAACCCGTGAGCCGAGGCGACGGACGATGACCACGACGGTGTTCGCCATGATGGGCGCCCACCCCGCAAGGGCAGATGGGTCTCGGACAGAAAAGCTGGCCCACTGCGTCGAAGCATGTCTGGTGTGCGCGCAGGCGTGTACGGCCTGCGCCGACTCCTGTCTCGCGGAGGGGGACGCGGAGGAACTGACCGCTTGCGTCACGGTTGCCCTGGACTGTGCCGACGTGTGCGCGGCCACGGCCAGGGTCCTTTCCCGGCGGACCGCGTCCGATGCGGCGCTCATGCGGAGCCTGCTCCAGGCCTGCACGACGGCCTGCTCGTGCTGCGCGGACCGTTGCGCCGCGCAGGCGAAGGAGCACCGGCACTGCCTCATCTGTGCCGAGAAGTGCCGCGACTCCCAGCATGCCTGCACGGAGATCTTCGCCGTGCTGGTGTGAGGCGTCCGTGTCCGCGATCAGGAACCGGGAGGTTAGCGTCTCGTGCAGTTGTGGTTCTGGATCTCGCTCGTGCTGATCGTCTTGGCGTTCGTCGCCGTGACGGCCCTGCTCGGACAGGCGCGCCGCAGACGCGCCGGGCCAAGGCGTTCAGACCGGGGGCGCTGACGCGTTCGCCAACCGCTCAGGGACGTCGTCGGCCGACTGTCGGCAGCGCAACAACAGCATGGCCGCGTCGTCGTGCAGAGGGCCGCCGACGTAGGCCACGACGTCCTCGCGCAACGCATCGAGTGCGTGCTGGGGATCGGGGTCCGCCAGAAGTCCGGTCCGCTCTCCCAGGGGGTAGAAGGCACCGTGCGCGTTCCGGGCTTCCGAGACGCCGTCCGTGTAGAGGAGCAGCTGGTCCCCAGGGCCGAAGTCGACGCTGTAGGGCTCGGGGCAGTCGGAGGCACCCCATACCAGGCCGAGGGGCGGAGTGTGCTGCGGAGGTTCCGGGAAGACCACGTGATGTGAGGGCCGTACGAGCATCGCGGGCGCATGACCGTAATTGAGGAAGACGACACCGCCCGCTTCGGTGATTTCGGCCAGCAACGCGGTCACGAACTTCTCTCCGTCGCCCTCACCCTCCAGGGTGCGTTGGACCGCACGCTCCACCCGTGCGCCAACGCCGGTGAGCCGCGGTTCGTCATGTGCGGCTTCCCGGAACGCGCCGAGGACGGTGGCCGCGGTCTCGACCGCCTCCAGTCCCTTGCCCTGGACGTCACCGATGATCACCCGGACACCGCCGGGTACGGGAACCACCTCGTACAGGTCTCCGCCGATCCGCGCCTCCGCCACCGCCGAGGTGTACGAGACCGCGGCGCGCAGGTGCCCGGCGCTGCGCGGCACCGGCCGCAGCAGGACCCGCTGGGCCACCTCGGCGATCGTACGGACGCTCGCCAGCTCACGTTCCTGACGTCCGCGCACCACCGCGGCGGCGACCCCCGCGACCGTCACCCCGGCGACAGCCGCCAGTGCGGTATAGCCGCGCCGATTCTCGAACAGGCCGTCGTAGAGGCCCAACGAGCAGCACAGTGCCATGGCCACAGCGCCTATGGCGGCTGTCCGGCGCCAGCTCCCCGCCAAGCCCGCGAAGGCAGGCCCGAGCGAGACCAAGGGCAGCAGGCCGACGCCCGGTCCCGCGGTGACGTCCGCCACCGCGACAACGGCCATCACCACGAAGGGGATCGCGAGCAGCGCTGGTTTGCCGGGGACGCCCCCGGAACTACGGAGATCCACGTCGTACTCCCGGGTCCTTGTCAGCGCGGCGGAAAGCGGCACTCGTCCATGTCGATCGACGCGTACGCGGCTGTTGATCCGCGCCCCGTCACGTGTCACGTTTAGACTATGCAAAAGTTTGCCAAGCGAATCACCTTGTCGTGTCACTGTTACGTACCCGCTGGGTTCGTCGTCATGACAGGGGAGTGGGGAGTCACGTGGTGAAGCGGCGCGGACGCTCGCGGCCCGAGCCGCCCACGGGCTGGCGCCGGACCGTGGCCCGGCTTCCGATCGGCCTCTACCGCATAGGGCTCGGGCCCGTCTTCGGCGCGAGGATGCTCCTTCTCCGGCACACCGGACGTCTGTCCGGGCGGACCCGCGCCGTATGTCTGGAAGTGGTGGCCCACGATCCGGTTCGTGGTAGCTGGACGGTGGCCTCGGGATTCGGGACCGGTGCCCAGTGGTACAGGAACCTGAGCCACATCCCGAAGGTCACGATCCAGGTGGGACGGACGTTCCACGCTGTCAACGCACACTTCCTCACCGCCGAGGAAGGCGGCGAGGTGATGGCCGCCAGCGCGGCCCGGCATCCGAGGGCCGCACGTGCCCTGTGCCGCTACCTCGGTCTGGACGTTCCCGCGCGCGGGGCGGAAGGCTTCCGGGAGGTGGGCCGGCGGATTCCCTTCGTCCGCCTCGACGAGGTGCCTCCCCGCCGTCGGGGCTGAGGGGTCAGCGCTCCACGGTGCCCGAGCCCAGCATGACCAGACCGGTGGTGAGGAGGGCCATGCCGATCGTCAGTTCCGGGAAACCGCGGGCGCCCAGGGCGTACATGACGCCGGCGACCACGGTGAAGGCGGTACCGACCCAGACGGCGGAGACGGCCATGCGGAACTCGGTGGCGTGCCGCTTGAGGCAGGCGAGGGTTTTGGTGTCCGGCATGGGATCAGCTCTCGGTCCGGGGAGGAGTGGCGCCCCGGGCGGCCCAGTGCGACCGGACGAGGCAGGCCACGGCCGCGAGGCTGAACAGCGGTCCCGCTCCGGTGCAGAGCGTCACGACGGTCGCCGACGCGTCCAGCATGCGGGGGAGCGCGTTGAGGAATACCAGTGCGTACAGGCAGAGGAACGCCCATGCGTACGGGAGAGCGGTCGCGCGGTCGGGGAGCCGCGGCGGCGTCCAGCCGACGAAGATCGCAATCGGCAGGGGTAGCAGGAACAGAGTCGCGGCGAGCATGGCGAGGGCGTGGAACGCCGGGTTTCCGTTCATTCGTGCCTTTCTGGGTGCCGCCCAGCGTAGACCGTGGCAGTCCATGTCGTGAATGCCGGAGTCCGGCAGGGATACGGAGATCAGGTTTCTGTCAGGGACCCGTTAAAAACTCGTAAGGAGCATATAAAGTAGCCCTTGGTGTGCCGGGAAGCCTGGTCGGCGAACAGGGGATGACTCTCTTCGTAGATCGGGGCTCGAAGCCATGGTGCTCGTCGTTGTTTTCGGTATCGCACTGCTCGTCGCCGTACTGCTGTCCGGGCTCGCAGCCCGTACGGTGCTGTCGACTTCGCTCCTCTTCCTCCTGGGCGGGGCGTTGGTCAGCGACGGTTTCCTCGGGCTCATCCACATCACATCCGACAGTGAGATCGTGGGTGTGACGGCGGACCTGGCATTGTTCGCGGTGCTGTTCACGGACGGCATGCACGTCGCGTTCCCGGTGCTGCGCCGGAACTGGAAGAACCCGGCGCGGGCGCTGGGCCTGGGGATGCCGCTGGCGATGGCCGGCATGGCACTGATCACGCACTACCTCGTCGGGCTGGACTGGACGACCTCCTTCTTGGTGGGGGCCGTGCTGGCTCCCACCGACCCCGTGTTCGCCTCGGCGATCGTCGGGCGCAAAGAGGTCCCCGCGAAGCTGCGTCAGCTGCTCAACGTGGAGAGCGGCATCAACGACGGCCTCGCACTGCCCGTCGTGCTGATCCTCATCGCCGCCGCCGGACCCACCTCCGGGCAGGTGCAGTCGTCGGTCGGAGAGATCGCGCTCGAACTCGCCCTGGGCCTGGTCCTCGGGACCTGCCTGCCGCTCGCGGTCGCGGGACTGGTGCGGCTGCGTCTCCTCGGCGCCGAACCGAAGCTCCAGCCCCTGTTGCCCCTGGCGACCGGGATCATCCTCTACGCCGCGTGCCACCTCACCCACGCCAACCCGTACCTGGCCGCGTTCTCCGCCGGCGCGGTGCTCGCCTCGGTCTCGCCCGAGGCGAAGAAGGCCTTCGAGCCCCTCGGTGAAGCGCTGGCGGAACTCGCGAAATTCGCGGCCCTCCTGGTCTTCGGCGCCCTGCTGACTCCGGCCCTGTTCGGGGACCTGCCGGTGGGCGGCTACGTGGCGGTCGTCCTTGCCATCGTGCTGATCAGGCCGGCCTCGCTCCTCGTCTCGCTGCTGGGGGCGCAGATCGAGCGGCGCGAGAAGCTGGTGGCCGCCTGGTTCGGCCCGAAGGGATTCGCTTCCGTGGTCTACGGGCTCCTCGTGCTCCAGGCCGGGATTCCGCAGGGCGAGGCGGCGTACACCCTGATCGCCGTCTGCATCGCCTTCTCGATCATCGCCCACAGCAGCACCGATGTGCCCATCGCCCGTCTGTTCCACGTCGACGACCTCGCGGGCATCCCGTCGGACGATGACGACCAGGACCAGCCCCGCACCCCTGCCCCGATTGACACACCCGATCAGGAGAAACACCGTGCCAGCCCGTGATCTCGCCGAGCCCTACCCGCATGTGACCACCGACGATCCCGCCGTCGACGCGGTACGGCTGCTGGCGGAGCAGAACCTGCCCGCCCTCCTGGTGCTCGACACCGATGGAGTGCCGTACGCCGTCGTCCCCGGATCCCAGCTGGTCAGGCAGCTGGTACCCGAGTACGTGATGGAGGACCCCCTGCTCGCCGCCGTGATCGACGAGCGGCACGCCGACACCGTGGCCGAGGAGCTGGAAGGCCGGACGGTCGCGGAGTGGCTGCCGCGCCGGACCTTCAAGCCCCCTTACGTCGGCCCGGACGCGGGAGTGCTCCAGATCGCCGCCGTCATGGCCCGTGCGCATGTCCCGCTCGTCGCGGTCATCGAGCGGGCCGGTGGTGCGGGCCGGGAGCGCCTCGTCGGCGTCGTGACGGTTGCGGCCCTGATGAGGCACTTCCTCGCGGCGGGGGGAACGGCGTGAGCGACTGGCACAGCTGGGCCGCGATCGCCGTGTTCGCCGGCGCCTACGCGCTGATCATCAGCGAGAAGGTGCACCGCGTCGCCGCGGCTCTGGGCGGGGCCGGGTTGATGCTGGCGATCGGCGCCACCGACGACGGGGCGGCGTTCCACTCCGATGAGACGGGCATCGACTGGAACGTCATCTTCCTCCTCATGGGCATGATGATGATCGTCGGAGTGCTCCGGCGGACCGGTCTCTTCGAGTACCTGGCGATCTGGTCGGTGAAGAAGGCGAAGGCCCGGCCGTTCCGGGTGATGGCGATGCTGATCGTCATCACGGCGGTGGCCTCGGCGCTGCTCGACAACGTCACCACCGTGCTCCTCGTGGCACCCGTGACGCTCCTGGTCTGCGACCGGCTTCGGTTGTCCCCCGTGCCCTTCTTGATCGCCGAGGTACTGGCCTCGAACATCGGGGGCACGGCCACGCTCGTCGGTGACCCGCCCAACATCATCATCGCCAGCCGGGCCGGGCTCAGCTTCAACGACTTCCTGGTCCATCTCGCTCCGCTGTGCGTGGTGCTGGTGGCTGTCCTTGTGCTGATGTGCCGGGTGATGTTCGCGAAGCACTTCGTCTACGACGAGAAGCGTGCCGCCGAGCTGATGGCACTGCGTGAGCGCGAGGCGATCACCGAGCCCAAGCTCCTCGCCCAGGGCCTCGGCGTCCTCGGGCTCGTCGTCGCCGGCTTCGTACTGCACCCGGTCCTGCACTACGAGCCGAGCGTCGTCGCACTCCTCGGCGCCGGACTGCTCATCGCGATCTCGAAGGTCGAGACCGGTGAGGTGCTCGGTGAGGTGGAGTGGCCCACGCTGGCCTTCTTCGCGGGCCTGTTCGTGATGGTCGGCGCGCTCATCGAGACCGGCGTCATCGGGGACCTGGCGGGCTCCCTCGCGGACGCGATCGGCGGCAATGAACTCGGCGGCTCCATGCTGTTGCTGGGCGGTTCCGCGGTCCTCTCGGGGATCGTCGACAACATCCCCTACGTGGCGACCATGGCGCCGATCACCAGCCAGCTCGTCGGCGACATGGGCGGCGATCCAGACCACGTGATGTGGTGGGCCCTCGCGCTGGGCGCCGACCTCGGTGGCAACGCCACCGCCATCGGAGCCTCCGCCAACGTCGTCGTCCTCGGCATCGCCGAGCGCAACCGCCATCCCATCAGCTTCTGGGAGTTCACCAAGTACGGTCTCGTCGTCACCGTGGTCACGGTGGCGGTTTCCGCCGTCTACCTGTGGCTGCGCTACTTCGCCCTCGCGTAGTTCAGTCCGAGATTCCCGGCCAGCCGAGCAGACGGGCACCGATCACCGCGGTCTGCAATGTGTAGCGGTTCACCGGATCCGCCGGGTCGGCCGCGGTGAGGGTGTGGATGCGTTCCAGGCGGTACGTGAGTGCCCGGACGCTCAGCGACAGCTTGCGGGCCGCCTCCGTGGCCACGCACCCACTGTCGAAGTAGGCGGTGAGCGTGTCGATGAGGGGCTGGGCGCCGCCGCGTGCCGTGGTGAGGGGACCCAGGGTGCTCTCCACCAGATCGGACATCGCCTGACGGTCGCGGGTGAGGACCGGGTAGACGAGCAGATCGACGGCGTGCAGTACGGGCCCGTCGAGCCCCATGCGCTCGGCGATGTCGAGGGCGCCGAGTGCTTCCTCGTAGGAGTGGACGACTCCGCCCGCTCCGGGGTGGGAACGCCCGATGGCGACCCGACCGCCGTCGGTGGCGGCGTACGCCTGCTTGGCGAAGAAGGCGAGGACGTCCGGCTGGTCCCCGGGGGCCACGCAGATCAGCCGGCCGTCCTTGGTGGTCAGCAGGATCTGCCGACCGGGAAAGCGGGTCAGGACCGCCGTCTCGATGCCCCGGGCCACCCGGTAGCCGTCGCCGTACGGCTCCGGCCCGGCGGCGACGGCCACGGCGTGGGCCTGGGACAAGCGGAGCCCGAAGCGCTCGGCCCGCTCCGCGAGGCGGCCCAGATCACTCCCGCCGTACAGCAGGTCGTCCACGAACTCGCGGCGGGCTGCCTCCTCTTGGCGGACCGCCTGCTGTTGAGCGCGTTCGTACCCCTCGACGAAGGCGTCCACGGCCTGTTCGAGCACCGACAGCAGGGGGCCGGGGGAGGAGGGTGTGGGCCGTACGGTCTGCGCCGCCGCCAGATGGTCCCGTATCAGGCCGTGCAACGGGAGCCCGGCTTCCGCGGCCCGCTCTCCCTCAGCCTGACGTGACTCGAGCTCGTCGCGGCTCAGTCTGCGGCCGGTGGCACAGGCCGCGGCGACGATGTCGGCGTAGCCCGCCAGATGATCCGCTGTTGCCGCTCGGTCGGTCACGCACTTCCCCCAGTCCTGATGCGCTCATGACGCCTTCTTGACGCGGCCACCAGGGTGCCACGGGCCGGAGACGGCTCCGTCATCGGCATCAGAGACGCGTAAAGATTGCCGGTCACCGGCAGTGCGCGCCGACGGGTGGGAGCGGGAAGATCAGTGCACGGGGGAACGCGGTACCGCCCGGATGCCGAGCCATGGAAATGGGGGGGGCGGCATCCGGGTGGTACCGGATCACACGGCCGTCAGGGCGGCCGCGCCGAAGGAGACGTCGAAGCGGTCGCACCAGATGGCGACGCTGGAGTAGTCCGTGAGGTTCACCGAGGGCGGGACGGCGTAGTTCTGGTCGCCCTGGTTACCCTTGAGCTTGCCGAGACTGACGTACTTGCCGTCGTCGAACACCCGCCAGCCGGAGACTCCGTCCTTCACCGGGGCGTCAGTGATCCACACGCGCAGGTCGGGCCCGTTGCTGGTGTCCAGGTCCTCCAGGCGGAGGGTGTGCGAGCCGTCGGGGAGCCGTATCAGCTTCGCTGTTCCCGTCGTGGTGTGCTCGTGGCTGATGAAGGTGCCCTCCGCGACGGTCTTCGGTTCCGCCGGTGCGGGGGAGGGGGCGCCGGGCGGAGTGCCGGGAGCGCCTGGCGGCACCGGGACCGTGGCGGGCAGGGCCTCGTGGACGCTGTCGTCCTGCCAGAGCTTCCAGGGCTGGAACCAGTACAGTCCGCCGCCCAAGAACAGAACGGCCGAGAGCAGGATCCCGGCGACGATCCTGCGGGGCCGCTTCGTCTCTTCCACTGCCACTCTCTCTCCACCCGGGTTCGTTTCCCGCAATTCAACGGGAATCGCGGGCCCGGGCGTGAGCCCAGCCCGGTGACGAAAGCCTTACGTCGGGCGCGCGCGGAGGTCAGTGCTGCCGGGAGAAGAGCCAGACCGTGACCGTCACTGCCAACGCGAGCGCACCGAGGGCGAACAGCGGAAGGGCGGGGCCTGGGTTCAGGTACAGGGCCGTGCCGGAGGCGGTCAGGATCGCGCCGAAGACGACGAGGGGTGACACCCGCCCGGTCGAAGGGGTTCGGCGCATGGAGCGTCTCCTGGCAGGGAGGAACGAGTGGTGGACCCAGGTTCCCATACGGTGGGGCGGGGGCGCACGACCCCCGCCCCCCGGTTCATGTCACAGGGTGCGAAGTTTGGTGCTGAACACCTGGCCGGCGATCTTGTCGCCGAGGGCGAGTCCGTCGGTGGCGTCCCACGGGAAGTGGACGCCGAGCCAGATGCGGCTGTCGGCGTCCTCCTTGGCGGCGGCGCTGAAGCTGGTGAAGTGGCGGGTCTTGATCGTGGCGCGGGGTTCGTCGGTGGTGAGGTCGAACGAGATGTTGTCGCTGCCGAAGTAGCGCTTCATGACGCCGGCCCAGGCGGCGCCGAAGGAGGCGTGACCAGAGACGTAGGCGGGGAAGCACGGGTTGACGTTCACGCCGTCGTTGTTCTTCAGGAGAGGCTTCCAGTGGGGGTCGAGGCCGCCCTCACGGATCGCGGAGACGGGCCGCCACAGGTCCATCGGGGTGGCGAACTTGGCGTCGCGGACGGCTATCCCGGTGTCGGCGAGGGCGAGCGAGACGAGAGCGAAGAGACGGGCGTTGGCGTAAACGCCCAGGCCGCGGGCCTTGGACACCTCACGGGTGGCCTGGAGCATCTGGCCCGGGGGCTTGTAGGTGCCGTCGTTGTCGTTGGCCCAGAACCAGGCGGCCGCCAGCTGGTCGGGGGTCCGGGTGACCGTGGGCGTGGCCGCGGTGGGCTGATCGGCTCCCGCGCGGCGGACGGCGTCGACCTGCCGCTTGTACTCGTCGCTGGCGAGGAGGTTCTCGTAGGTGCCGTACTGGGTGAGGGTGGTGGGGCGGAACTGGGAGCCCGAGGTCAGGGAGAAGGGCTTGACCTGGCCCCAGAACGGGTTGATGGCGTCGCTGTCCTCGTCGCACTTCGCGTCGACCATGTCGGGGTAGCTAGTCGCCCGCCAGGCACCGGGCTTGTCGTCGGGGGAGTAGACCTGCGGATTGACGGAGCCGTCGCCGCTGCGGGCGTCCGTCATCTGCTTGACCATGGTGCCCACGACCGAGACGTCGACCAGGTCGAAGTCTGTGGGCTTGGTGCCGAAGCGCTCGGTGAAGCGGGAGTCGAGGTAGGTGGTCTGGTCCTGGTAGGTGGTGCCGGTCTGCTGGTTGCCGTAGAGGTTGAGCAGGATGTTGTAGGCGGTGCGGCCGATGACCCGTTCCTCCTCGTCGGGTCCCTCCAGCCAGCCCGAGTAGTTCGCCGCGTGGATGTAGGCCTCCGAGGTCATCCTCCCCTTCCACTTGAGCTGGTAGGAGGACTCGGCGTCGTAGATCGCGGCGTTCATCATGGCCGCGGCCCGGGCCATGGGGACCGGCCCGCCGCCCACTCGCCTGAACACGTTCTGGAGGACGTCGTTCCAGTAGTGCACCGGGTCGGCGATCGACTGGGCCGGGATTGCGGCGTGCGCCGGCTGAGGTGCGGCGGCGAGTACGGATCCGGTCGCTGCCAGGACGACGGCGGCTGCGCGCTGCCGGATGGCGGTACGGACTCTTCTGCTGTGGGTGTTCGTGGGCATGGCTGACTCCCCCTGGTCACGGACATGTCGATCACCACGAGCGGTGGCCGCGTGATCATGACGGACCCCGACGCCGCGAGGATTGGACAAATGCGCCGTCGGCGCGGAATGGCCGGTCCCGCCCACCACGACGACGAGAACCGGACCGTCCGCGAATCGCCTATGTCAGCTCTTCGTGCGGCTTCGCAGGCGGCCTTGGGCGGCGCGACGGGACAGGCGTCGTTGCTCCCGCTGCGCCCACCGCCGGACGCGTTCCGGGTCGAGTGGGACGCCGTGGCCCACATGGAGCGTCCTGGGGTTGAGAGCGAGCATCCGGCGCAGGCTGGTGAGGTTGCCGAGGGGGTCGTCGTGGAAGGGCGGGTTCGCGGGTTTGCCGGGGATGAGGCCGATGAAGGAGTTGGCCACGAGATCACCCGCCACGAGGTCTCCGTCGTCGGTCAGGACCGAGACGGAGCCCGCGGTGTGGCCGGGGGTGGCCATGATGCGGGCCGCGAGTCCGAAGTCGGCCAGGTCGGTGTCACCGTCGATCACGATCTCGGGTGCGAAGGGGTCTGCCGGGACGTGCAGCTTCCGGTTCCGGTTCATCACCCGGCCCATGGGACCGGTCGGGAAGTGGGGCATGCGGGCCCGGCCGGTGCGGAAGGGCTCGAGGTCGGCGACGTGGCCCGCGACCGGTGCCCCGGTGAGGTGGCGCAGCTCCGCGGCCGAGCCGAAGTGGTCGATGTGGCCGTGGGTGATGACGATCAGCGCGAGGTCGGAGGGGTCGACTCCGTGGTCGCGGATCCGGTCGTGGATGGTTCGCCCGCTGCCGGGCGTTCCGGCGTCGACGAGGACCGGGCGTCGGCCGAGCAGCAGGTAGGCGTTGACCGCGTGCTTGCCGAGGACCGGTATGGGAATGATCTTCGTGCCGGGCATGGGGGCCTTTCGTATGCGGGCCAGGTGTGTGGGCCGGCGTGGGTCGGCGTGGGCATGCGTGGGCATGCCTCGGCGTCCGCCGGTTGGCGTGCTGGAACACGGAAGGGGCAAGTGGGGGGTCAGCGGAAGCGGCGGCGGTATGCGGCAGGAGTGGTTCCCAGGTGCCGCTGGAAGCACCGGTGGAGTGTCTGGAGGGAACGGAGCCCGCTGGCGGCCGCGATCTGCGGCAGCCCGGCGTCGCTCTCCTCCAAGAGCCGGCGGGCGGCCTCCAGCCGGGCGGATTCGACGTACGCCGCCGGCGTGGTGCCCGTGCGCTGGGCGAAGAGTCGGGAGAAGTGGCGGGTGCTGAGGCTGACGCGCGCGGCGAGTGCCTCCGCGGTGAGATCCGCGTCGGGGTGTTCGGCGATCCACTGGCGGAGTTCGCCGATGCGGTCGTCGGTGGGTGCCTGGACGGAGAGCGGCACGCTGAACTGGCTCTGGCCCCCGGAGCGTTTGACGTACATGACCATCATGCGTGCGGTGGCGAGCGCGACGGCCTGACCGCGGTCCTCGGCCACCATCGCCAGCGCCATGTCCATCCCCGAAGTGATCCCGGCACAGGTCCACACCGAACCGGATCGGACGAAGATCGGGTCGGGATCCACGCGGACCTCGGGATGGGCTGCGGCCAGTTGCGCCGCCGTGAGCCAGTGGGTGGTGGCGGAGCGTCCGTCCAGCAGGCCCGCCGCGGCCAGCACGTGTGCGCCGGCGCACACCGACCCGGTACGCCCCGCCCGCGGCGCCGCCGTACGCAGCCAGTCCGTGACCACCGGATCGACGACGGCCCGGACACCCACCCCCTCGGCGTGAACGACCGCTCCGGACACCAGCAGGGTGTCCACCCGGCCCGTCACCTCGTCGAGGCGGAGGTCGGCAAGGAGCCGGACACCACTGGAGGTGCGCACGGGACCGCCGTCCGCCGTAGCGATCTGCACGGTGTATCCGCGGTGCTGCGCTTCGGCCACCCGGGACGCGACCGAGAACACTTCGGCGGGCCCCGTGACGTCCAAGAGTTCCACGCCGGGAAAGGCGACGATGACGACACGGTGGGCTGCGGGCATGTACCGATCTTCGTGCCCGCGTCCCGGTGTCCGCGATGACGAGCTTGTCTCAGATCCGGCCATCGTGGCGGCCGCCGCCCGTCGGCACGCCTCGCCCGAGGAGTTCGGCCAGTCCACGGCGGGTGGCGGCCAGCACGACGCGGTCCTCCGGTGCGAGGACGTACCCCGGGTTCAGCTCCCAGGTCAGCCCCGACTGCCGCGAAGGTCCCTCCGTACGGGTCGAGGCCAGGTCCGGCCGACGCTCCGCTGGAGAGGTGGTGTCGAGTGCGAGGACCCGCCAGGCGCCCGGGCGGAAGGATTCGGCGATGGTGCGGCCCTCCAGATGGGGGTGCCCGGCCACGTCGACGGCGGCGAAGAGCAGGACGCGTCGCTCCACCGACATCGCCCCGAGCACCTGGCGGCCCATCATCGCCCCGGCGAAGGCCGGGGCCGAGAGGTGCGTCACGCTGCGGCTGCGGGTCAGGGCGGAGGGGTGGGCGGCCCGCAGGGTGCGGTAGACGGCGGTCGCGAAGTCGTCGTCGTACAAGCGCAGTACGGCCCGGAGGTCCGGTTTCACCGCGCGGGCGTACAGCGTGGCCTCCAGGTTCGTGACGTCGGAGCTGGTCAGCGCGAGCAGGGACTGCGCCCGGTCGATACGGGCGACCTCCAGTACCCCCTCGTCGGTCACGTCACCGATCACCACCGGTACGCGCAGTCCGCGAGCCAGAGCGAGCCCCCGCGCCTGCGGGTCCGACTCCACGCACACGACCGGGATCCCGAGCTCCCGCAGCCGCGCCAGTACCCTCGCGCCGATCTTGCCGAGACCCAGCAGGACCACGTGGCCCGACAACCCCCGCGGGGGCCGCCGCAGGACCGTCGCCGTACGGAAGGAGCCCAGCGCCTCCAGCGCGGCGGCTACCAGGACCGGCAGCAGCAGAAGGCCCACGAACCCGGCCAGGATCTGCAGCACCTGACGCTGCGCCGGGTCGCCTACCGCAGGGTCGTTGATCGCGAAGATGTCGAGCAGGGTGATGTAGGCGGCGTGCAGGGGGTGGTCACCGGTGGTCGCCCACGACGCCAGCGCCAGCGCGGCGACAGCGGCCACCATGCCGAAGAGGGACCATCGCAGCCGCCGCGAGAACAAGGAGGCCACGGGCAGCGCTCCGGTGCCCAGCCGCTGTCGCGACCGGCCCGTTTCCGCACGCGCGATCATTTCGAGGGCGACGATGCCACGCCCTGTCGCCGCAGCCACTGCCCTGTCGTCCGGCAGCAGCTGGGGACCGCGGTCCCCACTGGACTCCGCTCCCTCCGCACCCGCCGGGTCGCTGGTCGTCGCGGACAAGAGGGCCAGGGTGCACAGCCCCGGATCGGCCACCTCGCCCCTCCCCGGAGGCGTACGTTCCACCGCCCGCAGGAGCAGTCCGTCGGCCTGTACCACCTTGCTGGTGCCCGCCACGGCGCTGGCCGCAAGGGCGGGCGCGACCGTGTCGGCGTCCGACAGCACGGTCGTCGAGGAGTCCAGCTCTCGTAGGTCGATGCCCGGCTCGGCCACCACCGCGGCCTGGTCCAGGAGGTCTTCCAGGTGCTGGCCGAGCTTGCGGTTGTAGAGGCGGATCACCAGCCGCAGCCTCGGGTTGAGCCGACGCGCTACAAGAGCTGCCCGTACGTTGGTGTCGTCGTCCTCGTAGACCAGTGCCAGCGCGGCGGCACCTGCCACCCCAGCTGCGGTCAGTACCTCCTCGTCGGGCTCCGCCGCCTCCAGGACCCGCAGCTCTCGCACGGCCGACTGCCCGCCGATCGGGCTCCGCGGCCGCATAAGCGCGCCACCCAGCAGGCCGCGCCCTGGCACACCAGTGACGCGGCCCACGCTGGGCTGGGCGTCGCGGCCCGCAGGCGCCACGAGCGTCACCCGCTCCTTGTAGACATCTTGCAGCTCGGCAGCCAGGCGGCGGGCCAGTCCGTCATCACCGCACACCACCATCCGCCCATCGGAGCCGTGCTGTTGAGGCTGCGCTGATATCGAAGACACCGCCCTAGGATGCCCTGATCAGAACCCCTGTCCAGTCCGTGTCGACCGCTGGTTCCCGTACTCCTCGGAGAGGCGCCGTTCGAGGGATTCGTGGTCCGGAAGTCCGCCGTCCAGACCCTGGACATGATCGGCGGCGCCAGCGTCGGTGTGATCGTTGCGGTCCTCGACCTGACGACCACTCCTGCTCTACAGGGAGCGGGGGTCTCAGGGGGACGAACCCGCCCAATGGGAGCTAAGACGTTGGGGGATGCTCCATTCGGCAGCCGTCAACAGGTGAGCCCGAGGCGCGGCCGCAGCCGGGTGCACCGACCCTTCGTGAATCCGTTCAATCCAGCACCCCGAGGACGGTATCCGCGGCACTGGACGAAGGCGGGCCCACCCCGGGCTGGGAGTTCGCGGATCTGCTCGGCGGACGCGGGCACGCACCGCTCGCCGGTTGCCGAACAGTCCCCGGCGCGGGCGCCCCACGCCCATCCGGTGCTGCACCAGACACGCGGGTGCTTCCCCCGAAGTGGCTGCTGCTTTCGCGGTCAGGACCGCTCCGATGCTTGCCACGGCAGATGAACCAGTACGTGGTCCAGGCCCATCAACGAATTTGGCTGTGACACTCGGCAGGGCGCGGTGCGTCGGGAAACCCGTGCTGACAATACTTCCGCTACTTGCTCATGGCGAAGCGCATGAGGGCGTGCTCGTCGCCCTGCTTGATCTTTCCTGTCTCGTTGATCACCTGGAGTTTCCAGCCCGCGCCATCCCTGGTCGCTTTCGCCACGGCGCAGCCGTTGTCGGTGGTGAGCAGGCTCGGCCAGATGTCGGCGACCTGCTGAGTGCTGCCGCCCGTCGCGTCGTAGACCTTGAAGCTGATGTTCCGGGCGTTCTGGAAGGCGCTTCGCTTCTTGTACGCGGCGGCGAGGAACACGATGGAGGTGATGTTGGACGGCACCTGGTCGAGTGCGACGGTCACCGTCTCGTCGTCGCCATCGCCGTGCCCGGTCTGGTTGTCTCCGCTGTGGACCAACGCGCCGTTGCCGAGCGGGTCCAGGGAGTCAAGGCCGGCCAGTCGCACCGGCTCTGCCCCCGCCATCGCGATGGCGATCAGGTCGAGGTCTGTGCCGGTCTTCTGGCGGATCTTTCCCAGCAACCCGCCGCTGCTTCCGACGGTGGGGTCCCAGGACACCCCGATGGACAGGTGGGTTACCCCGTCCAGATCAGCCGGGCCGTCTTCCTTCTTGAGCGTGATCATGCTCGATCCTCTTGTCCGTCTAGGGGCTGTGACACGTGAAGTGTGCCTTGTACCCCTTATCGCTCCTTCCACCAGGTCCGGCATCTGCGGCTACGCCTGCAGAGCTGACTGGCCGATCACACTCCGATGACGCACGGTCAAGGTGAGCTGTCACAGAAGTGCGCTACGAGGTGACAGCTCTCACCGAAGTCAGTTGTCCCGCCTCAGCCGATCTGCTCCTGGTCCCAATTGGTCTCGTTCGGTTCGCTCGACTTCTCAGCCAATCTGGTCTGCAGGGACACCCCGTCTCCGGTCAAGGATGCGATGACCTGTTCTCGGATACCCCCTCCCGGCGCGCGGCTAGTTGCCTAGAGTGCTGCTCATGACACAGATTGTGGTCCTTCCTCACCCCACCTACTGTCCTGATGGGGTGGTCATCGAGGTCTCCCGCGGGCAAAGCATCTGCGACGCGTTGTTGGATCACGACATCGATATCGAGCACGCCTGCGAGAAGTCGGGCGCCTGCACCACTTGCCATGTGGTGGTGCGTGAGGGTTTCGCCTCGCTGGGCGAGCTCGACGACAAGGAAGAGGACCTGCTCGACATGGCCTGGGGGCTGGAGGCGAAGTCGCGGCTCTCGTGCCAGGCCGTGATCGGTGCGGAGGACCTGGTGGTCGAGATCCCCAAGTACACGATCAATCATGCCTCGGAGAATCACCCCATGTAGTCAGTTGCGCCTTGGTCCGTCCGTCTCGACCACCGCAGCGGCTCCGCCCGGACGCCCTCGCTCGGTATCCAGGAGACCTTCGGCGCCCAACTGGCACTGCCGAATGCCAGGGTTGGTACCGCCCAGATCCGCTCCGCCGGACCAGACCCACTGAGACGGCTGACCGTCCACGCCCGTAGGACCAGGTCGGCTGAGAATTCCGACACCTTGACGTCTCAGCCGATCTGGTCGCCGCAGTTCACAGCCTCGCTCACAGCCCACATCGTTTGAGACGGGACAGCCAGTCGCTGTGCCATCCAACTCGGTCGACTGGGGATTCATGTTCCAACCTAGTCGCCGCACGTCAGCCAGCTGTCGACCCTGGTCAGAAGATCTGGTGGCCTGGGATTTGAAGCCGCAGGTTCAGCCTCGGCCGGACCTGCAATCCTCCCTGCGGGACCGGCCGCCGTGCGGGGTCTCCTAGCTTTCGACCGTCAGGTCGAGCGGCTCCGAACCGATCTGCGCACCAGCGCTCCGAGTGACCGTATAAGAGACCTGTACCGACTGCCCGAGATTGGACGCGATGACCTCGGACGGCACAGAGAACTGGAGTGCTTTGCCCGCTCGCTGGCTTGTCACCACCTGCTCGTCCTGGTGAATACCGCCGTCCCATTGCAAGACGACCACGTCACCGGCCGCCATCTCGGTGTACGGGTTGATCATGACGGTGACGCCCGCTCCCGCCTCCGGCGTCAGCACGTCCTGGTCCGCCTCGTTCACCACTGGCTGCGGCAACGTCTCGTCGGTGTTGCTCATGGTTGCTCCCCTCGGTCGGATCGGCGGGGGCCATACAGCCCCCTGCTGATCTTCTCGGGTTCCCTACAGGGCCACCAGACCGCATGCCTCAGGACCCGTCCGGGTGGCCGCTGCGTCCGCCACCCCGGCTGGCCGTGGGTCAGAGGCGCTTGGCGTTGCGCAGTGTGGTGGCGTAGTAGCCGTTGCCGTCGAGGCGGGAGGCGCTGCCCTTGTCGCCGATGGTGCGGCCGACACGTCGTTGCCGAGGTACATGCCGGTGTGGTCCAGGCGCTCGCCGGTGCGCTTGTCGAGCTTGAAGAACACCAGGTCGCCCGGGTACAGGACGCCGATCGAGGTCGGCCGGTTCTTCGCCGTGACGCCCTTGAGCGGAAGGACGTCCACCCTGGTCGTCGAGCGGGCCATGGCGTCGGCGGTACGGGCTGCCGCGAACAGCCGCTTGCCGTAGAGGATGACGAACTTCTGCGTGATGAGCGTCAGCGTGTACGTCAGGGCGGTGATGCCAAGGGCGGGGGTCGCCCGCTGCAGACCCCCGATGAGGGTGAGGGCGAGCGGGGTGATCATGCCGCCGGGGGAGAGGTTCGTGGTCAGGTAGCGCATGAGGGAGAACAGCAGGCCCAGGGGGATGCCGATCGTGGCTATCTCGGGAGTGAGGACTACGGGGATCAACGCGGCTCTCCTGGGTAGTGCTGCTGTGGGTCGTGCTACTGGGGGCGGCCCGACCAGGGCTGTTCCTGCTGAGGCTGCGGTGTCCCGTTTCCGTATGGGGCCGCCGGGTGCTGAGGCTGCTCGGCGTAGGGCTGCGGGTACTGGCCCTGTGGGTACTGTGTCTGCGGGTACGGCTGCTGGCGTACGTCATGCCTCGGCACGAGCGGCTGCGTGTACCGCGCGTGGATGTTGCCGATGGTCACCAGCGAGGAGCCGTCGCCGAGGTGGCCGCGTAGCTCGTGTATGAACTCTTCGCCACCGGGCTGGTCGACGGACCGCGAGCGCCACTCGGCGGGGATCGCGTAGATGCCGCTCTTGGTCGAATTGACATCGCGCCGGGGAGGCGACTGCGGTCACCCGAACGCCTCCGGTCCCCGTCCCTGGTCGCCCGTCTGATGCACTCGGCAGGCGGCTTCCGGCAAGCCGACCTAACGTCGGCCGAGACCGCACCAGGAAAACCGAAGGAGCACCGCAGACCGCGTCGTCCGCTGCACAGGCGGCGCGCCTTCCGTCCGCCCGAGCGCCTCCGGCGGACGGTCCACGGAGGGCAGGAGCAGCTGTGAACACCGCGGCTTCGATGCGGACCAGGGGCTCTGAGCCCTGGCAGCGGGGACCGTACGCCGATGCGCTCTGCGCGGCGGAGAGTGGTCTCACGCTGCGGGACGGCGAGGGCTGGTGCATGCCCCTGGACGTCCGCCGTTGGTGCGCGAAGGCGGACGCCGTGGACCGGGGCGTCGTGGATCGCTGCGCGGGCCGGGTTCTGGACATCGGGTGTGGGGCCGGGCGCCTCGTCGAAGAGCTCTCCCGGCGGGGGCATCGAGTGCTGGGGATCGACGTGTGTCCGACCGCCGTCATCTCCACCGTCTGCCGGGGCGGCAGGGCGGTGAGCCGGTCGGTGTTCGAGCTGCTCCCCGACGAGGGCAGCTGGGACACCGCGCTCCTGGTGGATGGGAACATCGGCATCGGCGGGGATCCGCGGCGTCTGTTGGAACGCGTCCGCGGTCTGGTCCGCTTCCGGGGACTCCTGATCGCGGAAACCTCTCCCGCCGACATCGACGAACGGCGTCGGGTGCGGATCCATGCCGGGCAGACGGCGTCGAGCCCGGTCTTCGCCTGGGCGACCGTCGGCTCACGGGCCCTGGTCCTGCACGGCAGAAGATCGGGCTGGACACCCGTCGAGCAGTGGACTGAGCCGTCACCGACGGGCGAGCGTCACTTCGTCGCCTTGCGGGCACGTGCCTGAGCCCGGACCTCCTTGCGCGCGGGCCGCAGGCGCAGCCAGGTCCGTACGCACAGGACGAGCGCCGAGGCGAGGAACGAGCCTGCGGTGATGAGGAGCCAGCGGACGAGGAAGCCGTCGGCGGACAGGGCGGTGGCGGCGGTGTAGTGGCCGCCCTGCTGCAGAATCAGCGGCCACCAGACGAGGAACAGGACGCCCGAGATGAAGGCCGGGACGCGGAGGTAGTTCACGCCGGGACGCGGCACGTTCTCTGCCGCGCGGGTCCGGCCGTGGAAGAGGAACTGGGCGGCGCGGTCGGTGAGCGAGTAGGCGGGGAGCAACACCAGGTCGTGGAGGAGGGCCGCTCCGACGAACCAGATCGCCACGCCCATGGTGTCGCCCTTGAGGAGGCGGATACCGGCGTAGAGGGCCAGGGCGAAGCAGGCCAGGGTGAGCAGGAGGTGGAGCGGGGAGGCGCCGTAACGGCGGCGGAAGGCTGCGGCCGCCGACTTGGTGGAGAGGGTCATGCGGGCTCTCCGAAGGTGAGGCGGGTGACCCATTTGGTGTTGTGGACGCCCGGGGCCGCCGGGACGATCACGCGGGCCGGGTAGCCGTGGTCCGGTGACAAGTCGGCCCCGTTCACGCGCACGGCGAGGAGCGAGCGGTCATCGCGGGTCTGGTTGGGAGCGAGGACCACGGAGGAGAACGACCCGCCGCGCTGCACGGACTCGACCAGCACCTGAGGCGTGTCGGTACCGAGTCCGACGAGGGCGGCGAGGTCGGTCAGCCGTACCCCGGACCACTGCTGATCAGGGGTGGACCAGCCCTCCACGCAAGCGATCGGCAACGCCGCCTCCCGCTGCTCCATCGCCAGCAGCATCTCCCGGGTCAGCACCTCCTGACGGCCACCGCCGCGTACGGTCAGCCGCCACGCGGGTCCGATGTCGCTGGGACGGATTCCGCTGGACGCGGCGGTCTTGTTGATCTGGAAGCCGTTGGGGCCCGTACCCGGATCGCGGCCGTGGGGAGCCAGCAGAGCGGTCTTGCGCCACCAGCCGCCGACGCTCTGGCCGGCCGTCACCACCAACAGGGCCAACGCCCCGGCGCCCACCATCGCGACCGCTCCACGCCGTGAGATCGTCGGAGCCGCCGGCCCCGGGGAGACCAGTCCGGCGGCCTCCTCCGAGTCGGGTGCGGGCTGGAATCCCCGGCCGGCCCGCACCGCGCGGATGGCGCGCGGCAGCCGGAAGGCGACGTGGACGACGAAGGCGGCCATGAACACCCAGGCACCGTAGAAGTGCAGGGTGTAGAAGGAGCCGGGGAAGAGGTAGTCCAGTTGGATGTTCAAGATCCCGGTGGCGAACGTAAACCCGGCCCCACCCACCAGCAACAGCAGTGACAGACGCTCCAGGGCGTGGGCGGCCGAGCGGAGCGGCGGCCACTCGAACAGCTTCGGGATCACCGACCACAGCTTGGCCAGGAGGACGGGGACGAGGACCACGCCGAGGACGGTGTGGACGCCCTGGGTGAGGCGGTACAGCCAATACGGGGACGTCGGCCAGGTGAACAGGTAGAACCCGAGCCAGCCCTTGCCGGGTGTCTGGTCGTTGCGTGGGGCGAGGTCCGGATTGTAGGCGGCGTAGGACAGCAGGCCCGTCACGAACAGCACGATGACCCCGACCAGCAGCACCAGACCGAACACGCCCGTCAGCCACGGCCCCCGCAGCGGACTGCGCCAGAACCCGGGGCGGGCCGGGCCCAGCGGCGGACCCGCCGCCCGCACCCGGCCGACCACGTCCCGCACCCGCTCGGCGACCGGCGTACGCGGGGGCATCGCGGGCCTCGTGGAGGCGGACGGCCCCTCAGGCACGCCATCCGGCAGGTCGCTCTGGCCTCTTGCATCCATCCGGCACTTCTCCCTGCGCATCCGGCCCATCCAGCATGAGCGTCCGGGAGAACATCCCGCGCCCACGCCCTTCACCAGACCCATGACACGCGGCGCCATCCTTACGGCTCCTCACAAGTTGCCGTGGGCGCGACTCGGAAGCCGGGATTCACATGCCGAGAGCGGCGCGGGAGCGGGCCGTGTTGCTCGTCCTGATCGACTACGAGCTGCCGCAGGAGGTACCGGCACGAGTCAGCCCGACGACCTGGAGCGTGTGGACGAAGCGTTCGGCCAGATGCACGACCGTGGCCACCCCTTCGAGGGAACGGGCCGGTGAAGGCCAAACCACCCTGTGTGCCACGACGAAGAGAGGGCGCGGGCCCGGTCTCGGGGTCGCCGGCGCGTACGCGCCGCTGAACCAGCAGTGGAGAGCCCCATGTCCCGTGTTCTGAAGAGTGCAGTCCTCGCGCTCGCCGTCGGCATGACCGTGATGGGCGGAGCGGCCGTCGCCTCCGCCGACGCCGGGGCATCCGGTGCGGCAATCGGCTCCCCGGGGGTGCTGTCGGGGAATCTGATCCAGATTCCGATCCACATCCCGGTCAACGCGTGCGGCAACAGCGTCAGCGTGATCGGCCTGCTCAACCCCGCCTTCGGCAACACCTGCATCAACAGCTGAAGGCCCTGGCCCAGGTTCGTCCCGGCCCGCGGCATGTCCGGCCGGGACGAACGTCGCTGTTCCACTCCTGTCGGTGAAGATGATGAGGGCTCCGGCGGCTTCGATCGCGTGGACGAGCCACCCGATCACGTCCCGCACCGTGGACTCGGACAGCAGTTCTCCTGGCAGTGACATGCGACCCGTCTACCCGCCCCGCGGCCGTCATGCCTGTGCGCCACGCGGTTGCGCAGGTGGGAGCAGCCAGGCGAGGCCAGTGGGACACGAGCGCGGGGCGGCCCCAGTCAGGAGAAGCGTGGGACGCATGTGGGATCTGGGACGGAAACCGCCCCAGCTGCCGGACGTAGCCTCTCACACAGCCCGTACGCGGTCGAAGACCCTTCCGGAAACAATCTTGACCCGCCCGCTGTTGCAGTGGGGCAGGGTCGAGAAGGGGGAGGTGTCGGGCCTGAAGCTGTTCAACACGAAAAGCGGCGTGACGGAGGTTACGCCGCGTTTGGCCGAGGCCGAGGCGGATGTCCAAGATCTCGTCGAGGCGCACATGGAGACGATGCTCGGGGTCCGGTTCCTGGCGAGCGAGTACAGCACCGGTCCGGTGCACGGCGGTCGGATCGACTCGGTGGGCATCGACGAGAACGGCGCACCGGTGATCGTCGAGTACAAGCGCGGCACCGATGCGGGCGTGTTCTCTGAACTCGCACGATGTGGCTGGGCAAAGCCGTCGGCCGAGCCCGTCGGTCCCGGCGGCGTCGAAGCCGCGGCTTTGGCACCTTCAGCACCCTGTGAAGACGGGGCCCCACGTAAGAAGGATCCCGCTGGACTCAGCTAGAGAGATCCACCTCGGGTCGGCCGGCTGCTTCTCCAGCACCAGAACGGGGCGTATCTGGCCGTAAGTCCGCGCGAGTTGGAGCTGGTGGGCATAGTCGAGGACTTGGCCGATCCCGAGACGGATCTGCTGATCTTCGCTCGCACCGGTCAAGCTCTTGACTTCAGCGATGAAGACCTCCTGACCGCGCGACCAGCCCGCGTCGAATCGCGGAGCATTGCGGGCGTGTCCGCGTACTTCGATTTGCTGGGCGGCCAGGTGCTTGATGAGCGCGGCGATGGTCGCCTCGTGCGCCTCCGTGCCCTTGTCGAGGTGGGCAAGGTCGATCGTCAGAGGGCCAGGGGTATGTTGGCCGACTCTGTGGCGTTGAAGCGGGCCTCCCAGGATCCCATCTCCGGTCTGGGGAAGGACGAGGACGTGATCGTCGTGGCCTTGTGTCTGCTGCAGTTCTCTGCAGCGTGCAGGGTATCCACCGATCAAGTCTGCGAAGCCATTACCATCCACGACACAGATGTGGTGTCCTCGATCGCGCCAATCCGCCGCGCTCACCAACTTTTGACTGTACTCCCGGTGCGTGTCGGTCACAGCCTGGCTTGCGAGATCGCCGTGGACGAAGACGGTGATCTTGCGCGAGAAGTCCGGCTTCCAGTCCGCTCCCAGCTGTTGGGCGATCTCCCGGCAGCGCTTTCGGATCGTCCATTCGCCATCTATGAGTACTTTGCCGGTGAAGCAGAGCGTCTGCCCGCCAAGCGAGTGAACCCATCCATCGCAGAGTTCGCCGTTCATGAGACCCCCTTCATGTCCTGACGCATCTTGCCGCACGGCGCCATCCCGGCTTGCGTGGACCCTGACGCTACTCAAGCGGACGATGTCCTGCTGACGAGTTGGCTCGTGGGCATGCCGAGGTCGACGCTGCTGCTGGCAGGGCGCCGGTCGAGTTGGGCGAGTTTCCCTTCCGTTCCGGCAAGGCTCACCTGCAGTCCTTCCACCTCGCCGAGCCATCCTTCGCGTTCGGCCTCGGTGATGCGGGCGAGGAGGTTGTCGCGGATTTCAACGAGCCGATCGCGTTGGGTGGGGTCGGGCCAGAGCATCGGACAGCGGACACAGGCGTGTTCGTGAATGCAGGGGGTGCCGAACGCGCGGCCGCAGGCGCCGATGGAAACCTTGCGCCGCTCGAAATGGCCCAGGAATTCCTGCCATTCATCATCGGTGGGGACGCGGTATTCCTCGCTCGGGCGGAGGGATCGGCGGCGGGCCAGGAAGGCCATGTGCGCCTGGATCGCTTCTTCGGGGTAGACGGCCTTGTAGCCGAGAGTCACGTTGATGTCCTGGTGGCCTGCGATCACCTGGGCGATGTGTGGTGGCAGTCCGTTGAGGATGGCGTCGGTGATGAACAGGCGGCGGAAATCGTGCGGTGTGTAGCGCAGTGGGTCGCCGGCGGTATCGGTCAGGCCCGTGGCGACGAGGGCCTGGTCCAGCATTGTGCGGACGGTCTCGTCGGTGAATGCGCGGTCCTCGCCGGAGATGCGTCGTTGAAAGAGCAACGGGGCTGGCGCCTGCCACTCGCATTCGCGGCGGTCGTAGGAACGGACCAGGGGAACGGCCCCGGTGCTGTCTCGGGCTCGGCAGATGATCGCGCTCAGGACGTCAGCGAGCTCGGGGCTGACCAGCAGCAGCCGCTCGGTATCGGTCTTGGACGGCACGATTTGCAGAAGGGGGACGAGTTCACCGGTGGTGGGCAGCCGGTATTGGACCAGGCTGTGGTGGCTGAGTTCGAGCAGTTCCTCGATGCGGATGCCGGTGGCCCGCAGGACCTCGATCGCGGCCCAGGTCCAGAAGGCCCTCTCGTCCTCAAGCCCCAGATCTCGGCGTTTGCCGGTGTCCGGGTCCTCGGCCCAGATCCGGCCGGCCGTTCCGTGCGGAACCACGGCGCGTACGAGTTGCTGACCGGCAGCGGTGAACACCTCGCCGGGGCTGGTGTGCCGGGCGGAGTCCAGTACCGCGGCAGCGTCCCTGCGACGCTGGTCGACCGAGCGGATAAGGATCGGCAGGACCGGCAGGCGCTCGCGGGTGCGGGCGTCCATCCTCGCCTTGCGTCGGCGTTGTAGTTTGCGGTGCTCCAACTCGTCAGCCCTCACCGGGCTCGGTGCCACCCACGGGCCCCAGCGGCCGGGCTCTTCCAGGGCCCACTGAGCGATATCGAGGTAGAAGGCCCGCACTTGGGTGAGCGTGTCACGGTGATTGAGCCTCTCGACCTTTGCGCTCGTGCGCCGGCCGTCGGGACCGGTGACGGTCTTGTCCTTGGTGCGAATCCTCTGCTTCCACTGCCCGATGACGTCCGGGGCGAGGCTGAGGCTGTCGGCATCGGGGTGGTGATGCTCGATGTCCTGCCAGAAACACTTGCCGAGGTGGTAGGAGAGGGACCTCAGACTGTTGTAGTCCAGCGCGGACTGGCGTTCCCGCAGATAGTCCACCAGCAGGTCACGGACGGGACGGCAGATCAGTCCGTAGCGGTCGATCAGCTCCTCCGGGCTCCGCTGTCCCAGGTTACGGACCGCACGCAGATTCTGCGGGGCGCCCTCCCCGAGGGCCCCGAACTGGTGCAGCAGGCGGTAGAACACCTCAGTCCCCGCCATCGCCCGCTTGAGCACCACGGCTTGGATCTCAAGGAGTTCCAGGACATCGCCGACGGTGATATCGGCCAGTCTGCCGCCCTTCGCCGCGAGGATCAGGGCGCTGCGGCAGAGCGTCGTGCTGACTGCGCCCGGCCGCACGCCCTGGGCTTGAGAGCCCAACTCGCGCAGGCGCTCAAATCCGCGCGGATCACGGCTGTGCGCCATGGAGCGGACCAGCACTCCTTGGCGGCTGGCGCCGGCGGCCAGCCAGTCCACCGACGGCCGCAGCAACTCAGCGCTGATCACCGTCGTCAGGGCCCGGCCCACCACCGGCATGCGCCAGGCCGCCTTCAGGCCGCGCTCGTGCAGCCACTGCTTGATCACCGGCCGCCAGGCGGCGCCGGCCTGCTCGATGCCGCTGGCCTGCCACCGTTCCTGCCAGGTCTGTCCTGGCTGGTCTTCCAGCCAGTCCAGCACCATGACGATGCCGTGCTTGTGGTGCAGTTCGCTGCCGGCGTTCTTCAGCGTGTAAGGCGGACGGGACAGCAATCGGGCCACCTCGGCGCGCGAGCGCTCGGTGCCCGGCCAGCTGTCAGGAACGGTCCGGGCGGGGAAGCGCTGCTGGGCGGCCATTGCGCGGTTGCGCCCAGGTGAAACCCCGTGAACCAGGGCGCGGTCGGCGCGTGCCGACAAGGTGCTGGTCACCGGGCACCGGCTCCGAACAGCACATCGAGGCTCTCCGGCCGGTAGTCGGCTGCGGGAGGTGGTGCGATGCGGGAGGCTGCCTGCCGCGTCTGTTCGGAGTGGTGGGCCAGCAGCCGCCGGATCACCACCTCCTTGCGGGGCGTGAGGTAAAGCTGTGTCGTGGTCAACTGGGCGTGACCAAGGACGAATTGGACATCGGTGAGGGGCAGGCTGGGATCCTCGGCCATGCGGTAGGCGGCGGTGTGCCGCAGCGCATGCAGCGTCGCGGACGTGCGGGCCTTGGTGTTCGCCCGTTCGAACATGCGGTGAACCGCGTGGTAGGTCAGCGGTCTCGATGGTGAGCGCAGAGTCCACCACACCGGGAGGCGCTGCCCGCGTGGGATCGCATCGTCCATCTCCAGCTGGTAAAGCCGCAGCCAGACGAACGCATCGGTCGAGGCAGGGAGTTCCTGGACTTCGCGGGTGCCCTTGCGGACCACCGAGATCAGCTGGCGTCCTGGATCGACGCCCGCCTGCCATGTGCTGAGCAGTTCGCTGGCCCGGGCGCCGGTCGAGACGTAGAAGGCGACCAGCGCCCGGTCCCGGTGGGACGGGAGCCGGGCGAAGATCTCGTTGAACTCCTCATCAGGCACGCTGCGGGGCACCCGCTTGGGCACCCTCGGCCGGTAGAGACCGGTGCGTTCGTTGCGGGGCGGATCCATCGGGTTGCGGTGGGCGTGAGCCCGCCGACCGCGACGCGTCCGATCCAGCGGGAACGGGTTGAGGAGCGGCCCGGTGCCGATGTCGCGGTGGAAGTCGTAGAAGCTCCGCAGCACTGTCTCGCTGTGCGCTCGTACCGACGGTGCGTACGGCTTCCCGCCCGCAGCCCATCGGCCCGCCTCGCTCGGGCGCCGCCAGTGCGAACGCCTCGGCTGGCCGGCGATCTGAAGCCAGCGGGAGAAGTCCCTCGCCTCGAGCCGACTCGCCCGATCCCACGACACCTCGACAGCCCACAAGAAGCGGAACCAGCGCAGCAGATCCATCCCGTAGGAACGGGCCGTCGTCGCTGAACGACCGGCTCCCTGTAGATCCCGTAGGAAGGCGCCCGCTCCCTCGACCGGTTGTCCGGCTGGGTCGATGAGCCGGTAGGGATCCCACGGATCATCCATGGCCACCAGCTCTCCGACCAGGGGTACGGACAGGGCTGACAGGTCTCTTGATGCCTCCATGGCCGACTCAACGACGCCCCCACCACAAGGTCACTGACCTGCGGAAACTCCGTCAGTAGTTCAGTCAACAGGTCATCAACCAGGGCCTGTTCTACATGGCCTGGCTGGTCGACCACCGGGACGCCTTCAGGCACCTGGTCCGCGATCGGCTCGGAGTTCACGCCGCGGGCCAGGTGCTCTGGAGCGCACCGAGACTGATCTGCGTCGCCGGCGACTTCACCCGCTACGACATCCACGCCGTACGCGAGCACCGGCACGCGATCGACCTGGTCCGCTACCGCTACTTCGGCAGCGAGCACGTCGGCCTTGAGACGGTGGCCTCCTTCGCCGGCCGTGCCGCAGCGCCGAAAGCCGGGAGTGGGACCCGGGGCAAGGCGAAGGCACAGCGAACCGCGGTGGGGGCCGAGGTCATGGCGGAGCTGGCCGCGGCGGTCGACGAGGTGCTGCTCGGGCTTGGCGAGGATCTCACCAAGGTCTCGAACCAGACCTACACGGCCTATCGGCGGATGCAGAACTACGCCTGCCTGGTCCCGCCGAAGAAGGCCAAGCTGCTGGTCTACTTGAAGGCCGACCTGGCGACGGTCGACCTCGTGCCCGGCTTCGCACGGGATGTGACGGGGCTCGGCCACCACGGTACCGGCGCCCTGGAGCTGACGCTCCAGACCGAGCGGGACCTGGAGCGCGCCGCCGACTACTTCCGGCAGAGCTACGCGCTGGCGTGACAGCCCGGTGTCCAGGGCCGGGCCGGGGACCCCGGAGGGGCTCGGTGCGGGATGGCCGACTGGGTTCGTGACGGTGCCTCTCGACGGTGTGGGCATGGATGGCGGTGGATTTCCAATGATCCGGCGATTCCCCGGTTTGGCTGACCGGGGATCCGCTGCTATCTTCCGCCGGGCCTAGCGGCTGGAACGGGCTGGGGAGTCCACCTCGTGATACTTCGGGCACGCTATGGTCTGGTCAGAGGCCCCGCGTCATCCCCCGTACGCGGGGCCTCCCTCAGCGTCACCCAACCGTGGGCTGTGAGGTAGAGGCTGACCGTCGGCGGTCAGCGTTCGTGGTGGGGGAGGTCGTCTTCGCGGATGGCGAGGTAGGTCTCCGCTGTCGCGGCTTCGAGGAGGCCGGGGTCTTCGCCGAGGTCGAGACGCGGGTCGTTCTGGGTATGCAGCAGTTCTCGCCAGGGGCGGCTTCTGCCGTCCTCGAAGGCGGCGCGGACGCGGGGCTCGATCCGTGCACGCTTTTCCTCTTGCTGTTCCCGGAAGACCCTGCGCTGCGTGTGGCGCCGGTGCTCCTCGGCTTCCTCGCTGGCGGGCTCGTCGGCCCGAACGTCTTCGGCCCGCATGCCCGGGGTGCGCTCGGCGATCAGCTGGTCCTCGCGGTGGAGCTGGGCGCAGGCGGCGAAGAGCTGCCGGGACATGCCCAGGCGCAATTCGGTTCCGGGGACGCGGTAGGTCAGGAAGTCGTCGAGGCCGAGGGCCTGGGCGTATTCCCGGCGGCCGGGCTGGGCGTCGTCGGCGAATTCGGCACGGACATCGCCGCGCAGGGCGTGAGCGTCCAGGTCGCGTTCCAGGGGCGTGGTGACACCGTGGGCGCTTCGGCGACGGTTCGTGCGGTCGGTGGGCAGGGCCACGGTCTTGAGCCGGGAGGGCTGGGCGCCGCTGAGCGCGAGGTATACCAGCATCTGGGCGCGTGCTGTGCCCATGAGGGCGTCGTCGTTGTCGCCGAGGTGGTCTTCTGGGGAGCCCGGCGGCTGGGGCCATGTGGGGCCGGCGGCGGGGTGGAGCGGTTCCTTGCCGGGGTGGTGGTCGTGGTCGACTGTGAGGAACAGGTCGCCTTGGGGCTGGACGCTGGCTCCGACGAGGATCCGTCGGTGGGCGTATTCGTGGAGGACCTTGGTGCCGCCTTGAAGCTGCTTCCAGCCTTCCCAGAGGCGGGGGCTGCGGACGTTGCCTCCCTTGGCCTCGATCATCCAGTACAGGTTCTCGGCCTCGTGCAGGCCCCACAGGTCCGGCAGCTTCGCGGACGGGCTGACGAACTTGTCCCGGAGGGCGGGGACGGGGCCGCCGTCCTCGATGTGCAGGGTCTGGCCCAGCCCCATCAGCGAGCGGGTCGCCCACTCGGCCATCGTCATGCCCAGGCGGTAGCCGAGGGCGTTCTTCGCGGAGCGCTCGGTGCCGTACTCGTAGACCGGGTTCACGGTCAGACGGCGGCCCTTGCTGCCCGGCAGGGGGTGCTTGGCATCGACGCTGTGGGTGCCAAGGTAGGCGTACAGGGGGGCCACGCGAGCGACGAGTTCGCTCCCGGCCAGCTGGGGCAGCCGCAGCAGGTTGGGGGTGATGTCCCGGCCCACCTCGGTGGCGGCCTTGAGGATCTCCCGCCAGGTGGTGGTGGGCAGGTACCAGCCGTTCTTCGCCGGGAACGCGGCGGGCGCCGGCCAGGGAGCAGGCTTCGCGGTGCGCCACTGCTTGAACGGCCGTGCCGCCGGGCTGTCGCGGAACAGCACGGGTATGTCCACACTGCCGGTGTACAGGAGGGGCGGGACATCGGCGAAGGGAGAAGGGATCACCGGCTCACTCTGCCACCCGCCGGGGACACTCCCGCGCCCCGGGCCTGTCGAGCCCAGGCTGTATCCCCGGCTTGGTAGGGAGTTCAGCGCCTGGGCGCGGTCCGGGCCGCTGGTGCCGGGGGGCGGGCCGCGGCGGCCTGTGTCGGTAGGCGGGGTGCGGTTGCGGCGGTGTGCCGGGGCTGCCGGTAGGCCTGGGTGTGTGCGAGTTCGAAGGCGATGTCCTGGATGAGCGCTGTGGGCGCGTGCGTGGAGAGGTGGATGGCCCAGGTGGGGTTGTCGGCGGTGTTGCCGCCCCAGACGGTCCAGGCCGGCAGGACGCTTCCCTGCTTGACGAGGGTGTCGAAGCGCAGGCCTGCCGCGATATCGGTGGTGGGGGCCGTCCAGTCGATCAGCCGGACTCCGACCTTGAGTGGCCAGCCTTCGTCTCCCAGGGGGCGGGACGCTTCGGAGAGGTCTTCGTTCTTGACCGGGGTCTGGGGGCCCTGCCCCCAGCTGTCTTCGGTACTGAGACTGTCGAGGAGTACGCGCATGATCTCTACGGGGGTGGTGGGGGTGGCGGTGGCGTGCCAGAGGCGCTCACCAACGGGGGATTCGTAGGCGGCGATCGTCCAGGCGTTATCGCCGTGGCGTGATTCATGGAGGAACTCGACGCGCAGGGTCAGGGACTCGTGGCTGGCGATGGTGGTCTCGTCATGAGGCCGCCACTTGCCCCATTCCTCGTATTTGGTGAAGAAGTGGACCAGGAGGGCCTCATGGTCGCCAGGGCTGGCGGCGTACGCAGGCACCTGCCGCGACAGCTCCTCGGCAGCGACGCTCTTCGGCGTTGCCGTCGGCGCGGTGGAGGGCGGTGTTGGGGCGAAGACCTCGGCGGCTGCTTGCTCGATGTCGGTGAGGGGGGCTGGTCCGGGGCGCACCGTGATGGGTTGGCGGGTGAAGTCGGCTATGGCTTCAGCCGCTGAGTCGAAGATCATCGTCTCTTGGCGGAGGTAGTCCTCACCGTGGAGGTGAACGCTCTTACCGTCGCGGTAGGTGCCCACTGCGACGGTGGTCCAGCCGTCGTTGGCGTGGTAGCGGACGATCAGGCGGCCGGTGGCGATGTCGTCGTGGATCCGCTGGGCTTCGGCGCTGACCTCGCGGATCTCCTCCCGGCTCAACCAGGTCATCGGGTAGTTGCCGTACGTCCACTCGGTGTCGATCTCCTCTTGGAGCGCGGTGTCGATCTCCACGCTGACGCCCTCGTCACGGAGGGCTCGGGCGGCCTTGTCGGCGTAGTGGGGTTCGTCGTAGTCGATGCGGGCCAGGCCCATGGTCTGGTCGTCGATCTGGCGGAACCCGGCCAGGAAGAGGGTGGCGCGGGCGAGGTAGGGGCTGGGCCCGGTGATGGTGGCGGTCACGGCGCTGCTGTGGTCGGGGTGCAGGGCGAGGCGGACGTGGGTGGCGGTTTCGGGTTCGGACAACGTGTGCTCTCGGGGGTCGCGGACCCGGCTCGGTTTGGTGCCGGCCGGGCCCTGGGGCGGAGGTGTCATCGGGTCGCGCGGGTGGTCGGGGCCGCGGTGCGTGGGGGTCCCGCACGTGAGGTGGCCGTGGTGCGCGGGCCGGGGGCCGGCGGCTTGGCGGGGATGGTGCGCTGCCAGCGGGCTCGTAGGGCGGTGAGGTCGGCCAGGGCGCGGCGACCGCCGGTGAGGAACTGGTACGGGGTGTTGGCGGGATCGTTGGTGAACGCGATCACGCGGATGGCCGCGGTGTGCGCTTGGGCGAGCAGTGCGCGCTGCAGGATCAGTTGGCCCCAGTGCTCGGGCGGCCCGGCCGGTGTCGCGACGAGCTGCATCAGCTCTGCGGGGGTCACGTCCTGGATGACGAGCCCGCGGTGCTGTGCCTCCCACAGCACGGTGACCGGGTCGACGGGATCGCCCCGGTGGGCCAGGGCCCACACGCAGTGGAACAGCGCCGCGTGCAGGGGCAGGGTGAAGTCGCCGGGTTGTAGCCACCGCATCCGTGCCACCTCGGTGGGGTGCGCGGTCGCGGAGGCTAGCAGCATCCGCTCCTCGTCGAGTGCTTCCTCGCTCGTGTCCCTGGGTGCCGGGTCGGGCAGGGGGGTGCGGGGCAGGGATCCGGGGTGCGGGGTGAACTGGCCGGCAATCTCGTCCAGCACGGCGGCGAGGGCGTCCGCCTGGCGGAGAACGGCGGCGGCCGGGTTGGGCAGGCCGGGATCGGTGGCCGCCTGGGCCAGCTGCTGGGCGTGCCGGTGCAGGGTGCGGCGGGCGTGATCGGCTCGCACCATCCGTGCGTACGCTGCCGCGTGCGCCGGTGCCGGGCAGGACTGGACCAGGTGATGGAGGTGGGGAACCGTCAGGCCGGGAGCCTCGGGTCGCGCCACGTCCAGGAGGGCGTTCAACCAGAGGGGGCTGGCGGTGTGCTCGGCGGGTGCCGGGGGCGGTGTGCCGCGCATGGCGGTGAACAGGACTTGGTGGCTGTGGCCGGCGAAGTGCTCGGGCAGGAGAGCGCCGATGGTCTTCAGGCGGTGCGGTTCGAGGAGCAGAGCGCCGAGGAGGGCCTGCTCGGCGTAGTGGACGGGGGGCGGGGGCGGGATCTCGTCCAGTGCGAAATCGTCCTGCGCTTCTGTCGGTTGGGGCATCAGGCCGCCAGAGTGAAGTCGTTGCGGCTGAGAGTCTTGCCGAGGTGGGGGGCGAGGAGGTGGGCGGCCAGGCGGGGCGGGACGGCGTTGCCGATTTGCGAGAACGCCTGCCCCTTGTTGCCCTGCCAGGGGTAGTCGGCAGGGAAGGACTGCAGGACCCCGGCCTCCACCGCGGTGATCCGGATCGGATCCGGTGCCGCGCTGCCCGGGGCGGAGGCGCTGGCGGGCTCGGCGACCCACATGCACTCGTTGGCGCGGTGGCCAAAGAACAGCGTCCCGGCCGGCTCGTCGGTCCGCCGGACGGTCGCGTTGGACTGGTTGTTGCTCCGCAGAGACCAGGCCCACCGCTGCTCCGCGGCCGGGTCGCCGAGCGCGTGGCCGCTGGCGGGATGGTGCTTCCAGGCACCGCGGTCACGGGCGTCGGTGAGCGTCTTGCGGGCCCCCGAGGGGAAGGGTTCAGGGCCGCCGCCGGGACCCCCTCCGGCGCACACGGTCGGCACGGGCCTGTCGGTGGCGCCCCAGCCGAGCGCCTCGGCCATGGACACCCACCGTTCGCGGCCGGGTCCGAACAGGCTCTCGGGCTCCGGCAGACGCGCGTGGGTGGGCTCCGGCGGAGCGGCGGTCCGGACCCGGGAGGCGAGCAGGATCGCCCGCCTCCTGGTCTGGGGGACCCCGAAGTCGGCGGAGTTGATAATGCCCGTCCACACGCTGAAGCCCCAGGAGCGCAGGATCGCGGCGTACTGCTGCCACAGGGGAAGGACGTCGGGGACTTCCTCCATCGCGATCCACTCCGGCTCGCCGGCCTGGTGGAGGGCGTGGAGGTAGCGCATCGGCTCGGCGGCCAGAAGGGAGCGCGGGTCCCGGCAGGCGGCCAGGAGTCTCTCGCGAGTGTCGTGCCCCACGGCGAGGTCGGCGACGGCCTGATGGACGAGCGGCTGGTCCAGCAGGCCCAGGCGCTTGCCGGCCATCGACCATGCCTGGCAGGGAGGGGAAGCGATGAACCCCTTCACCCGCCCGGCGAAGATTCGCGCCGGGTACATCGCGACGTCGGTGCGTATCGTCAACTGGCCAGCCGCGGCGCGCGTCTTGCAGGCCCACTCGTCCCATTCCAGGCCCACGTCCCGTACGCCGAGAACGGTCAGGGCGTGGCTCCAGCCGCCCGGTCCGGCGAACAGGTCAACGACGAGGTCCCTCATGCCGTCAGGCCGAAGTCGTCGCGGACCGGCTGGGGCTCCTCGCCCCGGCAGGCCCAGGGCGAGCAGCCGTCCACCACCCCGGCCTCCAGGTCCGCGGCGTCCGGAGCGTCGCTCTCCTGCTGGACAGCCGCCCACTCCGCGGCGGTGACATGGTCGATCGGAGCCTCGGAAAGCGGGACTCGGGAGCGGTGCAGATAAGCCTGACCGAGAAGCCGGTTCCCGGACGCATTCGCGCGCGCGTTGCCCTGCCGGATCGCCGCATCAAATTCGACAACATCAGCCCAATCGTCCGGAGAGGAATCCCTGATAGCGCGCCACTGCACATTGCCGTGGAACGGGCATGTTATTGAGAATTGAGACAGTGTGGTGACCTTTCTTGTGATGGGTGTGAGGCTCTTCGGGATCGATCGAAGAGGGGGCTGGCGGCCTTGCGAGCCGGGAGCCGCCCGGGGTGGGTCTTGCGCGGCCGGACAGGCGCTGACCTGGGGAAACGGTCCTGCTGTTCGCAGGGGTGGTTCAGCGCGTACAGATGGCCCCATTTCCGTCCCCGACCCGCTTCGGGGATGTACCTCTTGGGCCGCGGGGCTCGCCCACGAGCCGTCACCGCAGCTTCGGTGACGAAGCGTCGTCCATGCCTGGCTTTCGGAGGATGATCGTGCGTCTGTTCCCTGCTGTCTCAGCTCTTGTTCTTGCGGGTGCCCTGGCCCTGGGCGCGGCACCGGCCCAGGCCGGCGGTTCCGCTGTTCACGCCCCGGCTGTCACCCAGCCTGGCGCCCAGGCAGCTGACAGTGTTCTCCTCGCCCCGTGGCAGAGCGCCCACGTCCGGCTCAGCGCACAGACCCAGTCCTGGCTCAGTAGCAACGGCGTCATTTTCACGGCGATCGCTCCGTTCGTCCTGGACTCGGACGGCCTCGGGTTCACCGTGCCGAGTGGGGAGACGAGCGGTGACGAAGCTGCTCTCCCGGGCGGTTTCGGGCTTTCGAAGGGCGGCACCAGCCTTGACTTCGCTTCGAGCGCGTTCAAGGTCCTGCTGAGGGCGAACTGGAATGCCGACAACGTCAACGTCAACGGCAGCAGTGTGGGCACCAATGTGCTGATCGCGCGCTCGACCGCGGCGGAGCTCCTCGCTCACCGCACCCTGGGCCCGAACGGCCTGCGGGTCACTGGCGCACTTCCCCTCCACGTCAGTGACTCCCTGGAAAGCCTGACTCAGGAACAGCTCGACACTTCCCCGGTGGCAGGCGATGTCTTCTTCACCCTGACGCCGACGTACGCCAACTGACCCTGCGGGTGCGGCGGCTACTGTCGTCGCACCCGCACCCGGGGTGCTCTCCACAGGGCCCGGCCAAGGGGCCCGGCCTGGCCGATTCCTGTTTCATGCCTGTTGTTGCCGGGTGCGTGCCTGGGCGGTGTCGGTCAGCTGGGTAAGAGGGATGAAGGCGCTGGTGGTGCCGAGTTCCTTGGGGGTTGGGCCGGCGGGGGTGGGGATATCGGCGAGTCGCAGGGTGAGGGCCGCGATGGCGTCTCGGTCGCCTTCGAGGGCTTCGCGTTCGTCGTCGGTCAGGTCGACTTGTTCGAGCATCTTGTTGATGCCGTCCTTGACCGCGAGGAGCTGGCCCTTGGTGGATTCCTTGGGGACGTAGAAGGGGCAGCGGGCGCAGGCCATGCGGTGGGGGCATTTGGCGAAGAAGTCGTAGCTGCAGTAGCCGTCGCCGAGGTCGTAGTACTTCCAGGGCTGTTCGCCTCCGGCGGCTGCTCCGGTGAGGATGCTGTCGCGGTCGATGAGGACCTCGATGGTGCGAACGTTGCGGGCGAAGTAGTCGGCCTTCTTGTAGGCAGCGGTCAGGGTCCGCTGGAGGATCTTGGCGTAGTAGCGGGTGCTGGCCGGATGCTTGTGGCCGAGCCACTGCTGCAGGTCGCCCAGGGTGAGTGGGTCGCGGGCGTTGAGAAGTTGGGTGGCGATGGTGCTGCGGGCCCGGTGGCTGGTGAGGGCGCCGCGGGAGTCTTCCGCGGGGACGCCGGCCTTCTGGCAGAGGGCCGGGATGATGTTCTCGTTGAGGTAGGCGTTGCCGACGAGCTGGCCGCGGTGGCAGAAGAGGTGCTGGCGCGGCAGGCCGGTTTTCCGGTCGGCGAGGTCGGGCTGGGGCGGCCGGACCAGCTTCCAGGCGTCGATGAGTTCGCCGACCAGCGGGTCGACGGGCTTGGCGAAGGGGAGGCTGGTCTTGTTCTGCGGGATGTGGAGCAGGCAGATCGGGTAGGTCTCGCCGGTCCGCTGGTCGGTGCCTTCGTCCCAGGTGATGCAGTCGAGGTCGAGGCGGCGCAGTTCGTCCATGCGGCAGCCGGCGAAGAGCCAGACGCCGACCATGGCCCGGAGCATCTCGATCGGGTAGTAGGTGGCCTGCCAGCCCGCGGCACGGGCGCGCGGGGTGCCGTAGGGCTTGAGGTCTTCGCTGTTCAGGGTCAGCCCGGCGGCCATGAGCTTGGCCCACGTCGCGTCGTCGATGATCCGGGGGTTGGGGCCCATGAGCGCGCGGAGCGACAGCGGCATGCTCATCACCTGGCGCGGGTCGAACCTCGGTTTGATCCACTCCCATTCGATGAGGTCGCTGAAGAAGCTGCGGACGCTGTCGATCCGGTTGGCTTTCCCGCTGGGGCTCAGCGGCTGGCCGTAGCGGGTGCGGTTGCGGCTGTGTCCGGCCCACTGTCCGACGACCGCGGTCATCGTGTCGGCGATGTATTCGGCGGCGATGTCACGGGTCCACTGCTCGGGTGCGACGGCTTCCGGGTGCTTCTCCGCCGCCCAGCGGCCGGCGATGAGGATCGCCGAGAGCATCGACCGTTTCGTTCCGCGCTCGTGGGTGACCAGCTTCATCCACCGCAGAGCGGGCTCCCGCCACTCGGGTGGGACCGTGGCGAGGGCCGCGGCTTCCGGTCCGGCCTTGTCCTGGTTGGTGCGCAGGGGTGAGGCGATGATGCCCTTGTCGGCCAGGACCCGGGAGATCTTGAACAGTCCGCGGCGCCGGCCCTTGGCATCCGTGGCCCGGTAGTGCTCCAGCAGGTCCTGCAGGAGCGGTTCGCGCAGGTCCTCCAGGTGCGGGCTGTTGTTGCTCAGCAGCACGTCGATGGTGGTGTTGCGGACCTGCCAGGGCAGCAGGTGGGTGGAGTTGCGCCAGGCGGTGAGGGTCGCCTCGATCGACTCGACCGCGGGCTGGATGGCCTGGGGGCCGAAGACGAGGTCGGCGAACCGGGCCAGGCTGGTGAGGCCGGTGGTGCCGTGAAGGCGGTGGTGGCCGCCGAGCTGATGGCCCAGGGCCACGAGGTGGAACCGGAACTCGCGTGCATCCGCTGCGGCCTCGGCCCAGGTCCCCTCGTCCCAGGTCCAGTACGGCCTCTGCCTGCGGTGGACCTCCTTCAGCAGGCGAAAACGCGTCGAGCTGGCCTTCTTTGGATCCCACTCCGCGGTGACCTTGTCGATCGGGATGATCAGGCGGGCGAGGTCGCCCGCCGGCCCGGCGTGCATCGCTGTCAGCGGGGCTATGTGCTCCAGTGCGGACACTTCATTCGGAATCAGGTCTGGCAGCAGGTGCCGGGTCAACGGGTGGGCGGGGGTGAGGTTCACGGTGTCTCCAGAAGCTGGGCGAGGAGTCGCTCGCGGTCGGCGTGGAGGGTGGTGTTGGCGCGGTGGAGGCGCGCGGCGAGTTCGCGGCCGGAGAGGTGGATGTAGCGCATGGTCGTGGCCAGGTCGCGATGACCGGCGTACTGGGCGATCTGGTCGATGGTCCAGTCGGCGCGGGCCAGGTCCGTCAGCCGCAGGTGCCGGAAGGTGTGCGTGGACAGGCGGCTGACGCCGGATGTGCGGCTCAGGCGTTCGACGATCTTCGACCAGCTCGACGCTCCCAGCGGACCGCCGGGATTCCGGTTCGACGTCGAGCGCAGCAGCGGGCCGCCGAGCCGGCCGAACGAACTGCGGCGTTCGCCCAGGTAGGCCATGAACAACTGGCCGGACGCCGCCCCGTAGGCGACTTCCCGAGACCGCTTGGACTTGGTCGTCTCGGCCCTCAGCCGGATCAGGCTGTAGGCGGGATCGAAGTCCTCCCCGGCCAGCTGGACGAGTTCCTCGCGCCGCAGAGCGCCGTCGTAGGCGAGCGAGAGCATCAGCCGGTTCCGCAGGGGCTCGGCCCTGGCCGCTTCCAGGATCCGCTGCCAATCGGCCTCGGCCGGTATCCACGGCGCCTGCTCAACGCGTCGCACCAGGCCCCGCTTGGGGCGGCGCCCGCTCCTGCCCGCTTGACCGCGGCGGACCGGGTTCCGTTCCCGCAGCCCGTCCTCCACCATGAACTCGTAGAAGGAGCGGACCGCCACGATCCGCTGCTGCACCGTCGCGTTCGCCAGCCCCGGACTCGCTCGGCTGGCACCCTTCCCGCGCGGCCGGCCAGGTGGCCGCTCCAGCATCTCCCCGATCCACGCCGCCACCGTGTCCGCTTTCGCGTACAGCGGTTCCGTACCCTCTGCGGCGCAGAACCGCAGGTGGTCCTCGACCGCGCGGCCGTACGCGTCGATCGTGTTCGGTGCCCGACCGATGTTCGCCATGAACTGCAACCACCGGCGGGCCTCTTGATCCATTGCCAGGTTGGGGAACTTGCCCCAAGGGACTTCGACCATGACTCCAAGCTAGGCCCGGTCGATTCCACATAAGGCATCCGAGGCAGCTCGACTTGGGGGTGTCGGCGAGGCCCAGTGATGTCAGGTAGCGGACGCAGTCTGCCCTTGACCAATTCATCTCGATGAGAGGGTGCCGGTTGTGCATGTACTGGACGTCGGCGTCCTTGGCCCGGTGGAATTCGTCGGTGCTGATGCCGACCCACTGCTCGACGAAAGCACCCTTGGGAACCCTGGAATGGTAGGGGTGGCCGAGTATTTCGCGAACCTTCTTCTTGATCGGCTTTATTTTATATTCCCCGGTGCACTGGCGCCGGGACATCCCGTTCCCGCCGTCCTGGTTGAGGATGTAGAGCGGCATGGATGCGAAGCGGTAGTTCGGGTCGAGGGCGTCTGCGCGGATGTTTCCCGAGGTGACTCGGAGAATGGGAATTCCGGCCGGGGCGGCGACTTCCCGTTCGAGGCGGTCGAGGTGCTCGTACACCTTCTTCGGCTCCCAACCGGTATCGGCGAAGATCGCCGCATCGACGCGGGGAAGAATCCCTTTCGCGGACAGGCAGCGCAGGACGGAGCTTTGGACGCCGGCGCCCAGCGAAAGGATGCGCTTGGCGGGTCTGTTGGCCTTGGCGGGAGATCCCGGCGAGGTGGCGGCGGACGGTGTCCGGCGGGTTGTGGAGGCGGTGGGGATAGTGGGTCCTTGCGGGTGACGGTGCACGTCCCGGGCGGGAGGGCGTGCGGCGGGGACAGGGAGGGGCGGTCAGCGGGTTGGGGCTGGTGCCGCGATGACGCGGGTGGTTGGCACCGGAGCTGTGGTCAGCGCGGGGGTGTGGGGGGCGCGTCCGAGCTGGGCGGCGACGGCTGCCGCGCCGCTGAAAGTGAGGCGGACGCGGTCCTGGGGAGGGCCGCCGTCGAACGCCGGCGGAGCGGAGGCGGGTTCACGTGCGGTCAGGCCCTGGTGTTCCAGGGCGAGCACGGTGGCGATGTGCACGGGACGGGCTTGGCTGTGGACGTGTTCGCGGCCTCCACTGCGGTCGATCGCGAGGTGACCGCGGGCGGCGGTGTACAGCGCCGTCCGCTCGACTGGGGTGAGGTGGACTGCGGTGGTGTCGGGGCTGTTGCGGTGCATCTCCAGGGCGAGGGTGGTCGCTGCCTCCAGTGCCGCAGCGGGGCCCAGTGCCGTGAAGTCTTGCGCGAGCGCTATCTGCCGGTTGATCTCCTGGATCCCGTGTGCCTGTTCCGGCCCCGTTACCGGGGCGTCGAGAAGGTCCTTGGCCTCGGCGAGGTGACGGGCTGCTCCGGCGGTCAGGTAGGCGAGTTGATCTCAATGGATCGGGTGGGCCCGGCGGGGACGGCTGGCACGCTGGAGTGGGAACGTTGGTGCGAGGGCTGCCGCCCGTGGGGAGGGTCAGCGCGTGCACGAGACCTCCTCCCGGACGGTTGAGTACTTGGGCGCAGGGCGCTCGCGGAGGTAGAGACCGGGACCGTGGGGACCGTGGAGCCGGTACCGAAGGAGACCGGACGAGATGAAGGGCCGGGCCGCGCGGCGTACTCGTGCCGCCTCGACCCCGAGGTCCAGCGCTATGAGCCCATGAGGAAGAGCCTGACCGGGCCGGTAGGCCAGTGCCGTCTCCTCGATCCGGTCTGCGATGGCCACATCGTCGGGGTGCGGCTGCCCCGCCGGGACCACGATCAGCGTTGCCCCGGCGATGGCAAGGTCACCGCGCTGTTCGAGCACGCCGAGCGCGGCTGCGGCCAGCGATTGCGAAAGACCCAGATGGGAGCCGAGGGCCCGGGCCGCCTGCGCTCTCGATGCGCTCTGCGGCACGGTCACCGGGGTCTTGCGCAGGTGCCGGCGTAACGCGAGGACGGCGACGGCCAGGCGTCTCAGACGGGCCGGAGAGTCCTTGGAGACAGGATCTCGATGTCCACCAGTCACGCGGGTCGGGAAGGTGAGGTCGGTGTCGTTCACAGTCGGCCCGGTCCCGCCGTGTCGCCCGCTGCACGAGCGAGGTAGTCGCTGGTCTGCATGGCCAGGGGCACAAGTCCGATGTCGGCCCGCAGGCGCTCCGCGGCTTCAACGTTCCTGATCGGGTACGGGCGCAGCGTGCGGGGGTTGACCTGGGTGCCGTAGGTCTGGGGTACGGACATGGTCACGGCGCAGACGTCGACGACGTGGGCGAAGAGCGTCTCCGGGAGCTCGCCGCTGTCGACGGCCGGCTTCATCAAGTCGCGGCACTGGAGTAGGAAGGCGGGCTCCTGGCAGGTCAGCAGGATCCGTACGGCGTGGACGGCGGCCTCGTCGCCCACGAGACCGGCCGTCGGCCACCCGTGTGCGGCCACGATCTCCTTGAGGCGGTCGGCATTGGTCTGCCGGACCAGGTGCAGTTCCTTCTCCCGATGCTTCGAGGGGATCCGCCAGGCAATCAGCTGGGCACGGCGCTCAGAACGCCCCATCTCCGTCAACTGGTGCGTGACTGCGGCCAGGACGTCGGTGAGCGAGGTCGGGTAAAGGGTCATGCCGCACCGGCCAGGGTGGGGAGCGGGCGCTGCGGGGCGATGATCCGACCGTCGGGCAGCAGTCCACCGGTGTCGTCGAAGGTCAGCAAGCCGTTGCACCGGCGGCCCCACCCCTGTGAGACGGCCTGGGTTACGAGCTGGGCCTGGTCCCGGTCCGCGGAGTCGGCGTCCGGACAGCGGGGGTTGTGCTGGCACATGGGCAGTCCTTGGTCACGGGGCGCGGCGCGCGCCGAAGTCAGTGTTCGAGTGGTCTGGTGAGGGTGTCCGGCGTCTATGGGGTGTCGCCGACGAGGTCGAAGATCTCTTCCGCACAGGCGGCGAGGAGGCGCAGGTAGCCCAGCTCGGTGCGGGCGGGTGCCTGGATGTGGAGCAACCGGTGGGCGCGGAGGAGGACGTCGTCCATCGCGGTCTCGTTCGCTCGCCCCGACTCCACCGCCTTTCGGTGGATCGCCCGTAGGCGCGATCCGCAGCGGCCGAGGGTGTGTAGGACTTCCTGGAGTTCCAGGATCAGAGCCGGGACCTCGTGGGCAGCGGGAGCGGATGGTCCAGTCACCCGGTTGAGGGTGTCCCAAGTTTGGGCGGCTTCGGACAGCGCGGTCAGTTCCCGGGCGCACGCGAGGCCGTTGACGAGAAGGAGGAAGTCCTCCGGTGGACTCGGCCGTGCAAAGGTGGAGACGGACACGACGACTCCTCGGGGAAACGAACGGGATCTCGGGATGGGCCCGTGCAGGCCCGGGGGCGAGGGGCTAGCCGGTGAGCGTGCTGGCCATGGCGGTCCGCAGGAGTGGCATGAGGCAGCGGCCATCGCTCAAAGTGATGGGTCTCGGCTCGTCGAGTGCCCAGGGCCAGGTGTCCCAGTGCGAGCCACCCGCGGGCGGGAGCGTGATGCGGCCACACGGACCGGACTCCACACGGACGCCGGCCACTCCGATCAGGGGAGCAGCGGTGCCCAGTGCGACGAGCAGCACCTTCTCGCCTGTCCCGTACGCGAGGGAGGGTACGGGAGCGGGGTCCGGGCCACGCCGATCGGCCAGGACCAAGAGGTCCGACCCAAGGGCGGCGGGCACGATCACTGCGTCGAACGCGGAGCAGGCCGTCTGCAGTTCGAGACAATCAGGGGTTTCCTGTACGAGTGCGAGGGCGCGGTGGGCGGAGACGATGTCGCTCCCCACGATCAGCGGCCAGGCCAGGACGTCCTCGTAGGCGGACATCAGGGCTGGGACATTCCGGCTGATTGGGGGCCAGCGAGAAGCCCGAAGCAGGGTCATGGTGCGTCTCCTCCAACTGCTGCTGGTGCGTCGACCTGGTTTGGGGCCGCGTGGGGGAAGCCGGTCGGCATCGGGAAGCGGGGGGTGCCCAGGGCGCGGAGGCACACCCGGTTCCCGGTGAAGGCGGCGCGCGCGTGGAGCCATCGGGAGTTGTCGATCAGGTAGCCCTGGCCCGCTTCGAGGGTGAGCCGCACTTGTACGGCGTCGATGGCCTGTCTGAGCTGGGGGAGGTACCCCCTGACGAGGGGGCTGAATGCGGCAAGGGAGTCTTGCCGTAGCCGGATCGAAGCTCGTTGGCCGGGGTGTCTGGTGAAGACCTGTGACGGGTGGCCCCCGCCGTCTCCGTAGAAGGCGGTGTTGGGGAGGGCGAATGCCTCCAGGGCCGCGGGGAAGTGTTTGGCGAGGTACCCGTGGATAGCTTGGCCGTCGGTCAGGATCACGTCGCCGCCGGTGGTTGCCGGGCGGTGGCACACCAAGAGCATCAGCCGCGGCGGACTGGGCTCGCTGGACCGCTCGGTATGAGTCAGGAGTTCACCGTTGCCCAGTCCGCCCAGGCCCGGCTGCAGGGACCGGTGGCCGATGTCCCGGATGGTGGTGAGTTCGTCCGAGTCGCTGTCGCGATGGGCTGCCAACCTCATCACGCGCTGCGCGAAGGCGAGTACAGCAGTGCGAGTCGTCAGGCCCTCGATGGTGGCCAGGCCCTGGCTCTGGAGCCGGGAGGCTATGCCACGGGTCTGCTCCGGAAGAGGTCGGGTCATGCGGTGTGCATCGAACAGGCTGAGCGTCGGCATCGACGTGCTCCTCGTGCGGTGGGCGGTGCGTCCAGGGTCGGGACAGGCGGCCAGATACGTAAAGCGACAGGTTGTCGACTCGGACATACCCGACAGGCTGAGTCGCGGCCGCGAGCGCGGTGCTACGTTCCGAAGGACAACCCCGCCACCACTTCTCCGGGACGGTCGATGTACAAGCCCTCGCTGTGGCCCGTATCCGTTAAGGGCGTTGCTCTCGACTCGAAGGACCGGGTACTGCTGCTCAAAAACGAAAGGTCCGAGTGGGAACTCCCGGGAGGCCGCTTGGAGATTGGAGCTCAAGGAGGTGGTTCGGCACCCGCGGACGACAGCCCCGCCAAGGCTCTGGAACGTGAGATCGCAGAAGAGACCGGCTGGGATGTCACCGCCGGCGTCGAGCTGACTGGCGGCACCTGGATCTACGAGCCGCTCCCCGGCCGTCGCGTCCTGATCGTCACCTATGGCTGCACGGTCCTGACCCCAGACCGTGACCCGGCCCTGAGTCACGAACACAAGGAGATCGGCCTGTTCCACCGCTCCGAAGTCGACGCCTTGAACATGCCCGCCGGCTACAAGCAGTCGATCACTGCCTGGTACGGACATCCGCAGAGGTAACCCGCCATGGACACCCCGCAGAAGACTGGCGAGTCCCCGCGACGATCGCCCCGGCTTGTCTCCTGGCATTGGGCGACGCCTGAAGCCCAGGCCATCCTCGCCACCCGGAACCTGTCCGCGATCCTGAGGTACCACCGGCGTGTCCACGGTGACAGCCAGACCCAGACCGGTGAACTCCTCGGCTACGACAAGACGTACGTCTCCGCCCTGGAACTCGGGAAACGGCACCTGCACGACGTAGGCAGTCTGCGCCATGTCGCCGAACGCCTCTCGCTGCCCCCGCACGTGCTCGGCGTCACCGACCCCGCCGACGCGGACCACCGCGCGATGCTCCAGTTCGGCCAGTCCACTGTCCGTCTCGCCGAGATCGCCCGCCAGTCCGGGCACGCCACCGAAGCCGTCGCGGAACTCTGGCCGCTCGTCGCCCGGCTCGAAGCCCGAGCCCGCGACGGGAACACCGAACGAGAGGTCCTGCGTCTCCTCGCCCACGCCCGCCTGGGTCTGGGCACGGCTCTCGGCAACGTGCTGCCGGAGGAGCGCCTCGCCACCGCCGCCCACTGGACAGCGCAGAGCCTGGACGTCGTGCGCATCTTCGACGATCCGGTGCTCACAACCACGGCTCTCCGCATGCACGGAAACGAGCTGCGAAAGTCGGGCCTGGTCGGCGCTGCCGTCCACCGCCTTGTTCATGCCGCGGCGGTCGCCCCGAACCTGACCGAGCGCGCGGCCGTCCTGCCGCTCCTTGCCCGAGCCGCCGGATCCCTCGGCAACCAGGCCCTCTTCGACCGCACGATCGCGGAGGCACACCAGCTCCTTGACGAGGTGGACCACACGAGCCTCGTCAACCCCACGGCCCTCTACGAGATCCATCTGCGGGGCCTCATCGCCACCGGCAGGACAGACGACGCGATACGACGTGCCGAAATCGCCGCTCCTACCTCGACCATCTCGATTGCGCCCCAGTGGCGCGTCATCGAGCTCATCACCACCGGCCGTGTCCGACTCCTGGCCGGAGACCAGCGCGGCGCCACCGAACTGCTCGTGGGCGCCGTACGTGAAGCGCGCGCCCAACGCCTCCCACACCAGCTCCAGCGCGCCCTGCGCGCCGCTGGCGATGCTCTCCCCGATGCCCGTGAATCCGCAGAACAGGCACTGGCCCAACTGCGCACGGAGATGGCCGCATAGAGAAGTCGAGCCACGGTGGCCTTGGGGTCCACCGGTCGCACGGTTCGAAGGATCTCTTCTGCACATCGAGCGACCCCTCCATTCCGTGGATTGGGCTTCTGAGCCCATGTGACTCAGGCGGTAGGTAAGAATCGCCACGGCCTACGTGGGCCTCAACCGGCGTACCCGCCGGATCCGGCGCATGCGGCGACAGATTTTGCGAATCCCACGGATTCTCCGGCGCATCCGCCGGAGAATCGGGGGATCCCCGAGGTGCTGCTGGGCAGCGCCCTCTGATCGGAGCCCACGTGACGACACCCGCGCCTCCTCACCGGCCAAGTTGCGCGCGCGCTATCCGTGTCCGCGAGGAGAAGGTCAGCCGGTCCCATCACGACATCGCCGACCTGATCCACCAGCACTGCGGAGTCTCGCGTCTCCGGGCCTACCGCCTGACCCTCGGCAAGACGCTGGCCGTCGCTGGTCGAGAGGTCCGCGCCCTGGCTCTAGACCACGACCCCGAAGGACCACGAGTCGAAGGCGACCAGTTGAGCTCCTGGGAAACTGGCGGCCGCGAACCACGAAGGGCCGTCGTCTCCGTGCTGTGCGCGTACTACGGTGCCACGCCACGCGCCCTCGGTCTTTCCGGCGAGCCGCCGTCCGCCGGCCCCACCGAGGAGGCACTGCTCCCAGTACCTGCCGTTGCGAGCCCCTCGTCACTGGCAGACCGCGTTGATGCCGCACGACGGTCGACGAACTCGGCCCTCGCGGCGGGCACGGTCGCGGGCGGGCAGATCGACCTCCTGGACGAGCGACTCCTACTCCTCCGGAGGCAGTACCTGTACACGCCTCCAGAAGCCATGCTGACGCAGCTACTGGAGGAGCTCGACGATGTCGAGGCACTGGTGCGAGAACGGCAGACAACCTCCGTACACGTCCGCCTGACCGAGATGACCGCCCTCTTGGCCACGCTGATCGCCGACTCCCTCATGAAACTCGGAGACCTGCGCCGCAGTGGCGTCTGGTACGAGACCGCCCGATTCGCCGCGGAAGAGAGCGGCAACTTGGACCTACGCGCGCGCGTCCGGGCGCAGGCCGCGATGCTGCCGTACTACTACGGCCCTCTCGACACCGCCATCACGCTCGCCCGAGAGGCAAGACTCCTGACCCGGGGCCGGCCGACCGCAACAGCAGCATTCGCCACGATGGCGGAGGCGAGGGCACTGGCCCAGATCGGCGGCGGCGCCCAAGCTGAGCTTCGGCTCCGAGAAGCGGCGTCGATCTACGAGCGCCTTGCCACCGGGGCCGATGACGACGCTTTCGCCTTTCCCCGGCGCCGGTACCTGCTCTACCTCAGCGGCACGTACACCGCCCTGGGCCGAAGCGCTGCCGCGATGAAGACCCAAAGCGAAGCCATCGCCCTCTACCCGGTCATGACGGGGATTGACCCAACCCTCCTGCGGCTGGAGACAGCCATCTGCCTGGCCAGAGACCGCAGCGGGACCGAGGCCTGTCAGTTGGCCACAGCCGTCTTTCTCCAGGTTCCAGAAGAGCACCGGACCTCCATCATCAGCGCGCGAGCACGCGGCGTCATCGAGAGTCTGCCAGGGCCGAACGGGAGGACGCGTGCGGCCATGGAGCTGCGTGAACTTCTGGCTAGCCCCAGCGGACCGAAGTGACAGCTGGGCCTATCGTCAGACAGATTGACCCCATGACTGCACTGCCGACAGCACCCGGCGGCTACACCGAAGCGGACATGCGAAGCATCCTGCACCAGGCTTGCGCGACGGTCGGCCTGGACGCCGAGGGCGCCCGTGTCCTCCGAGGGCACACGAATGCCGTCCTGCGCCTATCCCGCCATCCCGTCGTTGCCAAGATCGCCCGAATCGGCACCGCGCCCGAAGCCGTCGAGCGTACGGTGTGTTTCACTCGCTGGCTGATGGACACAGGGTTCCCCACAGTGTCTCTTCTCGAATGCGACCAGCCGGTCCTCGTCGACCGGCAGCACTCGGTGACGTTCTGGGACTACCTGCCCCAGTTGGGAGCCTCCGTGGCCGCGGAGCAACTGGCCAAACCGCTCCAGATGCTCCACACCCTCGACCTTCCCCCTTTCGACCTCCCGGAGCACGACAACGTACGCGCGATCCGGCGATCCATCTCGGCCACCACGACGCTGCCGCCCGCCGATCTCCGTTTCCTGTCCTCCCGCGTTGATCAGCTTGAGGAGGCCCTCGGCGAGGTCGTCTTCGAGTGCCAGCCGAGCGTCATCCAAGGGGACCCGCAGCACCGCAACGCCCTCCACGCGGCCGGCGGATCGGTGGTTCTGTGCGACTGGGACACGGTGGCGATCGGACAACCTGAATGGGACCTCGTCACGGTCGAGGTCCACTCACGCCGATTCGGGTACGGCAGGCCGCACTACGACGATTTCGCCGCAGCGTACGGATTCGACGTGACGAAGTGGTCAGGCTATGCAACGCTCCGTGACCTCCGAGAGCTCCGCATGATTACGACCAACGCGCGGAAGAGCGGTCACACGCCCGGCAGCATCGACGAAGTCGAGCGGCGGGTCCGCGCCCTCAGGCGAGGCGAGGCGGACCTCGGGTGGCGGATCCTGTGACGGAACACGGGCTTGATGCATGAGCTACCCGAGCTTGGAACGATGCTAAGAGCTCGTAACAGGATCTTGCTGAAGTGGTCGGGTCGGCCGTGACCGGTGTGACGATTCGACCGTTCGGGAGTGTGTGAGTACTCGCCGGTGGATCGTGGACGATGACTTGTGGTTGCTGATCGAGCCGTTGCTGCCGCCTTGGCCGGAGCGGTCGCCAGGGCCGCGGCCGGTGCCGGACCGGCTGTGCCTGCAGGGGATCCTGTACGTGCTCTGCAACGACATCGCCTGGCAACTGCTCCCGCTGGAGCTGGGGTTCGGCTCCGGGCAGACCTGCTGGCGCAGGCTGGAGCGATGGCAGCAGGCCGGGGTCTTCGACCAGCTCCACCGCGTCCTGCTCGCCGAGCTGAATGCGGCCGGCGAGCTCGATTGGTCCCGGGCCTGTGTGGATGGCTCCCACAACCGCGCGAAAAAGGGGGCGCCGACACCGGTCCGTCGCCGGTCGACCGGCGGAAAACAGGCAGCAAACACCACCTGATCTGCGACGGACGCGGCACTCCACTCAAGGTCATCACCACCGCGGCCAACGTTAACGACGTCACCCAGACCCTCGCCCTGGTCGACGGCATTCCGCCCGTCGCGGGCAGGCCCGGCCGGCCCCGCCGGCGCCCCGAAGCCCTGCTCGGAGACAAGGGCTACGACTCGAACCCGAACCGGGAAGAACTGCGGAAACGCCGGATCCTGCCCGTGATCTCCCGCAAGGGATGTCCGAACATCAAGGACATGGGCAAGCTCCGCTACGTCGTGGAGCAAACCTTCGCCCTGCTCCACCAGTTCAAACGACTCGCCACCCGATGGGAACGCCGCACCGAACTCCACGACGCCTTCGTCTCCCTTGCCTGCAGCCTCATCTGCTGGCGCCGGCTGAAGAAGGCTCGCTCATGATCCTGTTACGAGCTCTAAGCCTTGGCGCCCCTGCGCCACTCGACTAGCTAGCCCGCTCCCAAACTTGATACCGGTCAGTGTGGAGCCGACACGCAGTACCTTCCATGCCAGGGCGAAATCCGCAGGCCGGCCGGTGCCCGTCGACCGTCCGGGAAATGGCTGGACTCGGTGACCTCGTACAGAGCCGAGGTGCCCCGGACGTGTCGGGCCTGGTGGCTCGTGCTCAGAAGCTCCGCCCAAGAGGTGGCGGAAGTAACAGCAGGCTGATCGCTTGGGATTCCCAAGGAGCCCTCGGGTCCAACGCCGGGGATGCTCCTCCAGATAGCCGCGGACCTGTGGATCGCCTCGACCCACCAGGACGGAGCCCTCGGGCCCACGGGTATTGGTCGGGACAGCTGCAGCGGCGGGCGTCGATTCGAGGCCGTTCTCCGAGAGAGCAGGTTGGCGGCTCGGAGGTGGGCCACATCGCACGTCTTGCTGCGGGGCTGCAGTGCCGAATGCGTGGCGTCCCGGTGGCTGCGAGTCCCGCTCGCGGCCTTGGTGGAGGCGAGCGCATCGCGTGCCGAGGCGGGCCGTCCGTGTGCTATTTCGCCGATAGACGCAGCTGGCCCAGTGACTGGTCCCCAGTCGATTCTTCGGTCCGCATGAGCTGGCTTTCCTGTCGTGCACGGGTTGGGTTGAAATTGGATTCGCTCACGGCAGACGCTAATCGTGCCCAGATGACTGGCACCTTCCCTTCGGGCATGTCAACGTACAACACCCCGTAAGACCCCATCTCCACAAGGTCGCATGAAATCCGTGATGTTCCTGTCGCCTCGTGGCGCGGCGACTCAGCTGCCGATCCAAGGAAGCGCCCTGACGAAGCCCTTTTTGCTTACATTTGCTCTAACCTCCCCACTCCTCTTCGTGCTCGGATCCGCATCCGCGGTGATCGGCCAACATCGCCACGATCATCTCTCCGTCGCCACGGCTCTATGCCTGTGCGTGTCCTTGGCGGGCCTCATCGGTTGGGAACTCAGCGAAGTCGGTTATCGACGCGACCCAGCCGTGTTTCTCCATATCGCCGCCTACCCCCGAGTGACGCCGGAGCAGATCGCCCGGGCCTTGGGGATCGCCGACAAGGTCGTGGCGGCCAGCCTGGTCCGCCTGGTGGAGGGCGGTGCCCTCGTCCGCGTGGGCGAGAGCACCTCCGCGGAGGGTAACTACAGGCTGGCTAGCTGTCATCGGCCAGCCCGTTCTGCTGCACCGAAAGCGATGTATAGCCGATGATCCCCGGTCAGCCAAACCGGGGATTCTCCGGACCATTGAAGTAGTTCGCAGGCTGTGCTTGGCGGTGGAGCCGCGCGGACGCAGTGGGGTAAGCCGTGTGGACCCTGAGGGTCGATCGGTGGACCGCCTCCTGCTGCCCCGATCCACGCTGCTGGCCTGATGAGCCGGCCCCGAGCGCATCTTGCAAGGAATACCCCGTGTGCCGATCCGCGATACGCCATGCCCTGATTCCACCCCCCCGATCCGAGTCGATGGACAGGCGTCGGCGCAGTACAGCACACGAGGGGAGGGACATCTCTGACCGTTGGATGTGCTGGCCGGTCGCGGTACCTGGCTGTGTGCGTTTGCGGAGAGTGGACCGGAGGGCCATCCACGAAGTTGTATACGGCGGAGATGCGTAAGAGGCACCGCACCGCGCAGGCCTGACCTGCAGTTTGCGGTGGTGGAGCGCGGGCGACGCCATTTCGGCGGGATCGATGAGGCGGGGCGAGTATCACGCGATCCGTGAATTCGGAAATCCCGGATCCTCCGGATCATTGGATCTGTTCGCAGCGGCTGTGCTTGGCGGTGGAGCTGCGCGGATGGAGATCGGCGGCTAACAGGCACAGAAGTGCCGGCAGCAGGGCTGTAGTCACGACCGAACTGTTGCCCGGAGGTCGTAGTGCAGACAGCTCTCTCGTGGGGTTTCCATCTGTCGCTCCAGCCCTCACAAGGAATAATTCACGAGCCGATCTGCGATATCGAATGCCCTTTTCCAGGATCCGCGAGGTGCCCGGGTAGAGACAGTCCTACCCATGTCACTCCACATGGAGGCGCGCGGTCGCTGGGTACGTCCGCCGGTGTCGGCAGCGGGCAAGCGCGAATTGCCGGACAAGCTCATGGTCGGTGAGGTCAGCGACGACTTGAGAGTCGCGAAGTCCAGCTTCTTCGACTGGTACCCAAAGGGGAGCACCTTGGCGGTCATTCAGTGAGTCGCCGTGAACGCGGAGAGCGGCCACGTCCCGACTCCGAGTTCCATGGACCGATACCGCTGTGGGCTTGATCGAGATCGTCACCACTTCAATCCCCAACACGTTCTCTGAGAAGAAGGAAGTCCAGCATTGGCCCGTCCCCCTGCGCTCAAACTCGCCGAGGTGCTTGCGGAGATCCGTATGAGTCCTTCCGCGTTCTATCGACTGCGTGCTCGCGACCAGGCGCCGCGCATGATCAAGCTGCCGAACGGTGAACTTCGCTGTCGTCGTGTCGACCTGGATGCCTGGTGGGATGCGTGTGAGAAGGACACTCCGAATTGGCGATGAGCTACAACGTCCGGTTTTGGGACATACGCGAACGGCCCGAGCGCCGGAAGCCGTTCATGGTCCGTTGGACAGTCAGCGGTCGCGAGAAGTCCGAGTCCTTCATGACCAAGGGGCTTGCGGATAGCCGGCACGCGAAGCTGATGACAGCGGCTCGCGATGGCGAGCCGTTCGACGAGCAGACTGGTCTGCCGGCTTCGGAGCTGCGGGCGATCAAGCTGCGCACCACGTGGTACGACCTGGCCCATGAGTACATCGACCAGCGTTGGGACCGAACCCCTGGGAACACCCGCCGTACGCTGGCGGATGCCCTCGCCACGATTACGCCTGCCTTTGTAGACCGCGGGGTTGCCTTCTCTGAACCGCGGGTGCTTCGCCGGGCGCTGTACTCGTGGGCATTCAACAAGAGGGAATGGGAGGAGGAGCCGTGCGGGGAGTGGCAGTCAGCCATCGACTGGATGAAGAAGAACTCGCTTCCTCTCAGTGCGCTGACAGAGGCCGACGTGCTGCGTCGGGGTTTGGACGCCATGGCCCGCAAAGTGGACGGCAAGGCTGCCGCGGCCTCGACCACGCGGCGCAAGCGGGCAGCGGTCAGTGAGGTGCTGGGAACCGCGGTTGAGAGGGGCTACTTCGCCCAGAACCCGCTTGCCGGGGTCAGGTGGTCCCCTCCGCCGGTCGATGATGAAGTCGACCCGGCATCTGTTCCGAATCCCAACCAGGTGGCCCAGCTGCTCGCCGCGGTGGCCGCGGGTCGGGGGAGAGGGCCACACGTCGAAGCCTTCTTCGGCTGCCTGTACTACGCGGCGATGCGACCGGGGGAGGCCATCCACCTTCAGCGGTCCCAGTGCCATCTCCCAAAGATGGGCTGGGGGATGCTCAACCTGACAGGTGGAGTCGTTGCATCGGGAAAGGCATGGACTGACAGCGGGGAGGTGCACGAGATCCACTCCCTGAAACGTCGTGCTGCCACCGCGACGCGCGCTGTCCCCATTCCTCCGGCGTTCGTGCGGATACTCCGCAGGCACATCGACCGGTTCGGAGTGGCTCCGGACGGTCGGCTCTTTCGCAACGCGGCGGGGAACTATCTCGATGCTGCCGCCTATGGCGTGACATGGAAGCGGGCGCGTGAGTACGTCCTGACCCCGAACGAGCTCTCCACACGTCTTGCGAAGCGGCCGTACGACCTCAGGCATGCGGGGATCTCGTTCTGGCTCCACTCTGGCGTCGATCCGGCCGAGTGCGCGCGGCGTGCCGGGCAGAGCATCGAGGTTCTCTTCCGCCACTACGCCAAGTTCCTCGCCGGAGTCCAGGAGCACTCCAACCTGCTCATCGAGCAGTCCATGAAGGAGTGGGACAAGCGCGCTGGTGAGGCTCCCGAAGAGGGTTGATCACCGGATTCTGGTCCGCGACTGGTCCGGAACCGCTGGTCAGGGATGGGATACCAGTGGGATGAACTGGGATAGGGCACACAATCCGGGCTGCATTGCGGTGGGCTGACAAGGAAGGCGCCTGACATGGGAAACCCCAGGTCAGGCGCCCTTTTTCGCGCCTCTAGAAGAAGCCCTGCTTGTTCGGAGAGTAGGACACCAGCAGATTCTTCGTCTGCTGGTAGTGGTCCAGCATCATCTTGTGGGTCTCGCGGCCCACGCCCGACTGCTTGTAGCCGCCGAAGGCCGCGTGGGCGGGGTACGCGTGGTAGGAGTTCTGCCAGACACGGCCCGCCTGGATCGCCCGGCCCGCGCGGTAGGCGGTGTTCACGTCGCGCGTCCACACGCCGGCGCCCAGGCCGTAGGGGGTGTCGTTGGCGATCCGGATCGCGTCCTCGAAGTCCTGGAAGGAGGTCACCGACACCACCGGGCCGAAGATCTCCTCCTGGAAGACCCGCATGCGGTTGTTGCCCTCGAAGATGGTCGGCTGTACGTAGTACCCACCGGCCAATTCCCCGCCCGGCTCGATGCGCTGACCGCCCGTCAGGATCTTCGCGCCCTCCTGCTGCCCGATCTCCAGGTAGGACAGGACCTTCTTGAGCTGCTCCTCCGAGGCCTGGGCGCCGATCATCGTGTCCGTGTCCAACGGGTGCCCGGGGACGATCAGTTCGGTCCGGGCGATGGCCGCGTCCAGGAAGTCCGCGTAGCGGCCGCGCTCGATGAGGGCGCGCGACGGGCACGTGCACACTTCGCCCTGGTTGAGGGCGAACATCGCGAAGCCCTCCAGCGCCTTGTCGCGCAGCTCGTCGTCGACGGTCCAGATGTCGTCGAAGAAGATGTTCGGGCTCTTGCCGCCCAGCTCCAGCGAGACCGGCTTCAGGTTCTCGGCCGCGTACCGCATGATCAGGCGGCCCGTGGAGGTCTCGCCGGTGAAGGCGATCTTCGCCACGCGCGGGCTGGAGGCGAGCGGTTTGCCGGCCTCCTCGCCGAAGCCGTTCACGATGTTGACCACGCCCGGCGGCAGCAGGTCCGCGACCAGGCTCAGCCAGTAGTGCACCGAAGCCGGGGTCTGCTCCGCGGGCTTGAGTACCACCGTGTTCCCCGCGGCCAGGGCCGGCGCCAGCTTCCACACCGCCATCAGGATGGGGAAGTTCCACGGGATGATCTGGGCGATCACGCCGAGCGGCTCGTGGAAGTGGTAGGCCACCGTGTCGTCGTCGAGCTCGCTGAGCGTGCCCTCCTGGGCCCGTACCGCACCAGCGAAGTACCGGAAGTGGTCGATGGCCAGCGGAATGTCCGCCGCCAGGGTCTCGCGCACCGGTTTGCCGTTCTCCCAGGTCTCCGCGACCGCCAGCGCCTGGAGGTTCTGCTCCATCCGGTCCGCGATGCGCAGCAGGACCAGGGAGCGGTCGGCGGGGGAGGTGCGGCCCCAGGCTGGCGCCGCCGCGTGCGCCGCGTCCAGCGCCCGCTCCACGTCGGCCGCCGTACCGCGCGCGACCTCGGTGAAAGGCTGCCCGTTGACCGGGGACGGGTTGGCGAAGTACTGGCCGAGCGCCGGCTCGACGTACTCGCCGCCGATGAAGTGGTCGTAGCGGGACGCGTACGACATGAGCGCCCCCTCGGTACCGGGCGCAGCGTAGCGAGCCATGGACGTCCTCCCCTTTGTCGGGCGCCGTACCGGACCGGACGGCGCTCGGGAGGAGGCTAGGAGCGCGCAGGTTGCGGATACGTTGCGCCCGCGCCCGCGCCGGTGCGGGACGGTCGGGGAACCGGGCGTACGCCGCCCAGCTCGGCGTCGAGCGCGCGCAGCCGGGCCAGCGCCACCGGGCGCCCCTCCCGCGGCAGCGCGGCGGCCAGTGCCCGCCACGCCGCCGGATCGTCCTCGCCCCACGGGCTGCACACCCAGTCGGCCAGCAGTCCCGCATCCGCGCGGGCGATCACCGCCGCCCGCGCCTGGTCCTCGATCCGGCGCCGCAGCCGAACGATGCCGGGCGCCCGTGAACCGGGCAGCAGGGGGCCCGGGTACCCGCCGAGGGCGGCGGAAACGGCTCCCGAGGCCAGCAGCCGGATCGCGGTGGTGAAGTCCGCCTCCAGTGGCGAGGCCGTCCGGTACGGGCGCGACAGCAGGGCGCGCGGACCCAGGAGGGAGCGCAGCCGCGACATTTCGGCGCGCAGGGTCACCGGCGCGACCCGCTCGTCCTCGTACAGGGCGATCGACAGCTCCTCGCCCGACAGCCCCTCGGGGTGATGGGCCAGCAGCGCCACGATCTCGCTGTGCCGGTGCCCCAGCCGCACCGTGCGCCCACCGGTCATCAGCAGCGCCTCGTCCCGCCCCAGCGCGGTCAAGGAGTCCGCGGCGCCGGCCCCGTACGCCGAGGTCGGGGGAGTCGCGGGGTACGCCGTGCCCGTCACGCGGGCCACCGTGCCCGTCGCCGAGGCCACCGCACCCGCCGCACCCGCGGCATCCCCCGGATCGAGCAGCGCGAGCTGCGCCTCGGCGGCCCGGGCCACCGCCTGTACGAACGCCAGTGAATGCGGGTGCGCGAGCCCGTCGCCGCCCGTGATGTCCACCGCGCCCAACAGCCGCCCGGTCCGGGGATGCCGCACCGGCGCCGCCGCGCACGTCCAGGGGTGCACGTGCCTGCTGAAGTGCTCCGCCCCGAAGACCTGCACCGGTTCCCCGACGGCCACCGCCGTCCCCGGGGCGTTCGTCCCCATCGCCGACTCCGACCAGCGCGCACCGGGTACGAACCCCAGCCCGCGCGCCCGGTCCAAGGTCGCGCTCTCGCCCTCGACCCACAGCAGCGTCCCCCGGGCGTCGCACACCGCCAACAGGTGGGCCCCGTGCGCCGCGAACGCCCCCACCAGCTCGCGGAACACCGGCATCACCCGCGCCAGTGGATGCACCTCCCGGTAGGCGCGCAGCTCCGGCTCCGCCAGCTCGACCCGGGCCGTGCACTCCGGGCTGACCCGGGCCCGCGCGCAGCGCCGCCAGGACTTCGCGATCACCGCCCGCACCGGCGCCTCGACCCGCCCGTCCACCGTGAACGCCTCGTGCGCGCGCCGCAGTTCCCGACCCCGCTCGACCGGATCGGCCCCGCCCGGCAACGCGACCGAAGGATCGCCCATGTGTCAGCCTCCCGGGATGTGGCGGTACCTGGCGCCCCATCGTCGTACCGGCCCCCACCTCCGGCAAGCCGTACGTCGGCCAGTCCCCGGGGCCCCGGCCGGTTCAGGAATCCTGCGCGGCGTCCCCGGGGCCGGGTACGGCCAGTGCCGACGCGGGATCGCGGGCCGGGGGGCCCGCCGGCAGCCAGCGGCCGGCCTCCTTGCGGTACGGCCACCACAACCCCTCGCGTCCCAGCCGCAATTGGCGATCCGGATACGCGGTCGGGGTCCAGCGGGCCCGGACCCGCCGGAGCACCGGTGCCTCCTCGTCCGGCCAGGCCGCGGCCAGCGCGGCCCTGGCCCGCCCCAGGGCCGCCCGGTCCGGGGCCCAGTCCTCCTCCAGCACCGCGAGCGCCGGGGCCCCGCCGAAGCCCCAGGCCCGCACCGCGAGGTCCAGGGCCGCCCGGTCGCGCCCCGAAGCCGCCGCCAGGCGGGCCCGTACCCGTACCGGCGCCCCCTCGGACGCGGCCAGTCGCACCGCGTCCTGATCGAGGGTGAGTGCCGCAGGTGCGGGAGCGGCCCCGGGGGACAGGGCCCGGGCCAGCATCCGGTGGGCCTCGACGGCCGTCGCCTGTGCGATGAACTCCACCGCGTCCAGGTCGAGTTCGGGCTCCTCCTCGCCCTCGGACTGGGGCGGATGGCCGGGCGCCGCCGGCAGTCGCGGAAGCGGTGGCAGCGGTGCGACGGCGCCGCGCGCGGCGAACACCTGCGCCGCGGGCGCGCCCGTGACCGCACACCCGCCCTCCTGCGCACCCGGGCCGGCGGCCGCCGCCGCGCTGCGGCGTTCCAGGGCGTCCAGCACGGCGCGCTCGCCCCGCCCGCGCAGCAGCAGGAGCACGAAGGGGTCCTGGTCGAGCAGCCGCGCCACCTGGTAGGCGAGCGCCGCGGTGTGCGGGCAGTGGTCCCACTCGCCGCAGTCGCAGTCGGGGTCCAGACCGCCGATCCCCGGCAGCAGTTCGACCCCGGCGGCCGCGGCGTCCTCGGCCAGCTCGGGCGGCACCTCCCGCTCCAACAGCGCCGCGATGTGCCCCGACTCGGCGGCCGCCAGGTCCAGTACGCGGCCCCAGTCCGCCTCCCCGAACTCCTGGAGCAGTAGGTCCGTGCGGTGCGCCGTGCCGTCGCGGTCCCGGACCACCGCGGTCAGCCGCCCCGGGCGCACCGACACCGCGCCGACCGCGCCGGACCTGGCCAACCGGCGCCCCTGGCGCAGCTGTTCGCCGTCGAGCGCGCTGTCCTCCAGCGCGCGCAGCCAGGCCCGGCCCCACCAGGTCCCGGCGAAGCCGCGCCCGGTTCCCGAGGGAGGCAGGGCGGGGAAGGTCCGCTCGTACCCGTACGCGAGGTCCTCGTCGTACGGGGGGTCCTCGCCGTGGGCGCCGTGCTCGTCGTACTCGTGGGTGCTCACGCGCGCTCCTTCCGGTCGGTGGCGGCGCTGTCGTCCGGGCCGCGCAGCGCGACGAGGGCCGCCAGGTCGGCATCGCTCAGCTCGGTGAAGGCCGCTTCGCCCGCTCCCAGTACCGCGTCCGCCAAAGCCTTCTTGCGGGACAGGAGTTGACCGATGCGGTCCTCGACGGTGCCTTCGGCGATGATCCGGTGGACCTGGACGGGCTGGGTCTGGCCGATGCGGTAGGCGCGGTCGGTGGCCTGTTCCTCGACGGCGGGGTTCCACCAGCGGTCGTAGTGGACGACGTGTCCGGCGCGGGTGAGGTTGAGGCCGGTGCCCGCGGCCTTGAGCGACAGCAGGAACACCGGGACCTCGCCGTCCTGGAAGCGGTCCACGAGCTCCTCGCGGCGGGCCACCGGGGTCCCGCCGTGCAGCAGTTGGGCCGGGATCCCGCGGGCCGCCAGATGCCGCTCCAGGATCCGGGCCATGGCCACGTACTGGGTGAAGACCAGCACCGAACCGCCCTCGGACACGATCGTGTCCAACAGCTCGTCCAGCAGATCCAACTTCCCGGACCGTCCACCGCCCTCCTTGAGGTACTGGGCGGGGTGGTTGCAGATCTGCTTGAGCGAGGTGAGCAGCTTGACCACCAGCCCGCGCCGCTCCATTCCGTCCGCCGCCGCGATCGCCGCGAGGGTCTCGCGCACGACCGCCTCGTAGAGGCCCGCCTGCTCGGCGCTCAGCGTGACCGCGTGGTCGGTCTCGGTCTTGGGCGGCAGCTCCGGGGCGATCCCGGGATCCGATTTCCTGCGCCGCAGCAGGAACGGCCGTACCAGGGAGGCCAGTCGGTCGGCGGCCAGCGGATCACGGCCCGATTCGACATCCTCGCCGAAGCGCGCGCGGAAGGTGCCGAGCCGCCCCAGCAGGCCGGGGGTGGTCCAGTTGAGCACGGCCCACAGGTCGGTGAGGTTGTTCTCCACCGGTGTTCCGGTGAGCGCCACCCGGGCCGGAGCCCCGATCGTGCGCAGCGCCTTCGCCGTCGCCGAGTGCGGGTTCTTGACGTGCTGCGCCTCGTCGGCCACCACCATCCCCCAGTCGGCGGAGGCGAGTTCGGGAGCGGCGGCCCGCATGGTGGCGTAGGTGGTGAGGACGAAGGAGCCGCCGGCGGGGCCGTCCAGACTGCGCCGGGCGCCGTGGAAGCGGTGTACGGGCGTCCCCGGGGCGAACCGTTCGATCTCGCGCTGCCAGTTGCCCAGCAGCGAGGCCGGGCAGACGACCAGGGTCGCCCCGGCCGTCCCCGGATCCCGCTGCCGGTGCAGGTGCAGGGCGATGAGGGTGATGGTCTTGCCGAGGCCCATGTCGTCGGCCAGGCAGCCGCCGAGGCCGAGCTCGGTCATCCGGACCAGCCAACGCAGCCCGCGCAGCTGGTAGTCGCGCAGGGTCGCCCGCAGCTCCGGCGGAGCTGTGACGACTTGGGCGTCGGGGGAGCCGGGCGCGCCCGGGTGCTCCGGATCCGCGGAGAGCAGCGCGCGCAGCCGCTCCAGCGAGCCGGTCGCGGTCACGTCGACCCGCCGCCCGTCCAGTTCCGTCGATCCGGTGAGTACGGCGATCAGCGCGTCCAGCGGCGCGACGGCGCGCTCCTGCCGGGCGCGGGCCCGGGCCCGGCGCGCCTCGGCCGGGTCGATCAGGACCCATTGGTCCCGCAGCCGGACCAGCGGCCGCTTCGCCTCGGCGAGCCGGTCCAGCTCCTCGGCGGTGAGGTCGCCGTGGCCGCCGAGCGAGTGCCGCCAGGCCAAGGAGAGCGGTGCCGCCCCGGACAGCGGCCCGGTGAGCGCGGCACCGGAGCCGGAGTCGATGACCGCGCGCGGGTCGAGGGTCCGCGCGAGTCCGCGCGGCCAGTGCACCTGGACCCCGTCGGCCGCCAGCGCGGTGGCCGCGGGACCGAGCAGCTCGGCGACCTCCTCGTCGGCGAGCGGCACGGCATCCGGCACGGCCGCGGTGAGCAGCGGGGCCAGCGGGGGCCAGGCCCTGGCCGCGCGGCGCAGCGCCCGGAGCGCGTCCCGCCGGGCGCGGGGAGGGAACCCGGTAGCCGCCGGGCCGGCGCCCGACCAGACGTCGGCGGCATCGGCCACGAGCGCGGCGCCACCGAGACCGTGCATCTGGAGGACGGCCCGACAGCCGGGCCCGGCACCGGGCTCGGCATCGGGAGCGCTGGTGGGGTCGCCGGTGGGACCGCCGGCGGGACGGGTCGGGCGGTCCGGGGAAGCGGTCAGCTCGACGCGGAGGGAGATCCGTACCGCCGCGTCGTGCGCGGCGGCGATCTCGTCGGCCCAGGGGCGCAGCTCGGGATGCCGCTCCGCGGCGGGTGCGGCGAAGACCGGGCCGGCCGTCGCGGCCGCGGCGGCGGGGGACCGGGGGAGGGTGTCGGCGACCGCGTCGAGGAAGACGCGCAGCAACGGTTCGGGCGCGGGCAGCAGCAACGGCCCGGTGGTGGTCAGGGGGACGCAGTGGGCCTCGGGCGGCATCGCGGCGGCCAACTCCCGCACGCGGTCGTGGTCGCCCTGGTCGAGCGGGCCGATCCGCCAGGCGTCGTACGCGGCGGTGGTCAGCCCGGGCAGGAGCAGCCCGTCGGCCAGGAAGCGCAGGGCGAGCAGCCCGGCGGCGCCCCAGAAGGCGGCTGCTGCGGAGGCAGTCGTTCCGGAGGCGGGGGCTCCGGAGGTGGCGGCTCCGGAGGCGGCGACGGCGAGGCGGGCCCGGACGAGGAGGGGCAGGGCGTCGGCCACCGGCAGCACGAGCGCGGTGACCGTGACCGCGGCCGGTTCCGGACCGTCGGCGACGACGACGCTGAGGGTTTCGAGCGACCAGGGCGGCCAGGGGGATCCGGGAGGCCCGGCAGGCCCGGCAGGCGCCGGAGCCCCAAGAGGTCCAGGAGATCCGATTGGCCGGATGGCGTCGGTCAGCTCTCCGTCCCGGCTCCAGAAGGCGATCCTGCCGTGGCGGGCGGGACCGGCGGGATCGGTGGGAAGGAAGACGGCTGAACAGCGGATGAGGACGGAAATGTCGGGCTGCACGCGTTCCTCAAACTTGACTACCGGGTTCAAGGTCGCCGAGAGTACCCCAGCCGTCACGCGGAGAACCCACTGTCCGGCCGTGACCCGGATCACGTCACCTGGTGTGTCCGGTGGCCGGGAACGAGCGGTCGGGAACGAGTGGTCGGGCGGTCGCGTTACAGAGGAAGAAGCAGTCGGAGCACGCGAGGAGAGGGGTCCCCGATGTCGACGAGCGGAAAGGTCGCCGCGGCCGGAGTGGCGGCAGCGATCATCTTGTTCTTCACGGTCGGATTCTGGGTGGGTCTGCTGGTCCTGATCGGGGTACCGGCCGCCGCCTACCTGATGCTCGATCCCTCCCAGCGGCGCCGACTGCGCGGCGTGTCGAAGAACAGAAGGCAAATAGGGCGCTGACAGCGTCCGAGGGGGGAAGTGCCTGATGGGTACCGGCCTGGTCACGGCGGTCAACAGCAATGACGTGTACTCGTTCACCAAGCCCACGCGGGAGAGCATCACGCTCCTGGTGGGTCTCGGTGTCGAAGGGGACGTGCACGCGGGGGTCACCGTCAAGCACCGCTCCCGGGTCGCCCAGGACCCGACGCAGCCCAACCTCCGGCAGGTCCACCTGATCCACCGCGAGCTCTTCGACGAGGTCGCGCAGGAGGGCTTCGAGGTCGCAGCGGGTCAGCTCGGGGAGAACGTGACCACCGAGGGCATAGACCTGCTCGGCCTGCCGACCGGTGCGCTGCTGTGCTTCGGTGAGGGAGCGGTCGTCGAGGTCACGGGTCTGCGCAACCCGTGCCTCCAGATCGACGCGTTCCAGCAGGGCCTGCTCAAGCAGGTGGTGGGCCGGGACGAGACGGGTCGGGTGGTGCGCAAGGCGGGCGTCATGGGCGTGGTCCGCGAGGGCGGCACGATCCGCCCGGGCGACGCCATCAGCGTCACCCTGCCGCCGCGGCCGCACGTCGCGCTCGAACGGGTCTGACGCGCGGGCCGCTGAGGCCCCCGGCGCCCGGGTCGACCCGCGCCGTCGCCGGCGCCGACCCGCGCCCGCGTCCACCCGCACCCGCACCCGTTCACGCCCGCGCCCGTCCGCTCACACCGGCCGGACCGCGACCCCGTCCAGAGCCGCCAGGAGTCCGGGCAGGTCCGCGTCGCCGTCCCGGGGTACCGGGATGACCTCGCTCGGGCCCTCGTCCAGCAGGACGAAGGCGATGTCGTCGGTGCGGGCCACCAGCGACCACCCGGGCCCGTCCACCCGCAGGGTCCTGGCGCCCTCGCCGGCGAAGGCGGACCGCACCCGCCCCGGCGGTGGCGGCGCGGTGGTGTAGGCCCGTGCCTGCTCCAGCACCCGGGCCAGCCCCGGGTGCTCGACGGGCTGACCGCCGCCGTCGGAGTCGAACCGCTCGCGCCACTCGGCCCACTGGCGGGCGATCTGGTCCGCGCCCATCCGCCGCTGGACCGGCCCCCAGCTCTCGGCGGAGGGCGGAGCCAGCGGTACCCGCCCCGTGCCGTCCGCGCCCTGCTCGGGATCGTGCGGCTCGGGGATGCCGGGCGCGGCGACGGACAGGGCCAGGGGCCAGCCCGCCAGGGAGACCACGATGCTGCGCTCGTCGGGCGAGAGGTCGTACTCCATCCCGCAGTCCCAGGAGGCGATGGCCGTCGCCACGAGCGCGACGTCGTCGACGACCACCGTCCAGCGGGCGCCGTCCTCGTCCTGGCCGAGCACCAGCCCGTACCCGTCCCCGGCGGCGGGCACGCCGAGCAACGAGCAGGCCTCCGGGTAGTCGTCTCCCAGGATGCTCGGGAACTGGGCCGGGGTCAGCAATACGGCGGACAGCACGTACAGCGAACCGTCGCCCTCCTCGTCGGACACGTACCCTCCTGGTGGCTCATCTGTCGGCGCACCCTAACCAGCGAGTAACCCCCTAGTCGAGAGCGGGAGTGCACCGATTTCCAAGGCAGCTGCCCGCACGTAGAGTTGGGAGCCCGCCACAGAAAGGGACGCCCGGTGCAGCGTTACGACCGGCTGAAAGAGATCCTCGGGCTCGATCCGGAGCGGGATTTCCTGGCCATCTACCGACTCACCGCCACCTACGAGTTCCCCTGGGACTTCGCCAGAGCGCTGGAGCTGGCCCTCCACCGGACGTACGCCGTCCCCAGCATCGGCGGGCTGCTCGCCGAGACCGGCGAGTTCACCGGCCGCGCCCAGAAGCGCTACGACGACACCGCGCTGCTCCTCGACGCGGTGCTGGAGCACGGTTTCGACAGCGACACCGGGCGCGCCGCGATCCGGCGCGTGAACCGGATGCACGGCGGCTACACCATCTCCAACGAGGACATGCGCTACGTCTTGTGCACCTTCGTGGTGATTCCGAAACGCTGGCTGGACGTCTACGGCTGGCGCGCGCTGACCCACCACGAACAGCGGGCGTGCGCGCGGTACTACGCCACCCTCGGGCAGCACCTGGGCATCACGGACGTCCCGGACTCCTTCGAGGAGTTCGAAGCCACGCTGAACGCGTACGAGGAAGCCCACTTCGGCTGGCACGAGGGCGGTCGCGCGGTCGCCGACGCCACCCTCGACCTGATGGCCTCCTGGTACCCGGCCCCGCTCGCCCCGCTGGTGCGCGGCGCGGGCCGGGCCCTCCTCGACGAGCCGCTGCTGCGCGCGTTCCGCTACGAGCCGCCGCACCCCCGCGTGCGCGGGCTGGTCCAGGGCGCGCTGCGGCTGCGCGGGCGCGCGGTCCGCCTGCTGCCGCCCCGCGCGCAGCCGCACTACGCCCGGCAGAACCCCGAGATCAAGGGGTACCCCGGGGGCTACGACGTGGGGGAGCTGGGCACCTTCCCGACGTCCGGTGCCGGCGGCTGCCCGGTTCCGCACCCCCGCCGACCCCAGGGGGCCGACGCGCCGCCCCCCGCCTGAGGGGTGCCCGCCCGGGTGGCGCCGGGGGAGGAGGGTGACCTCAGGGGCGGCGGACCGCCACGGCCAGGAAGCGGGCGTCCTCATCGGCGTACGAGACCAGGTCCCACCCGGAACCGGCGAGCAGCGGGCCGAGGTTGTGCTCGGCCCGCATGTCCCCGGGGGTGAGCTCCCGGCCCTGGCGGGTGGCCAGGGCCGACCGGCCGATCGGGTGGAACAGGGCGAGGCGCCCGCCGGGGCGCACCACGCGTGCGAGTTCGCGCAGGTTGGCCTCGGGGTCGGGCAGGTGGGCGATCAGCCCGGACGCGAACACCGCGTCGAGTCCGCCGTCGCGCAGTGGCAGCCGGGCCACGTCCGCCAGCAGCAGCGCACCCGCCGCCGCCCGCCCGGCCCGCACCGCCGCGGCGAGCATCTGCGGGGTGAGGTCGGCGCCGAGCACCGTCCCCGAGGGGCCGACGGCGGAGCGCAGTTCGGTCAGGGCCCGCCCCGTCCCGCAGCCCGCGTCGAGCACCCGGTCGCCGGGTCGCAGGTCGAATTCGGCCACGGCGGCGGCGAAGGCGGGACCGTCCCCGGGGAACTTCCGGTCCCAGTCGGCCGCTCGCGCCCCGAAGAACTCCTGTACGTGCGTGTGGTCTTCGCTCATGCGCCAATGATCCCCCACCTGCCGCTGCGTGCGGACAGTGCGCAGGATGGCACCCGGTGTGATCGAAGATGAACGCCTGTCTGTCATATTCCAGCAGTTCCAGCGTCTTTCGAAATGCTCCCCCTGTTCGTGGGCTCACCCGGACTAGCGTCCCGTGGCCATGGGACACCTCGACCACGCGGCCTACGGTTGGCTGACACCCGTACTGTCGTATGTGATGGCATGCATCGGCTCGGCCCTCGGGCTGCGCTGCACCGTCCAGGCGCTCGCCGCCACCGGACGCTCCCGCCGCAACTGGCTCCTCACCGCGGCGTCGGCGATCGCCACCGGCATCTGGACGATGCACTTCGTCGCGATGCTCGGTTTCGGCGTCACGGGCACCGAGATCCACTTCAACGTGCCGCTGACCCTGCTCAGCCTGGTCGGCGCCCTCCTCGTCGTAGGGGCCGGGGTCTTCGCCGTCGGTTACGGCCGGGATCGCGGCCGCTCGCTCGTGCTCGGCGGCCTCACCACCGGCCTGGGCGTCGCGAGCATGCACTACCTCGGCATGGCAGCGCTGCGCATGCACGGACACGTCTCGTACGACCCGTTGGTCGTCGGCCTCTCCGTCGCGATCGCGGTCGTCGCGGCCACCGCAGCCCTCTGGGCGGCGGTCAACATCAAGTCCCCGGTGGCCGTGGCCGTCGCCTCACTGGTGATGGGGGCCGCCGTCAGCAGCATGCACTACACGGGGATGCTCGCCGTCTCCGTCCAGGTCACCCCCTCGGACGCGCCCCTGCCCGGGGCCCCGCTGATGCAGTTCGTCTTCCCCCTCGCCGTCGGCCTCGGCTCGTACCTGTTCATCACCTCGGCGTTCGTCGCCCTCTCCCCGACCGCCGACGAGCGCGCCGCGTCGGCCTCCGCGCAGAGCCTGGGGGCCCACGTCGCCGCCCACTGATCCCGCCGAGCCCGACCGCACGTAACGCACGCCCCGCACGTAACGCACGCACCGCATCGGAACGAGGACCCCCATGCGCACACCCCGCAGAAAACCGGACGCAGCGGCGCCGCGGCACCCCGCGCCCCCGGCGCGCGGCCGCCGGGCGCACGCCGGGCCTCCGGCCGACGAGCCCCACCCCGGCCCCCCGGACGCACCGCCCACGGCAACGGCCCGGGGCCGGTCGACCGGCCCGGGGCGGGCGTACGCCCCCGGCGCCCGTTCACCCCTGGCGAGACCCGGGGACGCGCCCGCGACGCGCCCCGGAGGCGCGCCCGGGCCGTCCGCCGCCCCCGACGCCTTCGCCGTGGGCCCTGCCTTCCCGCCCGGAACCTCGGCCGGAGCCCCCGCGGGCGGCGGCCCCGGGCCCACCACCTACGGACACGGCAGCTCCGGATTCGCCGCAACCGCAACCGCGGCGGCCGCGAGCGGCGGGGCCCCCGACGCCCGCCGCGGGCTGTGGTCCATGCGCTCCTCCGGGACGGTCCGCGCGAAGGTCGTCTCCCTCCTGATGGTCCCGGTGGTCTCACTGCTCGCCCTGTGGGCCTTCGCGACGGTCAGCACCGCCCAGGACGTCGCCCGCATCGGCCGCGCCCAGCAGGTCGACGACCGGATACGCACCCCCGTCGACCGCGCGGTCGCGGCGCTCCAGGCCGAGCGGGTCACCGCGGTCCGCTTCCTCGCGGACCCGGCCGCTGCCGCCGAGCAGGGGGCGGCCCTGCTGGAACAGGGCCGCCGCACCGGTGCCGCCATCGACGGACTCCGCCTCGGCGACGCGCACACCGTCGCCGACTCGGGCGGCTACCCGGCCGAACTCGCGGGCCGGATGCGCACCTTCGTGGCGGCTGCCGATGCGCTCGCGACCACCCGCCGCGAGGTCACGGACCGCAAGGCCACCCCCGACGCGGCCTACGCGGCCTACACCCGGGTCGTCGACTCCGCCCTCGCCGTCGAGGGCGCGCTCAGCGGCGGCCAGGACGCGGAGCTGGGCGTCGACGCCCGCGTCCTGCTGGAGCTCGGGCGGGCCGCCGAGCTGCTCGCCCGGGAGGACGCGCTGTTCGCCGTACCGGGGCCGCGCAGTGCGGAAACGCTTCGCCAGCTGACCGGCGCGATCGAGACCCGCCGGATCCTCACCGACAGCGCCGCCCAGGACCTGCCCGCGGCCCAGCGGACCGCTTGGCGGGCGGTGGCCAAGAGCGCCGTCTACGCCGACCTCACCGCGGCCGAGGACCGGGCCCTGGCCGCCGGGACCGGACGCGACGCGCACGACCCGCCCGCCGGTTGGGCGCCCGCGTACGCCGGCGTGACCAGCTCGATGCGCGCCGTCGCGAGCGCCGCGCACGACGCCTCCACCGACCGGACCGCGCCCCTGGCCCAGGGTCTGGTCAGCCCCTCCGGCGCCGCCGTCCTCCTCGGCCTGGCCGCCGTGGCCGTCTCCCTCGTCATCTCCGTACGCATCGGGCGCGGACTCGTCGTCGAGCTGGTGTCGCTGCGCAACGGCGCCCTGGAGATCGCCCACCGCAAACTCCCGCACGCCATGGACCGGTTGCGCGCCGGTCAGGACATCGACGTCCTCGCGGAAGCCCCGCCGGGACACCCCGCCGAGGACGAGATAGCACAGGTCGGGGAGGCCCTGTCCACCGTCCACCGGGCCGCGCTGAGCGCCGCCGTGGAGCGGGCCGAACTCGCGAGCGGGGTCTCCGGCGTGTTCGTGAACCTGGCCCGGCGCAGTCAGGTCCTGGTCCACAAGCAACTCACGCTGCTCGACTCGATGGAACGGCGCACCGACGATCCGGGGGAGCTGGGTGACCTCTTCCGACTCGACCACCTGACGACCCGGATGCGGCGGCACGCGGAGAGCCTGATCATCCTGTCGGGGGCGGCCCCGGGGCGCGCCTGGCGGATGCCGGTCCCGCTGACCAACGTCGTGCGGGCCGCCGTCTCCGAGATCGAGGACTATCCGCGGATCGAGGTCCGCGGGCTCGCGGAGGCGGGCGTCGTCGGCGGCGCCGTCGCCGACCTCACGCACCTGCTGGCCGAACTGATCGAGAACGCCGCCCAGTTCTCCCCTCCGCACACCAAGGTCCGGGTCAGCGGGGAGCCCGTGGGCGCCGGGTACGTGCTGGAGATCGAGGACCGCGGGCTCGGCATGGGCCGCGAGTCCCTCGCCGACGCCAACCGGCGCATCGAACAGTCCGAAGCGCTCGACCTCTTCGACAGCGACCGGCTCGGGCTCTTCGTGGTCAGCCGCCTCTCGGCGCGCCACGGGGTCAGGGTCCAGCTGCGGACCTCGCCCTACGGCGGTACCACCGCCGTCGTCCTGCTGCCCAACGCGCTTCTCCAGGGCGCGCTCACCGCGGGCGACGACGAGCGGAGGGATGGCGCGACGGACGACGCCGCAGCAGCACCGGCCGTGGCATCGACGGACCGACCGGCCCCCGGACCCGTTCCCTCACCAGCTGCCCGGCCGGCCGTCGAATCGACCCCTGCGTTGGCCGGGCCGGGCACATCGGGTGCACCGGTCGCCGCGGAGGCTGCGGACCGCTCAAGCCTTCCGGCGCCGTCCCCGGCGTTCTCGGCCCTCTCCGCCCCCCAGGCGGCGCCCCCGAAGACCCCGGCCGCCGAGGAACGGGCCCGCCCCGCGGTCCGCGCCGTACGGGAGGACCCGCGCGGGATCGCGGCGGCGCCCCGGACCCCCGTGGAGCGGGACCCGCGCCCCGCGCCGGTGGCCAGCCTGCGGCTCCGCGGCTCCGCGGGCCCGGCGCCCCACCTCGCGGCGGCGCCGCCCCGGCGCGAGCCCGAACCCGAGCCGGTACTGGCCGGGGTGACCGAACTGCCCCGCAGGGTCCGCCAGGCCAGCCTCGTCCCCCAGCTGCGCGAAGCCCCCGACCGGAAGAACGCGTCCGCCCCCCGGACCCCGCAGGACGCGCCGGGGCGCAGCCCCGAGGAGGCCCGCGACCGCATGGCGGCCTACCGCGACGGATGGGCCCGCGGCACCCGAGACGTCACCCCCACCGACAACGAAGGAGCAGAGTGATGATCGAACACCAGCGGATCGACATCGAGGGCGTCCGCCGGTCCGGCGAGCTGGACTGGTTGCTGGACGACCTCGTGGTCAGGGTCCGGGAGGTCCGGCACGTGGTCGTCCTGTCCAACGACGGCCTGGCAGTGGGCGCTTCCAGTGCGCTGGGCCGGGAGGACGCCGAGCACCTGGCAGCCGTGGCCTCCGGCTTCCACAGTCTGGCCAAGGGCGCGGGGCGGCATTTCCACGCCGGGGGCGTGCGCCAGACGATGGTGGAGATGGACGAGGGGTTCCTCTTCGTCGCGGCGGCCGGGGACGGCTCCTGCCTGGCCGTGCTCAGCGGTGCGGGCGCCGACATCGGATTGATCGCCTACGAGATGGCCCGGCTGGTGAAACGGGTCGGCGAACACCTCTACACCCCGTCCCGGTTCGCGGCGCACCCCCCGGCCGCGGGTTGAGGGCGGCGGCCGAAACGGTGAACGGCCACTGGTACGACGCCGACGCGGGCCCGCTGGTCCGCCCGTACGCCATGACGGGCGGGCGCACCAAGCCCGGTCCGCACGGGGTGCGCTTCGACCTGATCGCGCTGGTGGTCGTCGAACCGGGAGCCGCGGACGCGGCGGAGGAATCGCTGCTCGGACCGGAACACCGCGCCCTGCTCGGACTTTGCCGCTCGGAGACCCAGTCGGTCGCGGAGCTCGCCGCCGACGCGGACCTGCCGGTCGGCGTGGTCCGGGTGTTGCTCGGGGACCTGCTGGAGGCGGGCCACGTCCGGGTGAGCAGGCCCGTACCGCCCGCCCGGTTGCCGGACGAGCGGATCCTGCGCGAGGTCATCGAAGGCCTGCGGGCGTTGTGACGGAGCGGTGCGGGACCGGCGGCGACGGGACGGGCGGCGCCGCGACACACGCTTCGATACGCGCGGTGCGAGAGCACGGTTCGAGACGGACGGTACGAGACGGATGGGACGACAATGATGGGACAGCACGTCCAGGGGCCGGAAGCGGCAGCGGAGGAGGAACTGGCTCCGCTCGCCCTGAAGATACTCGTGGCCGGCGGCTTCGGGGTCGGCAAGACCACGCTGGTGGGCGCCGTCAGCGAGATCCGTCCGCTACGGACCGAGGAACTGCTCAGCGAGGCAGGCGAGTTGGTCGACGACACGGGCGGGGTGGACCAGAAGACCACGACCACGGTGGCCATGGACTTCGGCCGGATCACCATCCGGGAGGGCCTGTCGCTGTACCTGTTCGGGACGCCCGGGCAGGACCGTTTCTGGTTCCTGTGGGACGAGTTGTCGCAGGGCGCGCTGGGGGCGGTGGTGCTCGCCGACACCCGGCGGCTACAGGACTGCTTCCCGGCGGTCGACTACTTCGAGCACCGGGGCATCCCCTTCGTGGTGGCCGTCAACTGCTTCTCGGGCGCCCGGGGTTACGGCGCGCACGAGGTCTCGCGGGCGCTCGACCTGGAGTCGGGCACTCCCGTGGTGCTGTGCGACGCGCGGGACAAGGACTCGGGGAAGGAAGTGTTGATCAGGCTGGTCGAGTACGCCGGGCGGATGCACACCGCCCGGCTCCTCGACGCGGTCGAGCCGCAGGCGGACTCCGTGTGAGGGCCGGGCCTGCGCGGGGGCCTCAGTCGGTGATGCCCACTGCCGAGATCACCTTGTCGATCCGGACCCGGACGAGGAGTTCGCCCGGGACGGCGTTGCGGCGGCCGAAGGCCGCGGCCCGCTCCTCGCCCATGTAGCGCCCGCCGATCCGGGTGGCCCACAAGAGCGTGTCGTCCATGTCCTCGGTGATCGTGGCCCGTCCTTGCAGGACGACGTAGGAGAACGGCGGCCGGTCGTCGTCCACGCAGAGGGCGACGCGGCCGTCGCGGACCAGATTGCGCCCCTTGACGGTGTCCTTACCGGTGTTGAAAACGAAGGAATCGCCGTCGAGTACGAACCAAATGGGAGCGATGTGGGGGCTTCCGTCCTCCCGGACGGTCGACAGCTTTCCGGTGCGGGTGGAGTGCGAGACGAACCCGCGCCATTCCTCTTGAGTCATCTTCTGTGCCATGGAGACATCCTCCTTGCCGGAAAGCCGCTGGTGGGCAAGGCTTGCGGGACGACTATGCGGGGGTGGGCGCGGCCGGGCCGGCCGGGTCGACGTGGAGGGGCGGAAAATGGCACTGGACAAGCAGCTCGACTGGCTGCTGGACGACCTGACGCGCAGGGTCCAGCAGGTCCGGCACGCGGTGGTGCTCTCCAACGACGGGCTGGTGACGAGCGCGAGCGCGGGCCTGGCGCGGGAGGACGCGGAGCACCTGGCGGCGGTCGCGGCCGGACTGCAGAGCCTCGCGAAGGGCTCCGGGCGACACTTCCGGGCCGGTGAGGTGCGCCAGACGGTGATCGAGTACGACGAGGGCGTGCTGTTGGTGATGGCGGCGGGAGCGGGCAGTTCACTGTGCGTGCTGACCGCGACCGAGGCGGACTACGTGCAGGTCGCGTACGAGATGACGCTGCTGGTCAACCGGGTGGGCGAGCACCTGGGCGTCACCGAGCGGCGCATCACCGGCGGATAGGCGGCCTAGCAGGGGAGTTATCCACAGGGCTCGCGGGCTTCCGTCGCTCTGCGTTACGGTCTTCACACAGGGTAATCGAGCTGTGTGGGGGAGGACCGTGATGGAGGTCAGGAGCAGGGACGTGACGGCGGGGTCGGGGCCCGTCGGGGTGGCAGAGGTGGTCGGCGGAGCCCGGGCCGCCGAGGAGCTGGGGCTGCGGCGGGGCGAGCTCGCCCGGGCCGTGCAGCTGGGGATGGTGCGGGCCGGGCCGTGCGCGTCGAGCGGGGCCGCGCGGTTCGCGCGCGGCGAGCTGGACCGGGTCAGGAGGGCCGCCGGGTTCCCGGACGCCCTGCGCGAGCGGGTGCGGACGGTGGGCGCGGCGGAGGCGGCCGGGTCGATGGGGATGAGCCCGGGTCGGTTCACCCGGCTCGCGCGCTGCGGGCGGGTCACACCGGTCGGCTACCGGATCAACCGCTACCGGGCCGTCGTCTGGCTCTACCTCGCCGCCGAGCTGGCCGAGTTCACCGTGAGGGAGCCGGCGCTGTTGCGCGGGAGCGCGCCCCCGGAGGACAGGGCACTGGTCGAGGCCCGGGCCGATCTGAGGCCCCGGCGGTGGCGCGGCCGACACGTGGGGCTGCTGCTGGGACGCACCGCGGATCCGTGGGAGCGGGCGGCGGTCCTGGCCTCCGTGCTGCCGGAGGCGGAGCTGGAGCAGGCGGTGCCCGACCGGGCCGAGCGGATCCTGCTCGCCGGGCTCGCCCCGCCCCCGCCCTACGGTCACCCGCAGGTCCCGGCCGCGGCGGCCGTCGCGACCGCCCTGCTGCGGGCGGAGCCCCCGGACGAGCTGCGCTGGTACCGGACCAGCCTGGAGTTCGCGCTCGCCGGCGCCAGGGATCAGTCGAAGACGACGGGGGAGAGGGGGCCGACGTAGACCCAGGCGCCGCCCTCGCGGGAGAAGGTGCTGTGTTCGAGCAGCGAGCCGGAGTGCCCGCCCTCGCGGTAGTGCGCCCGGAACTCCACCGTGCCCTCGGTCTCGAACATCCCGCCGCGCTCGGTACCCAGGATCTCCAGGCGCTCCCAGCGCTGGCCGGGATCCAGATCGAGCCGCCCCGGGCGGGTCGAGGGGTGCCAGGAGCGGAGCAGGTAGGCGGTGTCCCCGACGGCGAAGGCGCTGAAGCGGGACCGCATCAGCAGCTCCGCGGTGGGCGCCTGCCGCTCGCCGGAGTGGAAGCGTCCGCAGCAGTCCGGGTAGGCGGCGGGCAGCCCGCAGGGGCAGGGGAGGACCGGGGTCGGCATGGGCGCGCTCAGCTCTTCGGTGACAGGTCGGACGGGGCGGACGGGGCAGGTGGGGCGGAGCGTTCGGGGCCTTCCGAGGATGCGGAGCTTCCCGAGGCCTCCGACGGCGCGGTGAGTGAGGCAGGTCGGCTCGGCTTCGGCGGCCGGGCGGGGTAGGGGCGGAACAGGCCCTCCTGTACGACGGAGACCAGCAGCCTGCCCTCCACGTCGTAGATCCGGCCGCGGGCCAGCCCCCGGCCCCCGTGGGCGATGGGGGACTCCTGGTCGTAGAGGAACCACTCGTCCGCGCGGAAGGGACGGTGGAACCACATGGCGTGGTCCAGGCTCGCCATGTCGAAACCGCGCATCCCCCACAACGGCTCCACCGGGATGCGCACGGCGTCGAGGAGGGTCATGTCACTGGCGTAGGTCAGGGCGCAGGTGTGCACGAGCGGGTCGTCGCCCAGCGGGCCGACCGCGCGCATCCACACGGCGCTGCGCGGATCGGCGTCCTTGAGGTCCTCGGGGGTCCAGCGGAGCCGGTCCACGTACCGGATGTCGAAGGGCTGACGACGGGCCATCCGCTCCAGCGCCTCGGGCAGCGCCCCCAGGTGTTCGCGGATCTCGTCCGCGACCTTCGGCAGCGTGTCGGGGTGCGGGAAGTCCAGACGAGGAGGCAGCTGGTGCTCGATGCTGCCGTCCTCCGGCTGATGGAAGGAGGCGGTGAGGTTGAAGATGGTCCTGCCCTGCTGGACCGCGGTGACGCGTCGGGTGGTGAAGGAGCGCCCGTCACGCACCCGCTCCACCTGGTACACGATCGGCACCCCGGGGATCCCGGGGCGCAGGAAGTACGCGTGCAGCGAGTGGACCGGGCGGCCGCCCTCGGTGGTGCGGCCCGCCGCCACCAACGCCTGGCCGGCCACCTGGCCGCCGAAGACCCGCTGGAGGGACTCCTCGGGACTGCGGCCGCGGAAGATGTTGACCTCGATCTGCTCCAGGTCGAGCAGGTCGACCAGTCTCTCGGCGGGGTTCGTCATCAGGGGTTCTCCACTGAGGTCGGGGGCGGCGGTGCCGGTGGTGTCGAGGGCGCCGGACGGAGGTGTGGCCGGCGCCGTCCCGGACGGGACGGAGGCGGACCGGACGGGTGCGGGAGGGTCAGAGCTCGCCGACGGCGGTGACCCGGACGACCGCCCGGCCCTCCTCGTCGGAGGCCGCGAGGTCGACCTCGGCGCTGATGCCCCATCCGTGGTCGCCATTGGGGTCGGCGAAGGCCTGGCGGACGCGCCACAGGCCGTGCTCCGCGTCCTCCTCGATCATCAGCAGCTTGGGGCCGCGCGCGTCCGGACCGGTGCCGAGGTCGTCGTACTCGTCCCAGTAGGCGTCCATCGCATCACCCCAGGCATCGGCGTTCCAGCCGGACTCGGAGTCCAGTTCGCCCAGCGCGTGGAGGTTGTCCAGGGCGGCCAGCTCCACCCGACGGAACATGGCGTTGCGGACGAGGACCCGGAAGGCGCGGGCGTTCGCCGTGACCGGCTTGACCTGGTCGGCCTTCTCCTGTGCCTGTTCCGCCGTCTCCACCTCGGGGTTCGCCAGCTGCTCCCACTCGTCGAGCAGGCTGGAGTCGACCTGGCGGACCAGCTCGCCGAGCCAGGCGATGAGGTCCTGGAGGTCCTCGGACTTGAGGTCGTCCGGGATGGTGTGGTCGAGCGCCTTGTAGGCGCCGGCCAGGTAGCGCAGCACGATGCCCTCGGTTCGGGCCAGCTCGTAGTAGGAGGTGAACTCGGTGAAGGTCATCGCGCGCTCGTACATGTCGCGGATGATCGACTTCGGGGAGACCGGGTGGTCGCGGACCCACGGGTGGCTCTTGCTGTACACGTCGTAGGCGTGCAGGAGCAGCTCTTCGAGCGGCTTGGGATAGGTGACGTCCTGGAGGCGCTCCATCCGCTCCTCGTACTCGATCCCGTCGGCCTTCATCGCGCCCACGGCGATGCCGCGCTCCTTGTTCTGCTGCGCGGCGAGGATCTGGCGCGGGTCGTCCAGCGTGGACTCCACGACCGAGACCATGTCCAGCGCGTAGGAGGGGGACTCCGGGTCCAGCAGGTCGAAGGAGGCCAGCGCGAAGGTGGACAGCGGCTGGTTCAGCGCGAAGTCCTGCTGGAGGTCGACGGTGAGCCGGATGGTGCGGCCCTCCGCGTCGGGAGCGTCGAGCTTCTCGACCACGCCGCCGTCCAGCAGGGAGCGGTAGATCGCGATGGCCCGGCGGATGTGGCGCAGCTGGTTCTTGCGCGGCTCGTGGTTGTCCTCCAGGAGGTGGCGCATGGCCTGGAAGGCGTCGCCGGGGCGGGCGATGACCGACAGCAGCATGATGTTGGTGACCTTGAAGCGCGAGGTCAGCGGCTCCGGGTCGGCGCCGATCAGCTTCTCGAACGTGGTGTCGGACCAGGCGACGAAGCCCTCGGGGGCCTTCTTGCGGACCACCTTGCGGCGCTTCTTCGGGTCGTCGCCGGCCTTCGCCAGGGCCTTCTCGTTCTCGATCACGTGCTCGGGCGCCTGGGCGACCACGTACCCCGCGGTGTCGAAGCCCGCCCGTCCGGCCCGACCGGCGATCTGGTGGAACTCGCGCGCCCGCAGCGTGCGCACCCGGTTGCCGTCGTACTTGGTGAGCGCGGTGAAGAGCACGGTGCGGATCGGGACGTTCACGCCGACGCCGAGCGTGTCGGTGCCGCAGATGACCTTGAGCAGACCCGCCTGGGCCAGCTTCTCGACCAGCCGCCGGTACTTCGGCAGCATGCCCGCGTGGTGCACGCCGATGCCGTGGCGGACGTAGCGCGAGAGGTTCTGGCCGAACTTGGTGGTGAAGCGGAAGTGGCCGATCAGCTCGGCGATCTTGTCCTTCTCCTCACGCGTGCACATGTTGATGCTCATCAGCGACTGCGCCCGCTCGACCGCCTGGGCCTGGGTGAAGTGCACGATGTACACGGGTGCCTGCCGGGTCTCCAGCAGCTCGGTGATGGTGTCGGTGATCGGCGTGGTGACGTACTCGTACGACAGCGGGACGGGCCGGGTCGCGGAGCGGACCAACGAGGTCGGGCGCCCGGTGCGCCGGGTCAGGTCCTCCTCGAACCGCTTCATGTCACCGAGGGTGGCCGACATCAGAATGAACTGTGCCTGCGGGAGCTCCAAGAGCGGGATCTGCCAGGCCCAGCCACGGTCCGGTTCGGCGTAGAAGTGGAACTCGTCCATCACGACCTGGCCGATGTCGGCGTTCTTGCCGTCGCGCAGCGCGATGGAGGCCAGTACCTCGGCGGTGCAGCAGATCACCGGGGCGTCCGAATTGACCGAGGCGTCGCCGGTCAGCATGCCGACGTTCTCGGTGCCGAAGAGCTTGCACAGGTCGAAGAACTTCTCCGACACCAGGGCCTTGATCGGCGCGGTGTAGAAGGTGACCTTGTCCTGGGCCAGTGCGGTGAAGTGCGCTCCGGCGGCCACCAGGCTCTTCCCGGAGCCGGTCGGCGTGGAGAGGATCACGTTCGCGCCCGAGACGACCTCGATCAGGGCCTCCTCCTGCGCCGGGTACAGGGTGATGCCCTGGTCCTCCGCCCACGAGGAGAAAGCCTCGAAGAGGGCGTCGGGGTCGGCGTTCGGCGGGAGCTGATCAATGAGGGTCACACCCCCCATCTTGCCTGGCTTCCCGCCGGATGAGGGAACCGGCGGCGGGAAAGAAGATCATCGACGGTACGCTGTGCCGTCGACCGGGTCCGAACGAAACCGTCAACTGGGCCCGACCTCCACACCACTGGGGCGGGAACGACATGATGGGTCCGGCGCACTCACTCTCCGGGGCAGCGGCCTGGCTGGGGGTGGGCGCGGCGACCGCGGCCGCCGGCTACCCCATGCCCTGGCCGGTCCTCGTCGTCGGGGCGCTCATCTGCGCGGGCGCTGCCCTGGCCCCCGACCTCGACCACAAGTCGGCGACGATCTCGCGCGCCTTCGGGCCGCTGTCCCGCGGCCTGTGCGAGGTGGTCGACAAGATCTCCTACGCTGTCTACAAGGCCACCCGCGCCCCGCGCGACGCCCGCCGGACCGGCGGCCACCGCACCCTCACCCACACCTGGCTGTGGGCCGTCCTGATCGGTGGCGGAGCTTCGGCCCTGGCGGTCACCACGGACCGCTGGGGCGTCCTGGCCCTGCTCTTCGTCCACCTCGTGCTCGCCGTCGAGGGTCTGCTCTGGCGGGCCGCCCGGATGTCCAGCGACGTACTCGTCTGGCTCCTCGGCGCCACCAGTGCCTGGATACTGGCCGGTGTGCTGGACCAGCCCGGCAACGGCGCGAACTGGCTGTTCACCGGTCCCGGCCAGGAGTACCTGTGGCTCGGCCTGCCGATCGTGCTCGGCGCCCTGGTCCACGACATCGGGGACGCCCTGACCGTGTCGGGCTGCCCCGTCCTGTGGCCCATCCCGATCGCCGGCAAGCGCTGGTACCCGATCGGCCCGCCGAAGATGATGCGCTTCCGCGCGGGCAGCTGGGTCGAGCTGAAGGTCCTCATGCCGGTGTTCATGCTGCTCGGCGGCGTCGGCGGCGCAGCGGCGCTCGGCTTCATCTAGGGCGATCAGGGCGATGCCGAGTTGCTCCGGCGAGGGCCTGAATCAAGGGCGGCGGGGTGGCTGCTCCGATGGATGGTCGGACCCACCGGCGTCGCTATCCGGATATGAGGGGACGGTATTCAGCCATGGACGATTGGTTTTCGCAGTCAGGTAGTGGAGCGCGATTCGATTGGGGGCCCGTCGGCGCGCAGCGGCTCGCGGCGGGCGTCGCGTGTGTGGTGGTCGTCGACGTGTTGTCGTTCACGACCTCGGTGACGGTGGCCGTGGAGTCCGGGACGCGAGTCTTCCCCTATGCCTGGCGTGACGAGTCCGCGTCGAGGTTCGCCGATGAGATGGGGGCACGGTTGGCCGTCGGTCGGCGGACGGCCACGCCGGCGTTCCCGTGGTCGCTGTCCCCGGCGGCGCTGCGGAGTGCCCCGTTCACCCCGCGCCTGGTCCTGCCCTCTCCCAACGGTTCCGCGATCGCCGCCGCGGCCGGGGAGGCGTTGGTGATCGCCGGTTGCCTGCGCAATGCGTCGGCGGTGGGCCGTTGGCTCGCCCGTCAGGGCTTCGGAACCGTCGACCGCCCGGTCGCCGTGATCGCATCGGGCGAGCGATGGCCCGACGGCACTCTGCGCCCCGCGCTGGAGGATCTGCTCGGCGCCGGAGCGGTCCTCGCGACCCTACGGAAGCACAGTGGCGGCCCGCTGTCGCCCGAAGCGGCCGCCGCGGCCGACTGCTTCGAGGCGACGCCGGATGTCGTGATCGCGGTCACCAGCAGCGCATCCGGTCGAGAGCTCACGGGCGGAGGCTTCGCCGGGGACGTGGACATCGCCACCGAAGTGGACGCCTGCGACATCGTCCCGATCCTGACCGACGGAGCGTTCACGGCAGGTGGGTGACCGCCCCCCGCCGGGGTGGCTCTGGCCGTGGCTGCCGGACGGGCCGACGCCACCACCCGCGCCCCCGGCCGGACATGCCGACCGGTCGGACAGTCTCACGGTGAGTCCCAGCCAATGCGGCCGCATCCCGGCGTCGAACTCCTTTACGGGTGGGTAACGTCGGTTGGGGCGAAGCCCGCTGGCGCGGGTCGAGAACGGGGGAACCGTGAGCGGGATAGTGGTCTACCTGCCGCAAGGGAACGACGGCGTGGGCGAGGAGCCTTTCGGCGACGCAGTGACATTACGGCTCGGGCCAGGTGAAACGGCCCGGTTCGGGCGGGGGTCCACGACGACGCCGGTGGAACTGCGGCTCGTCGACCCGGCGATCTCCCGGTTGGCGGGGGAGATCCGGGTGACCGAAGACCACTGGCAGCTCAGCAACCACAGTGCCCACCAGAGCTATCTGGTGGAGAACCCCGAAGGGGCGGGGGAGTACCTCCGGGTGCCGCCGCGCCGGGCCGGGGCGCCCATTCCCTTCGAGTTCTCGCGGGTGGTGCTGCCCACGCGCGGCGACTCCACCGTCTCCTTCCAGGTGTTCGCGCCCGACCACGTCTACCTGGACCCGGACGTCATGCGAGCCGCGGCGGGTCGCGGCGGTCCCGGGGGGAGCCGTACCGTCAACGCCTACTCCCTGGACGAGACGGCCACCTATTTCCTCGTCCTGGTCGCGCTCTGCGAACCGCGCCTGCGGGACGAGTCGCCGGTCGCGGTGCCGACCACTCCCGAGATCGTCGAGCGACTCAAAGGACACGCCGCCTGCGCACTGTTGACGGCGCGTGCGGTCAGCTCCCACATCGACTACCTCGCCGAGGAGAAGATGCGGATCAGCGCCCCGGCGGAGTGCGATCCCCGCCGCAGCACACGGCGCAACGGCAAGCGGGAGACGCTCGTCGGACTCGCCCTGCGGTTCGGGCTCGTCCGGGAGGAGCACCTCGCGCTGTTGCCGCCCCGCTTCCCGGCCGGCACGCGCAAGCGGGAGACGGTGCGATGACCCCCGCAGGGCGTCCCGCGGCGGGCGCGGGAGCGGACCGAGATGGCCGGCGGGCCGGAGGAGCAGACGGTGCACGGCACGGCCGACACAGCGGGAAGTGAGTGCGCGCGGCCCCTTCCGCGCGGATACCGCGTCGGCGCCTGGGAGGTCGTCGAGCCGATCGCGGCAGGCGGCTGGGCCACGGTCTACGCGGGACGCCCCGTCGACGGCGCCCCCCGCGCCCGGGCGTCCGCCGACGGTCCGGTGCGCGACGCGGTTCCGGACACCGGCCCGGGTCCCGACACCGGCCCGGGTCCCGATGTGGATCCCGCCCCCGCCGACGTCGCGCTCAAGTTCCTGCCGACCGCCGGACTCTCCCCGCGCCAGGCCCGGTCGGTCGCGGAGGCCGCGCGTCGCGAGGTCGAGCTGTGCAGCCGTTCCCGCCACCCGCGCCTGATCAGGCTCCTGGACTCCGTCGTGCTCAGCGACCCGGACCAGCCGTTCCTGGACGGCGCGATCGTCCTGGTCATGGAACGGGCCCGGTGCAGCCTGCGCGACCTGTTGGCCGAGCCGGTGAGCGAGGCGGAGGGGTCCAGACTGATCGAGGAGGTCTGCGAGGGCCTCGCCCACCTGCACCGCACCGGGTGGGTGCACGGCGACCTCAAACCGGACAACGTCCTGATCATGGACGACGGTTCGGCCAAGCTCGCGGACTTCGGCATCGCCACGGAACTGACCGGCATCGAAGGCACCCACGGGTACGCACCCCCGATGGGCACTTTCGACTACCTCCCGCCCGAACGCTGGAAGGCCCCGCTCGGCGAGCGCGGGGTGGAGGTCCGCCCGAGCGCCGACATCTGGGCGCTGGGCATCGTGATCCACGAGGTGTTCGCCGCCGGAGCCTCGCCCTTCCCCGGCGCCACCCCGATGGCGCGCGGCGCCGTGGCGCAGGAGTACGCCGACGGACGGGCACCGTTGCGGCTGGACACCGCGGTGCCGCCGTTCTGGCGCGCGCTCGCGACCGACTGCCTGGCTCCGAACCACGTCACGCGCGCCCCCCACACCGCCGGCAGCCTGCACACCCGCATCGCGGCCCGCACGGCGTCCGACCGCGCGGCGTCCGACCGCACCGGGGCCGCACGCCCCGCCGCGCGGCGGCGCGGCCGGGCCCTCGCCGCCCTCGCGGCCGTCGCCGTGTGCGGGGCGCTCGCCGCGGGCTGGGCGTACGCCGTGCGGGGCGATGGCGGATCCGCGCCGCCCGGGGCGAACGGGAACTCGGCGAGCGGCCGGATGACCGAAGCGTCGTACCCGGTCGTGGTGTTCAACGCCGAGCACAGCTGCCTGGCCCGGACGGACCGGGACGCACAGTGCAGCCTCGGCCTGGCGATCGACCCCCTGCGGCCGTACACCACCGACAACGTCGTGGCGACCCGGGTGTGGCACGGCGACGTCCTCGACGCCGACTGCCAACTCCCCGACGGGATGCCCATCATCGACGAGTCGGGCACGCGCTCGACCCAGTGGTACCACGTCCACCTCCCTCCCGGATCGGCCCGCCCCGACGCCTGGCTGCCCGCCGTACGCACCGAGGGCAGCCCCCCGCTGCCGACGTGCCCGGCGCCACCGACCGGCACCGGGAACCAGAGGTAGCGGACACCACCGCGCGCTGTCACTCCGGAGCGTTCCGGATGCGGTCCCGCCCTGCCCCGCCCGTACGTTGTGGCCCGTCGGTCCGCGGACCGCACCCCCCACACGGAGGCCGACGCAAGGCGAACCGCAGCGAAGGAGCAGGCTGGTGCGTGGCGAGGCGGTACGACGTACGAGATCGAGAACAGTGGTCCTCCTGGTCATGACGGCCGTGTCCGCCCTGTGCGCCCCGGCCCGGGCACAGGGAGTCCAGCGGGTGCCCGGCCCCCTCGGCCACACCGCGACCGCCGAAATGTTCTGCGACATCCCGGCGCAGCGGGACATCGCGGTGACGCGCAAGGTCTACGAGGTCGGTCAGCGCATGAACGTCTCCGACAAGGTGATGCTCGCAGGCTTCGAGACCGGATGGGTCGAGTCCCGCATGAACAACCTCGATTGCGGGGACCGGGACTCGCTCGGCGTCTTCCAGCAGCGGCCCTCGCAGGGGTGGGGCTCGCGGGAGCAGATCCTCGACGTCGACTACGCGGCGGGCACGTTCTTCGAGGTGGCCCTCCAGATGGAGCCCGGCATGGAGGGCAGCACCCCCGGCCAACTCGCGCAGGCCGTCCAGCGCTCCGCCTATCCGGACCGGTACGACGCGGTGGAGGGAGCCGCCCGGGCGCAGCGGGACGAGGCCTTCCAGCCGTACGGCGCGATCGGGGCGAAGTACGAGGGCCTGGGCGGCCACGGCGGCCCCCTCGGCCGGCCGGTCCGCGCCGAGGAGGCGGCCATGATGGGCGCCCGCTTCCAGGGCTTCCAGAACGGGATCGTCCTCTGGCACCCGGACGAGGCCCACGCGATCTACGGGGACATCCTGGCCAAGTTCTGGGCGACGGACGCGGAGCGGGCCTGGGGGTTCCCCACGATGGACGAGGCGGACGCCGCGCAGGCACCAGACGGAACCCGCGGCCGTTACCAGTTCTTCGAGCGGGGGTTGTTCATGTGGACGAGGCGGGCGGCAAGGCCCAGCGCTTCCAGAAGGTCACCATCCACTGGAACCCCGCCCGGGGCACCTGGACCACCACCAACTGACGACCATCCATTCGCTTCGTGATCAGGAGATCATGGTGAACGAGCAGCACCGGCCCACCCGCAGGAACCTCCTCAAGACCGTCGGCGGGCTCTCCGCGGCGATGGCCCTCGGCGCCGGGGGCGTCCTCGCCTCCGCCACGTCGGCCGCGGCGGTCGGCGACGCGGGCGGCCTGCACATCGTGGACCGCGGCGAGGGCGACCCCCGCATGTGGTACTACCGGTTCCAGACCGACGCGATCGGCTGGCAGCCGGCCGTCAACGTCCTGCTGCCGGACGACTACCACTGGAGCGGGCGCACCTACCCCGTCCTCTACCTGTTCCACGGCGGCGGCACCGACCAGGACTTCATCACCTTCGACCGCCTCCGCATCCGCGAACTGACCCAGGGCAAGCCGATCATCGTCGTGATGCCCGACGGCGGGCACGCGGGCTGGTACTCCAACGCCGTCACCTCCAACGTCGGCCCCCGCAACTGGGAGACCTTCCACATCGGGCAGCTGATCCCCTGGGTCGAGGCCAACTTCCGGACCTTCGCCGAATACGACGGTCGCGCCGTCTCCGGTTTCTCGATGGGCGGCTTCGGCGCCCTGAAGTACGCGGCCAAGTACTGGGGCCACTTCGCCTCGGTGAGTTCCCACTCCGGCCCCGCCAGCCTGCGCCGCGACAGCGGAGCCGTCGTGCACTGGGCGAACGCCTCCTCGGGCGTCCTGGACCTCGGCGGCGGCACGGTCTACGGCGTTCCGTGGGACCAGGCCAGGGTCACCGCCGACAACCCGATGGAACGCATCGAGAGCTACCGCAACAAGCGGGTCTTCCTCGTCGCGGGCACCAGCCCCGACCGGACGAACGCCTTCGACACCTTCAACGAGACCCAGGTGCTCGCCGGACAACGGGAGTTCCGCGGCGCCCTCGACCGGGTCGGGATCGCGCACGAGTCGCACGAGGAGCCCGGCGGCCACTTCGTCCGCGACTACATGTTGACCCGGGACCTCGACGGCATCATCGACCGGCTCCGCAAGGCGTGAACGAACGTGCCCCGTACCGTCCCCCTCGAAGGGACGGTACGGGGCACGCGCTCACGGGGCGGACCCTCCTGCTCAGCCGTGCCAGGAGCGCCACAGCGCCGCGTACGCGCCGTCCGCCGCGACCAGTTCGTCGTGGGACCCCAGCTCGCTGATCCGGCCGGCCTCGACCACCGCGATCACGTCCGCGTCGTGCGCCGTGTGCAGCCGGTGGGCGATGGCCACGACCGTACGGCCCTCCAGCACCCGGGCCAGCGAGCGCTCCAGGTGCCGGGCCGCCCGCGGATCCAGCAGCGAGGTCGCCTCGTCCAGCACCAGCGTGTGCGGATCGGCCAACACCAGCCGGGCCAGCGCGATCTGCTGCGCCTGCGCCGGGGTGAGCGCCGCGGCGCCGGAACCGACCTCGGTGTCCAGCCCGTCCTCCAGCGCCCTGGCCCACTCGTCCGCGTCCACCGCGCCCAGCGCGGCCCACAACTCCGCGTCCTCGGCGCCCGACCGGGCGAGGCGCAGGTTGTCGCGCAGGCTTCCCACGAACACGTGGTGTTCCTGGTTGACCAGCGCCACGTGCGCGCGCACCCGCTCCGCGGGCATCTGCGACAGCTCGGCCCCGCCGAGCGTGACCTCGCCCGAGCGCGGCGCGTAGATGCCCGCCAGCAGCCTGCCCAGCGTGGACTTGCCCGCTCCCGAGGGCCCGACCAGCGCCATCCGGGTCCCCGGCGGCACCGACAGGGACACCTGGTGCAGTACGTCCACCCCCTCGCGGTAGCCGAACCGGACCGAGTCGGCCCGTACGTCGCGCCCGTCGGGCACCACCTGCTCGTCGCCCGCGTCGGGCTCGATCTCGCGCACCCCGACCAGCCGGGCCAGGGAGACCTGGGCGATCTGGAGTTCGTCGTACCAGCGCAGGATCAGCCCGATCGGGTCGACCATCATCTGGGCCAGCAGCGCGCCGGTGGTCATCTGACCCACCGACATCCACCCCTGGAGGACGCAGTAGCCGCCGATCAGCAGCACCGAGCCGAGGATCGTCACGTACGTGACGTTGATGACCGGGAAGAGGACCGACCGGAGGAACAGCGTGTAGCGCTCCCAGGCCGTCCATTCCTTGATGCGCTGCTCGGACAGGGCGATCCGGCGCCCGCCCAGGCGGTGCGCCTCGACCGTGCGGCCCGCGTCCACCGTCTCGGTGAGCACCGCGGCGACCGCCGCGTAGCCCGCCGACTCCGACCGGTACGCGGAGGGCGCCCGTTTGAAGTACCACCGGCAGCCGAACACCAGGACCGGCAGGGCCACCAGGGCGGCCAGCGCCAGCGGCGGCGCGGTCACGGCGAGGGCCCCGAAGAGCAGCCCCGCCCACACCACGCCGATGGCCAGCTGGGGCACCGCCTCGCGCATCGCGTTGGCGAGCCGGTCGATGTCCGTGGTGATCCGGGACAGCAGGTCACCGGTGCCCGCGCGCTCCAGTACGCCCGGCGGCAGGCCCACCGAACGGACCAGGAAGTCCTCGCGCAGATCCGCCAGCATCTCCTCGCCGAGCACGGCCCCGCGCAGCCGGACCGTCCGGACGAAGAGCGTCTGGACGAGCAGGGCCAGCGCGAACAGCAGCGCGACGCGCCCCAGGTGCAGTTCGCGCGCCCCCGCCGCGAGATCGTCCACCACCTGACCGAGCAGGTAGGGGCCGACCATGGACGAGATCACCGCGACCGCGTTGACCGTGACCAGGAGGACGAAAGCCCGTCGGTGCCGCCGCAGCAGCCCGCGCACATAGCCCCGAACCGTCGCCGACGTGCCCACCGGAAGGGTGGCGACGGTCTCGGGGGCGGCCGGATCGTACTCCGGCGCCACCACGCCGATCATGCTGATTCCTCGATCTCTGTGAGTTCCCGCAATGTGTCGAGCCCCTCGACCGCGTCGAGCAGCTGTTCCTCGTCCGTCTCGCGCGTGACGACCGCGCGGTAGCGCGGCTCGTCCTGCAGCAGTTCACGGTGCGTACCGACCGCCGAGACCGTGCCGCCGTCGACCAGGACGACCCGGTCGGCGCGGTCCAGCAGCAGCGGCGACGAGGCCAGGACCACCGTGGTGCGCCCCGCGCGCAGCGCCGCGACGCCGCCCGCGATCCGGGCCTCGGTGTGGGAGTCGACCGCGGAGGTCGGCTCGTCCAGCACCAGCACGTCCGGGTCGGTGACCAGCGAGCGCGCCAGCGCGAGCCGCTGGCGCTGGCCGCCCGACAGCGAGCGTCCGCGCTCGGTGATCCGCGCGTCCATCGGGTCGTCCACGCCGTCGGGCGCGGACTGCGTCAGCGCGTCCAGCACGTCCGCGCACTGGGCGGCCGCCAGGGCCTCCGCGGCCCCGACCGCGCCGGAGGCCGGTACGTCGAGCAGGTCGCGCAGCGTGCCGGAGAGCAGCACCGGGTCCTTGTCCTGGACGAGCACCAGCGTGCGCGCCGTGTCCAGCTCCAGTTCGTCGAGCGCGACCCCGCCCAGCAGCACGGAAGGGCTGCCGACGGCGTCGGCGGGATGCCCGCCGAGGCGCTCCGCCAGCCGTCCCGCCAGGTCCGGGTCCCCGCAGACCACCGCGGTGAACAGGCCGGCGGGGGCCAACAGCCCGGTCTCCGGGTCGTAGAGGTCCCCTCCGGGAGCCGGCGCGGCGGGCGGCTGAGCGTCTGCTGCCTCCGCCTCCGCCTCCGCCTTCGCGGCCGCCGGCTCCGTCGGTGTGTCGGCCGGGGTGCCCGGCTCCGTGTCGGGGGCGGGTTCGGTCCCGGGGTCCGTACGGGTCAGCGACAGCACCCGGGCGGCCCGCTTGGCCGACGGCCGCGAGAAGGAGTACGCCATGGCGATCTCCTCGAAGTGCCGCAGCGGGTAGAGCATCAGCGCCACCGCGCTGAACACGGCGACGAGTTCGCCCACCGTGATCCGCCCGTCGAGGACGAGCTCGGCGCCGTACCAGACCACGGTGATGAGGAGCAGGCCCGGCAGCAGGACCTGGATCGCAGAGATCAGCGCCCACATCCGAGCGCTGCGCACGGCGGCCTTGCGGACCTCCTGCGACGCTTCGCGGTAGCGGCCGAGGAAGAGTTCCTCGCCGCCGATGCCGCGCAGCACGCGCAGCCCGGCCACGGTGTCGGAGGCCAGTTCGGTGGCCCTGCCCGCCTTCTCGCGCTGGACGTCCGCGCGTTGGGTGGCGTGCGGCAGCAACGGCAGCACGGCCACGGCCAGTACGGGAACCCCGATCGCCACGACCACGCCGAGCGCGGGCGCGTAGAGGACCAGGCCCACGCAGATCACGACGACGGCGAAGGCGGCGGCGAGGAAGCGGGAGACCGCCTCGACGAACCAACCGATCTTCTCGACGTCGCCCGTGGACACCGCCACCACCTCGCCGGCCGCGACGCGTCGGCTGAGGGCGGCGCCCAACTCGGCGGTCTTGCGGGCGAGGAGCTGCTGGACGCGGGCGGCGGCGGTGATCCAGTTGGTCACGGCCGTCCGGTGCAGCATCGTGTCACCGAGCGAGATGGCGATCCCGAGCAGCAGGATGAGCCCGCCGACCAGGATCAACCGGGTTCCGTCGCGGTCCACGACCGCCTCGACACCGAGCCCGACGGCGAAGGGCAGGCCCGCGATCCCGCAGTGGTGCATCAGCCCCCAGCACAGGCTCTTGAACTGCCCGCCCAGCTGATTGCGCCCCAGCCACAGCAGGAACCGGGGCCCGGATCGCGCGTCGGGTACCCCTGGGTCCGGATACGGAAGATCGCTGATCTGCATGACGCCCCATGACTCGGTAGTGGTTCAAACCGTGCAAGGTTCGCCTTTGAACAGCATGCGGGGCAATCGATTTTCCGTTGTTCCGACGAGAACCGGCCATGGTCGTCCGGGGATCGGAGACCGTTCGAGGGGCGCTCTCAGGGGCGGGTGGCCCGCTCCAGTTCGAGGAGCGCCGAGTAGTAGGAGTGCCCGGTGGCCCGGTCCATGCCCACCTCGCACATGCGGTTCGCGGACAGGTGCACGTCGTAGGACCGCGCCGCGACCTCCGCCGCCTCGCGCGCCGTCGCGGCGTCCGTCAGCTCGGGGTGCAGCATGCCGCGGTCCCCGGCGAAGGCGCAGCATCCCGCGTCGTCCGGCACGACCACCTCCCGGGCGCAGGCCTCGGCCACCGCCCGCAGGTGGGCCTCGTCACCCAGATGGCGCATCGAGCAGGTCGGATGCAGCACCGCCGAACCGACCGTGCGCAGCACCTCCAGATGCGGCAGCAGATCCTCGGCCGCCCAGACGACGGAGTCGACGACCGTGAGTTCGGCGTGGAGCTCGCGGTTGTCCGCGCTCAGGTACGGGACCACCTCGTGCGCGATGCCCAGGGTGCAGGAGGAGGCGTCGACGACCAGCGGCAGCCGCCCGCCCGCGGTCCAGCCCCAGGCGGCCTCCACGATGCGGTTGGCCATCAGCCGGTTTCCGGCGTCGTAGCCCTTGGAATGCCAGATCGTCGCGCAGCAGGTCCCGGTGACGTCCCCGGGGATCCACACGGGCTTGCCCGCCCGCTCGGACAGGGCGACCACCGCCTCGGGCAGCGACGGGCCGCCCCCGGCGCCCCCGGCGCCCCCGGCGTCGTGACCGCGGTCGGCGCCCGGGCCTCCGAAGATCCGGTTGACGCAGGCCGGGTAGTAGACGGCCGAGGCGCCGACCCGCCGGGTGACGGGCAGGGCGCGGGCGGCGGCGCCCGGGATCTGGGGCAGCCACTGCGGGACCAGGTCCGGCCGTACGGCCTTGCGCGCGACCCCCGTGACCAGCCGCAACGGACCGTCCCCGACCCGGTCGGTGATCCGGTCGGCCGCGGCGACCGCGAGCCGGGCCGCCGTCTCCACGGCCCCGAACCGCTTCGCGACGAGCGCGGCCGTCCGTTCCTCGCGCGGGCTGTGCCTGCGGTGGCGGAAGTCCTTCATCAGGGCGCCGGTGTCGATGCCGACCGGACAGGCGAGTTTGCAGGTGGAATCGCCCGCACAGGTGTCCACCGCGTCGTAGCCGTAGGAGGCGAGCAGCCCGTCCAGCACGGGGGAGCCGGGCTGCTGGCGCATCATCTCGCGGCGCAGCACGATCCGCTGCCGCGGGGTGGTCGTCAGGTCCTTGCTGGGGCAGGTCGGCTCGCAGAACCCGCACTCGATGCAGGGGTCGGCGACGGCCTCCACCCGCGGGATGGTCTTGAGCCCGCGCAGGTGGGCCCGCGGATCGCGGTCGAGCAGGATCCGCGGCGCGAGCACGGCGTCGGGGTCGACGACCTGCTTGGTGCGCCACATCAGCTCGGTGGCCGCCGCGCCCCATTCCAGTTCGAGGAAGGGGGCCATGTTGCGTCCCGTGGAGTGTTCGGCCTTCAGCGAGCCGTCGAAGCGCTCGACGGTCAGCCGGCAGAAGGCGTCCATGAAGGCCCCGTACCGCTCGACGTCGGCGGGCAGCGCGGCGTCGAAGGCCAGCAGGAAGTGCAGGTTGCCGTGGGCCGCGTGACCGGCGACGGCGGCGTCGAAACCGTGCTCCGCCTGGAGTTCCAGCAGCGCCGCGCAGGCCTCGGCGAGGCGGGAGGGCGGGACGGCGAAGTCCTCGGTGATCAGGGTGGTGCCCGCGGCGCGGGCCCCGCCGACGGCGGTGACGAAGGCCTTGCGGGCCTTCCAGTAGCCGGCGATGGTCGCGGCGTCGGTGGTGAAGGCGTTGGTCACCGAGGCCACCGGCGCGACCAGCTCCAGCCCCGCGACCACCTCGGCCGCCCGCCGTTCATAGACCTCCCGGCCCGAGGCGTCCGGCGCCCGGAACTCCACGAGCAGGGCGGTCGTGTCCTTGGGCAGCGCCGCCCAGTCGGCGGGTACGCCCGCCACGCTGACCGAGGCGCGCAGCGTGTTGCCGTCCATCAGCTCGACCGCGATCGCGCCCGCCGCGTTGAAGAGCGCAACGGCTGCCGCGGCGGCGGGCAGCGAGGGGAAGAAGAGCAGACCGCTGTACAGCTCGCGGTCCAGCGGCAGGGTGTCGAAGACCAGCTCGGAGAGGAAACCGAGGGTGCCTTCGGAACCGACCATCAGCCCGCGCAGGATCTCCACCGGGGTGGTCCCGTCGAGGTAGGCGTCCAGCCGGTAGCCGGTGGTGTTCTTGATCTCGTACTTGGCGCGGATCCGGGCGGTCAGCCGGTGATCGGCCTCGATCTCCCGCTTGATCTCCATCAGCGCGCGGCACAGCGCGGGTTCGGCGCGCGCCAGCTCCTCGTCGGCCAGCGGGTCCGCGGTGTCCACGACGGTGCCGCCCGGCAGCACGAAGGTGAGCGAGGACAGGGTGCGGTACGAGTTCCGCGTGGTCCCCGCGGTCATGCCCGAGGCGTTGTTCGCGACCACCCCGCCGAGCGTGCAGGCGATCGCGCTGGCCGGGTCGGGGCCGAGCACCCGGCCGTGCCGGGCGAGCGCGGCGTTGGCGCGCAGCACGGTGGTCCCGGGGCGGATCCGGGCGCGCAGCCCGTCCTCCAGCACCTCGACGCCCGCCCAGTGGCGGCGCACGTCGACCAGGATGTCCTCGCCCTGGGACTGGCCGTTGAGCGAGGTCCCGGCGGCCCGGAAGACCACCTCGCGCTGTTTGCCGTGGGCGTAGGACAGCACGGTCGAGACGTCGTCGATGTCCTCGGCGATCACGACGACCTGCGGCACGAAGCGGTAGGGGGAGGCGTCCGAGGCGTAGCGGACCAGGTCGGAGACCTGCCACAGCACCTTGTCGGAGCCCAGCAGCGCGATCAACTCGGAGCGCAGCGGCTCGGGCGTGCCGGCCGCCAGTCGCTCGGGCACCCGGTCGGGGGCCGGACCGCTGACGGTGCGCGGGCGCAGGGCCCCCGGCTTCGGCTCCAGCAGCGGCATGGGTGCCCCCTGGGCTAGGCGCTCCGCGTCAGCAGCCGCGCTCCGCCCGCCCGTCGGCCGGTACGTCGGCCGGTCTGTCGGCCAGGGCGTTGAGCAGGCCGCCGAGCAGTTCGCGCTGATCGGTGGTCAACGGAGCCAGGATCTCCTCTGCGGCGCCCGTTCGCGCGTTGCGCAGCCTGCGCAGCGTGGCGCGGCCGGTCTCGGTCAGCTCGATCCGGATGACCCGGCGATTGGCGGTGTCCGGCACCCGGCGCACGCACGCGGCCGCCTCCAGACCGTCGACGAGGGTGGTCACCGCGCGGGGCACGACCTCCAGCCGGGCGGCCAGATCCGCCATTCGGGGAGGTTCCGCTTCGGAGTAGTGGGCGACCGTGCGCAGCAGGCGGGACTGGGCGGGGGTGATCCCGAGGGGCTCCAGATGGCGTTTCTGGATGCGGTGCAGCCGACGGGTCAGGCGCAGCAGCTGCTCGGCGAGGACGCCGTCCGAACTGTCTGGGCTGTCGGTCTCGGAAGCGGTGCTCATACTGGGAAGGGTATCAGGACCAAATTCATTGTGAGTATAGGTAACAATGACCTATGCTCAGTGGAGTCTCGTCAGGACTGTCCTGCCGGGAGCCGTCAAAGGAGGCCCATGCGCCCCGAAGGAAAAGAACCGAAATGGACGCCATCGAAGGAAGCCCTCGACCCCAGTGGCCCCGCCCCCGCCGACCAGCCGCGTGAGCTGCGTCGGATCGCCCGCCTGTTCCGCCCCTACCGGGGTCGGCTCGGCGTCGTGGGCGTGCTGGTCGGCGCCTCGTCGCTGGTCGGCGTCGCCTCGCCGTTCCTGCTGAAGGAGATCCTGGACGTCGCGATCCCCCAGGGGCGTACGGGACTGCTCAGCCTGCTCGCGCTCGGCATGATCCTCACCGCGGTCGTGACCAGCGTCTTCGGCGTGCTCCAGACCCTGATCTCCACCACGGTCGGCCAGCGCGTCATGCACGACCTGCGCACCGCCGTCTACGCACAACTCCAGCGGATGCCACTGGCGTTCTTCACCCGGACCCGCACCGGTGAGGTGCAGTCCCGCATAGCCAACGACATCGGCGGCATGCAGGCCACCGTCACCTCGACGGCGACCTCCCTCGTCTCCAACCTGACGGCCGTGGTCGCCTCGGTCGTCGCGATGCTCGCCCTCGACTGGCGGCTCACCCTCGTCTCGCTGCTCCTGCTGCCGATATTCGTGTGGATCAGCCGTCGGGTCGGCCGCGAGCGCAAGCGGATCACCACCCAGCGCCAGAAGCAGATGGCGGCCATGGCCGCCACGGTCACCGAATCGCTGTCGGTCAGCGGCATCCTGCTGGGCCGCACCATGGGCCGGGCCGACTCGCTGACGCGGTCGTTCTCCGAGGAATCGGAGAAGCTCGTCGGACTGGAGGTCCGCTCCAGCATGGCCGGGCGCTGGCGGATGTCGACCATCGGCATCGTGATGGCCGCGATGCCCGCGATGATCTACTGGGCGGCGGGCGTCGCCCTCCAGTCCGGGGCCCCTTCGCTCTCCGTCGGCACGCTCGTTGCCTTCGTCACCCTCCAGCAGGGGCTGTTCCGGCCCGCTGTGAGCCTGCTGTCGACCGGGGTGCAGATCCAGACCTCGCTGGCCCTCTTCGCCCGCGTCTTCGAATACCTCGACCTGCCGGTGGACATCACCGAGCGCGAGGACGCCGTCCGCCTGGAGCAGGCCAAGGGCGAGATCCGGCTGGAGGGCGTCGACTTCGCCTACGACGCCAAGCATGGCCCCACCCTGACGGGCATCGACATCACGGTCCCGGCGGGCGGCTCCCTCGCCGTGGTCGGCCCGACCGGTTCGGGGAAGAGCACGCTGAGCTACCTGGTGCCCCGGTTGTACGACGTGACGGGCGGCCGGGTCGCCCTCGACGGCATCGACGTCCGCGACCTGGACTTCGACTCCCTGGCCCGCTCGATCGGCGTGGTCAGCCAGGAGACGTACCTCTTCCACGCCTCGGTGGCCGACAACCTCCGCTTCGCCAAGCCGGACGCCACGGACGAGGAGATAGCCCAGGCGGCCAAGGCGGCCCAGATCCACGACCACATCGAGTCCCTGCCCGACGGGTACGACACCCTGGTCGGCGAGCGCGGCTACCGGTTCTCCGGCGGCGAGAAGCAGCGCCTCGCCATCGCCCGCACCATCCTGCGCGACCCGCCGGTACTGATCCTCGACGAGGCCACCAGCGCCCTCGACACGCGCACCGAACACGCCGTGCAGAAGGCCATCGACGCCCTCTCCGAAGGTCGCACCACCATCACCATCGCGCACCGGTTGTCCACCGTCCGCGATGCCGACCAGATCGTGGTCCTCGACGGCGGGACGATCGCCGAACGGGGTACGCACGAGGAGCTGTTGGAGGCTGATGGGCGGTATGCGGCCCTGGTGCGCAGGGACAGCGAGTTGGTTCCGGCCGAGGTGGCGGTGAGGACGCCGACCGTCGCCGTGGCCGTGTGATCGTATGACCGCCACACGGTCGGGATGCCCGAATTGCGGCAGTCTGCGGGTTAGCGTTTCTGCATGCCTCAAGAGCACCGGCCGCCGAAGCGACCCGGGACCCGCGTCACCCGCCGGGGCCGACTGGCGATCTTCATCGGTCTGCTGGTGGCGACCGGGGCGGTGGTCGTGGTCCCCCTCCTGCCGGACAAGGGCGCGGAGAAGCCCCCGCAACTGCGCCGACTCGTGATCCCCGAAGGGTGGCGAGCAACGCAGGTGTACGCGGCGGTCGACCGTGAGCTGAAGCTTCCCGCGGGCTCGGCCAAGACGGCGATCGCCCGAGCGGGACTGGAGCTGCCCGCCGAGGCCAAGGGCAATCCGGAGGGCTTCCTCTTCCCGGCGACGTACCCGCTCTCCCGAGAGACCACTCCGGCCGGGCTCCTCGCGTACATGGTGCAGACGGCCAATCAGAAGCTGGCCGCCAAGCCGGTCGCCGCCGGAGCCAAGGCCCAGGGCATGACCCCCTACCAGACGGCCACGCTGGCCAGCATCATCCAGGCGGAAGCCGACACCCCGGCCGACATGGGCAAGGTCGCGCGGGTCGTCCACAACCGGCTCGCCAAATCGATGCCGCTACAGATGGACTCGACGATCAACTACGCGTTGAACCGCTCCACCGTGGACACCGCACTGCGCGACACCCGGATCGACAGCCCCTTCAACACCTACGAGCGCCAGGGCCTGCCACCGACCCCGATCGACAGCCCGGGCGCGACCGCCATGGCGGCCGCGGTCGCACCCACGCCGGGCGACTGGCTGTTCTTCGTCACCGTGAAGCCGGGGGACACCCGCTTCTCCGCGACCTACGAGGAACACAAGCGCCACGTGGCGGAGTTCAACAAGCACCGCGCGGCCGCCCGCAAGGCGTAGCGGGCGTCCGGCGTGCACCCCGCTACCCCGCGGCGCCCGCCGGGACGGGCGGGGCGAGGAGGCGGCGGAGTGCGCGGGCGGCGGCGCCGCCCGCGCGGTTGGCGCCGATGGTGCTGGCCGAGGGGCCGTAGCCGACCAGGTGCACCCGGGGGTCCCGGACCGCCCTGGTCCCGTCCACGCGGATGCCGCCGCCCGGCTCGCGCAGGTGCAAGGGGGCCAGGTGGTCGATCGCGGCCCGGAAGCCGGTGGCCCACAGGATCACGTCGGCGTCCACGCGCCGGCCGTCGTCCCAGGCCACGCCCGAGGGGGTGATCCGGTCGAACACCGGCAGGCGGTCCAGGACGCCCGAGGCCAGCCCGGCGCGCACCGCCTCGTTCAGCGGCAGCCCCGTCACGCTGACCACGCTCTGCGGGGGCAGTCCCCGGCGGACCCGCTCGTCCACCAGCGCCACCGCGGCCCGTCCCTCGGCCTCGCCGAAGGATCCGTCCCGGAACACCGGGGGCCGCCGGGTCACCCAGGTGGTCTCCGCGGCGACCCCGGCGATCTCCAGCAGGTGTTGGACCCCGGACGTGCCGCCGCCGACGACGATCACCCGTGCGCCGGCGAACTCCTCGGGTCCCGGGTAGTTCGCGGTGTGCAGCTGGCGGCCCCGGAAGGTCTCCTGCCCCGGGTAGCGCGGCCAGAACGGCCGGTCCCAGGTCCCCGTGGCGTTGATCAGTGCCCGCGCCGACCAGGTCCCGGCGGTGGATTCCACCAGCAGCCGCCCGGCCTCCCCCTCGCGCACCGCCGTCACGTCCACGGGGCGCCGTACGCGCAGCCCGAAGCGCTCCTCGTACGCGGCGAAGTACTCCCCGATCACCTCGGACGACGGGCGCCCCGGATCGGCGCCGACCAGCTCCATCCCCGGCAGCGCGTACATGCCGTGGACCTTCCCGTAGGTCAGCGAGGGCCAGCGGAACTGCCAGGCGCCGCCCGGTCGGGGCGTGTGGTCCAGCACCACGTGCTCCAGTCCCGCCCGCCCCAGGTGGTACGCGCTGGACAGCCCCGCCTGTCCGGCGCCGATGACCACCACGTCCACATCGCTCACGAAATCGTTCACGGTTGTACCAACTGGGTGCGGCCCCGAGATCTTCCCGCCCGGGGCCCGGACCGTCAGACAGCCCTAGCCTCCGTGTGCCCGCAGGACCGCCGGCACCGGCCCCGTCGGCTGGAGGGTGAGGCCGGGGAAGACCCCGGCCCGCCGGCCCCCGGTGTCCAGGTGGAACCGCCGGCCCAGCACCGCCAGCACCAACGCCGCCTCGACCAGTGCGAAGCGGGCCCCTAGGCAGGCCCGCGGGCCGCCGCCGAAGGGGAACCAGGCCCGTTCCGCCACCGCCGGCACGGCTCCCGCGTCCCACCGCTCCGGGCGGAAGGTCGTCGGCTCCGGGAACCAGCGCGGATCCCGGTGCACGGACCACGGGCTCGTCCACACCAGCGTCCCGGCGGGCACCTCGCGCCCGCCGATGGTCGCGCCGTGCGTGGCCACCGCGGAGATCAGCCAGATCGGCGGATAGATCCGCAGGGCCTCCTTCACGACCTGCTGCGTCCACACCAGCCGTGGGTAGTCGTCGTAGGTCGGCAGCCGCCCGCCGAGCACCCGGTCCAGCTCCTCGGTGAGCCGGGCGCGCGCCCGCGGCGCCTCGGCCAGTAGCTGCCAGGCCCAGGTCAAGGTGGTCGAGGTGGTCTCGTGGCCGCCGATGTACAGGGTGATCGACTCGTCCCGCAGCTCCGTGCGCGAGAGCGGCCCGCCGTGCTCGTCGCGGGCCGCGAGCAGCCGGCTGAGCAGGTCGTCGCGCTCCTCGCCCGCCGCCGAGGCCGCCTCGTGCTCCCGTACGACGTGCTCGATCTCCCGGTCGAGGACGCGCACGGCCGCCCGCATCCGGCGCCGCCCCGGCGTGCGGACCCAGGGCGGCAGGAACAGCGTCAACCCGCGGAACTCCGCGCCCAGTTCCCGCTGGGCCGTGGCCATGGCCGCGCTGATGGGGGCCTCGCGGCCCTCGGCGTCGCCACCGAACAGGGTCCGCACCGCGATCCGTTGGGTCAGCCCGGCCATCTCCCGGTGCACGTCGATCCGCTGGCCCTCCCGCCAGCCGCCGGCCAGCGCATCCGCGCACTCCACCATCGTGGCGGCGTACGCACGGACCTGGCGCGGTCGGACGGCGGGCTGCACCAGCGCACGCTTGCGGCGCCAGTCCTCACCGGTGGCCACCACCACGCCGTTGCCCAGCAACTGCCGGAAGGCCCAGCCCAGTTCCGAGGGCTTGAAGGTGCCCTCGACGGCTCCCAGCAGTTCGGCGGCGTGCTCGGGTCGGGAGACCAGGACGTTGCGCTGCGGCCCCAGCGCCCAGGGCACCCAGTCGCCGTACTCGTCGCGCAAGGACTCGAAGAAGGCCAGCGGATCGCGGGCGAACGCGGGAAGGTTCCCGAGCAGGGGCCACCGGCGCGGTCCGCGCTCGGCTCCCACGGGCGGCAGGGTGGCGGTCACGCAGGCATGGTGGCAGCGCCCCCGCCAAGGCACCAGAGCCGCACCGCCCCGTCTCCCGCGGGGTGCGGCTCAGGCTGCGCGGCGGGCGCTCAGCCAGTCGTACGCCGCGTCCGCGGTGAATTGCGCCTGCCCGGCCCGGAAGAGCAGTCCCGCCGTCGCGAAGGCCGGGTCGTCGGCGCTCTCCGCCACGTACGGGATCGCCACGCAGGCCATCCCGGCGGCGTGCGCGGCCTCGGCTCCCGGGGCGGCGTCCTCCATCACCACGCAGTCGGCCGGTCGTGCCCCCAGCCGCCGCGCCGCTTCCAGGAAGACGTCCGGCGCGGGCTTGCCGTGCGGGACCTCCTCGGCGGAGACCACGGTCGTCAGCAGGGCGTCCAGCCCGGTCCCGGCGAGCACGGCGTCGATCGCCTCGCGCGAGGACCCGGAGGCCACCGCCATCGGGACCCCCTCGCCGTGCAGTCGCTCCACGAACTTCCGCATCTGGGGGAAGGCGTCGGTCCGGGCCCGGGCCAGCTCCAGGTAGCTCGCGTTCTGCTCGGCGAGCAGCTGCTCGACGGGGGCCCGCAGGGCGTACCGCTCGCGCAGGATCTCCAGCGTCTCCAGGGTGCCGATACCGATGAAGCGCGCGTGGTCCTCCCACGTGAAATCGGCGACGCCGTGCCGCTCCAGGGTGAGGCGGCCGGACTCGTAGTAGTTCGGCTCGCTGTCCACGAGGGTGCCGTCGAGATCGAATATGACGGAAATCATCCGTTGTGCCCGTCCTGCCGGTTGCGTGCGTGTCCCGTCCATCCTGTCAGGGTTTGCGAGCAGACCGGCCCACGGACTCGACGAGGGGGAGCAGCCGGTGCGCGACCCGCTCGCGCAGCGCCACCTCGGTGCGGGTGCGGACCACGCCCGGCAGCCGGATCAGCCCCTGGATCACGTCTTCCAGGTGCGCGTTGTCCCGGGCCGCCACCCGGGTCAGCAGGTCGCCGCCACCGGTGATCGAGAAGGCCTCGATGATCTCCGGCACGGCGGCCAGCGCTTCGCCCACCTCGTCCAGGTGCCCCTGCGTGACCTCGATGTGCACGAACGCCAGCACCGGGTGCCCGAGCGCCGCGGGGGACAGCACCGGACCCGTGCCCGTGATCACCCCGGTCCGCTCCAGCCGGTCGAGGCGGGCCTGGAGGGTGCCGCGTGCCACGCCGAGGCGGCGCGCGTACTCGCGCAGGCTGGTGCGCGGCTCCTCGATCAGCAGCCGCAGGATCCGGGTGTCCAGCTCGTCCACGGCCATGGGTCCGGGGGCCTTCCGTCGGGCGTCGCGATGGCTCCCGGACTGTACCAACGGCTCGTGCGACGACCGCCCAGGCCGCCGGGCGGCCCGCCGGAGCCGCCGCCCGTCCGCCCCGCCCGTCCGCGCCGCCCGTCCCCTCAGCGCCGCCCGCGCGGTGGCCGGGGGAAGAATCCGCTGGTCCGCTCCAGGTACTCCGCGTACCCCGGACGCCCCGCCATGTGCCGCTCCAGCAGTGCCTTGCCGCTGCCGGCCGTGAGCAGGTACGACATGACCAGCGGCGCCACGACCGTCGCCGCGGCCGCGCCGGGGGAGTCGCAGACGATCAGGAAGAGGCCCCACCACACGCAGAAGTCCCCGAAGTAGTTCGGGTGCCGGGTCCAGGACCACAGGCCCCGGTCCATGATCCGGCCCCGGTTCGCCGGGTCCGCCTTGAACCGGGCCAACTGGTGGTCGCCGACCGCCTCGAAGGTGATCCCGAGCAGCCACAGCGCGCTCCCGACCGCCGCGAGCGGCCCCACCGGGCTCGTCACGTACTGCCCCGCCTGCACCGGCAGCGACACCAGCCACACCAGGGCCGCCTGGAGCAGGTAGACCATGCGCAGCGCGTACAGGTTCCGCCCGTGCGAGCCCGCCGCCCCCGCCCGGGCCAGCATGCGCTCGTACCGCGGGTCCTCGCCGTGGCCGCGCCCGCGCGCGGCGATGTGCCCGGCCAGCCGCAGCCCCCACACCACGGTGAGCAGGGTCAACAGCAGCCTGCGCCCGCCGTCCCCGTGCCCGGTGGAAGCGGCGTACGAGGCCAGCGCGACCGCGGCGAAGGCCGCGCCCCACGCCACGTCCACCCCGCGGTGCCGCCCGAGGCGCACCCCCAGCGCGAAGGCGACCAGCAGCACGGCGAGGGCCGCGCCCGCCGTCACCGGCAGGCCGGTCGCGAAGGCCGCCCATTCCATCAGCGGCCTCCGTCCCGCTCGGCCAGCACGATCTGGTGCACGTCCAGGTACCCGGAGGCGAACCCGGCCTCCGAATAGGCGAGGTAGAAGGTCCACATCCGGCGGAAGGCCGCGTCGAAGCCCAGCGCGCCGACCCGCTCGGAGCGCTCGCCGAAGCGCTCCCGCCACAACCGGAGCGTCTGCGCGTAGTGCGCGCCGTACCCCTCGCACCGCTCCACCCGCAGCCGCGTGTGCGCCCGCGCGAGGTCCTCCACCGCCCGCACCGACGGCAGCATCCCGCCGGGGAAGATGTACTTCTGGATCCAGGTGTAGGTGGTGCGGGTGGCCAGCATCCGGTCGTGCGGCATGGTGATCGCCTGGAGCGCCACCCGCCCGCCCGGCGCGAGCAGCCGGTCCAGCGCGGCGAAGTACGTCGGCCAGTACTCGACGCCCACGGCCTCGATCATCTCGACGCTCACGATCGCGTCGTAGCTCCCCCGCGCCTCGCGGTAGTCGCACAGCCGCACCTCGGCCCGCGCGGTCAGACCCGCGGCCGCGATGCGCCGCTCGGCGAGCTCCTTCTGCTCCCGGGAGAGGGTGAGCGAGACGACCTGGGCGCCGCGCTCGGCGGCCCGGATCGCCAGTTCGCCCCAACCGGTGCCGATCTCCAGCAGCCGGGTGCCCGGACCGACCCCGGCCCGGTCGAGCAACATGTCGATCTTCCGGCGCTGGGCCGCGGCCAGCCCCGACCAGTCGGCGGGCAGCGCGCCGAACACGGCCGAGGAGTAGGTCATGGTGGGGTCCAGGAACTCGGCGAAGAGCTCGTTGGACAGGTCGTAGTGGCGCCGGATGTTGCTCCGGGCGCCGCCCGGGGTGTTGCGGTCGGCGTCGGGGTGACGGGCGGCCCACAGGCCCCGCAACCGTTGCAAGGACGGCGGGATCAGCGACGCGACGTTCCCCGCGAGGACGGTCAGCACCGCCACCGGGTCCGGCGCGTCCCACTCCCCGGCCTGGTAGGACTCGCCGAAGCCGATCAGGCCGCCGGTGGCGACCCGGCGTACGAACGCCTGCGGATCCCGCACCGAGAGCTCCGGGCCGCCCCGCCCCAAGGCCCGGGCGGCGGCGCCCTCCGGGGCCAGCCGGACGGTCAGCGGCAGCCGGTCCAGGGCCCGCCGGATCAGCAGCCCGCCGACTGCGGCCCGCACGCGCGAGCACCGGGGCACCGGCGGGGCGGCGGGGACGACCGGGGCGCCGTCCGGGGCGGGCGCGGTCGCGGGCGGGGCCGGGCTCGTGGTCGCCGTCGGGCTCGTGGTCGTGACCGTGGTGGACGTCGTGCGCGTGCTCACTTCACACCCTCCTGGGGGACGTGCGGGGGACGGGGCTGGACGGGCACCCCGCGCAGCCACAGCCGGATGCCGTGGAAGCGGATGCCGAGCGAGACGGCGGCGGTGGGCCAGGGGCGGCGCAGCGCCGCGCGCAGCACCCCGCCCGGGTCGGCGGGCCGGCGCGCACCGCGGACGGTCGCGGTCAGCCGGGTGCCGGCCCCGGTATCGAGGCGGACGGTCAGGACGAGGCGCTCACCCGGCACCGGCAGCCGCATCCGGTAGTCACCGGAGACCGGCAGGAAGGGCGAGACGTAGAACTCCTTGCGGGCGTGCCCGGCGCCGGTGGCCGCTTCGGGTCCCAACAGGTAGCAGTGCCGACCGCCGTAGGTGTTGTGCACCTCGGCGACCACGTGGCGCAGCTCGCCGTCCGGGCCGTGGCACCAGAAGACAGACAGCGGATTGAAGACGTGCCCGAAGACCCGGGCGTGCGCGAGCATCAGCACCCGCCCGCCCGCGGGCCGCGCGCCCTGCGCGGCGAGGAACCGGTCCAGCCCCGCCCGGATCGACGGCAGGTCCCCGCCGAAGTGGTCCCGCGCGTCGAACCGGGCCAGCGCGCGCAGCGCCCGGGGCAGCCGCGGCAGCCGGTCGAGGTCCACCAGCCACAGCGAGGTGCGCTGGTGCAGCGCGTACGGGCGGGGCCCCGAGCGCACGTGGGTGATCACCGACGGGTACAGCGCGGGCTCGACGCCGTCCACGGCGGGCGCGGGCGCCGGTACGGGGGCGGGTGCGGGGTGGGCCGCACGGATCGGGGCCGTCACCACTCCACCCCCAGCGCGGCGGCCGCCGCGGCCCCCGAACGGCAGCCGTCCTCGTGGAACCCCCAGCCGTGGTAGGCCCCGGCGAAGGCCGTCACCGGCCCCGACAGCCCGGGCAGGCGCTGCTGCGCGGCCACCGATTCCGGCGTGTAGAGCGGGTGCGCGTAGTCCATCTCGGCCAGGACCAGCTCCGGCCGCACCCGGCCGTCGGCGTTCAGCGTGACGACGTAGGACTCGGGCCCGTCCAGCCCCTGGAGCCGGTTCATGTCGTAGCTCACCCGGACCCGCGCGTCGCCCGGCCGGCAGCCCGAGAGCCGGAAGTTCCAACAGGCCCGGGCGCGCGGGCCGCTCGGCAGCACGGACGCGTCGGTGTGCAGCACGGTCCGGTTGCGGGAGTACGCGAACGCCCCGAGCGTCGCGCGTTCGGCCGGCGTGGGATCGGCCAGCAGGGCGAGGGCGCGGTCCGCGTGGACGGCGACCACCACCGAGTCGTACGTCGCCCAGGTGCCGTCGTCGAGGGTGACCCGCACCCCCTGCGCGCCGCGGGCCAGCGCCCGCACCGGAGTCGAGGTCCGCACCGCCGCCGTGCCCAGCGCGTCGCGCACCAGGCGCACGTACCGGGCCGAACCGCCGCTCACGGTCCGCCAGTTCGGTGAGCCGCCGAGCGACAGCATGCCGTGGTGGTCCAGGAAGCGGAACAGGTACCGGGCCGGGTAGCGCAGCGCGGTGTGCTCCGGACAGGACCACACGCAGGACACCAGCGGGATGGCGAAGTGGGCGCTGAAGTAGGCGCCGAAGCGGTGCCGGCGCAGGAACTCGCCGAGCGTCGGATCGTCGCCCGGCGGGGCCGCCAGCAGTTGGCGCGCGCGCCGGTGGAACGCCGGAACCCGCGCCAGCATCCCCAGGTACGCCGGGTCCACGGCATTGCGCGGCCGGGCGAACAGACCGCTCGGCCCGCGGGCCCCCGCGTACTCCAGCCCGCACCCCTCGCAGTGCACGGACATGCTCATGCTGGTGCTCCGGGTGGCCACCCCCAGCTCGCCGAAGAGCCGCAGCAGCTGCGGGTAGGTACGGTCGTTGTGCACGATGAAGCCCGAGTCCACGGACCGGACCACCCCGTCGGACCCCTTGACCTCGTGGGTGTGCGCGTGCCCGCCGAGCCGGTCGTCGGCCTCGTAGAGGGTCACGTCGTGGGCGCGCGCGAGCACGTACGCCGCGGTCAGCCCGGACACGCCCCCGCCGATCACCGCCGTGTGCGGTCGCCCCTGTCCTCGCTGCGTCATCGTGCTCCCTCGCCGTCGGTGGTCGCGGCCCCGGTGGTCGGCCGACGCGGGCCGGACGCCCCCGTACCCGTACTTCGGAGCCGGAGCCGTTTCGGATGCCCCGGCATTCGGCCCCATCCGGGACCGCGCCGCATCCGTCCTCCCCGCCCGCCGCGAAGCACCATGAGAAGGTCCGGTCGACAGCGGATCGGCAGTCCCGAAGGGAGAGAGCGATGGTCGACCACGCGACCACCACCGGCGGGCTGTCCTGCCTGGTCACCGGCGCCACCGGATACATCGGCGGCCGTCTGGTGCCCCAGCTCCTGGACGCGGGGCACCGGGTCCGCTGCATGGCCCGCTCGCCCGAACGGCTGCGCGACCATCCCTGGGCCGGCCGCGCCGAGGTGGTGCGCGGGGACGTCACCGACGCGGACTCGGTGGCCGCCGCCCTGCGGGGGATCGACGTCGCCTACTACCTCGTGCACGCGCTGGGCACCGGCCCCGGTTTCGAGGAGCGGGACCGCTCCGCCGCCCGGATCTTCGCCGCCCGGGCCCGCGCGGCCGGGGTCCGGCGGATCGTCTACCTCGGCGGCCTGACCCCGGCCGGGGTCCCGCCGCGCGAGCTGTCCCCGCACCTGCGCTCACGGGCCGAGGTCGGCGACGTCCTCCTCGGCTCGGGCGTGCCGACCACCGTGCTGCGCGCCGCGGTCATCATCGGCTCCGGTTCGGCGTCCTTCGAGATGCTGCGCTACCTCACCGAGCGGCTCCCGGTGATGGTCACCCCGAGTTGGGTCGGCACCCGGATCCAGCCGATCGCGGTGCGCGACGTGCTGCGCTACCTCGTCGGCTCCGCCACCATGCCCGCCGACGTCAGCCGCGCCTTCGACATCGGCGGGCCGGACGTGGTCACCTACGAGCAGATGATGCGGCGCTACGCCGTCGTCGCGGGTCTGCCGCACCGGCTGATCCTGCGCGTCCCGATGCTCACCCCGCGCCTGTCCAGCCACTGGATCGGCCTGGTCACGCCCGTGCCACGGGCGCTGGCCCGGCCGCTGGCCGAGTCCCTGCGCCACGAGGTGGTCTGCGACGAGCACGACATCGCGCGCTACGTCCCCGATCCGCCCGGCACCCCGATCGGCTTCGACCTGGCCCTGACACTGGCCCTGCGCCGGGTGCGCGAGGCGGACGTCAGCACCCGCTGGTCCTCGGCCTCCCTCCCCGGCGCCCCCAGCGACCCGCTGCCCACCGACCCGGACTGGGCCGGCGGCAGCCTCTACACCGACTGCCGGGAGCGGGAGGTGGACGCCTCGCCGCAGGCGCTGTGGCGGGTGGTGGAGGGGATCGGCGGGGAGAACGGCTGGTACTCCTTCCCGCTGGCCTGGGCGGTACGGGGCTGGCTCGACCGGCTCGTCGGCGGGGCCGGGATCCGGCGCGGCCGGCGCGACGCGGCCCGGCTGCGGGTGGGGGACTCCCTCGACTTCTGGCGGGTCGAGGAGATCGAACCGGGGCGACTGCTGCGGCTGCGCGCCGAGATGCGGCTGCCGGGGCTCGCCTGGCTGGAGCTGTACGTCGAGGAGGACGGCCGGGGCCCGGGCGCGGCGGGCGGGCACCCCGGTGCCCGGTTCCGCCAGCGCGCCCTGTTCCACCCGCGCGGGCTCCTCGGGCACCTCTACTGGTGGAGCGTGTCCCCCTTCCACGCGGTGGTCTTCGGCGGCATGGCCCGCAACATCGCCCGCGCGGCGGCCTCGCTCCCCGCCCGCCCCGCGGCCCCGGTCCCCCCGGACGCATCCGAAGGGACCGGCGGGGCCGAAGTACCGCACGACAGTCGCCCCCCATCCTGACGCGGAGCCCGTCCATGAACGTCGCGGTCGTCCTCTACACCTCCGACCTGCGCCTGCACGACCATCCGCCGATGCGGGCCGCGCTCTCCTCCTCCGCCGAGGTGGTGCCGCTGTTCGTCCGGGACCGGGGCATCGAGGCGACCGGATTCACCGCCCCCAACCGGCTCGCCTTCCTCGCCGACTGCCTGGTCGCCCTCGACGCCGGACTGCGCGAGCGCGGCGGTCGCCTCGTCGTGCGCTCCGGGGACGTGGTCGACCAGGTGTGCGCGGTGGTCCGCGAGGCCGATGCGGACGAGGTCCACATGGCGGCCGGGGTCAGCGCCTACGCCCACGGCCGGGAGGAGCGGCTGCGCGCCGCGCTCGAGGGCGAGGGGCGGCGGCTCTACGTGCACGACGCGGTGGTGACGGCGCTCGCCCCCGGCGCCGTGACGCCGGCGGGCTCGGACCACTTCGCGGTCTTCACCCCCTACTTCCGCCGCTGGTCCGATCAGCCCCCGCAGCCCCTCGCGCGCGCCCCGCGCGCGATCCGGGTGCCCGAGGGGGTGGGCTCGGAGCCGCTGCCCGAACGGTCCGCGGTGCGCGGCACCTCGCCCGGCCTGGCCCGCGGCGGCGAGGACGAGGCCCGGTCCAGGTTCGCCGCCTGGCTGCGCGACGGCGTGGCGCGCTACGAGGACGTGCACGACGACATGGCGGGCGACGCCACCTCCCGGCTCTCCCCCCACCTGCACTTCGGCACCCTCTCGCCCGCGGAGTGCGTCCACCGGGCGCGGGCGGCGGGCGGCCCCGGCGCGGAGGCGCTCGTGCGGCAGCTGTGCTGGCGGGACTTCCACCACCAGGTGCTCGCCGCCCGCCCGGCCGTCGCGCACGCGGACTACCGGGTCCGGTACGACCGCTGGCGCACCGACGCGGCGGCCGCCGAGGAGGTCGAGGCCTGGAAGGAGGGCCGCACCGGCTACCCGGTCGTCGACGCGGCCATGCGCCAGCTGCGGCACGAGGGCTGGATGCACAACCGGGGCCGGCTGCTCGCCGCGAGCTTCCTCGCCAAGACGCTCTACGTCGACTGGCGGACCGGCGCCCGGCACTTCCTGGACCTGCTCGTCGACGGGGACCTCGCGAACAACCAGCTCAACTGGCAGTGGGTGGCCGGGACCGGCACCGACACCCGGCCCAACCGGGTCCTCAACCCCGTCCGACAGGCCCGGCGCTACGACCCGCACGGCCACTACGTCCACCGCTGGGTGCCGGAACTGGCGGGCCTGCCCGCACCCGAGGTCTTCGAGCCCTGGCGGCTGACCGGGCTGGAGCGCGCCCGGTACGACTATCCGGACCCGGTGGTGGACCTCGCCGACGCGCTGGGCCGCTTCAAGCAGGCCCGCGCCGCATCGTGACGGACCGCGGGGCGATGAAGCACAGCGTGACGGACCGCGGGGCGGATGGTCGTATCGTGACGGGAGTGGACCGTGCGCACCCCACCCCGGAGCCGCCGCCCGTGCCGTGGCCGCTGAGCACCGGCGCCGTCGCCCGGCGCCTGGGCGTCTCGCCCACCACCCTGCGCTCCTGGGAACGGCGATACTCCATCGGCCCCGCCCGCCGGGAGGACGGCAGGCACCGCCGCTGGACCCCGGACGACATCGCCCGCCTGGAACTGATGTGCCACCTGACCTCCCAGGGGGTGCCGCCCGCCGAAGCCGCCCGCGCCGCCCTCGCCGGTCCCGCCGGAGCGGCTCCGGAGGTCGCCCCGGCCGCCGCCCCGCCGCCACCCGCGCCTTCCGCGCCGCCCGCGCGGCCCGGTGCCAAGGCGCCGGGCGGTCGCAACGCGCTGCCGCTGGGGGAGGTCCGCCCCGAGTGCCGGGGGCTCGCAAGGGCCGCCGTACGACTGGACGCGCCCGCGGTGGCGGAGCTGCTGGAGGCGGCCCTGGCCGTGCACGGGCCCGTCACCGCCTGGGAGGAGATCATCGCCCCCACCCTGCACGCGGTCGGCCGCAAGTGGGCCTCCTCGGGGGAGCGTTACGTGGAGGTGGAGCACCTGCTGTCCTGGCACGTCTCCGGTGCGCTGGGCCGGGTGCGGCCCGCCGCCGAGGGCCCGGGTCGGGCTCCGGTGCTCCTCGCCTGCGCGCCGGGGGAGTTGCACAGCCTGCCGATGGAGGCGCTCTGCGCGGCGCTCGGCGAACGGGGCCTGCCGGTGCGGATGTTCGGCCCCGCCCTGCCCGCCGACGCGCTGCTCGAAGCGGTTCGCCGGATCGGGCCCTGCGCCGTCGTGCTCTGGTCCCAGGTCCGCACGACGGCGGACCGCTCGCTGGTGCGGTCGGTCTCGGCCGTCGAATGGGGTCTGCGCGGCGCGCGCGCCCACCCGTGGCTGCTGCTCGCGGGCCCGGGCTGGGGCGCGGGCGGCCCGCCGCTACCGGGCGCGGACCGGCTCCACGCGCTGCGCTCGGCCGTCGATGTCATCGAGGCGCTGGCAGCGGCTGCGCCTGCAGGGCGCTCCGCAGGCACCGCAGCGCGCGCCGCATGTGACTCTTGACCGTCCCCAGCGGCATACCGGTGCGGGCCGCGATCTGGGTCTGGGTCAGGTCCCCGTAGTACGCCATCCGCAGGATCCGCTGCTGGGCGGACGGCAGCCGGGCCAGCTCGCCCAGGACGAACACCCGGTCCAGGGCCTGCTCCGGCCCCGCCGCGCCCGCGGACGTCGGTGCGCCCGCGCACAGGGTCCCGGCGGCGGCCACCGCCCGGGCCCGCCGGGTGCGCGCGGCCAGTGCGTCCGCCACCTTGTGGCGGGTGATGCCGACCAGCCAGCCGCCCAGGTCGCCGCTGGCGGGCCGATAGCCGCCGCGGCCGCGCCAGGCGGCGAGGAACACCTGCTGGGTCACGTCCTCGGCCTCGCGGTCGTCCCCCAGCCAGCGGCGGGCGAGGGAGTGCACGAGCGGCCGCCAGCGGAGGTAGACGGCCGTCATGCCGTCCTCGTCGCCGGCGAGGAAGAGCGCCGCGAGCCGGGCGTCCTCGGCGTTGTCGCCCGTGCGGTCGGCGCCGGTGCGGTGGGCTCGTCCGAGGTCCGGGTGGTCCTTGAGGTCCATGGCCCCAGCCTCGTGAGCACCACCGGCCCCTTCAACTCGCATCGTTTCTGCATCGGATTCCTCCGGGGGCGCCGCCCCCTCCGTACGACCGTGCCCACCCCCGAACGGGCACGGCCGCACGGCGTCCCCGGGGGCAGGGTCCGCTGCGGGCGGGGCGCCCGCGGAACCGGTGCGGTCGTGGTCGACGTGTCGTTGCAGAGAACGTACGTGCGCCGAGGGGTCGTGCTCGCCCATCCGCGGGTTGAAATGCGCCTACCCCCCTGGGTGTAGACCCTGTACAACCATGAGTGGTCCTGAGGGGGGTGACGTGCGAGGTTCTTCGCGCTGGAGGTCGTCGGCGCCGGTGTCGGCACATCCGTCGGTCGTCCGGATCCGGGCGGCGCTGCCGATCGCGGGGGACGTCGCCTACGCGCTCGGGGGGCTCTGGATCTCCGCGACCATGCTCGGCAACTGGCCCGATCCCCACGGCTACTGGCGCGACAGCGACGTCCTCGCCTACCTGCTGCTGGGCGCGATCCTCCTGCCGCAGGTGCTGCGGCGCCGCTTCCCGGCGGCCGTGCTCGTCAGTACGGCGCTGTGGACGGCCTGCTACTTCACCCGCGGCTACTACCACGTACCCGCCGTCGGCTGCCTGTTGCTCCCCCTGTACACGGTGGCCGCGCGCCGGGAGCGGCGGGTTTCGGCCAGCTGCGCCGTCCTGGTGCTCCTCGTCGAGCTGTGGGGCTCGCGGCTGGCCGAACCGGGGATCGGCGCACTCAGCGCCGGCTTCGTCGCGGCCGCCACGATCGTCGGCTGGAAGGCGGGCGACGGGGCCCGGCGCCTGCGCGACCTGACCCTGCGGCTGCGCCGGGAGCAGGAGGAGAAGGCGCGCCGGGCCGTGATGGAGGAACGCGTCCAGATCGCCCGCGAACTGCACGACGTGATCGCGCACCACGTCTCGGTGATCGCCGTCCAGACCGGTGTGGCGGGGTACGTGGTCACCACCGACCCCTCGACGGCGCGCTCCGCCCTCGACGTCATCGCGGCCAGTGCCCGCGAGGCACTGGGCGAGATGCGCCGGATGCTCGTGGTCCTGCGCGCGGCCGACCGGGTTCCGGCCGCTCCGGGCGCGGCGGCCGAACCGGCGCCCGAGGTGCCGGGGCTGGGGCGGCTCGGTGAGCTCGCGGCGCGCGTCTCGGCGGCCGGGGTCCCGGTGCGGGTACGGGTCACCGGGAGCGCGTACGCGCTCCCGCCCGGGATCGACCTCTGCGCGTACCGCGTGGTCCAGGAGGCGCTGACCAACGTCATGAAGCACGCCCCGGCCGCCCGCACCACCGTCCACGTCCACTACGCGAGGGACTCCGTGTCGGTCCTGGTCAGGGACGAGGGCGCGGCCCAGCGGGTTTCGGCCACCCGGTCCCCGTCCTCCGGCCAGGGCTTGATCGGCATGCGCGAGCGGGCGACGATCTACCACGGCACGGTGGAGACCCGGTCCGTCCCGGAAGGCGGGTTCGAGGTCAGCCTGACCGTCCCGGTGCCCCGTCCGGTCGCCGCTGGGTGAGGAGCGCCGGGCGACGGAACGGGCTCGTCCGGACCCATCGATCAGCACGGGAAGCACGGGAAGCACGGGAAGCGGGGGGAGCGCGGATGCCGTCTGTACTCGTCGTCGACGATCAGTTCTTGATCCGGTCGGGGCTGACCGCGCTGCTCCGGGCCGCACCCGGCTTCGAGCCCGTCGGCGAGGCGGCGGACGGCGAGGAGGCGGTGCGCCTCGCGGCCGAGACCCGCCCCGACGTCGTCCTCATGGACATCCGGATGCCGGGCGCCGACGGGATCGCCACCACCGAGCGCATCCTGGCGGCCGCCGCCGCGGACCCGGCCGCCGGTCCGGGCCCGCGGGTGCTCGTGCTGACCACCTTCGGCACCGACGAGTACGTCTACCGGGCGCTACGCGCCGGTGCGGGTGGGTTCCTGGTCAAGGACACCCCGCCGGAGCGGCTGCTCGCCGCCATCGAGACCGTCCACGCCGGCGAGATGCTCTTCAGCCCCGGCGCGCTGACCGGTCTGATCGAGAGCTGCGCCCCGGTGCTCCGCACCCCGTGGGCCGGGCTGGACGTGCTCACGCCGCGGGAGCGGGAAGTGCTCGGCCTGGTCGGGGCCGGACTGTCCAACGCCGACATCGCGCGCCGGCTGGTCCTGAGCCCGGCCACCGTCAAGACCCACGTGCACCACTGCATGAGCAAGCTCGCGCTGTCCAGCCGCGCGCAGGCGGTCGTCCTCGCCCACGAGCACGGCCTCGTCGCCCGGAGCACCTGAACCGCGCTCCGGCACCCGCCGCGTCACGGGCCGGGGGATCACCAGCAGGGCGATGCCGAGCAGCGCGGTCGCCACGGCGGCGTCCAGCCAGTAGTGGTTGGCCGTGCCGACTATCACGGTCAGGGTCAACAGCGGGTGCAGCAGCCACAGGTACCGCCACCGCCCGCGGGTGACCGCGATCATGCCGATCGCCAGCATCAGCGCCCAGCCGAAGTGCAGCGAGGGCATCGCCGCGAACTGGTTGGCCATGGTGTCCTGGGCGGGCGCAGCGCCGTAGACCGTCGGCCCGTAGACCTGGCCGGTGTCGATCAGGTGCGCCGAGTCGAGCAGCCGCGGCGGGGCCAGCGGGAAGCCGAGGTGCACGACCAGCCCGACGGCGGTGAGCGCCGCGAGCACGCGGCGGGCCCACAGGTAGTGGCCGGGCCGGCGCAGGTAAAGCCAGATCAAGAAGGCCGCGGTGGCCGGGAAGTGGACGGCCGCGTAGTAGGTGTTCGCGAGGTGGACGACGCCGTCGCTGTGCAGGAGCAGGTCCTGGACCCGGCCCTCGCCCGGCAGTCCCAGGGCGCGCTCGGCGTCCCAGACGCGGCCCGCGTTGCGGAAGGCGTCGTCGGTGTGGCCCGACGTCAGCATCCGGCCGCCCTTGTACACGGCGAAGAGGACCGCGACGAGCAACAGCTCGGGTATCGCGCGGGGCCGCCCGACGGCCGTGGTGCGCTGGGTCATGCCCCGGTCTCTTTCCTCTGCGACTATCGATACGACAATGTATCGATACGAGAGTGTACCGATACGCCTGCGTTCCGGTACGCTGCCGTATCGAAGGGCACCGCACCCGCCACCCGCACCCGCCGTCCGCCGAAGGAGAGCCGCTGATGACGTCGTCGTCGCCGTTGCCGACGGCCGCCGTGCGCCGCTCCAAGATCACCCCGGAGCGGGAGCAGGAGTTCTTCGACGCGGTCCTCGAACAGCTCCGCGAGCACGGCTACGAGGCCCTGACCATGGAGGGCGTCGCGGCCCGCGCCAATTGTGGCAAGTCCACGCTCTACCGACAGTGGAGGACCAAGCCACGCCTGGTCGCCGCGGCCCTGCGCTCGGCCCGGAGCGACCGCAGCCTCGCCGCGGTGGACACCGGAACCCTCGCCGGGGATCTCCGCGCGGTCGCCCGCATCGCGGCCGGCACCTCGGGCAGTGACACCCGCCTCACCCAGGCCCTCGGCCATGCCGTCATGAATGACGAGGAGCTCCAGGGGGCCCTGCGCGAGGCGCTGGTCGAACCCGAACTCGCCGCCTTCGACGTGATGGTGGCCCGCGGCGTCGCCCGCGGCGAGATCGCCGCGGGGCACCCCGCCGTGGAGTTCCTCCCGGCACAGTTGATGGGCGTCCTGCGGATCCGCCCCGTCCTGGAGGGCCGCTACGCCGACGCCGACTACCTGGTCCGCTTCGTCGACGCCGCACTGCTCCCCGCACTGGGCCTGGCTCCGGGCCCCTGAAGACCGGCGGGCGGCCGTCTCCGATGACCGGACGGCCCGCCTGCCCGCGCTGCCTCGTGGGGACGGTGGCAGCGCACCCCCGCGGGGGCGGGGGGGGGGGGGCGCCCCCGGGCGGCCCCCCCCCCCCGGCGCGGGGGGGGCGGGCCCCCCCCCCCGGGGGGGGCGGCGGGCGCCCCCCCCCCCCCGGCCGGCCCGCCCCCCGGGCGGGGGGGGGCCGGGGCCCCCCCACCCCCGCGGACCGGGTGGCGGACGCTCCCACAGGAGCGGCCGCCACCCGGTCCGCGTTCGTTTCAGCCGCCGGCCCCGGGGGTGTCGCCCATGGTCCGGAGGTACTCGTCCGGACCGGCCGTCGAGCCGTGCACGGCCGCGTCCAGGGACCACGCGCCCCCGGCGTCCCGCGTGAACACCGCGACCGTGGCCGCCGTGGCGCCGGTCACGCCCGCGACCGGACCCTCGGTGACGAGGTCGACGTACCCCTCGCGGATCCGCAGGGCCAGGCCGCCGATGTCGCCGAAGGTCTTCGAGCCGTCGTCGCCCTGGATGACCACGCCCACGACCACGCGGCGCAGCCGCTCCGACATCCGGTCGAGTTCGAGGGTCATCACCTCGTCGAAGCCGAACCCCTGGCCCGTGCGGCTGTCCCGGTTCAGGGTGACGGTGCCGTCGGGGGCCCGATGGTCGAAATGGACGACGTACTCGGGCGTGCCCCGCAGGTCACCCTCCGCGTACACCGCCGCGATGATGTCGAGGTCGTTCGCGGGCTCACCGGACGCGCTGGGGTCCCATTTCAGCGCCACCTCCACCCGGGCCAGACTCTTGCGTACTCCACTCACCGAACTCCCCCTCCAGGTCATGTGCGTTGCCCCCGTACCCCGTCATGCTGTCACGGGGATCTTCGCGCCCGACCGGATCGTTATCCTCAAGTTTCGCTCAGATGTAGTGACGCTGCGCTCATGGGCTTTCTAGCTTCTCCAAGCAAGCCGTTACCATCGGAGAGAGTCCAGCATGAAGGTTTCCCAGGCCGGTGCGGTCGCCGCAACGATCGCCCTAGCCCTGACCACCTCCGGGTGCGGCGGGAACGACGACGCCAAACACACGATCCCGATCGGGATCAAGTTCGATCAACCCGGCCTCGGGTACCGGGCGGCGGACGGCACGTTCTCCGGGTTCGATGTGGACGTCGCCCGCTACGTGGCGAAGGAACTGGGCTACAAGCCCAGCGAGATCGAGTTCAAGCAGGTCTTCAGCGCCGACCGGGAACTGCTGATCCAGTTCAACGAGGTCAAGTTCGTCGCGGCGAGCTATTCGATCAACGACAAGCGCAAGGCCAAGGTCGACTTCGCCGGACCGTACTTCCTGGCCCACCAGGACCTGCTGGTCCGCTCCTCCCAGGCCGACATCACCAAGGCCGAGGACCTCAACCACAAGAAGCTCTGCTCGGTGACCGGCTCCACCTCCGCCGAGAACATCAAGAGCAACCTCGCCCCCAAGGCGGAGCTGCTGGAGCTGCCCGGCTACTCCGAGTGCCTCATCGCCCTTCAGGACAGCCAGCTCGACGCGCTGACCACGGACAACACCATCCTCGCCGGCTACGCCGCGCAGGAGGGGAACCAGGGCAAGTTCAAGCTGGCCGGATTGAACCTGAGCAAGGAGAACTACGGCATCGGGATCAAGAAGGGCGACAAGGAGCTCCAGAAGAAGATCAATGCCGCGCTGCGCAAGATGGAGCAGGACGGGTCCTGGGAGAAGTTCGTCAAGAGCAACTTCGGGGCGGCCAACTACAAGAACGAGCCCGCCCCGGCGATCACCGAAGGCAGCTGACCCGACAGCCTCGTCCCGGCCGCCCCGGTGACGGGACGAGACCCCTCCGAGTCAATACGCCTAGGCGGTCGGGACCGGTCCCCGCATGTGCTGGCTGATCCACTGGATCAGGCCGCCGTCGTACATGCCGGGGACGTAGCTGTAGGCGTCGTGCCCGCCGCCCTCGTCGACCCGGAACTTCGTCTTGATCGGGCCGACCCCGTACTGCTCGATGAACTTCTCGATGGGCGGCCGGTTGCGGATGTCGCTGCCCTTGGTGCCGACCTGGAAGCCCAGGTAGACCTCCGGGCCCTGGCGGTCCAGCAGCTTCTGTGCGAGCTCCGGAGGGCTGTTCTCCGCCTTCTCCCGCGGGTGCCCGTTCCACAGTCGGGAGTCGGGAACGATGTCGGGCCCTCCGGCGATCACGGCCTTGAACCGGTCCGGCTTCTGCAGCACCGCCTTGAGCCCCGCGAAACCGCCCGAGGAACTGCCCATGAAGGCCCACCCGTCGCGCGAAGCGATGGTGCGGAAGGTGGCGCGGACCAGGTCCGGCACGTCCTCGGTCAGCCAGGTGCCCATCTTGGGCTGGCCGGGGATGTCGCTCCCGTCCCAGTAGAGGCCGTCCCTGTCGGTCTGCGGGTTCAGGACGGGCATGGCCAGGATGAAGGGCAGGCTGCTGCCCTCCTGTGACCACTTGGAGATGCTGGACTCCAGCTTGAGGTGCGGGTCCATCCAGTAGTTGTTCGGGTACCCGGGGCCGCCCGGCAGGGCGATCATCACGGGGAACCCGCTGTGTGCGTAACGGGGTTCCTTGTACTGCGGGGGCACCCACAACCAGACCTTTCCGGTGAACCCGGACTTCTTCCCCTCCAAGGTCGTGACCATGACCTTGGTGCCGTCCTCGGGGACGGTGGCGGCGATCCGCAGCTCCGGCCGGGGTCCGGTCGGCATCAGGGTCAGCGGATCGGCGGGGGCGACCGCCGGATTGCCGGCCCGGACCGGTGTCCGGCCCTGGCCCCGGCCTTGGTCCTGGCCTTGGTCCTGTTCCTGGTCCTGGTCGAAGCGGACGATGTCGCCGGTGTCCGAGAACACGTCGTCGTACGCCAGCGCGCATCCGACCGCGCCGCCCGCCAGCAGGACCGCGGCCACGGCGCCGATCCAGCGGCGCCGGAGCGTCCTGCGCGGCGGCGGTTCCGCAGCCGGGGCCGGTTCCGGGGCGGGTGGTGTGCGGTGTTCCATGGGGCCACTCCTGTTGCCTCGTCGCCGTCTTGGCCGTCTTGTTCGTCTTGTTCGTGTCGCTCGTCCGTGTGCCGACCGGTCCGGTCGTCACGGTCTGGCGTCACGGTAGGAGAGGCCGGGTCGAATACCGCGGTTCGCCACCAACGGGTATGAACCGCGCGAACGGTGAGCCGTGTTCGGCCAGCAGTGCGTGCTCGAAGCTGCGCGATAATGCGTCACTTCGAGCATCTTCCTTCACGTGAACCTGTGGGCGCGCTATGTTGCCCGGTGCATGCCAAAGAGCTGTGTCCGTTTCCCGGACCGCACGAGGAGCTGCCCCATGAGACTCACCCCCCACCTCCTGCCACCGCTCCCACCCCTGTTCCGGCGCTCCCGGCGCCCCCGCGGGACCCCGCCCCGGCGCCGCGCCCACCTCGCCGCGCTGCTGGCCGGCGCCCTCGCCGTGGTGGGTCTGGCCGCCGCGGGACCGGCGGCCTCCTCGGCCGAAGCCGCGCCCGCCGACTCCGCCGCGGCCGCGTCCACGGCCGGCAACGCCACCGGAGTGAGCCAGTCCGCGAACACCTTCACCGTGACCTCCACCAGCGGCGCCAAGGTCCGCGTGGTGGTCGCGCGGGCCGACGTGTTCCGGCTCTGGCTCTCCCCGGACGGCGCCTTCACCAACGATCCCGCGGGCTCCGACCTGGCCCCCACCACCGACTTCGGCCCGGTGAACGCCGGATACACCGACGCCGGCAGCTATTACAGGATCACCACGGGCTCCACCGCCGGCTCCGTCTCGATCCGGGTGAACAAGTCGCCGCTGCAGTTCTCCGTCTACCGGGCCGACAACACGACCCTCGTCTGGCAGGAGTCCCAGCCGACCAGCTGGACCGCCGGTCAGACCACCCAGTACCTGGCCCGCGGCGCCGACGAGCAGTTCTACGGAACCGGACTGCGACTGGGGGAGTGGGCGCTGCGCGGCAAGACCGTGCCGGTGGCCGTGGACAACAAGTGGCGGGAGAACGACAACGCCAGCCCCGCGCCCTTCTACATGTCGACCAACAACTACGGCGTCATGCGCAACACCTGGGCCCCGGGCTCGTACGCCTTCAACGCCCCCAGCGCGCTGACCCACAACGAGAAGCGCTTCGACGCCTGGTACTTCACCGGCGATTCCCTCAAGTCCGTGCTCGACGCCTACACCGATGTCAGCGGCAAACCCTTCATGGCCCCCCTGTGGGGCTTCGAGCTCGGCAACGCCGACTGTTTCAACGCCTCCAACCCCGCATACCAAGGTGACCACGACCGGCTGCGCCACCAGACCACCCCGGACGTCGTCGGCTACGCCAGCGACGCCCGCGCCGCCGACATGCCCTCCGGCTGGTTCCTGCCCAACGACGGCTACGGCTGCGGCTACACCGCGCCCCTCAAGTCCACCGTCGACGCCCTGAAGGCCAAGGGCTTCCAGACCGGACTGTGGACCTCCACCGGCCTCGGCTCCATCAAGGACGAGGTGTCCGTGGCGGGCAGCCGGGGGGTCAAGACGGACGTCGCCTGGATCGGCGGCGGCTACAAGACCGCCTTCACCGGGGTCCAGCAGGCCGTCGACGGCATCGAGAAGAACTCCGACGCCCGCCGCTACGTGTGGACCGTCGACGGCTGGGCGGGCACCCAGCGCAACGCCGTCGTCTGGACCGGGGACACCAACGGCACCTGGGACGACATGCGCTGGCACGTCCCCGCCATCGCGGGCGCCGGCCTGTCCGGCCTGAACTACGCCTCGGGGGACATCGACGGCATCTTCGGCGGCAGCCCCAAGACCTACGCCCGCGACCTCCAGTGGAAGGCCTTCACCCCGGCCTTCATGACCATGTCCGGGTGGGGCGCGACCGGCCCGAGCGCCGGCTACCAGGACAAGCAGCCCTGGCGGTTCGCCGAGCCCTACCTGTCCATCAACCGCAAGTACCTCCAGCTCAAGATGCGACTGATGCCGTACCTCTACACGATGAGCTCCGTCGCCCACGACACCGGCGTGCCCAGCACCCGCGCCATGGTCCTGGACTACCCCGACGACCCGGTGGCCCGCGGCAACCTCACCAGCGGCCAGTTCATGGCCGGGGACTCCTTCCTCGTCGCCCCGGTCGTCTCCGACACCGCCGTCCGAGACGGGATCTACCTCCCCGCCGGGACCTGGACCGACTACTGGACGGGCAAGACCTACGCCGGACCGGGCTGGCTGAACGGCTATGCGGCCCCCCTCGACACCCTGCCCCTGTTCGTCAAGGGCGGAGCCATCGTGCCGATGTGGCCCCAGATGAACTACGCCGGCGAGAAGCCGGTCTCCACCCTCACCTACGACATCACCCCGCGCGGCAACTCCGCCTTCTCCCTCTACGAGGACGACGGCCTCACCCGCGCCCACCAGAACGGCGCCTTCGCCCACCAGCGGGTCGACGTCAGCGCGCCGACCACCGGCTCCGGCACCGTCACGGTCTCCGTCGGCGCCCCCACCGGCAGCTACGCGGGCAAGCCCGCCTCCCGCGGCTACGAGTTCACCCTCCACGTGGCCTCGGCCCCCGCCACCGTCACCGCGGACGGCGCCGCCCTCACCCGCCTCGACTCCAAGAGCGCCTACGACGCCGCCACGACCGGATGGTTCTTCGACCCGGCCGACCGGGCGGGCGTGCTGTGGGTCAGGACCGGGACGAAGTCCGCGGCCTTCACCGTCTCCGCCACCGGTACGACGGTCCCCGCGGCCCAGCCGATCCCGACCTCCGCCACCCCCGTCCCGCAGGCCGGCTGGTCCCTGATCTCCGCGGACAGCCAGGAGACGAGCGGCGAGAACGGCGCCGCCGCCAACGCCTTCGACGGCAACCCGGCCACCCTCTGGCACACCGCCTGGTCCGCCGGCACCCCGGCGGCGCTGCCGCACGAGATCCGCATCGACCTCGGCGCCCGCTACGCGGTGGACGGCCTCGGCTACCTGCCCCGCCAGGACGGCGGGAGCAACGGCCGGATCGGCGGCTACGAGGTGTACGTCTCCGACAGCACCACCGACTGGGGTTCCCCGGTGGCCACCGGGACGCTCGCCGACACCGCGGCGGCCAAGACCGTACCGCTGGCCGCGAAGACCGGCCGCTACCTGCGGCTGAAGGCGCTCACCGAAGCGGGCGGCCGCGGGCCCTGGACCAGCGCGGCCGAGATCACCCTCACCGGGCGGCCCGCGCCGCTGCCCACCGACGCCACCTTGGTCAACGGCGCCTCGGGCAGCTGCGCGGACCTGCCGCACAGCGCCACGACGCCGGGCACCGAACCCACGCTGTACACCTGCCACGGCGGGCCCAACCAGCACTGGAGCCTGACGGGCGACGGCCGGCTCACCGGGCTCGGCGGGGTCTGCCTCGACTCGACGGCCGGGGCCTCCGGCGCCGTGTCCGTACGGGCCTGCGCCCCCGCCCCGGTCCCGGCCGCGCAGAGTTGGCAGCAGGGGCCGGACGGCAGCCTGCGCACCGCCGGTCGGTGCCTGGTCCCGACCGGCTCCGGCACGGCCAACGGGACCACGCTCGGGCTGGCCGCCTGCACGGGCGCCGCGGCGCAGCGCTGGACCTTCACCCCCTGACGGACACCGGGGCCGCGGCGGCCGGGGCGGGATCCTCCGCCCCGGCCGCACCCCTGTCCGCGCCGGTAGCCGTCCGCGCACCCCTGTCCGCGCGGGCCTCGGCGACCAGCTCGGCGGTCAGCGCCTCGACGTAGGGCTGCGGCGCGCGCCGGCGCACCGCGATCACCCCGAGGTACCGGGCCGGCCGCGGCGGTTCGACCTCGACCGCCACCGCTCCCGGCCCCGGGGCCAGCGAGACCCGGGGCACGAGCGAGACGCCCACACCCGCCGTGACCAGCGACTGCGCGAAGAAGTAGTCGGTCGTGGAGGCGGCGACGCGCAGCTCGAAACCGGCCTGCGCCGCGTACCGCCGCAGGTACGCCTCCGTCTTCAGGCAGCCCAGCACCCACCGCTCGGCCGCCAGCTCGCCGAGCTCCAGCGAGGTCCGTGCCGCGAGCCGGTGACCGCGCGGCAGCACCACCGACAGCGGATCGTCCATCAGCGGCGTCCAGTCCAGCGCGGGCCGACTCCCGGGCCCCGAGGGCTGCGGACCGTCGAAGTGGTAGGTCAGGGCCAGATCGGCCGCGCCCCGGCGGACCATCGTCACCGCCTCCTCCGGCTCGGCCTCCAGGACGGTCAGCTCGACCTCGGGGAGCGCGGCCACGAAGCGCGCCAGCGCGCCGGGCAGCATGTGGCGGCCACCGCTGGTGAAGGTCGCCAGGGTCAGCCGGGGGCGCGCCGCGCCCAGCCGGTCGATCCGCCGCCGCACCCGATCGAGCTCGTCGGAGATCGACTCCGCCGCTTCGACCAGCAGCCGGCCGGGCTCGGTGAGGGTGACCCCGCGGGTGCTGCGCACCGCGACCGGGTGACCGAGCGTCCGCTCCAGCACCGCGATGTGCTGCGAGACCGCCGACGGGGTGAGCAGCAGCGCCCCGGCGGCCTTGTTGAAGCTGCCGTGCTCGGCGACGGCCCGCAGCACGCGCAGCCGCTGCACATCGATCATCAGTTTTCCTTCATACGGGTTGAGCAAGTGGTCGGTTCCACTGGGGACCGGCCGGCGGCAGAGTCGAGGGCATGCGAAACATATGCGTCATCGGCGGAAGCCGGTACTTCGGCAAGCACCTGGTCGCCCTGGAGCGGGACGCCGGCCACGCGGTCACCGTCATCAACCGCGGCTCCGCCGAGCCGCTGCCCGGCACCACCCGTCTCGTCGCCGACCGCGACGACGAGCGGCAGCTGCGCGAGGCCCTGGGCGAGCGCACCTTCGACGTGGTGATCGACCAGATCTGCTACACCCCGCGGCAGGCCGCCCTCGCCCGCCGGGTCTTCGCGGGGCGCACCGGGCGATACGTGATGACCTCCACCATGGAGGTGTACGACCCCGCCACCTTCGCCGTCCCGCCCGTCGCGAACGCCGGCACGGGCACGGGCGCAGCGCTCACCGAGGACCGCCTCGACCTCGCCGCCCTGCCCCCGGCGCGCGGCGGCGGCGCGCCGGACCCCGCGACCGCCTACGCCGAGGGCAAGCGCCGGGCCGAAGCGGTCCTCCTGACCGACCCGGAGTTCGACGCCGTGTCCGTCCGGACCGCCCACGTGCTCGGCGGCGGCGCCGCTGACTTCACCGGGCGGCTCGCCCACTACGTCGAGCGGATCGCCGCGGGTCGCCCCCTCGACGTCCACCCCGACCCCCGCCGGACCTCCTTCGTGCACCACGAGGAGATCGCCCGCTTCCTGCACTGGGCGGCTGCCGGCACCTTCACCGGACCCGTCAACGCCGCCTCCCACGGCGCGCTCGACGTGACCGGACTGGCCGAGCTGATCGCCGCCGGGGGCGGCCCGCGCCCCCGCTACCGCACGGTGCACGACGGCGCCGCCTCCCCGTTCTCCTTCGACCGTTCCTACGCGATGGACAACGGACGGGCCGCCCGCCTCGGCTTCGCCTTCTCCCGGGTCGCCGACTGGCTGCCGGGGGCCGCGGCACAGGCCCGTGCGCAGGCTGCCTGAAGAAGTGGTCCGACGGTCCGCTGTCGGCCGCCACGCAGCCCCCTGGACCGGGCCAATGGCCCAGTCATCGGAGGGCGAGTTGAGCCGTTGGGCCTCCGGGTGGTTATCTGTGCCGTATCCATGTACTTACGGCGCCGTGCAGCGCCGGACGGCGACGAGGCCGCTCCGGACCACGGTGCCTTCGCCGTGTCCGCCCACGCCCACCACCCCGGGCCGTCGCGCGACCGGCGAGCGCACCATCGCAAGGGGGGCGGCACACCGCCGTGAAGAGGATGTTCGTGGCTCCGGATCCGGGGCGTCTGAGACTGCGCAACTCGCTGCGCGCCGTGGTCGGGATCGGCCTCGCCGTCACCGCCGCCGAGCTGTGCGGCTTCTCGCTCACCGCCTCCATCACCGGAGGCCTGACCGCACTGCTCGCCCTGTTCACCGTGACCGACGCCAGCGTGCGCGCCCAGCGGGCGACCACGGCCCTGCTGCCGGTGGCCGGGTTCCCGGTGCTGGCCCTGGCCACGTGCCTGCACGGCGTCCCGCTCGCCCGCGACGCGGCGTTCCTCGCCGTCGTCTTCTGCGGGGTCTATGCCCGCCGCTGGGGCCCGCGCGGCCACGCCCTCGGCATCTTCGCCTTCATGAGCTTCTTCGTCACCCAGTTCCTGCACGCCGTCCCCGCCCAGCTGCCCGAGCTCTACGCCGCCGTGGCGCTCGCCCTGCTGGCCGCGGGCGCGGTGCGGTTCCTGCTGTGGCCCATCGAGCGGCGCAACCCGCCCGCCGCCGTACCCCCGGGACTGCCCGGGCGCGGCTTCGCCCGGCCCACCACCCGCCAGGCGCTCCAGGCAACGGCCGCCTGCGCGGTCGCCCTGTCCCTCGGCCAGTTCTTCTCCGAGGACCGCTGGTACTGGGCCGTCGGCACCACGTGGTGGATCTTCGTCAACACCGCCTCGCGGGGCGAGACGCTGGTCCGCGGCTTCCGCCGGGTGCTCGGTACGGTCATCGGCATCGTCGTCGGCCTGCTGATCGCGATCCCGCTGCACGGCGCCCCCGCGCCGACCGCCGCGCTGGTCGCCGTGTGCGTCTTCGGCATCTTCTACACCGCCCCCGTGTCCTACAGCTGGATGATGCTCGCCGTCACCGTGATGGCCGGGCTGCTCTACGGCCTCCTCGGCGTGCTGAACCCGGCCCTGCTGGTGCTGCGCCTGGTGGAGACCGGGGTCGGGGCGGTGTGCGCCGCGCTCGCCGTGGTCCTCGTCCTGCCCGTCACCACCCACGCCACCAACGACGCCTGGATCCAGCGCGCCCTGCGCTGCGTGCACGCCGCCACCGCGGCCGCCGCGGCCCGCCTCGCCGGCTCGCCGACCGCCGACCCGGCCCCGCACGCCGCGGAGCTGGAGCTGCTGCTGGCGCGCGTACGGATGGCGCTCGCGCCCCTCGTCCATCCGCTGAGCCCCTTCCGGGAACGCCGGGCCCGCGCCCGCCGGGTCATCGCCCTGCTGGACGACTGCGCCCGCGAGGTGCGCGGCCTCGCCGCCGTCGCGGCCGACCCCTCCGCCTCCCACGACGCCCGGCTCGCCGCCGCCTGCTGGCGGGTGGAGGCCGCCGTGGAGGCGCTGACCGCGCCCATCACCGACCTCGGCCAGGACCGGGAGCCCGCCGCCGCGACGCCCCCGCCGCTGGCCGAGCCCGCGCTCGCCCACCTGCACGGGCTGGAGCGGGCGCTCGCCGAACTGGCCCACCCGCTGCGCTCGGACCGGCCCTCCCCGCTGGTCAGCGCCGGCTGAAGGCCATCGCCCGGCGGGCGACGTCCCGGGCGCCGCTGCGGAAGTCGACGTCGTTCACGCGCGGTCTCCCGTCGTGCCCGCGGCGAGCGAGTCGGCGAGGTAGCCGTCGAGGTCGGGGCGGTCGGGGGCGAGCAGGTGGCGCACCCAGGCGTCGCGCTCGTGCAGCAGGGGCGCCAGTTCCCAGACGCAGCCGATCAGCCCGGGCCCGATGCGGACGAAGCGCGTCGGATCGGTGTCCGGGCAACCGAGCACCGGCTGGCCCGCCGCCGCGCCGACGAAGTGCAGCGCGTTGTCCCAGGCCCAGCTGTAGACGTTGAGGTAGGCGCCGGTGTCCCCGCCCCGGTGGAGCACGACGAAGGACGCGGGCGGCGTCCCGTCCGGCGCCGGCAGCAGCTCGGGCAGGAGCGCGTAGGCCGCCCGCTCCACCCCGGGCTCGATCCCGGCGGGGTCGGAGGTGACGTGGTAGCGCTTGATCCGGCGGCCGCCCACTTCGATCGGCGCGGGCGCGGTCAACAGCTTCTCGGTGAAGGTCATGGCTGGACCGTAGGTCGACTCCACTGACATCTTGTGTCAGTGAAGACGCCGTGAAATCGAGCCGCCTGCTGTCGATCCTGCTGCTGCTCCAGACCCGCGGACGGTTGACCGCCGCCCGCCTCGCCGAGGAGCTGGAGGTCTCCGTCCGGACCGTCTACCGCGACATCGACGCCCTGCTGGCCGCCGGGGTCCCGCTGCGCGCCGATGCGGGACACGACGGCGGCTACCAGCTGCTGGAGGGTTATCGCACCCGGCTCACGGGGCTGAACGCGGACGAGGCGGAGGCCCTCTTCCTCACCGGCGTCCCGGGGCCCGCCGCCGAACTGGGTCTGGGCTCCTCGCTCGCCGCCGCCCAGCTGAAGCTGCGCGCGGCGCTCCCGCCCGAGCTGCGCGCCCAGGCCGATCGGATGCGCTCCCGGTTCCACCTCGACGCCCCCGGCTGGTACGCCCGGGACACCGGGGTGCCGTTCCTCCCGCAGGTCGCCGACGCGGTGTGGCGCAGCCGGTTGATCGAGGTCCGCTACCGCCGGTGGAAGGCCCCGACCGACGTGGACCGGAGGCTGGAGCCCTACGGTCTGGTCCTCAAGGCCGGGCGCTGGTACCTCGTCGCCGGTCCGGGACCCGGGGCGCGGACCTATCGGGTGGACCAGATCCTGGAGCTCTCGGTGACGTCGGAGGGGTTCGCGCCCCCGGCGGACTTCGACCTGGCCGCGCACTGGGCCGAGGCGCAGGCCGGGTTCCACGCGCGGCTGCACCGCGGGGAGGCGGTCGTACGGATCTCGGCGCGCGGCGCGGCGGCCCTGGAAGGAGCCGCGGCCGCGGCCCTGGCCGAAACCGGAACGCCCGAGGAGGGCGGCTGGACGCGCGCGGTGCTGCCCATCGAGTCCGTCGACCACGCGCACGGCACGTTCCTGGCCCTGGGCGCGGAGGTCGAAGTGCTCGCCCCGCCGGAGCTGCGGGCGAGGATCGCGACCACCCTCGCGGAGCTGGCCCGGCGCTACGGTGCGTGGCCGAATACCGCTGGTTGAGCCTTCGTCGTGCCGCGGATCCTATGCCGACGCCCCGACTGTCGCAGCCATTCGAGCACATTTCACTCGAACGGGTGTTCCGGGGTCAGCTGTCTTACGCGGCTGACCTGCGGCCCGTACAAAGAGTGATGGCGCATCGCACATTCATCTGACATGTACAGGGTGGATCTGCCCGGACAGGGGGTAACCGCACGAAATGGAAATTCTGCATCAGACGCCGACGGCCCATCAGGTGTGGGAAGAGGCGCAGGAGTTCATCGGGCTGTTCCACCGGGAGAATCCGGAGGCGGGCGATCCGGCCATTCGGCTCGAAGCCGTACGGGCGGAGTTGGCGGAGACCGGAACCTACCGGCACACCCACGACGAGGTCGTCCACGGGGCCCGGGTCGCCTGGCGCAACAGTAACCGGTGCATAGGTCGGCTGTACTGGAACTCGCTGCGCGTGCGCGACCGCAGGGAGCTCACCGGGGCGGACGAGATAGCCGAGGAGTGCTTCGAGCACCTGCGGGACGCGACCAACGGCGGGCGGGTGCGCCCCACCATCACCGTCTTCGCCCCGGACGCCCCGCACCGCCCCGGGCCGCTGATCTGGAGCGAGCAGCTGATCCGCTACGCCGGATACGGCGACGAGGACTCGATCCCGGTGGGTGACCCGCGCAACGCGTCCCTGACCCGGACCCTGTGCCGGCTGGGCTGGACCGGCGCCCGCGGCGGCGCGTTCGACCTACTGCCCCTCGTCGTGCAGGGCTGTGACGACAAGCCCCGCTGGTTCGAACTCCCCGAGGACGCGGTGCTGGAGGTGCCCATCGAGCACCCTGAGGGCGACCACTGGGCGGACTGGGGGCTGCGCTGGCACGCGGTTCCGGCGATCTCCAACATGTGCCTGGAGATCGGCGGCATCCACTACCCGGCCGCCCCCTTCAACGGCTGGTACATGGGGACCGAGATCGGCTCCCGCAACCTCGGGGACGAGGACCGCTACAACCTGCTGCCCGAGGTGGCGCGCAGGATGCGCCTGGACACCTCCAGCGACCGCTCGCTGTGGAAGGACCGGGCGATGGTCGAGCTGAACCGGGCCGTGCTCGACTCCTTCGACCGCGCCGGCGTCACCATCGCCGACCACCACACCGAGTCCCGCCGCTTCCTCTCCCACATCGACCGGGAGGAGCGCAAGGGGCGCGAGGTGGGAGCGGACTGGTCCTGGATCGTGCCCCCGATGTCCGGCTCGGCGACCCCGGTCTTCCACCGCACCTACGAGGACCGCAAGCAGAGCCCGGCGTACGTCCAGCACGCCGGCGCGAGGGAACGCGCCCAAGGGCGAGATTTGGTCTAGACCCCTCTGTTACCGTCGGCCCCGGACGAACCGACGGAGAGGGGAAGACCGTGGGAAGTGCGGACCGGGGCGGCGAGCGGGCGGATGCGGGCGGGCACGGCGGCGCGGGCGGGACGGCGGCCGGGCCCGCGGAGCCCGGGCCCGCGCGCGGGCGGCGCGCGTACGTCGGCTCGTTCACCTCGACGGGCGGTCGCGGCATCACCACGGCGACCGTCGATCCGGTGAGCGGCGCCCTGACCCCGATCGCCACCACCGACGCCCTCGACGACCCCTCGTACCTCGTGCTCGGCGCGGGCGCCGCGACGCTCTACGCGGTCAGCGAGACCAAGCGCGGCGCCGTCGGAGCCTTCCGGCCGACCGCCGCCGGGCTCGTGCCCCTGGGCTCCCCGGTCGTCGTGGACGCCTCCGGCCCCACGCACCTCAGCCTCGCCGGGGACCACCTGGTCACCGCGAACTACACCTCGGGCAGCGTGAGTACGCTCGCCCGCGCCGCCGACGGGCGCCCGTCCGGCCCGGCTTCGGTGTTGCGCCACCACGGCTCCGGTCCCGACGTCGACCGGCAGCGGGAGCCGCACGCCCACCAGGTGCTGCCGGATCCGAGCGGGCGCTGGGTGCTCAGCGTGGACCTCGGCACCGACTCGGTCCGCGTGTGCGCCCTCGACCCGGCCACGGGCGCCCTGCGGGTGCACTCCGAAGCCGCGCTGACGCCGGGTCACGGTCCCCGGCACCTCGCCTTCCACCCCGGCGGAGCGCTGCTCTACGTACTGAACGAGTTGCGGCCGCTGCTGACCGTCTGCCGGTGGGACGCGACCGCCGGGACAGTGGAACCGGTCGCGGAGGTTCCGGTCGCCCCAGAGGGCGGCTCAGGGGCCGCACGGGCCTATCCCTCGGCCGTCGTCGTCTCGCCCGACGGCCGGTTCCTCTGGGCGGCCGTCCGCGGCATCGACGTGATCGCCGCCGTCGCCCTCCCCGGCGACGGCGCGCACCCGCAGCTCACGGGCAGCGTGTCCTGCGGTGGTCGGTGGCCGCGCGACCTGGCCCTCGACCCGGCCGCTCGGCGGCTGTACGCCGCCAACGAGCACTCCGGGGACGTCACCTGGTTCGACGTGGACCCGCTGACCGGCCTGCCGCGGCGCGCCGGGTCCGTCCCGGTACCGGCCGCCACCTGCGTCGTCTTCGACTGAGGGCCCGACCGGAGCGGCCGTGCGGGTGTCGTGCCCGTTTCAGCCGCCCGGCGTTTGAGGGCCCGCCGGAGGCGAGTCCGACCGGAGCGGCAGTGTGGGCCCGTTTCAGCCGCCCGGCGTTTGAGGGCCCGCCGGAGGCACATTTGGCCCGCACGGCCGTGTGGCCGCCTGCGGCGGGGCGGGCCATCCGGGGCGCCTCGAAGGCGGCGGGTTCCCGCAACCGCGAGAGGGCCCGCCCCCGGACCTGGTGGTCCGGGGGCGGGCCCTCGTACGTGCGGGAACGGTCAGTGCACCGGGGCGTCCAGGGCGATGCCCGCCGCGCGGCTGTACTGGGCGACGGCGAGCTTGCCGAGCGCCGGGTAGGCGCCGAGGGCGTCGGCCGCGGCGCAGCCGGCCTCCTTGCACGCGGTGTCGACCAGACCGTCGGCCGCCTCCGGCCCGATCAGGTAGGGGGCCAGCGCCAGCTGCACGGCGCCGGAGGACTGGCGCAGCTCGTCGGCGACGGCGGCCACGGAACCCTCCTGGTCCAAGGCGGCGGCCATCACCGGCACCGCGAGGCGCGCGGCCAGCAGCATGCCGGTGATCCCGGCGGCCTGGACGGCCTCCGGACCACCGGTGGTGGCCAGGATGATGCCGTCGGCGGCGGTGGTCACGGTGAACAGTCGGGCGCGGTCGGCGCGGGCCAGGCCCGCCTCGGAGAGCCGTACGTGCACGGCCTCCGCCAGCAGCGGGTGCGGACCGAGCACGTCGGCCAGCTCGACGGCGGCGGCGCAGTCCATCATCGCCTGGCGGATCCGGCGCAGCAGGTCGCCGTCGGGGCCGACCAGCAGCGGGACCACCACGGCGTCCGGGCCGCTGGGCGGGGGCACCTCCTGGCCGCTCGCGCGGGCGAACTCGGCGCGCGCCGCGCGATGGTGTCCGATCGCGGTCAGGACGCCCGACAGGGCGGGGAACTCGGCGCCCGGGGTGTCATCGCCGTCGAGGAAACCGATGTGCGCGTCCAGGCCGGGCAGCTCGGAGCGCCCGATGCTCAGGATCTCCTCCGCGTACCCCCGCGAGGCGGCCGAGGGCGCACCGGGCACGGCGAGCACCAGCGCGGGCGCGCCCTCGGGCGCCACCGCGGGCTCGGGCCGGCGGTGCCGTCCGGTCTGGCGGGGTCGCGGCATTCGTACGGGCAGGCCATTCGCGGGCCCAGTGGGGGAGCTCATGGCGCCGCATGCTACTGGCTTTCCCGGACCGGGGGTTCGGGCAGGGCCCGGTCGAGCGGCATCTGTCCGTATTTATCCGGTGAAGTTCAGATACGATCAACTGACGGACGGCAAGCGCCAGTCCACGGGCTGTGACCCCTGGTGGACCAGCAGGTCGTTTGCCCTGCTGAAGGGCTTGGACCCGAAAAACCCGCGGTCCGCCGACATGGGGGAGGGATGCGCCGCCTCCAGGGCCGGCAGCTCCCCCAGCAGGGGGCGCAGATTCCGGGCATCCCGGCCCCAGAGCACCGAAACCAGCGGCTTGCCGCGGGCCACCAGGGCCCGGATCGCCTGCTCCGTCACCGCTTCCCAGCCCTTGCCCCGATGGGCGGCGGGCTTGCGCGGAGCCGTCGTCAGGGCGCGGTTGAGCAGTAGGACGCCCTGACGGGTCCAGGGGGTCAGGTCGCCGTTGGCGGGCCGGGGCACGCCGAGGTCGCTGTGCAGTTCCCGGAAGATGTTGTCGAGGCTGCCGGGCACCGGGCGCACGTCGGGGGCCACCGAGAAGGACAGCCCGACCGCGTGCCCCGGGGTGGGGTACGGGTCCTGCCCGACGATGAGCACCTTCACCTCGTCGAAGGGCTGTTGGAAGGCGCGCAGGACGTTCGCACCGCTCGGTAGGTACGTCCTGCCCGCCGCTATCTCGGCGCGCAGGAAGTCGCCCATCGCGGCGATCTGCTCCGCCACCGGTTCCAGAGCGCGGGCCCAGCCCGGCTCGACGATCTCGTTCAAAGGTCGTGCTGCCACGCTGCGCAACTCTAGTTGATGCGCGGCAGCGGTCGGTGCGTGCGATCAGTCGATCACGGCGGCCCGGACGCAGAGCACGTCGGGCAGGTGTCCGGCCAGCAGCTGCCAGCTGTCGCCGTCGTCGGCGCTGGCGTACAACTCACCGTTGCGGTTGCCGAAGTAGATGCCCGCCGGGTCCGCGTCGTCCGTGCAGAGGGCGTCGCGCAGCACCGTTCCGTAGTGGTCGCCGGACGGCAACCCGGCGCTGAGCGGCTCCCAGGTGGCCCCCGCGTCGCGGGTGCGGAAGACCCGGCAGCGGTGGTCGGCCGGGACCCGGTCGGAGTCGGCGTTGAGGGGGAAGACGTAGGCGGTGTCCGGCCGGTGGGGATGGGCGGCCACCGCGAAGCCGAAGTCGGACGGCAGACCGGCGCCGATGTCCGTCCAGCGCGCCCCCGCGTCGTCGCTGCGGTAGACGCCCCAGTGGTTCTGCAGGTAGAGGCGGTCCCCGTCACCCGCGTCCTGGGCGATCTTGTGGACGCATTGGCCGAACTCGGGCTGCGGATCGGGCAGGAAGACCGCGGAGACGCCCTGGTTGGACGGGGCCCAGCTCGCTCCGCCGTCCTCCGTGCGGAAGACCCCGGCCGTGGAGACGGCGACGGTCACCGCCTCGGCGCGGGCCGGGTCGGTGATCACGGTGTGCACGGCCTCCCCGCCGCCACCGGGCACCCAGGCCGAGCGGGTGGGGTGCTCCCACAGGGGTCGCACCAGCTCGAAGGTCTCGCCCCGGTCGGCGGAGCGGAACAGGGCCGCCGGTTCGGTCCCGGCGTACACCACGCCCGGGGCCTCGGGGCCGGCCGGATGCAGCTGCCAGACCCGCTCGAGGGAGGCGCCGGTGTCCTGGGGGAACTTGACCGCGGGTGCGGCCGGTTCGTGCCAGGTCGCGCCGAGGTCGTCGGACCGGAAGACGGAGGGCCCCCAGTGCAGGCTGTCCGCGCCGACCAGCAGCCGGGGCACGGGGCCGCGCCGGTCGATGGCCACGGCGTAGACGGCCTGGGCGTTGAAGTGCGGTTCCGCGAACGCCCAGCGGCCGTCGGCCCCCCGGCGGCCGATGAAGAGCCCCTTGCGGGTTCCTGCGAGCAGTAGCACGTCGGACATGGCCGACACCTCCCGGACGTCGTTGTCCCTGGGACGATCCCTTCCGGCCAGTCTGCACCCGGGCACTGACAGTGACCCGGCAAGCACGCGGGGGCGCGCGGTGACGCTGACCTGCTGATCGATCGTGATCGACAGGTGGATCGAGCCAGTTGGTTACTTGATCGTACGGAGCCGGAAAGGGTTCACTTCTGCCTTCTGCTGACGTGTGAGAGGCGATCCGTGGCCACCGAGCACCTTCCTCCGCTCGACCTCGCCTTCTGGCGGATCGAATCCGCCTCCCATCCCATGCACCTCGGCGCCCTCGGCGTGTTCGAGGCGGCCGGTCCGGACGCGGCCGCCCGCGCCGCCGAGCTGATCGCCGAGCGCTGCGCCGACGTGCCCCGGCTGCGCCGCCGGATCCACGACGTCCTGCTGCCGGTGGGGGCGGCCGCCTGGTCGCCCGCCCGGGACTTCGACCCGGCCCGGCACGTGTCCCTCCTGCGGCACGCGCACGCGGACCCGCACGCCGCCGCCGGGCCGCTGATGGCCAGGCCGCTGGAGCGGGGGCTGCCGCCCTGGGAGGCCCACGTGCTGGCCGGGCCGGACCCGGGCACCTTCGCGGTGCTCTTCAAGTTCCACCACGCCCTCTCCGACGGGCTGGGCGTCCTCGCGCTGGCCGCCGGGCTGTTCGACGAGGGGCAGTCGGTACGGGGCTCCGCGCGTCCCCCGGGCCGCGCGGAGCGGCGGCGCGGTGACGGCCCGCCGGCCGGCTCCGGCTCCGCCCTGCGGCGACTGCCCGGGACGCTGGCGGCGCGGGCCCAGGACGTCGGACAGGCGCTGGAGATCGGCGCCGCGGTGGCCCGGTCGGGGTTGCCCTTCGGCGTGCCCGACGGGCTGAGCGCGGGCGGCGGCGCGGCGGCCGGGACCCGGGCGCTCGCCGGGGTCGCGCTCGACCTGGACGACGTGAACCGGATCCGCAAGGTCGTCGGGGGCACCGTCAACGACGTGCTCATCGCGCTGGTCGCGGGCGCCCTGCGGCGCTGGCTGGTCGGGCGCGGCGAACCCGTGGACGGAGGCAGCGGACCACGCGCCCTGATACCCGTCTCGCGCCGGCGCACCCGCGGCGGCTCCGACGGCGGGAACCGGCTCTCCGGGTACCTGCTGCGGCTCCCGGTCACCGAGGCGGAGCCGCTGCGCCGCCTGGACGCCGTGCGGGCCGACATGGACCGGAACAAGGAGGCCGGGCCGGCCCGGGGCGCGGGGGCGGTGGCGCTCCTCGCCGACCACGTGCACCCGCTCGGCCACCGGCTCGGCGGACCGCTGCTGGCGCAGGCCGCGCGACTGCTGTTCGACATCCTCGTCACCAGCGTGCCGCTGCCCGGGTTGGGCTTCTCGCTCGGCGGCAGCGCGGTCCGCGAGATCTACCCGCTGGCCCCGCTGGCCCAGGGACACGCGTTGGCCGTCGCGGTCTCCAGCTACCGGGGGACGGTGCACTACGGGCTGGTGGCCGACGGGGCCGCGGTCCCGGACCTGGACGAGCTGGCGCTGGCGCTGCGGACCGAACTCGAAGAACTCGTACGAGAGGTCTCGTAGTACGAGGGATTCCGTAGTACGGTGTATCTCGTACTTAGTCGCCGTGCCCGGCTCCCCGCCGGCCGCATCCCGTGGAGAGTCCAGATGGGTACCACCCTGTTCGAGCCCTACACCCTCCGTTCTGTGACCGCGCCGAACCGCGTGTGGATGGCCCCGATGTGCCAGTACAGCGCGGAGCCCACGGGCCCGCAGGCGGGTGTGGCCCACGACTGGCACTTCGCGCACTACGCGGCCCGCGCGGTCGGCGGCACGGGGCTGATCCTCCAGGAGGCCACCGCCGTCTCCCCGGAGGGTCGGATCTCGCCCTACGACCTCGGCATCTGGAACGACACCCAGGTCGAGGCGCTGCGCCGGATCACCGATTTCCTCAAGGCCCAGGGCACCGTCCCCGGGATCCAGATCGCCCACGCGGGGCGCAAGGCGTCGACCGACGCCCCCTGGAAGGGCGGCGGTCCGGTCGGCCCCGAGGGGCGCGGTTGGCGGCCGAGCGCCCCGAGCCCGGTGCCCTTCGCCGAGGGCCACCCCGTGCCGCACGAGCTGACGGTGGAGGGGATCCAGGAGGTGGTCGAGCAGTTCGCGGCCGCCACCCGGCGCGCGCTGGCGGCCGGTTACCAGGTCGTCGAGATCCATGGCGCGCACGGCTATCTGATCGGGGAGTTCCTCTCCCCGCACAGCAACCGGCGCACCGACGAGTACGGCGGCTCCTTCGAGAACCGGATTCGCTTCCCCCTCGCCGTGGTGGACGCGGTACGCGCCGAGTGGCCCGAGGAACTCCCGCTCTTCTTCCGGATCTCCGCCACCGACTGGCTCGAAGAGGGCGGGTGGACCGCCGATGAGACGGTCCGGCTGGCCGAGGTGCTCCAGCGGCACGGGGTGGACCTGCTCGACGTCTCCACCGGTGGGCTCGCCCCGGACGTCCGCATACCCGTCGGCCCGGGCTACCAGGTGCCGTTCGCCGCGCGGGTCAAGGCGGAGGCCGGATTCCCGGCCGCCGCGGTGGGGCTGATCACCGAGCCGGCGCAGGCGGCGAAGATCGTGGCCAATGGCGAGGCGGACGCGGTGCTGCTCGGGCGCGAACTCCTGCGCGACCCGCACTGGGCGCGGCGCGCGGCGGGTGAGCTGGGGGCCGAGGTCCGTCGTCCGAACCAGTACCACCGCTCCTGACGGGGGTGGCGGGTCGCGGGTGGCGCCTCCCATCGGTTCTCCGGTGGGCGATGTACTACGATGGTTCTCGTACCTTCGTGGTGTCCATCGAGTGGAGGAGTACACATGACGGAGCCCAGCGCCACCGCCCGTTCCCTCGACCACCCGTCTCCCGCCGAGATCCGGTTGGAGAGCGTGCTGCACGCCCTCTCCGATCCGGTGCGGCTGTCCATCGTCCGCGAGTTGGCGGGTGGCGGCGGTGAGCTGGCCTGCTCGTACTTCGAGTTGCCGGTGACCAAGTCGACGAGCACGCATCACTTCCGGGTGTTGCGCGAGAGCGGGGTCGTGCGCCAGACCTACCGCGGCACCACCAAGCTCAACGACCTGCGCCGGGACGACTTGGAAGCCCTCTTCCCGGGCCTCCTCACCGGCATCCTGACAGCCGCCTCCGCCGAGGCGGAGCGCACGGCAGACTGATTCGGCCGGCTGATTGAAGAATCCGCCCGAGGGGCGCCGCCCGCGCCCCCGTGGAGCCCCTGGGCGGGCCCTCGGGCGGCCTCGCACCCGGGGGCCGGTCGGGGGGCGTCGGCCCTCGTGGCGTAGCTCGCGAGAGGGGCGGCCCTGGCTTCGGCGCACCCCGTCTGACCTGGTCTTTCATCAAGATCCGGCCTACGGTTTCCCCACGGGAGAAGGGGGGACCGGATGGACCGGAACATCCGCACCATCGATGACGTACTTCAGCTCATGGACGGGCTGTTCGCGCCCGAATCCGACCGCTGGACGGCCGGGGCGGCCGGCTGGTGGGACGGCTTCTACGCGGACCGGAGCAGAGCCGTGCCGTTCTTCGTGGCGAAACCGGACGAGCACCTGGCCGAGGCGCTCGACCGGGGCGTGATCGCACCGGGCCGCGCGCTCGAACTCGGCTGCGGGCCCGGCCGCAACGCCCTCCACCTCGCCTCGCTCGGCTTCGAGGTGGACGCGGTCGACCTGTCCCCGGCGGCCCTCGCCTGGGCGGGGGAGCGTGCGGCGGAAGCGGGCCTCGACGTCCGCTTCCACCACGGCGACATCTTCGACCCGGCCGCGGCGACGGCCTGGAGCGGCCCGTACGACCTGATCCTCGACTCCGGCTGCTTCCACCATCTGCCGCCGCACCGCCGGATCAGCTACCTGGCCCTGCTGGAACGGTCGTTGGCCCCCGGCGGCCACTTCTCGCTCACCTGCTTCGCCGCGGGGGAGGCGGGCATGGGCTCCGAGCTCCCCGACGCCGAGTTCTACGGCGAGGCGCGCCTCCACGGCGGCCTCGCCTACACGGCGCAGTCGCTCCGCGCGATCTTCGCCGACCTCACGGAGGTCGAACTCCGCCGCATGCGCGACGAACCGCCCGCTTCCCCGCGCTTCGGCGAACCCTTCCTCTGGGCGGGCCTGTTCCGCAGGTCGTAGGAGACAGGGGCTACTCCCCGGCCGCCGCCGCGAGGAGGCCCGGCCAGTCCGGGATCTTCACCGAGCGGCGGCCCAGGGAGCTGCCCAACGACGACTCCGCGGCCTCGATCGCCAGCCAGCCCGGCCACGGCACCGGGGCCAGGCCCGCCGCGCGCAGGGCGTCCAGGGGGTCGCCGGGCAGCTCGCGCCGGGCCAGCGCGCCCGCGTCCTGGAGCAGCGAGGAGGCGGTCTCCTTCGCGCAGGGACGGTTGGTGCCGATGACTCCGGTCGGGCCGCGTTTGATCCAACCGGCCACGTACTCGCCGACCGAGGCCCGGCCTTCCCGCAGGACCCGGCCCGCCGCGTGGGGGACCGTACCGCGCGCCGCGTCGAAGGGCAGCCCGGGCAGCGGGACGCCCTGGTAGCCGACCGACCGCAGCACCAACTGGGCGTCGACGTCCTCGAACGACCCGGTTCCCGCCACGCCTCCGCGCCCGTCCGGGACGGTGTGCTCGAAGCGCACCCCGCTCACCCGTCCGTCCGCCCCGCCCAGCACCTCGACGGGCCGTAGGAAGAACCGCAGGGTGATCCGCCGCGCCTGCGCGTGGGGCCGGTGCGCGGTCCAGTCCCGCAGCACCTCCACATTGCGCCGGTTCACGGCGGGCAGCGCGGCCGCGGCCGCCGGGTCGGCGTAGGCGGGGTCCCGTGCCAGCTCGTCGGCCAGCACCGTGGTGTCCACCCCGGACAGGGTGGCGAGTTCGCGCAGTTCCTTGGTGGTGAACTTGCCCTGCGAGGGCCCGCGCCGGGCCACCATGGCCACCTCGCGGATCCCGCTGGCGGCCAGTGCTCCCAGGGCCGGCTCCGGCATGTCGGTGAGCCGGAGCTCCGGGGCGCCGCGGGCCAGGATCCGGGTCACGTCCACGGCGACGTTCCCCGCCCCGATCACCACCGCCGACCGCACGTCCGTCAGGCCGAAGCCCGCCGCCGCGTCAGGGTGCGCGCTGTACCAGGAGACGAAGGCGGTCGCCGAGTGCACCCCGGCCAGCTCCTCGCCCGGGATCCCCAGCATCCGGTCCCGGGCGGCGCCCACGCAGTACACCACCGCGTGGTACAGCTCCAGCAGCCGCCCGGTGGTCAGCGCCTCCCCGCCCACCTCGACATTGCCGAGGAAGCGGATCCGCTCGTCCTCCAGGACGCTGCGCAGGCTGCCCTGGAGCGATTTGATCTTCTCGTGGTCGGGGGCCACGCCGTAGCGCACGAGCCCGTAGGGGCAGGGCAGCCGGTCCAGTACGTCGACCCGCACGCCCGGCACCTCGCGCTGCTGGACCAGGGTCTGTGCGGCGTAGACCCCGCTCGGGCCCGAACCGACCACGGCGACACGAAGCACGGAGGGTCTCCTTCCGCAGAGGGATCCAGCATGGCACCGTCGTCCCGGACCGTCAGCCCATCGCGCGCATCCGGCGTACCTCGGCGCTCTGCTGGGCCACCACTTCGTTCGCCATCTCCTCCACCGCCCCGTTGTTCCCACCCGCGAGGGCCTCGCCCGCCATCGTCACGGCCCCTTCGTGGTGCGCGATCATCAGACGAAGGAAGAGCCGGTCGAAGTCCGGGCCCGTGGCGGCCGCCAGCTCCGCCAGCTGCTGCGCGGTGGCCATCCCGGGCATGGCCGCCCCACCGTGGTCGTGGGTCTGGTCGTGGGTCCGGTCGTGGGCCGTGGGGTCGTCCGTGGCCCGGCCGCTGCCGCCCGTCGGTGCGGCGCCCGGGTCCGGGTGGTTGGTCAGCCAGCTCTCCATCACCGCGATCTCCGGCCGCTGGGCCGCCGCGATCCGCTCGGCCAGCCGCTCGACCGGCTCCGCCGAGGCGCGCTGCGGCGCCAGCGCGCTCATCGTCAGGGCCTGTCGGTGGTGCTCGATCATCCGGCGCACGTAGCTCAGGTCGGCGGCGTTCGCGCTGTCGTCGGGCCGTTCCCGTGCGGCCTGGCCGGGGGAGAGGGTGCGGGACCCCTCGCCCGGCCTGCCCGGGGCGATGACCACGGGCCCGGCGGCGGCCCCGTCGTCGTCACCGCCGACGCGGCAGGAGGTCAGCCCCAGCACACCGATGACGCCCGTGGCACCGATGACGCCGAGGACGAAGACGGGGCGCAGGGCCGCCGCAGTGCGCCGGTGGACCAGCCGTGCCGTCATGCGCGCTGTTGTCATGGCCATGCAAAGGAAGATACTGCGGGAGTCGGGGGTACTGGTTCCGTTCCCGCCGATAGGGCTCGGAACGCCCCCAAGGGAGGACACAATGACCTCGTCAGTCCCATCAGCCCCACAGCGCATCCCCAGAGCACGCACCAGGACCCGGACGCTGGCCGCGGCCGCGGCCGGCGCCGGACTCCTCGTGACGCTCCTCGCCGTCGCCGGACCCGCTTCCGCCACACCCGACCCGGGGGACCTGACTCCGTTAGGCACCGGCCGGAGCGCAGCCGGCCCACCGGCCACCGGCACCGTTTCCTCCGAGATCCCCGGCCAGGACGAGATCGTCCACAGCCGCAACATCACCCCCTTGGCCAACGTCCCGAGCGCCAACCCGGCCGTGATCAACTCCGACATCGCCTTCCAGGGCCGGTACGCCTACGCGGGCAGCTACGACGGCTTCACCATCTACGACATCGGCAACCCGAGCGCCCCCAGGACCGTCACCACCGTGCTCTGCCCCGGAGGCCAGAACGACGTCTCCGTCTCCGGCGACCTCCTCTTCCTCTCCACCGACTCCTCGCGCAGCGACGACTCCTGCAACAGCGTCTCGCAGCCCGCGACCGAGAAGTCGTCGTGGGAAGGGATCAAGATCTTCGACATCCGTGACAAGAAGAACCCCAAATACATCAAGTCGGTGGAGACGGCCTGCGGTTCGCACACCCACACCCTGGTGCCGGGCAAGCGGGGCGACGTCTACCTCTACGTCTCCTCGTACTCGCCGAGCGCGGCCTTCCCGGACTGCCAGCCGCCGCACGACGGGATCTCCGTCGTCAAGGTCCCGAAGAAGGACCCCCGGCAGGCGTCGGTCGTCGGCTTCCCGGTGCTCTTCCCCGACGGCGGCAACCCGGGCGCACCCACCAACCCCGGGGTCTCCCAGACCACCGGCTGCCACGACATCACCGTGCTGCCCTCGAAGGACCTCGCCGCGGGCGCCTGCATGGGCGACGGCATCCTCTTCGACATCAGCGAGCCCGAGCGGCCGCGGGTCATCGACCGCGTCCAGGACAACGTCAACTTCGCCTTCTGGCACTCGGCGACCTTCAACGAGCGTGCGGACAAGGTGGTGTTCACCGACGAGCTGGGCGGCGGTGGCGGAGCCACCTGCAACGAGGCCACCGGCCCCAGCCGCGGCGCCGACGGCATCTACGACATCACCGGCCGCGGCGACCAGCGCAAGCTCGTCTTCCGCGGCTACTACAAGATCCCGCGCCACCAGGCGGACACCGAGAACTGCGTCGCCCACAACGGCTCGCTGGTGCCGGTGGGCGGCGGTCGCGACATCATGGTGCAGGCCTGGTACCAAGGCGGCGTGTCCGTCTGGGACTTCACCGACTCCACCCGGCCGAAGGAGATCGCCTACTTCGAGCGCGGCCCGCTCAGCACCGACAAGCTGACCCTGGGCGGGGCCTGGTCGGCGTACTACTACAACGGCCACATCTACGCGAACGACATCACCAAGGGCCTCGACGTGCTGCGCCTCGACGACTGGCGCACCGAGAGCGCCAAGTGGGTCTGGACGGACCGGCTGAACGTCCAGTCGCAGCCCGACTACCACTGAGCACGCCGGGTCCCTGCGCCCCGCGACCTAGAGGAACGTTCCGTCGGGCGGCCCGCCGTCCGGCGGGACCCCCAGCTCCCAGCCGAGCCCGTAGCGCTGGAAGAGCTCCGCCCGCAGTCGGGCCGCCTCCATCGGCGCCCCCGGCAACAGGACGGCGAACACCGCGCCCATCAGCAGGGCCCGCAGCAACGGGTAGTCCCGATCGGGGTCCACGTCCGGATCGTCCGCGCCGTGCCGGGCCACCGTCTCCCGCAGCAGCTCCGCCAGCTGCTGCTGCTCCGGGCCCTGGACGAAGCCCTCGTTCGAGAGGATGCCCGCCATGTGCGTGCGCATCAGCAGCGGATGCTCCCGCGCCAGCCCGAGGACCGCGTCGATCGCCCGGGCCAGCAGCTCCCGCCCGGCGTCCGCCCCGGTGGGCCGGGGCTCGCGCTCCAGCGCTGCGCGCAGGGTGCGGAACATGAGGCGGTGCACCGCCGACTGCAACAGCTGGCGCTTGCCGGGGAAGTAGTAGGAGATCAGGCCGCGTGCCGCGCCCGCCCGGTCCGCGATGTCGCCGAGGGTCGTGGCCTCGTAACCGCGTTCGCCGACGAGTTCGACGGTGGCCTGGAGCAGCCGCTCCCGGGAACGTCTGCGCAATTCTTCATTGACCGACGGGCTGCGCGGGACCATGCTTGCTCCTGCGTTGACTGGCTCCGGGCCAATATACTCAGCGCGCGGGCCGACTGGTGGTGGGCGACGCGGGGGATCGCCCACCACCGGCCGTTCCCGTCCGGATTTCGCCGCTCCTCGGCGCTCCCGCCCCACCGATCGCGACGGCGGCCAGGGCCGCGCCCAGCAGCCAGCCGCCGACCACGTCCGACGCCCAGTGCACACCCAGGTAGAGCCGGCTGAAGCCGACTCCGAGGACGCAGACGAGGACGCAGACGAGGGCGGCGGTCCGCGCCCTGCGGGAGCGGGGGAACAGCCACAGCAGCAGCCCGCACACCACCGTCGCCGTCAGCGCGTGCCCCGACGGGTACGCCGCGAAGTGCGCCGAGTCCACCGGATCCGGCCACACCGGCCGCTCGCGCCCCACCGCCGCCTTGAGCCCCTGCGACACCACGGCCGCGGCGAGGACGGCCGCGCCGAACCGCCGCGCGAGTGCCCGCTCCCCGCGCCGCCACAGCCACAGGCAGGCGAGCACCGCCGACGCCCGCATGGTCCAGGGGTCCCACGGCCAGTCGCTGAGCACCCGCAGCAGCCGGGTGGGCGCCGGATGCGCCAGCGCGTAGGCGTGCAGGGACCGCGCGACCCGGGCATCGAAAGCGACCAGCGGCGGCCATCGGGCCACGACCAAGGCCGTGAGCACGGCGGCGAGCAGCACGCACCCGGTCGCGGTCCGTCGTACGAGAGCCCCGGTCATGCGTCGATCCTCGCATCCGACCCGCGCGTCCGGCCCCCGCGTCCGTCCCGACCCTCTTGGGCGAGGTCCTGCTACGTCAGGGTGCTGAGCCCCGGTACGAACGCCACCAGCACCGGGACCGCCGGCACCAGGGCCGCCACCGCGGTCAGCCGCAGCCGGCGCACGGGGGAGAGCCGCGGCGCGGCCGAGAGCAGCCGGCGGACCCGCGCGGGGACGTGGGCGTGCGGGGTCGGGCAGGGCCCGAACACGCCACGGTCCTCGTTCAGCCCGACCAGTGCCAGCGCCACGGTGAGGCGCCCGTACCGCCGCGAGGCCACGTCGTCGGCGGCGAGCTCGACCAGCCGATGCATCTCCGCCTCGAACGCGGCGAACACCGGGACCTGCCCGAACACCCCCGACAGCGCGCGCGAGCAGTGCAGCAGCCAATCGTGCCGGGCCGCCGCGTGCCCCTGCTCGTGCGCGAGCACGGCGTCCAGCTGCTGGCCCTTGAGCCGCCCGAGCGCACCCGTCGTGACCACCAGCTGCGGCGCGGTGCCCGGCAGCCACCACGCGTCGGGCCGGCGGCCCTCCAGGACGACCAGCCGGCCGCCGTCGGGCTCCTCGCCCGGCAGCAACGGGGCCCGCACCAGGAGTTCGGCCCGCTCGGCGCGCCGGCGCGAGCGCGCCCGCAACACCTCCGCGGCCAGCATCGCCCCCGTCCACAGCCCGCCGCCCGCGAGCACCAGCGCGGTCCCGGCGGCCCAGGGACCGGAGCCGGAGCCCAGCGCGTACGCGTCGACCACCCCGCGCGGCGCCGAAGCGAAGAGCGGACCGCGCACCGCCAGCCAGGCGGCGGCCGCGCTGAGCAGCATCGACAGGGCGAAGCACAGGAGCACCGCGGCCACCACGCACTGCCACACCCACAGGGCCACCACGGGCTCGCGCTCGGGCCACTCGGCCCGGGCCAGCAGTCGGGGGGCGAGGAGGGAGGTCAGGGCGCCGAGCAGCAGGAGAACGGCGGGGACCATCATGGCCGCATTTTAGGAGGGCGGAGCTGCCCACGGGTATGGACACCGTCCATTGGTGACGCACGACACGTCGCCCCCGCCGCCGCCCGCGCGCGGCCCCTCACATGGTGAGCAGCATGGCCAACATCCCCATTCCCATGGCCAGTCGGCACGCCCGCGTCACCTCGGCGGCTCCGCGCCCGCGCCCCAACGGGCCGCCCGTTACCAGGGCGACCGCGGGCCCGCCGGCCGTCGTCACCAGCCGCGCCCCGCCGAGCAGCACGTACCCCGCGAAGTAGAGGAGCAGCGCCCCGGTCACCAACGGGAGCCCTTGGGCCAGCCCCGCGCCGTGGCCCGCGCCGTGGCTCCCCGCGTGCGCGCCGCCCGCCCCCGAGGCCGTCGCCGCTCCCATCGTCACCGTCATGTAGACCATGGCCAGCGACCCCACCAGGTGATGGACGTGGTGGACGCCGCTCCGCAGCAACCACACCGCGTGCAGCGACGCCGCGCAGAAGACCGCCAGCAGCACCCCGGACCCCCACGCCCCGGTCCCCGTCGGCGCGGCCATCGCCGCCATCCCGAAGCCCATCAGGGCCTCGCCGCCCGCCGCCCCCCGAGCGGCCCGCTCCGCTCTGTGCGCCCGCAGCAGGCAGTACGCACCGCTCAGGGCGCACAGCGCCACCAGCAGCCAGCCGGACACGGTGGCGGCGGTGGAGGTGGGCAGGGACATCGCGGGACCGTGCACGGCGGAACCCCCCGGTTCGTCGGCGTCACCGGAAGAGATGCCCGCCCCAGGGGGGTCGCACGCCGACCGGGTTAGGCTCTCCTGGGCCGCACCAGGCTTGTCATATGCCAGTTTTTCCGAACGGAGCCGCACCGATGTCGACCGCCGAGCCCACCCGCCCCACGGCCCTCAGCTTCCGCAGCGCCGACGACTCGGACGTACCGGCTCTGGTCGCGCTCGTGGAGTCGGCGTACCGCGGCGACGTCAGCCGGGGCGGCTGGACGACCGAGGCGGACTACCTCGACGGACAGCGGACCGACGAGCGGGGCGTGCGCGAGGTGATCGCGACCCCCGACAGCATCCTCCTGCTGGTCGAGCGCGACGGCGAGCTCGTCGCCTGCTGCCACCTCGAACACCGCGGTGACCACGCCTACTTCGGGATGTTCGCGGTCCGCCCCGCACTCCAGGGCGCCGGCCTCGGCAAGGAGATCATGGCCGAGGCCGAACGCCAGGTGCGCGAGCAGTGGGACGCCAAGGAGATGCGCATGACCGTGGTGAGCCTGCGCGAGGAACTCATCGCCTACTACGTGCGCCGCGGCTACCGGCGCACCGGCGAGCTGACCCCGTTCCCGTACGGCGACGAGCGCTTCGGCATCCCGCGCCGCGCCGACCTGGTCTTCGAGCTGCTCGTCAAGCAGCTCTGAGCCGGGCGCGCGACAAGGGACCGGCCCGGCGCCGCGCGGGCGCCGGGGATCGGCCCGGGGGCGGGGCGGATCAGGCGGTGAAGCGGCCCGTGCGCCGGATCTCCGGCAGGTCCGTCACCGCGGCGTCCAACTCCAACGCCCTCGCCAGCTTCAGCCGTTCCTGCGTGTTGACCGTCCAGCCCGTCACCCGCAGCCCGGCCGCGTGCGCCGATTCGACGGTCTCCAGGGTGAGCCGCCGGATGTCCAGCGCGAGCGCCTGCGCGCCGACGGCCAGCGCCCGCTCCACGACGTCCGTGCCGTAGCTGCTCGCGCTCAGCACGGTCCGCACCCCCGGCACCAGGTCGGCGATCGCGGCGAGCACCGCGTCCTCCTCCGAGCAGACCTCGACCCGGCCGGTCAGGTCCCGCCGCAGCAGCACCTCCGCCAGCACCCGGGCGCAGCCGAGGTCCCGCACCGTGGCCAGCAGGGGCGCGGCGACCGCGTCCAGCACCTCCTCGAAGACCGGCACCCGCTCGCCGTGGCCGGCGTCGAGTCCGCGCAGTTCCGCGAGGGTCAGATCGGCGACGGCTCCCGAGCCGTCCGTGGTCCGGTCGACCTCGGGATCGTGCAGGGCGACGAGTGCGCCGTCCTTGCTGAGCCGCAGGTCCAGCATGATCGCGTCCATGCCGCTGCGCTGCGCGCGGACGAACGACCGGAGGGTGTTCTCCGGTTCCACACCCATGACCCCGCGGTGACCGATGGTGAGGAAAGTCAAGGTTCTCTCGCTTCCGTCGACGGCGGCTCCCCACGCGGCCGCGGTGTCCCGACCGCCCGCGTGGTGAGGACGCATGCTAGTGCGCCGACGGTGCGATGGGACCGCCCGTGCAGCGCTCCGGCAGGACCCTCCGGCCGGTTCCCGCCAAGGGTTGTGCACGGCGGCCGTCGTCGTCCGGCGTCACCCTGCCGTGGGCGCGTCCCCATCGCCTTGACCCCGGCCCTCGACCTCAGGTCCAGGGTGAGTCCCGGTGCCGGTCGCGGACGGTCCGACGGGCCCGGTCGCCGCCCCGGCCGCGAGCGTCGCCGGGAGCTCCGCGAGGTCCGCGAGCAGGGCCCCGGTCAGCTCCAGTTCGGCCAGGTGCTGCCGCTCGCTCCAGCGCAGCGCCAGTCGGGGGAAGGCCCAGTCCGGTTCGTCCGCGGCCGCGAGGGCCGCCCGTACGGAGTCCAGCTCGCCCCGGGTGCGCTCCAGGTGCTCCGTGACCAGGGCCCGCAGCCGCTCCGGCTCGGCCAGGTGCCCCAGCCAGACCCGGAGCAGCAGCCCGTGCTTGAGCACCGGGGGCCCGGCCTCGGCGGTGTCCGAGGCCCAACCCGCCAGGGCCGCGCGCCCGGCGGCGGTGATCGCGTACCGCCGTTTGGCGCGGACCTCCTCGGGTCCCGAGCGGGTGGAGGCGGCGTAGCCGAGGTCCTCCAGGCGCCGCAGCTCGGCGTAGATCTGACTGATGGCGGGCGACCAGTAGAAGAAGCGGAGCGAGGAGTCCGCCCACTTCTTCAGCTCGTACCCGGTCCGCTCGCCGGGGAAGGACAGCAGGCCGAGCACCGCCCACGCGGTCGGCGGCAGGTCGTCCCGCGCCTCTTGCTTCTTCGAGGTCTGACTACTAGTCATATTCCGAATTGAAGTGAGACCGGGCACAGGACGCAACCCTGGAGGCATCGTGAAGTTCTCCGTCATCTTCGAGGCGCAGCTCGCCGACCCGACCGTGGAGCGGGAGCACCAGGTCATCCGGGACTGCGTCGAGCAGGCCGTCCTGGCCGAACGAATGGGTTTCGACCGGATCTGGGCCGTCGAGCACCACTCCTTGAAGTGGTACGCCCACATGAGCGCTCCCGAGGTCTTCCTCACGTGGGTCGCGGCCAAGACGCACACCATACGCATCGGGCACGGCGTGGTGTGCATGCCCTTCAACTTCAACCACCCCGTCCGGGTCGCGGAGCGCGCCGCGATGCTCGACCTGCTCTCCGGCGGGCGGCTCGACCTGGGTGCGGGCCGCGGCGGCACCGCACAGGAGACCTCGCTGTGCGGGGTGGACCGGGACCGCACGACCCAGGAGGTCGAGGAGGCGCTGCGGATCATCGGCAAGGCATGGCAGGAGGACGAGCTGGAGTACCACGGCGAGCTGATCGACATCGATCCGCACCCGATCCTGCCCCGGCCCCGGCAGACCCCGCACCCGCCCCTGTTCCTCGCGTGCAGCCGCGCCGACACCCTGCGCCAGGCCGCCGAACTGGGTGTCGGCGCCCTGGTGATGGGCTTCGCCGGGCCGGAGTCGATCGCCGCGATGCGCGCCGCGTACGACGCGGCGATCGCCGGACGCGACGGTTCCCGGTTCGTGTCGAGCGTGGTCAACGACCACTTCTCGGTGCTCTGCCCGACCATCGTGCTCGACGATCCGGCGCGGGCCCGCCGGATCGGGGTCCGGGGTCAGCGCTTCTTCGCCCAGTCCATCGGCCACTGGTACGGCGGCGCGGGCGTCCCGGACGAGGCGGTGGTCGCGGGCGTGGACGAGGGGGAGGAGCTGCGCCGGGCCGCCGAGCAGGTGGTGGCACGGCTGCACGAGCTGGACATCCCGGTCCGGCCCGCCGCGACCGCCACCTTCCACGCGGACCACGCCTACGGCGGCGCCGACGACGCGATCGCCTACGTCGAACGGCTGCGGGCGGCCGGGGCGGACGAGGTGATGTGCCTGATCCAGATGGGGACCGTGCCTCAGGAGGCCTGCCTGGAGACGCTGCGGCAGTGGGGGGAGAAGGTCATCCCGCACTTCCGGGAGGTGTGAGAGGGCATCCCAGCGGTAGTGACCGATGCGCGACACGCGATCCGAGACCCCTGCCGGAGGTACCTCTGATGCCGTCCACCCCCGCTACGCCCTTCGCCCCCGACCCCGACCGGCTCGATCCCGGCGTGCGGCCCTTCGCCGACGCCCTCGCCGACGCCTTCCCCGACGTCGGCGGCCGGGTCACCGACGCCGCCACGGCCCGCCGGATCCTCGCGGCGATCCCGGCGCCGCCGCTCCCGCCGCCCGCCGTCGCCGGCGTCGAGGACCGGGCGGTGCCCGGGCCCGCCGGGGCGCCGCCGCTGCCCGTGCGCGTGTACCGGCCCGACCCGGAGCAGTGGCCCGGGCCCCGGCCGACCGTGGTGTTCTGCCACGGCGGCGGGTGGGTGCTGTGCGACCTGGACACGCACGACTCCACCGCGCGGCACCTGTGCCGGTCCGCCGGTGCGGTGGTGGTGTCCGTGGACTACCGGCTGGCTCCGGAGGCCCCCTTCCCGGCCGCCGTCCACGATGCCCACGCCGCCCTGTGCTGGGCGGGCGGGCAGATGGCCGAGCTCGGGGGCGCCCCCGGGGCGCTGGTGATCGCCGGGGACAGCGCGGGCGGCAACCTGGCGGCCGCCGCGCTGCTGCTCGCCCGCGAGCGGGGCGGGCCGGCGGTCGCCCTCCAGGTCCTCGTCTACCCGGCCCTGGACGCCGCCCAGGACACCGCTTCGGTGCGGCGCAATGCCGAGGGGTACTTCCTGACCGCCGCGCACCTGCGCTGGTTCTGGGCGCAGTACCTCGGACCCGGCGGCAACGGCGCGGACCCACTGGCCTCGCCCCTGCGCGCGGACCTCACCGGGCTGCCGCCCGCCCACGTGGTCACCGCCGGGTGCGATCCGCTGTGCGACGAGGGGGCGGCGTACGTTCGCGCGCTCCGCGAGGCGGGCACGAGCGCCCACGAGGACCATCATCCGGGGATGTTCCACGGATTCCTGGGGCTGGTCGACTTCCTGCCCGCGGCCCGCCGTGCCCTGGACGGAGTAGCCGAAGCGATCGCGCGGACGGTGTCGAGCAGGAAGAATTGCGGCGCTGACGGGGGTGACGCAGGATAATTTTCGGCTTCACCTCTTGAGCGAGAGAGCCTCACATGCATACGCTGTCTTAACGTGAGGTTCTCCTGTGGAGGAAGTGACATGACGGAAACTCTTGTGCCGGGACCGGTCGGTGCCGTGATAACCGCCGGAGCGCGGGTGGTGGACCACCCGGCGTGGCCCCAGCTCAAGGCCGCCGTGGAGGAGATCCGTCCTTGGCAGGCCAAGGACGGATCGATCGACTTCGAGCTCGCGGGCGCACCCACGCGCCTGGAGGCCGAGGCCGTCGTCGAGCGGATGATCGACGCCGTGGAGCAGCTGTCGCCGCTGCTGCCGCACTCCCTGGAGTACCACCGCGCCCTCGTCGCCGACCTGCGCAAGTGGGTCGCGGACGGCTTCGCCGTGCCGGACTTCCTCGACTCGCTGCTCGCCTTCCACCCGGCCGCCGAGCGCGCCGACGGACTGCAGCACCTCGTCGTGTTCCCCATGTACACGCAGAACGGGAACCCGGACCGCAACTTCGAGGCCGTCGCGCTCAAGATGGTGTGGCCCGAGTGGCTCGCCGAGCTGGAGCGCACCCGGTACGACAACCCGCTCTTCCTCGGCATCACCTTCGAGGACTTCACCGCGGGCTACGACACCCACTCGGCCGTGCTCTTCCCGGAGACCATCGCGGTCCGCGAGGCCCCCGAGCGCTTCACCTGGGGCGGCATCTTCTGCGACCGCGAGGCCGCGCGATTCCGTAAGGTCACCGAGGCGGCCGTGGACATCCTCGGCGTCACCCTGCCCGCCGACATCGCCGCCATGGTCACCGACCAGGAGCGCTGCGAGAAGGCCTTCGTCCTGTGGGACATGGTCCACGACCGCACCCACAGCCACGGCGACCTGCCGTTCGACCCCTTCATGATCAAGCAGCGCCAGCCGTTCTGGATGTACGGCCTGGAGGAGCTGCGCTGCGACCTCACCGCCTTCAAGGAGGCCGTGAAGCTGGAGTCCGAGGGCAACGAGCACGGTCGTGACGTGCAGTACGCCGTCCTCTTCGACCGGATGTTCCGCTTCCCCGTCTCCGGTGACCGCACCCGCAACTACGACGGCCTCGGCGGCCAGCTGCTCTTCGCGTACCTCCACAAGCACGACGTCGTGCGCTGGACGGACAACACGCTGAAGATCGACTGGATGCGCGCCCCGCAGGTCACCAACCAGCTGTGCGCCGAGATCGAGGACCTCTACCGGGCGGGCATCGACCGCCCCAAGCTGGTTCACTGGTTCAAGGCCTACGAGCTGGTCGCGACCTACCTCGCCCCGCACCCGGGCTCCCGCTGGGCCAAGGGCCCGGACGCCCTGGACCTGACGCAGCCGCCGCGCAAGCTCGTGGACGACGTGCTTCCGGACGAGTTCCCCCTCAGCATGTTCTTTGAGGCCCTCGCCAAGAAGCTCAAGGGCGTCATCGCCTCGACCAAGGGGATCACGGCGCTGAACGCCGAGGACCGTCGCCAGGAAGAGCGGGTCGCCGCGTGAGCGCTCGCGCGGAGGAGGCAGTGCCGATGAACGGCTCCGGGAACGGAAACGGGAAGCTCAGCGGAGCGGTCGTGGCGGTGGCGGGGGCCGGCGGGCCCGCCGGCCGCGCCACGCTGATCCGCCTCGCCGAGGCGGGTGCCACGGTGATAGCGGCCGACGCGGACGCGGCGCGCCTCGCGGAAGCGGTGGACGCGGCCCGCTACGCCCACGGCGGGGCCACCGTCACCGGTGACACCGTCGACCTGCTCGACCTGGACGCCACCAAGGAGTGGGCCGCCCGGACCGAGAAGGAGTTCGGCTCGGTCGACGGCGTCGTCCACCTCGTCGGCGGCTGGCGCGGCAGCACGTCCTTCACCGAGACGGACCTGGCGGACTGGGACTTCCTGGAGAAGCTCCTCATCCGCACCGTCCAGCACACCTCGCTCGCGTTCCACGACGGCCTGCTGCGCAGCGGCCGCGGTCGCTACGTCCTGGTGAGCCAGTCCGGCGCGCACAAGCCGGTCGCCAACAACGCCGCGTACAACGCGGGCAAGGCGGCGGCCGAGGCGTGGACCCTGGCGCTCGCCGACTCCTTCCGCAAGGCGGGAGGTGAGGACGGCCCGGGCGCCGCAGCTGCGATCCTGGTCATCAAGGCACTGGTGCACGACGCGATGCGCGCCGAGCGACCCACTGCGAAGTTCGCGGGCTTCACCGACGTCAAGGAGCTGGCCGAGGCCATCACCGGCGTCTGGGAGCGGCCCGCCACCGAAGTGAACGGACAGCGTCTGTGGCTGACCCCGCAACCCTGAGGACCGACGCCCGCCGGCACCACGACCCGGCGGTGCGCGGCTTCGCGAGCGACAACTACGCGGGAGCGCATCCCGAGGTCCTGGCCGCGATAGCCCTCGCCAACGGCGGCCACCAGGTCGCCTACGGCGACGACGAGTACACCGCGCACCTCCAGAAGGTCATCCGCAGCCACTTCGGCCCGTACGCCGAGGCCTACCCGGTCTTCAACGGCACCGGTGCCAACGTGACGGCTCTGCAGGCCCTGACCGACCGCTGGGGCGCGGTGGTGTGCGCCGAGTCGGCCCACATCAACGTCGACGAGGGCGGTGCGCCCGAGCGCATGGCGGGCCTCAAGCTGCTCACCGTGGCGACGCCGGACGGCAAGCTCACGCCCGAGCTGATCGACCGGCAGGCCTGGGGCTGGGAGGACGAGCACCGGGCGATGCCGCAGGTCGTGTCCATCACGCAGAACACCGAACTGGGCACGGTCTACACCCCGGACGAGATCCGGGCCATCTGCGAGCACGCGCACGGGCTGGGCATGAAGGTCCACCTCGACGGGGCCCGGATATCCAATGCGGCGGCGTCGCTGGACGTGCCGATGCGCGCGTTCACCAACGCGGTCGGGGTCGACGTGCTCTCGTACGGCGGCACGAAGAACGGCATGCTCTTCGGCGAGGCCGTCGTGGTGCTCAACCCGGACGCCGTCCGGCAGATGAAGCACGTCCGCAAGATGTCGATGCAGCTGGCCTCCAAGATGCGGTTCGTCTCGGTGCAGCTCGAAGCGCTGCTCGCGAAGGACCTGTGGCTGCGCAACGCCCGGCACGCGAACGCGATGGCGCAGCGGCTGGCGGCGGGAGTGCGGGAGCTGGACGGGGTGGAGATCCTCTATCCGGTGCAGGCCAACGCGGTGTTCGCGCGGCTGCCGCACGAGGTGTCGCGCCGCCTGCAGAAGCGTTTCCGCTTCTACTTCTGGGACGAGGTGGCGGGCGACGTGCGCTGGATGTGCGGCTTCGACACCGAGGAGGAGGACGTCGACGGCTTTCTCCAGGCGTTGAAGGAAGAGCTGGCGCGCTGACGGCCCCACCGTCCGACGGCCCGGTCGCCTGACACGCGGGCCGTGACAACCGCATGCATGAACATACCCCGCACCGTAAATCTATAGACTTGCGGTGCGGGGTATACCTATGCTCTCGATCATGGAACCAACCCCGGAGCATCCCGACCTCACCTCCTATCTCGTGGCTGACGAGGTCATAGATCACGGTCACCCACTCGTACAGGAGACCGCCGCAGCCCTCTGGGCCGAGACCGGCGATGCATATTCATACGCCGAGGCCGCCTTCGTCTTCGTCCGCGACACCGTCCCGCACTCGAACGACGTCGACGATCCGCGCGTCACCTGGCGGGCCTCCGACGTCCTGCGCCTGCGCACCGGCATCTGCTACGCCAAGGCCCACGCCCTGACCGCGCTGCTGCGCGCCCGGGACGTCCCGACCGGGCTCTGCTACCAGCTCCTGGCGGACGACGACGGCTCGGGCGCGGTCGTCCACGGCCTGGTGGCCCTGCGGCTGCCCGGCCGCACCACGTGGTCCCGGATCGACCCGCGCGGCAACAAGCCGGGGGTGGACGCCCGGTTCTCGCTGGAGGTCGAGCGGCTGGCCTTCCCGGTCCGTCCGGAACTGGGCGAGATCGACTACCCGACCCTGTACGCCGCCCCGCCCGCGCCGGTGCTCGACGCCCTGCGTGCGGCCCCCGACCGCAAGGCCCTGTGGGACCTGCTGCCGACGGGGTTGTAGGCGGGTCTGTAGGCCGGTCTGTAGGCGGGGCGCCCCTACGGCCCGGCGGGGGCGTCCTGCGGGGCGTCCCGCGGCGCGACGGGGGCGGGCGGCACGGCGGCGGGCGCGGGGAGCGGCGCGGCGGCCGGCCGGGCGGGGCCCGCGGCCGCCCGGTGCACGACCACGGCGGCGAGCTGGAGCGCCGCGATGCCCAGGACCAGCATCCCGGGCGGCCGCCCCGCCGCGAGGCCCACCAGGGCCGCCCCGGCGGCCGCCGCCGTGACCTTGAGTCCGGCGCCCAGGGTGAAGACCTGGGCCCGCACCGCGTCCGGCGCGTGCTCGGCCCGGATCCGCAGCGTCGCCGTCAGCAGGGGGCCGTCGCACACCCCCGCCAGCGCGAAGCCGGCCGCGGCCAGCGGTACCGTCGGCGCGAACGCGACCGCGACCAGCGCGACCCCGGTGCCGCCCAGCGCCCAGCGCGCCAGCAGTCCGGGATCGTCCGCGCGCCCGGAGGCCCGCCGCCGGGCCAGCAGCACGGATCCCGACAGCGCGCCCACGGCGAAGGCCGTCATCAGGGCGCCCCCGGCGCCGGGGGCGCCGAGGCTGCGGGCGAGCAGGACCGCCGTGGTGCTCAGCGCGCCGATGCCGACGAAGGCCAAGGTGGTCGCCGCGGAGATCGCCCGCAGCTCGCGGACCCGCCACAGGGCGGCGAACCCGCCGCCCGCGGTGGGCCGGGGCGCCGCGTCCCGGCGGCCGGCGCGGGGGTCCTCGTACGGGAGCAGGGCGGCCAGGACGGCGGCCAGCGCGCCCGAGCAGGCCAGTACGGCCATCGCCGGGCCCGCCGAACCGAGCGAGGCGACCAGGCCCACCACGGCCGGGGCGGTGACGCCCGCCGCGTTGTAGGTCGCCGCGTCCCAGGCGTAGGCCTGGTCGCGCCCGGCGCCCGCCGGGACCAGCGAGGCCACCAGGCTGGACAGCCCGCCCGTGACCATCGGTCCGCAGCTGCCACCGGCCACCGCCACCGCGATCACCACGGGGACCGGGGCCCGGCCCACCAGCACCGACAGGGTCGCCACGGCCAGCGTGAAGCAGACGAGGGCGCCCACGTGGAAGAGCCGGGGGCGCGGGGTCCGCGCGGCGGCGGCTCCCGCGAGCGGGGCCGCCAGGACGTGCGGTGCCAACCAGGCCGTCAGGACGAAGGCGCCGTTCGCGGCGCTCCCGGTCCGTTCCAGTGCCAGCAGCACCAGCGCGATGCCCATCCCCTCGGACGCGAACCGGCCGGCCAGCGCCGCCGCCAGGTACCGCTTGAACCCGCGCACAGGACCACCACCCCCCGGGTCGAGACGGTACTCCGCGGGGGTGGAGGGGGGATGGAGAGGGCCGTCCGGCCCGGGCCCGTCAGCCCGCTTCGCGGACCTGGGCGGGGGTGGGCGCCGTACCGCCGAGGTGCGCCGGCAGCCACCACGAGTCGTCCGTGCCCTTCGGCTTCGCCGGGTACGCCCGCTGCGCGGCGTCCAGGAGCTCCTGCACCCGCTCGCGCAGCCGCCGCGTGATCGCGCCGGCGAACTGGTCGGTCGGCGCCTCCATGGGCTCGCCCACGCGCATCGTCACGGGGATGTGGCTGCGCCGCAGGTCCTTCGGGTGGCCCTTGGTCCACATCCGCTGGGTGCCCCACAGCGCCACCGGGATCAGCGGGACCCCGGCCTCCTGCGCCATCCGCGCCGCACCGGACTTGAAGCTCTTCAGCGTGAAGGACTGCGAGATCGTCGCCTCGGGGAACACCCCGATGATCTCGCCGCCGCGCAGCGAGTCGAGGGCGAGCTGGTAGGCGGACTCGCCCTGCGTGCGGTCGACCGGGATGTGCTTCATCGCGCGCATCAGCGGGCCGGACACCTTGTGCCGGAACACCGACTCCTTGGCCATGAAGCGGACGAGCCGCTTGGACGGCCGCGCGGTCAGCCCGGCGAAGATGAAGTCCAGGTAACCGACGTGGTTGGAGACGAGCACCGCACCGCCCTTGCGGGGGATGTTCTCGGTGCCCTTCATGTCGATGCGGACGTCCAGCGCCTTGAAGAGCGTGTGCGCCGCGCCGATCACCGGGGGGTAGACGAACTCAGCCATGTGGGGAGACCCCGCTTTCTGCCTGGGGAGGTACTCCCGGCCGTAAGTTACGCCATCGTAGGTACGTAGCCATGGGGATCGTGCCCCATACCTGCCCCGGTGGCCAGTCCAGATGCCCCGACCAGGAGAGATTCTTGTCACGCCGGGAATGCGGCGCGCCGGGCGGGCGCTCGGATGACCGTACGGACGAACGGGCCGCGACGACGGGAGAGCACGTGCGGGACCAGGGCGGGGAGCCGGCGGGGGAGCACCGCGGCGAGCGGCGGCTGGGGCGGGCGGAACTGGGCGCCGAACCGGGGGAGCGGGCCACCCTGGTCCAGTTCTCCAGCGCGTTCTGCCAGCCCTGCCGGGCCACCCGCCGGATCCTGGCCGAGGTGGCGGCCATGGTCGAGGGCGTCGCGCACATCGAGATCGACGCCGAGGACCACCTCGTGCTGGTCCGCGAGCTGGGGGTGCGCAAGACCCCGACGGTGCTGGTCCTGGACGCGGCGGGCCGGATCGTGCGCCGGGCGGTCGGGATGCCCCGCAAGGCGGACGTGATCGCAGCCCTCGGCGCGGCCGTCTGAACCGGTGCCCGCCCCACGGAGCGTGACGCACCTGACAATGTGCAGGCTGCCGCTTGACTGTGCGCGCCGGTGATCGCCAGTCTTTCGGCATGCGGTACGAACTCCTGCTTTACGGACGGGTCCACCTCGACCTGGTCCGGTACGCGAGCGCGCGCTGTCGGGGTCACTGATCGCCCCCACCTCCTCCGGCGACCCGGCCGGGACAGACGACGCTGCAGAAGGAAGAGACATTTCGATGACGGCGCTGACCGCCACCACCGCCCCGGCCACCATCGCCCCGGCCGCCACCCGCGCGGACGCCGGCTCCCCGGAGGCCCGCTCCACGGGCGCCGCCCCCGCCGATGCCCGCCCCGCCGACGCCGGCTCTGCGGACGCCCGCCCCACGGACCCCGAGTCCGTCCTCCCCGGTTCGCCCGACCTGCTGCGCTCCGTCTTCCGGCAGCACGCCGCCGGGGTCGCGGTGATCACCTCCGCGAGCGGCGGCCGACCGGTGGGCTTCACGGCCACCTCGCTCAACTCCGTCTCCGCCGACCCTCCGTTGCTCTCCTTCACCATCGGCACCGGGTCCTCCAGCTGGCCCGCGATACGTGACTCCGAACACCTCGGGGTCCATATACTCGGCGAGCACCAGCGGGAGCTGGCCGGGCTGTTCGCCCGGAGCGGGGCCGACCGCTTCGGTCCGGCCACCGACTGGACCGCCGGCCCGCACGGGGTCCCGCTGCTGGACGGCGTGCTGGCCTGGCTGGTCTGCCGGATCGTGGCCCGCGTTCCGGCGGGTGCGCACCGGGTGGTCATCGCGGAGGCGGTTGCCGGGGACCCCGTCGGGGAAGGTCGTCCCCTGCTGTACCACCAGGGGCGCTTCAACGCGTTGCGCGACTGAATCGTCCCTGCTGGGGCGGGTCCGTCCGGCGTTGGCAAGGTCACAGTTCGCCGGCCTTGCAACCGGAGGGGAGCCAGGGTGTACTGGCGAGTAACATTCCCGTAGGAGCGCGGGCCGCCCCGACCGGGATCGGCCCCACAAGGCGCCTATGCTGCCTGCATCAAGGCAGCACCAGTAAAGACGATGCAGTAGGAGAGCCGGCGTGAGCTTGAGGATCGTTGTCTGTGTGAAGTACGTGCCCGACGCCACCGGCGACCGGCACTTCGCCGATGACCTGACCGTCGACCGCGACGACGTCGACGGCCTGCTGTCGGAGCTCGACGAATACGCCGTCGAGCAGGCGCTGCAGATCGCCGACGAGGCCGACGACGCGGAGATCACCGTCCTGACGGTGGGCCCCGAGGACGCCAAGGACGCGCTGCGCAAGGCGCTGTCCATGGGTGCCCACAAGGCGATCCACGTCGAGGACGACGACCTGCACGGCACCGACGTCATGGGCACCTCGCTGGTGCTAGCCAAGGCCATCGAGAAGGCCGGTTACGACCTGGTCATCACCGGCATGGCCTCGACCGACGGCACCATGGCCGTCCTCCCGGCGATCCTGGCCGAGCGCCTGGGCGTCCCGCAGGTCACCCTGCTCTCGGAGGTCAAGGTCGAGGGCGGCACCGTCAAGGGCCGCCGTGACGGCGACACCGCCAGCGAGCAGCTGGAGGCCTCCCTGCCGGCCCTCGTGTCCGTGACGGACCAGTCGGGCGAAGCCCGCTACCCGTCCTTCAAGGGCATCATGGCCGCGAAGAAGAAGCCGGTCGAGGCCTGGGACCTGTCCGACCTGGAGATCGACGCGGACGAGGTCGGCCTCGAGGGCTCCTGGACCGCGGTCGACTCCGCGGCGCAGCGCCCGGCCCGCACCGCCGGCACGATCGTCAAGGACGAGGGCGAGGGCGGCAAGCAGCTGGCCGAGTTCCTGGCCGGCCAGAAGTTCATCTAAGAGCTTCGGCCGCACACACGGTCACGCCCCACCTCCCCTGACTACTTCGCTTTCGCAGGAGCATTCCCATGGCTGAAGTCCTCGTCTACGTCGACCACGTGGACGGCGCCGTCCGCAAGCCCACCCTTGAGCTGCTGACCCTCGCCCGCCGCATCGGCGAGCCCGTCGCCGTCGCCCTGGGCGCCGGCGCGGCCGACACCGCCGCCGTGCTCGCCGAGCACGGCGCGGTCAAGGTGCTCACCGCCGACGCCCCCGAGTTCACCGAGTACCTCGTCGTGCCGAAGGTGGACGCCCTCCAGGCCGCCTACGACGCCGTGTCCGCCGCGGGTTCCCTGGCGGCGGTCCTCGTCCCCTCCTCCGCCGAGGGCAAGGAGATCGCGGCCCGCCTGGCCGTCCGCATCGGCTCCGGCATCATCACGGACGCCGTCGACCTGGAGGCGGGTGACGAGGGCCCGGTCGCGACGCAGGCCGCCTTCGCCGCGTCCTTCACCACCAAGTCCCGCGTCTCCAAGGGCACTCCGGTCATCACCGTCAAGCCGAACTCGGCTCCGGTCGAGGCCGCCCCGGCCGCGGGCGCCGTCGAGGCGCTCGCCGTCACCTTCGGCGCGCTGGCCACCGGCACCAAGGTCGTCTCCCGCACCCCGCGCGAGTCGACCGGTCGCCCGGAGCTGACCGAGGCCGCGATCGTGGTCTCCGGCGGCCGCGGCGTCAACGGCGCCGAGAACTTCCACATCATCGAGTCGCTCGCCGACTCGCTCGGTGCGGCCGTCGGCGCTTCCCGCGCCGCCGTGGACGCCGGCTGGTACCCGCACTCCAACCAGGTCGGCCAGACCGGCAAGTCGGTCTCCCCGCAGCTCTACATCGCCTCGGGCATCTCCGGCGCGATCCAGCACCGCGCGGGCATGCAGACCTCGAAGACCATCGTGGCCATCAACAAGGACTCCGAGGCCCCGATCTTCGACCTGGTCGACTACGGCGTGGTCGGCGACCTCTTCGCGGTCGTCCCGCAGCTGACCGAAGAGATCCAGGCCCGCAAGGGCTGAGCTCGGGTTCCGGTCGTCGACCGGACCTGACCTGCGTAGACGCTGTGCCCCGGGGCCGCGTGGTGACTCTCGCCACGCGGCCCCGTGCTGTTTCCGGCAACCATTGACGGAGCGGAATGTGCTGACTAAATTCTGCTATGCGGATCAATGCTTCCGTGTAGCGGAAAAGAGGAGAGTGCACGATGGGTCAGCAGGAGAAGGTGGCGACCAGCCTCGCAGGCGCGGTCAGCGAGGGCATCAGCGCCTCCCTCGCACCGGTGGACGCGGAACTCGCGCGCCACTACCCCGGCGACCCCGGCACCCGCCAGCCCATCCACACCGTCTACGTCCCCGGCGACGTCTTCGCCGCGGACACCATCCGCTCCTGGGGCGACCAGGCGCTGGCCGCCCTCGACGAGCACGCCCCGGACGCGGCCACCTTCGCCAAGGTACTCGGCATCAGCGACGAACTGGCGGTACCGGTCTACGACCGCGTGCGCGCCAAGCTCCTCAGCGAGCCCGTCGAGGACCTCCGCGTCGATTTCGAGGACGGCTTCGGCGTCCGCTCCGACGAGGAGGAGGACCAGGCCGCGGCCCGCGCCGCCCGCCTCGTCTCGGAGGCCTTCTCCAACGGCACCAACGCCCCGTACATGGGCATCCGGATGAAGTGCATGGAGTCCAACGTCCGCGACCGCGGCATCCGCACCACGGACGTCTTCCTCTCCGGCCTGTTGGAGCACGGCGGCCTGCCCGAGGGCCTCGTCCTGACCCTGCCCAAGGTGACCTACGCCGAGCAGGTCAGCGCCTTCGTCGCGCTGCTGGAGGCCTTCGAGACCCGCCGCGGGCTGCGTTTGGGCCGGATCGGCTTCGAGATCCAGATCGAGACCAGCCAGTCCATCGTGGCCTCCGACGGCACCGCCACCGTGGCCCGGATGATCGAGGCCGCCAAGGGCCGCGCCACCGGTCTGCACTACGGCACCTTCGACTACAGCGCCTGCGTCGGCGTCTCGGCCGCCTACCAGTCCAGCGACCACCCGGCCGCCGACCACGCCAAGGCGATCATGCAGGTCGCGGCCGCGGGCACCGGCGTACGCGTCTCCGACGGCTCGACCAACGTCAAGCCCGTCGGCACCACCGAGCAGGTCCACGAGGCGTGGAAGCTGCACTACGGCCTCACCCGCCGCGCCCTGGCCCGCGCCTACTACCAGGGCTGGGACATGCACCCGGCGCACCTGCCGACCCGTTACGCGGCCGTCTTCGTCTTCTACCGCGAGGGCCTGGAAGCCGCCGCCGCGCGCCTGAAGGCCTACGTCGCCAAGATCGAGGGCGACGTGATGGACGAGCCCGCCACCGCCAAGGCCCTGGCCGGCTACCTGGTCCGCGGCCTGGACTGCGGCGCGGTCGGCGCCGACGAGGTCGCCGCGCTCACCGGGCTGACCCGCGCCGAGCTGGACTCCTTCGCGATCCCGCGCCGTTCGGCCACCCTGCACGCCTGAGCCGGCCCGGCGGGGCCCGGCCGGAGAGGACTCCGGCCGGGCCCCGCCGCTTTCACCCGGATCCGACGATCCAGCGGCGCAGGGTGCCGTCCCGGCCCGCCGTGGCCAGCAGGGTGCCGTCGGGGGAGAAGGCGAGGCCGTTGACGGCGCCGGTGTGCCCAGTCAGGGGGTGGCCGACCCGCTCGCCCGACGTGACGTCCCAGAGCAGCACCCTGCCGTCCTCGCCGGCGCTGGCCAGCAGCTCCCCGTCCGGCGAGAAGGCCAGGTCGTAGACGGCGCCGGTGTGCCCGACCCCGAAGCCGGCGGAGCCGACCGGTAGGCCGGTCAGCGGCTCCCAGAACCGCACGCCGCCGTCCGCCAGGGCCGCGGCGAGCCGGCCGCCGTCGGGGGAGAAGCCGACCGCCCAGGCCGTGCCCCCGCCGAGCCGGCCGAACCTGCCCACGAGGGCCCGTAGGTGTTTGTCCCACAGCAGGACCTGCCCGTCCGCGCCCGAGCTGGCCAGATGCAGGCCGTAGGGCGAGTAGGCCAGCCCGACCACCTCGTTGGTGTGCTCGGTCAAGGACGCGGTGAGCTGCCCGGTGGCCCGGTCCCAGAGCCGGACGGTGGCGTCCGCACCGCCCGTCGCCATCTGCCGTCCGTCCGGCGAGAAGGCGATCTTCTTCACGGCGCCGGTGTGCCCGGTCTCGACGGAGCGCCCCGACCACGGCTCGACCGGATCGCGCAGGCACACGGACCGTCCCACGGAAGCGGTCGCCAACAGGCCGCCGTCCGGGGTGAAGGCGAGGGCCCAGGGCAGGGTCGGCGGGTCGACGAGCGCTTCGCCGAGGGCCCGCCCGGTGACGGGATCGTGCAGCAGCACCGACCGCCCGCCGGTGGTCGCGGCCAGTACCTGACCGGAGGGCGCGAAGGCGACCCGGACGAGGGCGCCGGCGACCTTCAACGGCGGCAGCTGGACGGGCTGGCGGGCCCGCACCGCCGTGGCCAGCGCGCGGGTGGCGACCGTGGGCTCCGGGGCGGGGGCCGCCCGTTCGTACAGGACCACCGTCCCGTCGGCGCCGGCGGCGGCCAGCAGCCGCCCGTCGGGGGAGAAGGCCACTCCGTTAACGGCTCCGACGGCTCCGACGGCGCCGTCGTGCGGGGTGAGGGGCGGGGCCGCCGGGAGCCCGGTGCGGGGGTCCCAGAGCCGGACCGTCCCGTCGGCGGAGGTGCTGGCGAGCAGCCGGCCGTCGGCGCGGAAGGCCAGGGCGTGGATCGCGTCCCGATGGCCGGTGAGCGGGACGAGCGGGAGTCCGGGCCGGGTGCCGAGCACGCCCGCGGTGCCGTCGGCACGGCCGAAGGCGACCGACCGGCCGTCGGGGGAGAGAGCCAGCACCCCCGGGGCGTCCACCCGCGGGCCGATCGGCTCCCCCGTCCCGGGGTGCGGGTGCAGCAGGTTCCACACCCGGGCGCCGTGCCCGGCGCCGAGCAGGCGCCCGTCGGGGACCTGGACGAGCGTGCGCAGGTCCTGCGGGTCCTGCACCTCGGAGTCGATCAGGGCCGCACCGTCGCCGGAGGCCGGGTTCCACAGCCGTACGTCCCCCTCGAAGTCGAGCACGGCCAGGAGAGCCGGTTCGGGGGCGTAGGCCATCATGCGGATCGGCGCGCCGGCGGCGACCAGTGGGGGTCCCGCGGGGGAGAGGGTCCTGGTCGCGAACTGGTGCACGGTGGTGCGGTTCCCGGCGTCCGTCACCAGGATCCGTCCCTCCGGGGTGAACAGCACCGGAAAGGTGCCGGGGAGCGAAGCGGCGAACTGCTTCCCCGTCCCGGTGTGCCAGATCCGTACCCGATCGTCCTCGCAGGTGGTGGCGAGCAGCCGGCCGTCCGTGGAGAAGGCCACGCTCCAGACCGCACCGGCATGGCGCGACAGGCGGTGGCGGGGGGTGAACAGGGCCGGGGGCGGGGGAGGCGCCGCGGAGGCTCCCGATTCCTCGGCGTTCCCACGGCCCGCCGGGGCGCGGGCCGGATGGGGCTCGGGGGCGGGCCGGGGCTCGGACGCGGGCACCGGCGGGGGTGCGGGTGCGGCTCCGTGCGAGGGCGCGCGCCCGCCCGCCGGTACGGGCGCGGGTACGGGCTCGGGCGACGCCGTCCGTCGGCCCGTCGGCGTGGGTCGCAGCGCGGCGAGGGCGCGCCAGTCGCGGCGCCACCGCTCCAACTCGGGTGCGGAGTGCGGGGGCACCGCGATCTCCTGGCCGAAGGCGTCGTAGGCGTAGAGGATCCGTACGAGCCCCATCAGCGTGTCGAAGCCGAGCAGCCGCTTACCGCTGAAGGCGTCGCTCTGGGTCGCGACCGGCAACCGGATGCCGCTGTCGGACCGGCCCGCGCGACCCGCGAGCTCCCGGTACGAGCGGTGCCCGCGCTCGTCCCGTAGCGTGCGCAACTCGGCTGCGAAGGCCCGTAGTTCCTCGTCGAAGCTGTTCGGTGGATCCATCGCCCACCAGGTTAGAACGGCTGCGGCCGATCGGTCCGGGACTTCGCCGAACAGAACGGAACACCCCCGCCGTTCAGGGGGGTTCGGGGTCGATCGGAAAGCGTCCGGCTTCGTTCGGTACCGGTGCTCGAGGGCCGTCCGGGCTGGTGACATCGGGGCATGACGAACCAGCCGCTCCCCGAGCCCTTCCTGACCCTGCACACCGCCTTCGTCCTCGTGACGGCCGTGCTCATCGGCTGCGCGGTGGGCGTGCTCACGCATCTGGGAGGCGCCCATCCCGCCCTGTCCGTCCTCGCCGGGCTGACCGCGGGGGGCGGCGCGGTGCCCGTCCTGCGCGGCCTCATCCGGTGACGGCCTACGGGCGGACCTCGCCCGAGCCGCGGGCGATCAGGCGGGTCGGCAGCTCGATCCGCGAAGGCGGCAGGTCCGCCCCGGCCAGCCGCTGGAAGAGACGTTCGGTCGCGACGCGGCCCAGGGCCGCCGCGTCCTGGGCGACCACGGAGACGGCGGGACGGATCAGGTCCGCCAGCTCGAAGTCGTCGAAGCCCACCAGCGCCACGGGCCGCGCTCCGGAGGCGGCCGCCGCGGCCAGGACGCGCACCGCCGTCACCGTCACCCGGTTGTTGCCCGCGAAGACGGCGGTGACCGGGTCAGGGCCCGCGAGCATGGCCGTGACCGCCGCGGTGACCCGCTCCGGGGAGGTCGGGCCGAGGGCCTCCCACGCCCCGTCCACCGCGAGCCCGGCGGTGGCCATGGCCGTGCGGTAGCCGCGCAGCCGCTCCGTGGCCGTGTGGATGTGGGGATGGTCGCCGACGAATCCGATCCGGCGGTGGCCGTGGGCGATCAGGTGGGCCACCCCGTCGCGGGCGCCGCCGAAGCTGTCCGAGAGCACCACGTCCGCGTCGATCAGGCCGGCCGGGCGGTCCACGAACACCGTGGCCACCCCGGCCCGGATCTCCGGCTCCAGGTAGCGGTGGTCGTCACCGGCCGGGATGACGATCAGGCCGTCCACCCGGCGCGCGCACAGCGCGAGCGCCAACTCCTTCTCCCGGTCCGGGTCCTCCGCGCTGGAACCGTTGATCAGCAGGGCGCCGTTGGCCCGCGCGACCTCCTCCACGGCCCGGTTGAGCGGCCCGTAGAACGGGTCGGCGAGGTCCTCCAGGACCAGTCCGATCGTCGCGGTGCGGCCCTTGCGCAGCACCCGGGCGCTGTCGTTGCGCCGGAAGCCCAGCTCGTCGATGGCGTCGTGGACCCGCTTCTCGGTGTCGGGGGTGACGCCGGGCTCGTCGTTGACGACCCGGGACACGGTCTTCAGGCCGACCCCCGCCCGGGCCGCCACGTCCTTCATCGTCGGCCGCCGGCCGTAGCGGGGCTCGGGCGAACGGCGGGAGTGCGGCACGGTGGGGAACCTCCGGTGAGGGCGGGCACGGCGGTCGCGCGTCCGGTCGCAACGCGCTGACCTTGAGGATAAGCACCTCGGCCGATTACCGGGTTTCCGCGACGGGCTGGTGCGGGCAAGCCACTGGGGGTTCGGACGGGCCCTGGGAGTTTCGGGAAGAGGGGTAATCGTGATTGTCTGGATCAACGGTGCTTTCGGGGCCGGAAAGACCAGCACGGCCCGTGAACTGACCGGGCTCCTGCCGGACGCCACTCTGTACGACCCCGAAACCGTCGGTGACGCCCTCCGGCTCCTGCTGCCGCGCGAACGGCTCGACGGGGTGGCCGACTACCAGGACCTGCCGAGCTGGCGGCGCCTGGTCGTGGACACCGCCGCCGCGCTGCTCGCCGAGGTGGGCGGGGTGCTCGTGGTGCCGATGACCCTGCTGCGCCAGGAGTACCGGGACGAGATCTTCGGGGCCCTCGCAGCGCGCCGGATCCCGGTGCGGCACGTACTGCTCGCGCCTGAGGAAACGATCCTGCGGGCCCGGGCCGCGACCGTCGGGGGTGACGACGGTGAGGGGGCTGACGCGAGCGACGGGGCTGACGGGAGCGACGCGGGCACCAAGGGCGACGGGTCCGGCAGAGCCGACGGGGGCCGGTCGTGGTCGCAGGCGTACATCGCTTCCTACCGGGAGGCGCTCGGCTGGCTCACCTCGGACGCGCACGTCATCGACAACGGCGCCCTGACGGCCCGGGAGACCGCGCGGTGCATCGCCGAAGCGCTGCGCTCCGACAAGGTCGCCCTCTGCGACATCGTGCAGACCCCGGAACCCACCGCGGAGACCGTCGCCGCCGGGGTGCTGCTCTTCGACGACCACGACCGGGTGCTCCTGGTGGATCCGACGTACAAGCCCGGCTGGGAGTTCCCCGGTGGCGTGGTCGAGGCGGGAGAGGCGCCCGCCCGTGCGGGGGTGCGCGAGGTCGCCGAGGAGCTGGGCGTCGTACTCGACCAGCCGCCCGGGCTGCTGGTCATCGACTGGGAACCGCCCTGCTCCCCGGCCTACGGCGGGCTGCGGTTGATCTTCGACGGAGGGCGGCTCTCCCCGGAGGCGGCGGCCCGGGTACGGCTGCCGGGGCCCGAGCTGCGGGCCTGGCGGTTCGTCACCGAGGCCGAGGCCGCCGGGCTGCTCCCGCGGCACCGGTACGAACGGCTGCGCTGGGCCCTGCGCGCGCGGGAGCGGGCGACCGTGCTCAACCTGGAGGCCGGCGTTCCGGTCGGCGCGGCCTGAGGCCGCGCCGGCCGGTGCCGCGATCCGGCCGCCCGCCGCCCGCCGCCCGCCGCCCGCCTCCCGTCACTCGATCGGGGACCGGTCGTACGCCGCTCAGCCGGAGGTCTCGCCCGCGGCCGCCTTCAGGGTGGCCGCGGCGTCCTCGGTGACCGGATCGCCGTGCCCGAAACAGGCCACCGACGGGGCGAGGGAGGCCAACCGGCGCATGGACTCCAGGGCGCGACCGCGGTCCACGTTGAACACCCCGAGCATCACCTGCCCCACCGCGGCCACCGCGTCACCGGTGAACAGCACGCCGTGGTGCGGCAGATGGACTCCGATGCTGCCGTCGGTGTGCCCGGGCGCGTGCACGACGTACGCCCCGTCCCCGAAGCCCAGCGCGTCGCCGTCCTCGACCTCGCGGTCCACCGGGGTCGGCGGCGCGTCGGGCAGGGTGAGCCCGCGCTCGTAGTACGGGACCTCCCAGTCGAGGAGCACCGGCTCCGGGACCGGCAGCTCGCCGCGGATCACCGGGGCGTCGAGGCGGTGCGCCACCACCGTCGCGCCCCAGCGGGCCGCGAGTTCGCCCGCGGAGCCGATGTGGTCCCGGTGGCAGTGGGTCAGGACGATCCGCTCCAGGTCCTCGGGGCTCAGCCCGAGCGAGCGGATCGCCTCCTCGATCCCGGCGGCGGAGCCGACCGGGCCGGAGTCGATCAGGGTCAGCGCCTCGGCGTCGCGCCACAGGTAGGCCTGGCCGATCGGATAGCGGAGCATGTGCAGCCGCTGCGGTATGACGTCCACGAGGTCCATGGGGCGAACGTAGGCCTCGATGCCCCTGGTCGGCGGCCGGCTTCACCCGCAGCGGAGTCCGCTCAGAGCGGACCCCGCCGCCTACGGCGTCAGCCGCGCTTGGACTCCGCGTAGTTGACCAGGAACAGCGCCTCGGCGACCGAGAGCCGCTCCAACTCCTCGGGCGACACGCTCTCGTTGACCGCGTGGATCTGCGCTTCCGGCTCGCTCAGCCCGATCAGCAGCATCTCGGCCTCGGGGTACAGCGAGGTCAGCGTGTTGCACAGCGGAATCGATCCGCCCATGCCGCTGGTCTGCATCTCCTCGCCGGGATACGCCACCTCCATGGCCGCACGCATCGACGCGTACGCAGGGCTGTCGGTGTTCGCCTGGAACGGCTGGCCCTGGCCGACGACTTCGAGTTCGAGGCGCGCCTTCCACGGGGTGTGCGCCACCATGTGCGCCTCCAGCAGCTTGATCGCCTCGGTGACGTCCACGCCCGGCGGCACGCGCAGGCTGACGAGGGCGCCCGCACCGGCGTGCACCGACGGGGTCGCGCCGACCACCGGCGGGCAGTCGATGCCCAGGACGGTCACGGCCGGACGGGCCCACAGCCGGTCCGCGACCGTGCCGTTGCCGATGAGCTCGACGCCGTCGAGCACCCGGGCGTCGCCGCGGAAGTCCGCCTCCGGGTACTGCAGGCCCTCCCACACGGCGTCCGAGGCGAGCCCGTCCACGGTGGTCGAACCGTCGGCCGCGCGCAGCGAGTCCAGCACCCGGATCAGCGCGGCGAGCGCGTCCGGGGCGGCCCCGCCGAACATCCCGGAGTGCAGGTTCCCGCCCAGGGTGTCCACCTTGACCTTGAGCAGGGTCATCCCGCGCAGGGTCGCGGTCACCGTCGGCAGCCCGAGGCGGAAGTTGCCCGCGTCACCGATGACGATGGTGTCGGCGGTCAGCAGCTCCGGGTTGGCCTCGGCGTACTGCTGGAGGCCGCCGGTGCCCTGCTCCTCGGACCCCTCGACGATCACCTTCACGTTGACCGGCACACCGCCGTTGGCCTTGAGCGCGCGCAGGGCGAGCAGGTGCATGATGAATCCGCCCTTGCAGTCGGCCGCGCCGCGCCCGTACCAACGGCCGTCGCGCTCGGTCAGCTCGAAGGCGGGGGAGATCCACGCGGCGTCGTCGAGCGGCGGCTGGACGTCGTAGTGCGCGTAGAGCAGCACGGTCGGGGCGTCCGCCGGGCCCGGCAGGAAGCCGTACACCGACTGGGTGCCGTCCGGGGTGTCGAGCAGTGCCACGTCCTGGAAGCCCTCGACCCGCAGCGCGTCGGCGACCCAGTTCGCGGCGCCCTCGCTCTCGCTCTTGGGGAACTGGGCCCAGTCCGCAACCGACTGGAAGGCCACCAGCTCGGCCAGCTCCTGCTTGGCGCGGGGCATCAGCGAGGCGACGGTCTCGACGATCGGATCGGTCGACATGGGCACGCTCCTTTTGGGTGCGACGTTGGTCTGCGTAAGAGTGTGGACAGGGGCGGGGTGCGTACACCGGGTTACGGCGTATGACGGTCCGATCCTCCCACAGCGGGGTGAGCCGGACTCGCGCCGTAGGATTTCCCCGGCATCGGGACCCCGGGACCGTCGGGGCCGTCGGGACCATCGGGACCAACGCGTGATCAGGAGCAGCAGCACATCGTGAGCAGCGACGACGTACACGGCGCGGGCAATGCGGGCGACGCAGGCCAGGCGGGCGGCGCGGGGCAGGACGCGCAGGGGGCGGGCGAAGTGGCGGAGGTGACCGGTACGGCGGCCGGGCGGCCGGAAGGGGCCCGGGAGCAGCAGGAGTCGGGCGGGCGGCAGGAGCCGAACGTTCCACAGGCGTCGGACGAGCAGGAGGCGTCGGGCGAGCAGGAGGGGGCGGGCGAGCAGGAGGGGGCGGAGGAGCCCCTGAGCGCGGAGGAGCTCCGGAGCACGGAGGGGGACTCCGGTGAGGTCTGGGACGTGATCGTGGTCGGCGCCGGGCCGGCCGGAGCATCGGCCGCGCACGCCGCGGCCGCCGCGGGCCGGCGGGTGCTGCTGCTGGAGAAGGCCGAACTGCCGCGCTACAAGACCTGCGGCGGCGGCATCATCGGGCCTTCGCGGGACGCACTGCCACCGGGCTTCGTGCTGCCGTTCAAGGACCGCATCCACGCGGTGACCTTCTCGCTCAACGGCAAGCTGACCCGTACCCGGCGCTCCAAGAGCATGCTGTTCGGGCTGATCGACCGGGCCGAGTTCGATGCCGCTCTGGTCGCCGAGGCCGAGAAGGCGGGCGCGACCGTGCGCACCGGTACGGCCGTGACCCGCGTCGAGCAGCACGGTCCGGCGGTGCCCGACCGGCGCACCGTCGCGGTGGTGCTGGGCAGCGGGGAGACCGTGCTGGGGCGCGCCGTGATCGGCGCGGACGGCAGCGCGAGCCGGATCGGTGCCCATGTCGGGGTGGAGATGGACCAGGTCGACCTGGGTCTCGAAGCGGAGATCCCGGTCCCGCCGACCGTGGCCGAGGACTGGAAGGGTCGGGTCCTCATCGACTGGGGCCCTCTGCCCGGCAGTTACGGCTGGGTCTTCCCCAAGGGCGACGTCCTCACCGTCGGCGTGATCTCGGCGAAGGGCGACGGCGCCGCGACCAAGCGCTACCTGGAGGACTTCATCGCCCGACTCGGGCTGGCCGGTTTCGAGCCCTCCGTCTCCTCGGGGCACCTGACCCGCTGTCGCACGCCGCAGTCGCCGCTCTCGCGCGGCCGGGTGCTCGTGGCGGGCGACGCGGCCGGGCTGCTGGAGCCGTGGACCCGGGAGGGGATCTCCTTCGCGCTGCGCTCCGGGCGGCTCGCGGGGGAGTGGGCCGTGAAGATCTCCGAGGCGCCGGACGCGGTGGACGCCCGCCGCCAGGCCCTCAACTACGCCTTCGCGGTCAAGGCCGGGCTCGGCGTCGAGATGGGCGTGGGCAAGCGCATGATGGGCGTCTTCGTGTCCCGGCCGGGCGTGCTGCACGCCGCGCTCATCGGCTTCGGGCCGGCCTGGCGGGCCTTCGCCCGGATCACCCGGGGCTCGACGAACCTGGCCGACCTGGTCCGTACGTACCCGCTGGCCCGCAAGGCGCTGCACGCGCTCGACCGCCGGCAGGAGCAGGAGCAGGGGCAGGGGCGGGCTCAGGCGTAGGGGTGAGGGTGCGAGCACCCGCGCGGGTGCTCGCACCCGCACCGGGCGCTCGTACGCCCTCGTCCGTGCCGGGCGCACCGACAAGCCGACAAGGTCACAAGGTGACAAGTCGCTTGTCTGTTCCTCGTATCAAGCGAACCGGTTCTCCAGCCCCCGGCCCCTGGCCCCCTCTAGTCTTCCTCGCGGCGGCGCCCCGTCGCCCGGACGGCTGCCGGAGGAAGGATCACCATGGCCACGACCCGCGCATCGAGGGCCCTCTACGCGGTCCTGACGGTTGCCGTCCTCGCGGCGCCGGCGCCCGCGATCTGTTCGGCCGCGGAGGGTTCAGGGGGCGCCTCCAAGCGGGCCCCGGCCGCGTCCGGACCGGCGCCCGCGCCCAAGCCGAGCGAGCCGGTCCGGGCCCGGATACCCGGGGTGCGGGGCATGGACGTCGCGGTTCCGGCGTACGTGTGGGCCGACGACCCGATGCTGGACGAGCTGACCGCCACCGGCCCGGCCGCCTCCGTGGTCGTCCTCAATCCCGGCAACGGCGACGCCCCCTTCGACGCACCGTGGCGGGCCCGCGCCGACGTCCTGCGCGGCGGCACCACCGCCAACGGCGAGCGCACCAAGGTGCTCGGCTACGTCCACACCGACCACGGCAAGCGGCCGCCGGCCGAGGTCAAGGCGTCAGTGGACAACTACCTCAGGACCGCGGACGGTCGACTGCACGTCGACGGCATCTTCTTCGACGTCGTCAGCCGTGACTGCGGCCCGGCCAATGCCACGCGCGACCTCTACGCGGACTACCGCCGCTACGTCCAGGAAGCGATGCGGGCGGTCGACCCGGCCGCCCCCGACCTGGTCGTCGACAATCCCGGCACCGCCATCGCCGACTGCTACCTCGAACCCGACCACCGCACCGCCGACGTCTTCGTGACCTTCGAGGACACCTACGCCGCCTACACCGGCAGCGGTTGGCTCGGCGGGAACGTCTTCAACGAGCGGACCGGCTACCGGGCGGGCGCCGAATTCGATCCGAGAGGGACCGCCTTCTGGCACCTGGTGCACGACGTCCCGGACGCCGCCGCGATGCGCACGACCCTGCGCACGGCCTTCGACCGCGGCGCGGGCTACGCGTACGCGACGAGCACGGCCATGCCCAACCCCTGGAACGCCGGCCCGGATTGGGAGTTCCGCCCGCAGACCATCTACGCGGCCACCCTCGGCTGACCCGGGCCGGGCGGCGGTCAGTCCTCCAGCCCGAAGCGGCGCGCGGCCTGCTGTTCCTGGGCCAGGCGGCGCAGGCTCAGCAGCACGGGTTCGAAGAGCACGGCCGAAGCCACCGCGGATTCCACCTGCTCCACCGGGCCGTGCAGCCGCTCCATCCGGTCCAGGTCGTGGATCGCGGTCTGTTCCATCTGGAGTGCGTACGGGGCGAGATCGGCCGCGTCGAGCGGGTAGCCGAGCCGGTGCAGCGAGGCCACCGAGGCGACCAACTCCCGGTAGACCGGCGAGAGCCAGCCGATCCGGGCCGCGTCGCTCCAGCCGAGTTCCGCGAGCATCCGGTCGACCTCCTCGCGGGCCGCGGCCACGTGCGGGTCGTCGGGCTCGGGCTCGGCGGCCCGGGGCAGGGCCCAGAGCGCGGCCCCGAGGCGGGTGGTCCGGCCGAGCGACGCGTCGTCGACCTGGGCCAGTACCTCGCGCACGGTGGCCACGGGCATCCGTCCCACCTGGATCATGGCCCGCACCAGCCGCAGCCGCCGCAGGTGCGACGCGTCGTACTCGGCCTGCGTGGCGTTGATCCGCCGTCCAGGGGCCAACAGGCCCTCGCGCAGGTAGTACTTGATGGTCGCGAGCGAGACCTGGCTCTGCTCGCTCAGGTCCGCGAGGCGCATCGGTGATCCTTCCCCGGGTTCTCCGCCGTGGGCTTGTGGGCGTCATTGAATAGTGTAACTATCCCATTCGAAAGGATAGTTGGACTATCCAAAGCAGGGCGGTGGCCCCGGCCCCGTCCGTCCCGTCGCCAGGGGGTGGCATGTCCGCGAAACCGATTCCCGGCCGCACGACGGCCGCTGCCGAAGGGGAGATCGTCGTCTTCCTGATCGGCATGCGGATCAATCACTTCCGGGCGCCGCACCAGTGGGTTCCCGTGTTCGTCGGAATGCTCCGGATGCTGCGTGAGCTGAAGCGGATCCCGGGCAGCGGACTGCTGGGCCACCAACTCCTCAGCGGTTCCCCGCGCACCTACTACGTGGTCCAGTACTGGGAGTCCAAGGAGAAGCTGCTGGACTACGCGGCCGCCCCGGACCGGCTGCACCGCAAGGCCTGGGCGATGATCAACCGCTTCGAGCGCGGGTCCCGCCGGCATGTGGGGATCTGGCACGAGACCTACGTGGTCCCCGCCGGGTCGTACGAGTCGATCTACGGGGACATGCCGCCCTATGGCCTGGCCGCCGCCACCGGCTCCCTCCCCGTCGAACGGCGCGGGGTCACCGCCCGCGAGCGCTTCGCCCGCGGGGCGCAGGGCTGATCGGCGCGGGGCGGCGGCCCGCGCCGCGCCGCCGATCACCCCTGTGCGCGACGGTCGGCCCGCGCGGGCCGACCGGCGGGGCGTGCCGGCGACGTCAGACGGCCGCCGTCTCCTGCCAGAGCGTGACCAGCGAGGCGTCACCGCTCACCGCGGCGCCGTCCAGCGGGGCTCGGTTCCAGAGGGCCGCGTACAGCCACGCCGCCCCGCCCGTCACCTCGCAGTCCGCCGGACCCGCGTCACCGCGGACCGTGACGGCGGGCTCGGGCGACAGGCGTACGGTCCAGGCGTCGCCGGTGTCGGAGGCGCGCAGCCGCAGTACGCGCGGCTCCGGGGTGCGCACCCGGCTGCGCGGCCGCCCGTGGAATCCGGTGAGCACCTCGTCCACCCCGTCCGCGGCGAACCGCGCCTCCACCGGCGAGGGCGCGCCGCCCAGCGCGCCCTGCGCGTCCATCCGGTGCACCGCGGTCTCGTGCGCCTGGCGCCGCGCCCAGAAGGCCAGCGAGGAGGGCGGGTCCGTCGGCAGGAAGGTCCAGCACCGCACGTCGGCGGGCGCCTCCGTCAGGGTCCGCACCAGCGCGGCGTGCCCCTCGCGGAACCAGGCCACCAGCGGAGCGCCGGTCAGCTCCGGAGCCTCGGGGAAGGGAACGGGCTCGGTCAGGGCGCCCGCGACCATCCCGGCCGCCCACCGGTGCACCGCCCCCGTGTGCCGCAGCAGGTCGGCCACGCGCCAATCGGGACAGAACGGCACCAGGGCCTCCGGGCCCGCCTGTTCGGCCGCGTCGGCCATCAACCGGCCCTCGCGGTCAAGCGTCTTCACGTGCTCGATGATCTCCATGCGGCGAGTGTGCCAGGGGGCACCGACAATGGGTCCATGGAGCGGCCCCACTCTCGAGACCTCCCCCCGGACCCGGACCCGGACCCGGCACCGCCGCCGGGGCAGCCGGCGGAGCTCTTCCCGCGCGAGCGGACCGAGATCGCGCCCGGCGCGGTCCACGTGCCCGACTGGCTCGACCCGGAGCGCCAGCTCGCCCTGCTGACCGCCTGCCGCGGGTGGGCGCGCCCACCCGCCGGACTGCGCACGGTCCACCTCCCCGGCGGCGCCGCGATGACCGCCCGCCAGGTCTGCCTGGGGCTGCACTGGTACCCGTACGGCTACGCCCGCACCGTCGTGGACGGGGACGGGGAACCGGTCAAGTCGATGCCCGGCTGGCTCGCCGAGCTGGGCCGGGAGGCCGTGGCCGCGGCCGGAGCCGGAGCCGGAGCCGGAGCCGGAGCCGGGGCGGCGCCCCCCGAACCGGGCGACCCGGCGGCGTACGACATCGCGCTGATCAACTTCTACGACGCCGACGCCCGGATGGGCATGCACCGCGACGCCGAGGAGCGCTCCCCGGCGCCGGTGGTCTCGCTCAGCCTCGGCGACAGCTGCGTGTTCCGCTTCGGCAACACCGTCTCGCGCGGTCGCCCGTACCGGGACGTGGAGCTGCGCAGCGGCGACCTGTTCGTTTTCGGCGGTCCGGCCCGAAGGGCCTTTCATTCGGTGCCCAAAGTCCTGCCGGAGACGGCTCCGCCCGCCCTGGGCCTGACCGGGCGCCTCAACATCACGCTGCGCGTCAGCGGGCTGGGCTGAAGGTCGGCGCCCGCGCCCGGCCGATCATGCGAGGATCGCTGTCATGAACGGCAACACGACCCCGCGGCGGGCGGGGGATGTGACCACGGACGTGACGGACGTGACGGGCGCGTCCACGCGGACCAAACTGGAGCGGGGCCGCGGCGCGCTCGGCCCGGCGCTGGAACTGGTGCACACCGGCCGGGCCCCGACCCGCGCCGTCCTCACGGCCGAGCTGGGCGTGACCCGGGCCACCGCCGGAGCCGTCGCCGCCGAGCTGGAGGCGCTCGGTCTGATCCGCGTCGACTCCCGCCCCGGAGGTGTCGGCGGCGCCCAGGGCCGCCCGTCGCACCGGCTGTCGGTGGACGAGAACGGACCGGTCGTCCTGGCCGCGCAGGTCCACCCGGACGGGTTCCGGGCCGCGCTGGTCGGGCTCGGCGGGCACATCGTGGCCACCACCCCCGGCAAGGTGGAGGTGTCCGCCGACCCGGCCCAGGTGCTGGGCGCGGTCGTCGAAGCGGGCGCCGCGCTGCTGGCCAGCAGCGGGCGCCGGTGCGTGGGCGCCGGCCTCGCCGTGCCGTCCGCGGTCGCGGAACCCGACGGCACGGCGCTCAATCCGCTGCACCTGGCCTGGCCCGCCGGTTCGCCGGTACGGTCCATCTTCGCGCGGTGCGTCCGCGCGGCCGGGATCGAGGGCCCGGCCCTGACCGGCAACGACGTCAACCTCGCCGCGCTGGCCGAACACCGCCACGGCGCCGGGCGCAGTGCCCAGCACCTGCTCTGCGTGGCCACCGGACACCGCGGCGTCGGCGGCGCGCTCGTCCTCGACGGGCGCCTGCACAGCGGGAGTTCGGGCCTGGCGCTGGAGGTCGGCCACCTCACGGTGAACCCGGAGGGCCGGGCCTGCCACTGCGGCAGCCGCGGTTGCCTGGACGTGGAGGCCGACCCGCTGGCCTTCCTGACGGCGGCGGGCCGCGTCCCCGGCCCCGAGGTCTCGCTGCTCCAGCAGGCCCGCGACCTGCTGCGCGCGGAGTACGCCGACCCCTCGGTGCGGGGTGCCGCGGAGGAGCTCATCGACCGGCTCGGGCTCGGGCTCGCCGGCCTGGTGAACATCCTGAACCCGGACCGGATCATCCTGGGCGGCCTGCACCGCGAGCTGCTCCAGGCGGACCCGGACCGGCTGCGCGCGGTGGTCGCGGACCGCAGCCTGTGGGGCCGCAGCGGCGGGGTGCCGATCCTGCCGTGCACCCTGGACCACAACAGCCTGGTCGGCGCGGCCGAGCTGGCCTGGCAGCCCGTTCTGGACGACCCGCTCGGCGCCCTGGGGGCAGCGGCCTGATCCCGCCGCGCCCGTCGCGCCCGTCGCGCCCGTCGCGCCCGTCGCGCCCGTCGCGCCCGCCGGGCCGACGGGCGCGACGGACGCCCGCGGGCCGCGGTCATCCCGGTGCGGGGCCCAGGGCGCCCAGGGGTGGGGTTCCGGTCACCGGGCCCGCCGCCGTGACGCCCACGGCGTGGCCCGTCGCCGTGCCGGCCGCCGCGTGGCCCGCCGCCACGGCGACCTGCACCGCTACGGGCACCGCCACCGGATGCGGCAGCGGTTCCACGGACGGCTCGACGACCGGATCCGCGGGTGGCCCGGCCGGTGGCCGCGACGGCGGCCGGGCCGGGTGCCGTGCGGGCTGCTGGGCGGGCTCGTGGGCCGGCTGCTGGGCGGGCGGTGCGGTGACGCCGGTCGCGAGGGTGACCGGCGGCGCCGTCGGCCGTCGTAGCGGCACGGGACGGATCCGCACCGGAGGCGCGGGCGCGGTGGCCGCCGGTGCCGCGCGGAGCGAGAACCAGACCACCTTGCCCCGGCTGTCCGGCTGCGGCCGGGAGCCCCAGGACTCGCTGACCGCAGCTATGAGCGCGAGGCCGCGGCCACAGGTCTCCAGCGGGTCCGCGTCCCGGGCCACGGGCAGTCTGGGATCGCTGTCGTGGACCGAGACCGTGAGTCTGCCGAGCCGCAGCTCGATTTCGACCCGGCACGCCTTGTCCGGCTGCGCGTGGCGGTGGACGTTGCTGAGCAGCTCCGTCACGCCGAGCGCAGCCCGGTCTATGAGCGGATCGAGCTGCCAGTGGCGCAGTTGTGCAGAAACGATTCGGCGGACCTGGCCGATCCGCTGTGGCATGGCCTGCAATGCGACGACGCAGTGCCTGCGTGGAGGACTGATCACGGCTGCGACTCCCCGACATGAGTGTTACGGGTGCTGCACCCTCTGTGACGCCCCACCAGAGTCACCCACCGTGCGCCGGCATGCAACCGAAGGCAACCAAAAGGCATCCGCATGGAACCCCAAAGTGACTGTTTGTGCAGGTGAGGGGGGTACATTGCGAAAGCGGGGGAGGCAGAGACACGGCACGCACAGAGGAGCAAGGCGCATGAGCACCACCGGTACGACGGGCACCACCGTCGACGTCGACCGAAGCGACGCCGACTACCGGGCCTGGCTGAAAGAAGCCGTCCGCAAGGTCCAGGCGGACGCCAACCGCTCCGCCGACACGCACCTGCTGCGCTTCCCCCTCCCGGAGGAGTGGGGCATCGACCTCTACCTCAAGGACGAGTCCACCCACCCGACGGGCTCGCTCAAGCACCGCCTCGCCCGGTCGCTGTTCCTCTACGCCCTGTGCAACGGCTGGATCAGGCCCGGCCGTCCGGTGATCGAGGCGTCCTCGGGCTCCACCGCGGTCTCCGAGGCGTACTTCGCCAAGCTGATCGGCGTCCCGTTCATCGCCGTGATGCCGCGCACGACCAGCCCGGAGAAGTGTCGGCTGATCGAATTCCACGGCGGTGCATGCCACTTCGTCGACGACTCGATGAAGATGTACGAGGAGTCGGCGCTCCTCGCCGCGCAGACCGGCGGCCACTACATGGACCAGTTCACCTACGCCGAGCGCGCCACCGACTGGCGGGGCAACAACAACATTGCAGAATCGATCTACCAGCAGCTGCGCCTGGAGCGGTACCCCGAGCCCACCTGGATCGTGGCCACCGCCGGCACCGGCGGCACCTCGGCGACGATCGCCCGCTACGTGCACTACATGCAGCACGACACCCGCATCTGCGTACCGGACCCGGAGAACTCCTGCTTCTTCGACGGCTGGACGCACCACGACCCGGACGCGAGCAGCGACTGCGGCTCGCGCATCGAGGGCATCGGCCGCCCGCGCATGGAGCCGAGCTTCGTGCCCGGCGCGATCGACCGGATGATGAAGGTGCCGGACGCGGCGAGCGTGGCGGCCTGCCGCGCGCTGGAGCAGGCCATCGGCCGCAAGGCCGGCGGTTCCACGGGCACCGGCCTGTGGAGCGCGCTGAAGATCATCGCGGAGATGGTGGCCGAGGGACGCACGGGCAGCGTCGTCACCCTGCTCTGCGACCCGGGCGACCGTTACCTCGACAAGTACTACTCGGACGAGTGGGTGGTCGCCCAGGGCCTGGACCTGGCCCCCTACGCCAGGACCATCGAGGCCCTGCTGGCCTCGGGCGGTTGGTACGAGCCCGTGGCCTGACCGTACCGAGACCCTGACGAACGGGCCCTGGGCGGGGCCGCGTCGGCTGATTACGCTGGGCCGACGCGTGATCACGAACGAGCCCCGGGGGAGTCATGGCGGGTAGGGACGGTGCGGGCAGTGCGGGCAGTGCGCATGGTGCGGCCGATACGGGCAGTGCGGATGATGCGGCCGTTTCGGGCGCCGGACCGCTGTGTTGCCCGCGGTGCGGGCGTGACGACGAGGTGACGGGTGTCGCCGCCGCCTACCTGGCGGCGAAGGCCACCACCCGCGACGAGTGGACCGACGGCGACGGCGCCCGCAAGACGTCCGTCCGCGAAGGGAATTCGGCGCTGGCCAAGGGCCTCGCCCCGGTGCCGCCGGACCCGGCCACCGACTCCGTCGGGTGCCTGGGCGGCACTCTCGTCCTGGTATCGCTCGGTACGTTCCTGTGGGGTGCGATCGCGGGCGGCTGGTTCGGTCGTGAGTCCGGCGGCTGGTGGGTCGAACAGGACCGCGGCGAAAGGCGGTTCGTGACCGAACTCCCCATGGCGCACCTCGCCTGGATCTCGGGGATCGCGCTCCTCGCGGCCGCGGCCCTGTTCTTCGCCGTCGGCCGGGTGGAGGCGGCCCGCCGCCGGCGCACCGCCCGGGGTCGGTCCGCCGCCGAAGCCCTCTGGTCCGAGGGGTGGTTCTGCGCCCGGTGCGCGGGCGTGTACTTCGCCCGCGCCGGTGAGGACCGCGGACCATCCCTGAACCTGCGGGAGTTCCGGACCCGCGTGTGGGGAGCGGGTGGGTACGCGGACCTGGTCGACCGGTACCCGACGACCTGAGGGCGCGCGGGCCCGTACGCCGCCCCGCGGAAGCCCGCCGCCCCGCGGAGACCTACTGTCCCGCGGAGACCTACTGTCCCGCGGAGCGCTGCGCCGCGGCCAGTCGGGCGTCCAGGGTCCGGACGGCCGTGCGGAACGAGTGCCCCAGGCCCGGCCGGGCGGCGGCCAGGCCCAGCCGGAACAGGGCGGAGCCGTCCGCGGCGAAGGTCCACCGGATCTGCGTGCCGGAGCCGGACGCGGTCAGCAGCCACTCCTCCAACAGGGCGTGCATGCCGGGGACGTTGGTCTGGTCGACCCGGTAGGCGTACCGGCGCTCGGCGTCCGCCGCCATGATCGTCTCCTGGAAGCGCACTCCTCCCAGCAGCTTGATCTCCCGCCCCGCGCCGCCGTGCGTCGGTCGGGCGAGGGTCACCGCCCGGAACCAGGACGGCCACCCCGTCACCTCCTCCGCCAGCGCCCGGTACACCGATTCCGGCGGGGCGGTCGCTCGGGCGGTGTACACCAGGCGTACGGGCGCGGTCTCGGCGAAGTCCAGCCCCACGGGGCGCAGTCGGCGGGCCATGACGGAACTCCCTGGCGGTGAGAGGGAACACGCGTGCGCGTCACCATATCTGTCCCACCGTCAGATGTCTGCGTCAGCCCTCCGGGTACTGGGCAGTGCGCTCCGCGCGCGGGATGCTGGTTCCGTGGCGCCGCGCCCCGAGAGTGGAGGCCATCGTGCCGGACATCCCCACGCCCCGTCCCCGCCCCGCCCCTTCGCCCGCCCCGGACCCCCTTCCTCCCGACCAGGTCGCCGGCCCCGATCCCGCCCCCGCCCCCGTCCTCGCCCCCGTCCCCGTCGCCGGGCCGCTCGCGCTCGAACTGCTCGTCCACGGGGTCGCGGGCGCCGCGCCCGAGGAACTGCTCGGCGATCCGCGCACCGTCCGCGTCACCGGGGACTCCACCGCCGCCGTCTTCCGGCGCAGCGACGACGCCGACGCCGAGGCTCACCCCGAGCGCTACACCGGCCGCCCGGTGCCCGAGGTCTACTGCTGGTCCCGGCTCACCTCGGGGAACGGGGCCCGGGCGCTGTGGCTGCTGCTCCTGCCGTTCATGGTGGCCAACCTCGCGCACTGGGCCCGGCCGCCCGCGCCCGCCGGGTCCGCCCGCGCGGTGCGCGCGTACGGCGTCCTTGTGCGGGTCGTCGCGCTGAGCCTCACCGTGCTGCTGATCGCCGCGGCCTGCGAGGTCTCCCTCGACCTCTTCGCCTGGCAGTGCGCGGGCTCGCCGCACTGCGCCGCGTCCCGCTCCTGGCTCGCGGTCCTCTCGCCCGAGCGCGGCGGCTGGTGGTCGCAGCCGGGGCGGCGCCTCGCCCTGGGCGCCCTGGTCCCGGCCGGGCTGACCTGGCTGCTCTGGTACCTCTCGAACCGCACGTGGAGCGCCTACGAAGCCCAGCCGCCGCCCCCGACCGCCCCCGACCCCGACGAGGCGGAGGAGGACGCGGAGGGCGGCGCCCCCGCGCTCGGCCGACCCGGATTCTGGTACGGGCGACGGATCGTGGCCCGGCTGCGGGCCGCCCACACCGCCGCGGGGTTGCTGACGGTCGCGGCGGCCGTCGCCGTGCCGACCCTGCGCTACGACGCCCACGCGGCCGGAGTCGGTCTTCCGGCCGGACCGGGCCGGATCGCGCAGGCCCTGCTCGTGGCGGGCGGCGCCGTGGTGCTCTGGGTCGTCTGCCGGCGCGGTCGCTCCGAATCGCGGGCCGACCAGCGCGTGGACCGCGCGGTGGTCACCTGGCTGCCGGGGTGCGCGCTGGCCGTGCTGGCCGCCGTGCTCTGCTACGCCTGCTGGTCCCGGCCGGGGTGGACCTCCACGGGACGGCTCCCGGGGGACCTCGTCTTCGGATGGCTCGCGCTCGCCCAGGGCGGCTGCGTCCTGGCCCTCTCGGCCGTCGCCCTGCACCTGCACCGCCGGGGCGCGGGAGGCGTGCTGCACGGGCTGGGCGGCCCGGCCGTGGCGATGCTCGCGTGCGCGCTGGGCGGGGTGATGTCCGCCGGGGTCGCGCAGCGGGTGGGCGACTGGCTCGGGGAGACCGGAACCCCGGCGCCCGGTGCGGAGGCGGGCACGGGGGCGGTGGGGGGCGTTTTCGCGGGGGCCGGCGCGTTGGCGGGACCGCCCGTGCTGCTGTCCTGGCAGGCCGCCGTCCTGCCGCCGCTGCTCCTGGTGTTGCTCCTGGCCGCGAGCTGGTTCGCGGTGCGCGGCGCCCGGGCCCGGCGCGCCACGGCCGCGACGGTCGCCGCCGAGTACCCGGGGGCCCGGCCGGACCGGGCGCGCAGCCGCCGGATCGCGGGGGCCCGGGCCGCCGCGGCGCTCACCGACTCGGCGCCGTGGTTCATCGGCGCGGTCTCCACCGTCACGCTGGTCCTCGGCGCGGGCGCCGTCGCCGGTGCCTGGCTCAGCGGGCGGGTCCCGGGTGAAGCCGCCCGGCACGCCACGCCCGTTCTGGAGGACGCCGCCCGGGGCGCGCAGGACGCCGGCTCCTGGCTGGTCGGCTTCGGCTTCGTCCTGTTCGTCACCCTGGGCCGCCGCGCCTACAAGGACGCCTCGGCCCGCCGGACCATCGGCATCCTCTGGGACGTGGGCACCTTTTGGCCCCGGGCGGCGCACCCCTTCGCCCCGCCCTGTTACGCCGAGCGCGCCGTGCCCGACCTGACCTGGAGGATGACCACCTGGACCGAGCGGACCGGCGGCCGACTGGTCCTCTCTGGTCACTCCCAAGGCAGCGTGCTCGCGGCCGCCGCCGTCTGGCAGCTGCCGCCGCAGGTGCGCCGCCGGGTCGCGCTGCTGACGTACGGCTCACCGCTGGCCCGGCTCTACGGGCGCTGGTTCCCCGCGTACTTCGGGCCCGGCCCGCTCGCCGCCCTGCACCGCGAGGTGGAGTGCTGGCGCAACCTCTGGCGTGCCACCGACCCGATCGGCGGGCCGGTCCTGGAGGCGGGGGAGCGGGACGTGGACCGGGGGCCGCTGCCCGATCCGGTCGCCTACGGACGTACCGCCCTGCACCCCTTGCCCGCACCCGTCCTCGGGCACTCCGACTACCAGGCGGACCCGGCCTTCGCCGCCGAACGGGCCGCGCTGCTGGCCCGCCTCGTCCTAGCGGACCGCCCGGTGGACGCCGAGGAGCGCGTCGAGGAGGGGCTCAGCAGGGGGAGGGGAGCAGCGGAAGGTCCGCCACGAACAGCAGGGTGAGGTCGTCGGTGGTCGGCTCCGACAGCTGGGCCACCCGCCCCGCGTGCCGCTCGACCATCGACTCGAAGGTCTGGCGGGCGGTGCGGCCGTTGCCGAAGGCCGCACCCTTCGGCAGCTCGGTGAAGTAGGTCAGCAGGGCCTCGACGGTGCCCTCGCCGAGGCGGTACTCGTGCTCCTCCGCCTGCTGTTCCACGATCCGCAGCAGCTCGTGCGGGCCGTAGTCGCCGAAGGTGATGGTCCGGGAGAACCGCGAGGCCACCCCGGGGTTGACCGTCAGGAAGCGGTCCATCTCCGCCGTGTAGCCGGCGACGATGACCACCACCGCTTCCCGGTGGTCCTCCATCAGCTTCACCAGCGTGTCGATCGCCTCGCGCCCGAAGTCCCGGCCCGAGTCCTCGGGGGCCAGCGCGTACGCCTCGTCGATGAAGAGGACGCCGCCCCTCGCCCGGTCGAAGGCCTCCTGGGTACGGATGGCCGTGGACCCGATGTGCTCGCCGACCAGGTCCACCCGGGACACCTCGACCAGGTGCCCCCGCTCCAGCACCCCGAGCGAGGCCAGGATCTCCCCGTAGAGGCGGGCGACGGTGGTCTTGCCGGTACCGGGGGAGCCGGTGAAGACCAGGTGGCGGCGGACGGAGGCGGCCTTGAGGCCGGCCCGCTGCCGGCGTCGGCCGACCTCGATCATGTCCGTCAGGGCGCGGACCTCGCGCTTGACGCTGTCCAGGCCCACCAGGGCGTCGAGCTGCCCGAGCACCTCGCCGGAGCCGCGGGCCGCCGCACCGGACTGCCCTTCGCCGTCGGTGGCCCGCTGTCCCGGAACCGGGGTCTCCGAGTGTGTGCCGTGGGCGCCGCTGCCTCCCGCACCGGCCGGAGTCGTCGTCACCGTCAGCGGTACGCCGCCCCGCGCGCCCGCGCCCGCGCCGGTACCGGCCCCCGCGCCCGCGGCGGACGCCGTGCCCAGGACCCCGGCGCGCACGGCGGCCTCGTCGCTCGTGCAGTCCTCGGAGAGCGGGCCCTCCTCGGCGAACTCGTAGCCCCCGCGGGAGCAGCGCTCGGTGTGGCAGCGGGTCAGCGAGGTCCGGCAGCCGTCGATCACATGGAAGCCGAAACCCGAGCTGCCGCTCACCCGGCAGGCGTGGAAGGTGCCCCGGCCGCCCGCCGAGACGTAGAAGCCGGCCTCGGCGGCCGAGCTGACGGTGCAGCGCTCCAGCGCGGGATCGGCGCCCTTGGTGACGATCACGCCCGTCTGCACCGAGTCGATGGTGCAGTTGGCCAGGGTGCCGCCGCTCCCGTGGTCGCGGAACCAGGCCCCGGTCGCGGCCTCGCGGATCCGGCAGTCGTCGAGTTGTGCGGTGGCGCCGTCGCTGACGGAGACGGCGGTGTTGCGCACCTGGGACAGGTCGCTGTCGACCACGTCGACGCGCGAACCCCGGTCCAGGACGAAGAGCGCGTCCGGTACGTCGTGCACCCGGCACGAGTCGAGGGACGCCGTCGCCCCGTCGCTGATCCACACCGCCGGGTAGTCGCCCGTACTGTCGTGGATCTCGCAGGACTCGGCGTCCACCCGGGTGCCCGGGTCCCACACCGACAGGCCGTTGCGACCGAAACGACGCACGGTGGTGCGGCTGAGGGTCAGCACCGAACGGGAACGCAGGTCGACCGCGTTCTCGGGGATGTCGTGGATGTCGCAGCCCGCCAGCGTCAGCACCGCGTCGGTGTCGAGCGTGACCCCGTCCGCGGAGGTGCGGTGCACGGAGCAGTCGGTGAGCCGGGCCGTGGCCCGGGCGGCGATCTGCACCCCGGTGCCCTTGATCTCGTAGACCTCGCAGCCCAGCGCGTCCAGGCCCGAGCCCTCGCCCGTGACGCCGATGCCCGCGCCGGTGCTGTGGTGGATCCGGCAGCGCTCCAGGCGCGGGTGGCCGCCGCCGCGCACCGAGACGCCCGTCTGCCCGGCTGCCACCACCTCGCACTCCTCGAACACCCCGCCACCGCCGTCGAGCACGGAGATGCCGACGCCCGTCGGGTTCTCGACGGTGCACCGGCGCACCACCGGGCGGGCTCCGCCGCGCACCTCGATGCCGGCCGCGGACCGGGTGCTCACCCGCAGGTCGGTCAGCTCGGGGGAGCCGTCCTCGACGAGCAGGGCGGGCGCGGCCCGGTCCTGTCCCTCCAGGTGCAGGTCCTGCACGATCGCCGAGGCCCGGACGGTGAGCGCCACCCCGTCGGGCGGGGCGATGCGCACCGATCCCAGCCCGCCCTCGGGCCCGCGCAGCGTGACGGCATGGTGCAGCACCAGGTTCTCGCGGTAGGTCCCGGGGGCGATGGACAGGACGTCCCCGTCACCCGCGGCCGCCAGCGCGGCGGTCAGTGTCGGATACTCACCGGAGCGGCGCCGCCATCGCGAAGGTCCGCCGTGCGTCACCTGGACCGTGCCCTGTGCCATCGTGCTGCCGTGCCCCCACCCTCGTGCTCGTGCCGAAGCGACTTCACCGGCGGTCGTCGGCCCGCGTTCGCGACCGTGTCCGCACCGGCCGGTCCACCGTAGCGCGCGCGGGCCCGGTGAGTTGCCAGGTCAGCTGCCCGCACCCGCTCTGCCCCAGTCGGGCCCGGCCGCTGCCCAGGCCCTGTCCAGCCGCAAGTACCGCCGATGCATGAGGCGGCGTACGACCATGCGCCGGAGCGTCTCCACGAGCGCGGCCGCGCTGATCGCGGCGGCCAGGCCCGCCAGAGCGGCGTGCACGGCGGCGGTGGAGGGATCCAGTGGGTGGCCCACGAGCCGGCCGTGGTGGTCGGTCCATATCCGGAAGTGATCGCCCTGGCGCGGTGGTTCCTGCGCTGCCGGGACCGTTCCCTGATGGTTGGTGCCGTCGGGCGCGGTCCACGCGGCGACGACCTGCGTCCGCTGCGGCGACTGCCGTTGCGCGGTGGGATCGGCGGCCGATCCGCCGAGCGAATCACCGGCGGGCCGCACCACGACCGCCGGGATCAGGTACCGCTCCTGCTGTTGCTCGCGCGCGGCGCGCTGCAACGTCACGTCCACGCGCAGACCGGCCGTCCAGCCGACGGCCGGCACCACCACCAACACGCACACCAGAGCGGCGAAGGCCACCCACGCCTCGATCAGATCCGTCTGCCGGCGCAGCGGGTTGCGCCGCCAACGCCAGACTCCCATTGCCGTCCACACGGTCGGGCACCCCCTTGCCTCCGTCTGCCTGCACGTCCAAGCCTCGCCCATGTCCCGAGGACGCGCATTCCGGGACTCGCGAGAGGTGTGTCACCCGATCCGGTGGTCAGTCGGACGACGGGTCGGCACACGTCTCATTCGGCACAACGGCACCGCGGGGCCGCCCGGTTCCCGTTCCTGTGGGGAGCCGCCCGAAGGTGTCAGTCCGGATGCGGTCGGATGGGCTCGGACCGGATCCGGGCGGGTCGGCACAGCCTCGTGGCGCCCGCTAGGGCCGCCCTCGGGCGCCGCTCGCGCCGGGTGTTCAGTCGAGGATCCGGACCTCGTCGCCGACCCGGACGGTTCCGAGCCGCACCGGGACCAGCATCCGTCCGAAGGCCAGCGACTTGCCGATCCGTCGGTGCGCGGCCAGGGTCTTGAGCGGTTCCTTGCCGCGCTCGGCGGTCCGCTGGTCGGTGGTGGTGATCACGCACCGGCCGCACTCGCGGACCCCGCGGAAGACGGCGTCCCCGATCGCGACGCGCTTCCAGCCGTCCTCGGCCCACGCCTCGGCGCCGGACACCACCAGGTTGGGGCGGAAACGATTCATCGGCAGTGGACCCTCATCGGCGTGGTCCCCCTGCGCGATCAGCCCGTTGAGCGCGTCCAGCGAGGCGAGGGTGGCCACCAGCAGCGGGTAGGCGTCGGCCAGGCTCACCGTCTCGCCCGGCAGTGCGTAGTCCGGGTCCACGGGCCGTCGTACGGCCGGGTCGTCGAGGTGTACCAGCCGGGCCGGGAAACCGAGGTACTCGGTGAACCAGGCGTGGCCGGCCGTGTCCGCGACGACGGTGTCGATCTTCTTGCCGAACAGCGCGACGGGCTCCAGCGGCCCCGGCGCGGGCGGTTCCACCACCACGGGCGCCAGCCCGGGAGCCGACAGCGCGACCCCGCCGCTCCCCAGCGGGCGGGCCGAGGCCAATGCGAGGCGCGGCTGCTGGCGTTGGGTGATGACGTTGCCCTCGGTGTCGATCACCGCCCAGCGCCGGTCCCCGGCGAGGCCCCAGGGCTCCACGGCCACCTCATCGGGAGAGGTCCCCGCTACCGATTTGACGGGATGGACGTGGAGTTCCTGGACGCGCATGTTCGTCATGGGGGCATCATTCCAGCCGCCCCCGGAGGCTTACCAGCGGGTATGTGCCGCGGGCGCCGTCAGTAGCCGCGTCCCTGGTACGGGCGGCCGTACTGGTCCTCGTAACCGGACGGCATGCCGGAGGGAACCGGAGCCGCGGCCTGCATCGGCCGCGGCGCGGCCGGGCGCATGGCCTCGTAACCGGAAGCCGCGGCCACCGGCCGTGGCTGCTGCGGCTGGGGTGCGTATCCGGAACGGGCGCCGGCCGGCTGCTGCTGCGGGATGTACGGCGCGGGCGCGTGCTGCAACGGCATGGGCTGCGGAGCACCCTGCTGTTGGTACGGGTAGCCGTAGGCGGGCTGCTGCTGCGGGGAGGGAGCCGCGGGCAGCGCGGGCAGGGCGGACTGCAGGGCGGGCAGGTAACCGCCCGCATAGCCGTTGTTGCCCTGGGGGGCGTTCTGCCCCTGGTAGCCGCCGCCCATGGAGTCGTAGGCGGCCGGCACGCGGATGGGCGCGATCTGAGGGGTGCCGCGTTCGGCGACGAGGGAGTCGTAGATGGGGGTGTCCGAGAAGGAGGGCGCGGAGTAGTAACCGCCGCCATAAGTGGAGCGGGGGGAGGTCATGGCACATAAGTTAAGCCCACGACTTCACGGGGTCCATAGCGAGGTCCCGTCAACACCGCGCTGACCTGCATATTCGCAGGTCAGCGCCACGGCTTTCACTTGACGTTCACGTGCACGATTCGTCGCTTTAAGCCGCTCTTGTTCCTACTCGTGCCTCCCTGGAGGGGAGTTGGGCGAACGCACCGCGCACCGCTGTGACCTCGCATGACGCGTGTTCAGGCCAGACGGCGACGTGTTTCAGGCATCGCTGGGGCGGGCATAGGTGCGGCCCTTCCACGCCGCGCCGCGCCCGCGGTAGTGCTGGACCGCCGAGTCGACCGTCATCAGCAAGTAGAGCAGCGCGGTCAGCGGCAACAGCGGGGCGAGCACCGCCGACTGCCGGTAATAGCGCAGCATCGGCAGGTATGTACCGGCCATCAGCAGCCAGGCCGCGGCGCCCGCCCACGCGGCCACCGGCCGCCCGGTCAGCAGGCCCGCGCAGCAGGTCACCGGCGGAGCCAGGTAGACGAGCGCCAGCCCCGCCACCGTCCCGACCAGGAGTAACGGCTGGTGCCGCAGCTGCGCGTAGGCGCTGCGCGAGACCATCCGCCACAGGTCACCGAGCCCCGAGTACGGGCGTACGCTGTCCACCCGCTCCGCCAGCCCCAGCCAGATCCGGCCACCACTGCGCCGCACCGCGCGGGCGAGGGAGACGTCGTCGATCACCGCCTGACGGATCGACTCCGGTACGCCCGCCCGTACGGCCGCCTCCGTGCGCAGGAGCACGCACCCGCCCGCCGCGGCGGCGGTCCGTCCCGCCGGACGGTTGATCCAACGGAAGGGGTAGAGCTGGGCGAAGAAGTACACGAAGGCCGGTACGACCAGGCGCTCCCAGACGGTGACCACCCGAAGCCGGGCCATCAGCGACACGAGGTCGAGGTCGGCCGAGACCGCGGCCGCGACCAGCTCGCGCAGGCTGTCCGGCTCGTGCGCGATGTCGGCGTCGGTGAGCAGCAGGTACTCCGGCTCCCCGGCGGCCGCGGCCCGTGCGAGGCCGATGCCGTGCCGCACCGCCCACAGCTTTCCCGTCCACCCGGCCTCCGGCTCGCCCGGGGAGCAGACGGTGAGCGGCAGCCCGGGGTGCTCCCTGGCGAGCGCCAGCGCGAGCGCGCCCGTGCCGTCGGTGCTCCCGTCGTCGACGAGGAACACCTCCGCCTCGCCGGGATAGTCCTGGGCGAGCAGCGAGGGAAGGCTCAGGGGCAGCACCCCGGCCTCGTCCCGGGCGGGCACGACGACGGCGACGGAGGGCCACCGTGCGGGCGGGGTGCGCGGCGGCAGCCGGACGTCGGTGCGCCAGAACATGCCCTGGCCGAAGGTGAGCCAGAGCCAGACGGCGAGCGACACGCAGGCGGCGATGCTGAGGGGGCCCATCCCCGCAGTGTGCCGAAACCGGCCGCGCGTGTCGCGTACCGACGCAGGCCCGCTTCGACCCGGCTCCGACGCGCGGGCGGTCCGGCTCCGGTGCGCGGGCGGTCCGGCGTCCGGAAAGGGGTGTGGCGGGCCGGTCGGGGGCGGGGGTCGATTAAGGTGACCAAGTGAAGATCGCGCTCATGGACTCCGGCATCGGCCTCCTCGCGGCGGCCGCCGCGATGCGACGGCTGCGGCCGGACGCCGACCTGGTCATCTCCTCCGACCCCGACGGCATGCCCTGGGGACCGCGTACCCCCGACGACCTCACGGGGCGGGCGCTGGAAGTCGCGCGCGCCGCTGCCGGGCTGCGACCGCAGGCCCTGATCGTCGCCTGCAACACCGCCTCCGTGCACTCCCTGCCCACCCTGCGGGCCGAGCTGGAGCCGGGGATCCCCGTCGTCGGCACGGTCCCCGCGATCAAGCCCGCCGCGGCCCGCGGCGGCCGGGTCGCCATCTGGGCCACCCCGGCCACCACCGGCAGCCCCTACCAGCGCGGTCTGATCCGCGACTTCGCCGCGGGCGTCCCGGTCACCGAGGTCCCCTGCCCCGGACTGGCCGACGCCGTGGAGTACGGGGACGCGGAAGCCGTCGTGCGAGCCGTCGCCGCTGCCGCCGCGCTGACCCCGCCGGACGTCACCGACGTGGTCCTCGGCTGCACGCACTACGAACTCGTCGAGGCCCCCATCCGGGCCGCGCTGGCCGAACGCACCGGCGGCGCCGCGCTCGTCTACCACGGCTCGGCGGAAGCCGTCGCCACCCAGGCGCTGCGCCGCATCGGCGCCCGCCCCGAGCCGGGCCTGCCGCCCACCGGCACCCTGACCGTGCTGCACAGCGGCCGCCCGGGCCAACTGCCGGCCGCCGCCCTCGGCTACGCCGAAGGCCGCCTCCTCACCGCCACCCAGGACGCCCCGGCCGGGCGCTAGGTCGTCTGTTTCGAAACACGCCCTAAAGGGTGTTGCAGAAGGCTCAGTTCTGGGCATTTTGTGGGTATGGGTGGGGTGTTGCGGGTTGAGCCGTTGTGGGTGGAGACGTTCACGGGCTTGCGGATGGATCGTTTCGTGAAGCTGGTGAAGGTGGTGCGGGAGCGGGGCGGTGATGGTCCCGGTGGCGGCCGTCCGTGGTGTCTACCGCTGCCGGACCGGGTGCTGCTGGTGGCCGTGTACTACCGGACGAACCTCACGATGCGCCAGCTCGCCCCGCTCTTCGGGATCTCCCCGGCCACCGTCTGCCGGGTGATCAACAGGCTCGGTCCGCTCCTCGCGCTGGAGCCGGCGCCGAGGCCCGTCGCCGACGTGGGCCGGTTGTGGATCGTGGACGGCACCCTGATCCCAGTCCACGACCGTACGGTGGCCGCCTCGTCCCGCAACTACCGGTTCTCGGCGAACGTGCAGGTCATCATCGACGCGGACAGCCGCCTGGTCGTCGCGAGCGCCCGCCCGGCACCCGGGAACAAGGCAGACGCTCACGTCTGGCGGGAGTCGGACCTGCCCGCCGTGGCGGCTGGGACGACCGTCATTGCGGACGGCGCCTACCTCGGCACCGGGCTGATCGTCCCGCACCGCAGACGAGCCGGACGCCCTCTCCTGCGCGGCCAGGAGGAGGACAACGCCGAACACCGACGGGTCCGAGCCCGCGTCGAGCACACCTTCGCCCGCATGAAGAACTGGAAGATCCTCCGCGACTGCCGCCAAAAAGGAGACGGCCTCCACCACGCCGTCCAATCCGTCGCAACCATGCACAACCTCGCCACGACCCGGTGAAACAGCAGGCCAACCAGCAGACCGGCCTGCCACCACCCACCCTTCTGCAACAACCTTTAGTCCGCCGGCCGCCGGGGCGCATGGACGAGGGCTTCGGCCAGCTCCCGCAGGGCGTCGGTGTCCAGGACCTGGTCGCCGAAGCCGGGCAGGGGGACGTGCAGGGGCTCGGCCCAGCGCTCGGGGACCGCCCCGGACCCGTACGTCGCGCCCGCCAGGACGCCCGTCACCGCGGCCACCGTGTCCGTGTCGCCGCCGACGTCCACGGCCGCCCGCAGCGCCTCCTCGAAGCCGGTCGTCGTCCGCAGCGCCCACACCGCCGTGCCCAGGCACGGCCACACCGCGCCGTTGAACTCGGTCGCCAGTCCGGGATGCCAGTCCGGCGCGAGCACCCGGGCGTAGCGCTCCCGCTGGTCGGGACGCACCTCTGCGAGCACCCCGGGCAGGGCGGCGAGCGGGTCCTCGCCCTCCAAGGCGCTCCGCACCAGCTCGTGCAGCACCGCCGTGCCCTCCCAGGCCGCCGCGTCGCCGTGCGTGAGCGCCGCGATCCGCCGGGCGGCCTCCATCGTCGCGGCCCGCCCGTCCGCGGCGAAGTACACGGCGGACGTCGACGCCCGCATCAGGGAACCATTGCCCGCGGCCCGGGCGTTGATCTGGAAGTGCAGCGCCGCGGCGAGTTCCCAGGACGCGCCGTTCGTCAGTACGTCCTCGGTCTGTAGCCCGATGTCCTTCGGTTCGCCCGCCGCCCACCGTTGGAACCGGCCGAAGATGTCCGGCAGTCGGAGTCCGCCGTGCTCCAGCAGCGATGCGCCGACGAGGACGGCCATCTGGGTGTCGTCGGTCGCCTCACCCGGCTCCCAGCCGCCGCCCCCGCACATCTCGCCGCCCCCGCCCGGCGTCGGGAAGCGCGCGGAGAAGGCGCCCGGGGGGCCGAACTCGAAGGGGGCGCCCAGCGCGTCCCCGACCGCCGAGCCGAGGACGGCTCCCACGGCGCGGTCGGCGCGGTCCGGGCTCACGGGGCGTGCTCCGTCGGCGCGCCCGGGCACACGGCGTCCAGCACGCCCCGGGCGAAAGCGTCCAGGTCGTCCAGCCCGGCCGCGGCCAGCGTCCCCGGCGCCCCGGCCAGCAGGTGCGGGAGGGCCCCGTGCAGGACGAGGGTCAGCGCGCGGGCCCGTTCCGCGGTGGCGCCCGCCCCCAGCGCGCGCAACAGGTGGGCGTGGGCCGCGAAGTCGGCGGCGGCGATCGGGTCCAGCAGCGCGGCCAGCCAGGGCCGCCGGGCGCTCTCGGCCAGCAGCTCCAGGTAGGCCAGTACGCGCGGGCGCCCCGGCCCCGCGACCTCGCGCAGCAGTCCGGCGAGCAGCGCGGCCACCCCGGCCCGGTCGGTCGGCCCGGCTCCCGCCAGCGCGTCCGCCCGCTCCCGGTAGCGCTCCAGGCACCGTTCGGCCACGGCGCGCAGCAGGGCGTCCCGGGTGGGGAAATAATTCTTGGCCGTGCCGAGCGGCACCCCGGCGACCGCGTCGACGGCCCGGTGGGTCAGCCCGCGGCCACCCGCCTCCGCCAGTACGTCGAGCGCCGCGTCCCGCAGCAGTTCCCTGCGCTCCAGATTCACCGGGGCAGCCTAACGACACCGCCCCGGCGGCGCCCGGCCGCTTCCGGCAGGCTCCCGTCCCGCGTTTGCCCCTGCGGCGCGGCGGGCAGGCGCGGACAGCGGAGGCCGAGGTCGGAGGCGGAGAGCGGACGCGGACCGCCGTGCGGCCCGTCCGCAAAAGGGCGAGAGGCGGTGGCGCGCGTGCGGAACGTGAGTACGCTGCTACACATGACGGACCACCCTCCGGGCCCGCTCTGGACCGGCCGGGCCTCCAACCGCGTGCAGTGGCTGATCGCCGCCGCCGGCGCGGCCTGCCTGGCGCTCGGCATCGAACTCGCCGTCGACTCCGCATGGACGGCCGGGATCATCCCGCTGGTGATGTCGGTCGTCGGCTGCCTCGCGGTCGGGCTGCTGATCCTCTACGGCACCCTCGCCTTCGTCCACGTCGCCGTCACCGTCGACGCCGAGAACATGGAAGTGCGCTGCGGGCACATAGGGCTGCCGCGCCGCCGGATCCGGCTCTCCGAGGTCACCGCGGCCGAGTTCGTCCCCCGCATCACCCCGCAGCAGTGGGGCGGCTGGGGCTACCGCTGGCGGCCCGACAAGGGCACGGCCGTCGTCGTCCGGCGTGGCGAGGGCGTCGAGCTGAGGCTCGGCGACGGCAAGCTCTTCACCGTCACGGTCGACGACGCGGAGAACGCGGTGCGCGTCATCCGTACGCACCTGCGCGCCCTGACGCCTTGACGCCGGCTCGCCCACCCGGGCCCCGGTGCGCGCCCTCACGGGCCGGGGCCCAGGTCGGCGACGTACACTCCGCCAGATGAGCAGCAGCGCCACCCGTGCGGTCGAGAACGAGCCCCCCGTCGTGCCCTCCGGCGAACCGGTGTCCCCACGGGCGCGCCGGATCGCCTGGCTGCTGCGCGCGGGCGGCTCGGTGGCGGCCGGGGTGCTGCTGTACCTGAGCTTCCCGCCCCGGCCCCTGTGGTGGCTGGCCCCCGTCGCCTTCGCGCTGCTCGGCTGGTGTCTCCAGGTGCGCCGGGCGCGCGCCGGATTCGGCTTCGGGCTGCTGGCCGGGCTCGGCTTCATGCTGCCGCTGCTCTTCTGGACCGGTGAGGAGGTCGGCCCGGTGCCGTGGCTGGCGCTCGCGGTGCTGGAGGCGCTCTTCGTCGGGCTGACCGGGCTCGGGATCACGCTGGTCCGGCGGTTGCCGGGCTGGCCCCTGTGGGCCGCGGCCGTCTGGGTGGCGGGCGAGGCGGTCCGGGCCCGGATCCCCTTCGGTGGCTTCCCCTGGGGCAAGATCGCCTTCGGTCAGGCCGACGGATTCTTCCTGCCACTGGCCGCGCTCGGTGGCACCCCGCTGGTCGGCTTCGCCGTGGCCCTGTTCGGATTCGGGCTGTACGAAGCCCTGAGCGTGGCCCTCGCCCGCCGCACCCTCGGCAGGGCGAACCCCGACGACTCCGGGACCGAGAACCCCGCGGGCACCACGGCCACGGCCGGCGCCGGCGCCGACGTCACAGGAGCACCTGGCGCCACGCGGACCCCTGGCGCCAAGCTGACCCCCGGCGCCACGCGGGCCATCGCCCTCGCGGCCGCCGTCGCCGCGCTCAGCGTCGTCGTACCGCTCGTCGCCGCCCTCGCCGCCCGCCCGCTGGTCTCCGACGCGGCCGAGGACGGCACGGCCGTGGCCGCCGTCATCCAGGGCAACGTCCCGACCATAGGGCTCGACTTCAACTCCCAGCGCCGCGCGGTCCTCGACAACCACGCCAAGCGCACGCTCCAGCTCGCCGCCGACGTCAGGGCGGGCCGTGCGCCGCAGCCCGACTTCGTGGTCTGGCCGGAGAACTCCTCCGACCTCGACCCCTTCGCCGAGCCCGACGCCTACGCGGTGATCGACCGGGCCGTGAAGGCCATCGGGGTGCCCGTGGCCATCGGCTCGGTGATCGCCCCGGAGACCGGCCCGCTGCGCAACACCATGATCCTCTGGGATCCGGTCAAGGGGCCCACGTCCACCTACGACAAGCGCAAGATCCAGCCGTTCGGTGAACGCATGCCGATGCGCTCCTTCGTACGGATCTTCAGCTCGGACGTGGATCGGGTCCGGCGCGACTTCGGTCCCGGCAAGGAGCCGGGGGTCTTCGACATGGCGGGCAGCCACGTCGGCATGGTCACCTGCTACGAGGCCGCCTTCGACGACGCCGTGCTCTCCACCGTCCGGGCCGGCGCGCAGGTGATCGCCGTCCCCAGCAACAACGCCACCTTCGGCCGCAGCGAGATGACCTACCAGCAGCTCGCCATGGACCGGGTGCGCGCCGTCGAGCACAGCCGGACCGTCCTCGTCCCCGTCACCAGCGGGGTGAGCGCCGTCATCCACCCCGACGGCAAGGTCGTCCAGCAGACGAAGATGTTCACCCCGGACGCGCTCGTCGCCACCATCCCGCTGCGTTCCTCGCAGACCCCGGCCACCCGGTTCGGCCCGCTCCCCGAGTACGCCCTGCTCGCGCTCGCGGCGGGCGGTTTCGGCTGGGTCCTGCTGCGCCGGGCCGGAGCCCGCGGCAAGGCGTCGTAGGGTCGGGGGATGAGCACCCCCGAGTTCATCCGCAGGATCCGTGAGCACGCCGGGCACCAGCTGCTCCTGCTGCCCGGCGTGACCGCCATCGTCGTCGACGACCTGGGGCGGGTGCTGCTCGGGAGGCGCACCGACACCGGCGAGTGGTCCGTGATCGGCGGCATCTGCGAGCCGGGGGAGCAGCCCGCGCTGACCGCGGTGCGCGAGGTGTACGAGGAGACGGCGGTGCGGTGCGTGCCGGAGCGGGTCGTCCTGGTCCAGCAGCTGTCGCGGATGGTCTACCCCAACGGGGACGAGTGCCAGTTCACCGACATCACCTTCCGCTGCCGCGCGATCGGCGGCGAGGCCCGGGTGAACGACGCGGAATCGCTGGAGGTGGCCTGGTTCGCCGTCGACGCCCTGCCGCCCCTGGAGCCCTTCGCCCTCGACCGCATCCACCGGGCGCTGTCGGACGAGGAACGGGCCTGGTTCGAGGCCCCCGACGAGGCGCAGGCCTTCCCCTCGCCCTAGGGCGAGTCCGAGGCACCGGCTCCGGCTCGGTTCCGCTCCGGCCATGGCGCCGGGAGCCTCAGGACCACCAGGTGTCCCGCGTCCAGTGGTGCACGCTCGGGTCGGCGGCGCGGCCCGCGGCCTCCCGGTACAGCTCCTGCGCGCCGTCGCCCATGACCGCGCTGTAGGAGACCTCCGGGACCTCGCCGCCGCCCTGGTACCCGCCCAGTACGCCCACCAGCGCACCGTCCGCCAGCCACGGGCTGCCGCTGGTGCCGCCCGTCAGGTCGGGGCAGCCGATCCGGCGTTGGGTGTCGCTCTGCATCGTGGTGTCGTTGGAGCAGACCAGCGCGGTCTCCTCGCTCGCCGGATAACCGACGATCGTCACCGTCACGTCGTCGGGCTGCTCGGCGATCACCGGGAAGCCGCCGACCACGTCCTCGATCCGGCGGCCCTCCAGCGGGGCGACGGTCGCGAAGGAGATGTCCGCGTCCGGGTCCTGCCCGCTCTGCCAGCTGGGATCGACGTACTGGCCGGTGAGCTGCCACACGCCGTACGGCGCGGCGCCGTCTCGGTAGCCCGGCACGAACACGGCGTCGCGCACGTCGCCCAGACAGTGCGCGGCGGTCGCGATCACGTCGTGCCCGTCGCTGCGGACCACGGAGGCGGTGCAGTAGTGCCCGCCGTCCAGTCCGCCCGCGAAGAGGGCGCCCACCCGCTGCGCCGAGCCGTCCGCCGGAGCCAGGACGGTCACCCCCAGGGGCGGCGCCGCCGAAGCGTCCGGGATGTTCACCGTGAGCAGTGCGGACATCGCGCCGATGGCCAGCACGGCACGGGCCGCGCGGCGGGCACGGTGGGCCTTTCGGGGAAGCATGCGCTGGATCATGCTCAGAGCTTGTAACGCGAACCTTTGCCCGGAGCCTCGGATTCCATAAGAATCCGCTGTGAATTCGTGACCCGGCGGGTGGAACCCCGACGGTCTAACGCGCGTCCGACCTCTGCTCGTAGACCGTCACCCGGCGCCCCCGCACCTGCCGGTCGGCCACCGGCACGAAGTGCTCCCCGAGCACCGCGGCCTTCACCCGGTCCCGCTCCGCCCCCGACGGCTTCGCCACCGTCGCCGCGTCCGTGACCAGCAGGATCCGGCGGTGCGCGAGCATCGCGGCCCGCAGCCGGGCCGGGTCCTCGCCCTCGACGCCCTTCAGGGTCCCCGACGCGGCCGGGGACCGGACGAGCGCGATGTCGGCCAGCCCCGCGAAGCGCCGGGGCGAGACGAGCGCGGTGTCCCGGCGCGCGGCCGGCACGTACAGCACCGCGTCCCCGGAGCCCTTCAGCCGGGCCACCTCGTCCGCCACGGCGAGCACGTCGTCCACCCGGCTGGCGGGGGCCCGCTTGCCCAGCTCCAGGGGCAGCATCGCGAGCAGCGCCCCCGTGATCGCCACCGGTACGACCAGGGCTGCGGCCCGGGGGGAGCGGCGCGCGGCGGCCCGTACGCCCGCGCCCAGGGCGGCGCCGATCAGCAGGGCCGCCCCCAGCATGGAGAAGAGCACGTACCGGTCGAGGAACAAGGGCTGCACCAGCGACAGCCCGGCCAGCGCCACGAAGGGCACCACCAGCAGCGGCAGCCCGACGGCGGCGACCGACGGCCTCCGGTCGCGCCGCCGATCGTGCGGCCCGGCATGCGGCCGGTCGTGCGGCCGGTCCAGCAGGGCCCCGACGGCGCCGATGGCCAGCAAGATCGCCGGGCCGATCAGCATCGACCAGGTCAGCGGCGGTATCCAGGACACCTGACCGGACTGGGTCCGGCTGAACAGGACCAGCGGCAGCGCCCCCAGCACCGCCCCCGCCGCGGCCGTCGCCCACCGCAGCACGACCGGCCGCCCGGCCCGCACCCACCACAGGGTGGCCGCGTGGGCGGGCAGGACCAGCAGCGAGAGCCAGTTCAGCAGGGCGCACACCAGCACGGTGACGCCGTACGCCCACCAGCGCGCCCGGCCGCGCCGCCCGTCCGGTCCGGCCTCCAGCCGCCCCACCAGCAGCAGGGTCGAGAGCCCGGCCCCGGCCGCGACGAGGGCGTACGGCCGCCCCTCCTGGAGCTGGAACTGCACGGCCGGGAGCAGCCCGAGGGCCGTGCCGGCGCCGATCCCCGCCCAGGCGCCGGCCCACCCCGGGGTCAGTCGCCGCGCGATGGCCGCCACGCAGCCCGCCGCGACCGCGACCGCCAGTACCGAGGGCAGCCGCAGGGTGGTCGTGCCGGCGCCGAACACCTCGAAGAGGCCGTGCATCAGCAGGTAGTACAGGCCGTGCACGGCGTCGACGTTGCCGAGCATGTGCCAGATCTCACCGGTGGAGCGCAGGGCCACCTGCCAGGTCGCGGCCTCGTCGCGCCAGACGCTGTCCTGCCGGGAGAGGCCCCACGAGCCGAGCCCCAGGGTCCACAGGAAGGGGACCAGCACGACCAGCCGCGCGGCGTACCGGTGCCCCTCCTGCGGGACCTCGGCCGGAGTGCTCCCGGCCCGGGAGGCGCGGGCGGGGCTGGACATGCCGGAAGTCATGGGAGTGCTCGGGTTCTCGGTCGATTGTTCGGGAGGTGTGCGCCCAGTCTATGGACGCGGCGGAGGGTTCCCGACCGCTTGTTGTGCACCGCGGTACGTGATCGCCCGTGGTCCCCGCCCCTAGCCTCGCCGCAAGGAGCACGCAGGAGCAGTACGTACGAGGGGCGGCAACCCGGTGAACTGGCTCATCCACGACTACCGCGAGAACGATCTCGCTGCGGTCGTCCACCTGATCGACACCACCGCCGAGCTGGGCCAGGAGTCCGTCTTCTCCCTCGCCGAGTGCATCAGCGCCCTCACCGGGCGCCAGCCCGCCGTGGTCGCCGTCCACCAGGGCGTCCCGATCGGCGCGGCCCTGGCCTGCGTCGCGGGGGAGCGGGCCTGGGTGATGCGGATCGCGATCTCGGCGGGCTGGCGGGGCCGCGGCCTGGCCAGTGCGCTGCTCGTGGAGCTGGAGCGGCGGCTGATCGCGGCCCGGGTCGGGCGGATCGCCTACGTCCTGCCCGAGGAGGACCTGCTCGGCGAGGGGCTCCTGAACGCCGGGTACACGCGCCAGCCCGCCGTCGCCTACTTCGAGAAGACCGAGCCGCTGCACGGCCCGGCGGCCGGGCTCCTCGACGAGCTGGGCGGCCGCTTCCTGCCGTCGGACCTCTGGGACGCCGTCGCCGGCATGGAGACGGAGAAGGACCTGATCGAGCGGCGCGTGGTGCTGCCGCTCGCCGAACCGGAACGGGCCGCCCAGCACGGGGTGCGACCGCCGCGCGCCATCACGCTCTTCGGACCGCCCGGCACCGGCAAGACCACCTTCGCCCGCGCGATCGCCTCCCGCCTCGGCTGGCCCTTCGTGGAACTCCTGCCCTCCCGGCTCGCCGACGAGGGAAATCTGGCCACCGCCCTGCGCGGGGCCTTCGCGCGCATCGCCGAACTGGAACGGGTCCTGGTCTTCATCGACGAGGTCGAGGAGATCGCGCCCGTACGCACCGAGCCCGCGCAGCCCGGCGGGATCCACGGGGTCACCAACGAGCTGCTCAAGCTGATACCCGGCTTCCGCGAGGGCGGGGAGCGGCTGCTGGTCTGCGCGACCAATTCGATCCGCTCGCTGGACCCGGCCTTCCTCAGGCCCGGCCGCTTCGACTACCTCATCCCCATCGGAACGCCGGACGCCGGCGCGCGCGCCGCGATCTGGGCCCGCTACACGGCGGGCCGCGCGGACGTCGACGTGGCGGCGCTGGTCGGGGCGAGCGAGCTGTTCACCCCCGCGGACATCGAGCACGCGGCGCGGCTCGCGGCCCAGGTGTCCTTCGAGCGGGACCTGGAGGGGACGGGGATCCGCGGGACGTCGGCCGGGCCGCCCGGCGCGAGCACCGAGGACTACCTGGCCGCCGTCGCCCAGTGCCGGCCGACCGTGACCCCGGCGCTGACGGGACAGTTCGAGGCGGACATCACGGCGCACGCCCGGTTCTGAAGGAATCCGCGGCCCCGGAGCCCGGAGCTCCGGAGCCCGGTGCCCGATGCCCGGTGCCGGAAGACGAAGCGGCCCGCAGCTGCTCCCCAAAGTAGCTACGGGCCTCCCCGCGCGGACTTGGCATCCGTGCGGGACGGCCACGTTCCGGTTGGGGTGTACGCCGGCTGGAACGTGGCACGCAGGGGTGCCGGGAGGCGTCCTGCACACCTCCGTCAACGTCTACGAGTCAACCAGCGGGCACACGGCCCGGGCTTCGGCCGGACGGCCACGGCGGGATGGGCCGAACGGGGGAAAGGACGGGGGAGGGGTGGGGGACGGGCGAGGGGACGTCGAGGGGACGTCGAGGGGGGTCGGGCGGGCCACCGGTCGGGTTACTGTCACACCGTCCGACCGGGACGCGATCCGATCCGATCCGCTGCGACGCCGGAGGTTGCCATGGGCTTCGTGATCTTCATGACCCTGCCCGGGCTCGCCCTGCTGCTCACGGCCATGGCGTTCCTCGACCTCGCGCTCGAACGGGCGGGCCGCGCCGGGGTACTGCCCTGGCGCTGGAACGGCCGTCAGGGCCAGATCTCCTCCACGGGCTTCGAGCAGCTCCACGCGAGCTTCTCCCCGGGCAAGCAGAACGAACTGAAGGAGCGGCAGAGCGCCCTCGTCATGCGGGACGACGAGGAGGACGGCGCCCCGCCGCGCACCCGCGTCGACCTCGACGGCGGCCGCGCGGTGATCCGGCTCCCCGCGGTCCCGCCCGCCTCCGGCGCCGCCCCGATCAGCGGGGACAGCGGTAGCTGAACTCCACGGCCGCCGTGTGCCGGCTCGGCTCCTCGATCCGCACCTCGGCCCGTGCCGGGTAACCGCCCGTGCCGTGGAAGGTCCACAGCAGGTGCAGCCGCGCCTCGTGCTGGCCGCGCGGCACCCGCTCGGTCAGCCGGTCCGAGCTGCTGCCGTCGCTGCGCACCCACCGGTAGGTGATCGTCCCCGGCCGCCCGTCGGTCCGTACGACGGCCACCACGTCGGCGGCCGAGTCGCAGGCCGGCCCCTGCGCGTCGGTGCTCACGGTGACGTCCCGCACCGCCAGCGCCGGCCCGTACCGCTGCCAGGCCAGGTACGCGACCACGGCCGCCAGCACCACCAGCGCCAGCGCGTAGCGGCGCAGCCCCGCGCCCCGGCGCCGTCGTCGCGGTGCGGCGGGCCCCGCCGCGGTCACCGGGAAGGGCGCGGCCAGCGCGGCCGTCACCCCGGGCCCGAAGCGCAGCACGGAGCCCTCGACCCGGTCGGGCACCGCCTCGGGACCGTCGAACCGACGGGTCGCCGCGAGGGCGTCCGGCCGCTCCGGCGGGCCGCTGATCCAGTGGCTGCCGAGCACGGTCGCGCTGTAGTCGTCGTCCTGGGGCGCGCGGGGATCGCTCATCGCGGGACCTCCACGACCGAGCAGCGCGGGATGGCGGCCGTGGCGGTCGCCGACTTGTTCCCGGCGGTCGGCACCGTGGTGACGCGCACGCTCAGGTAGCAGCCGCGGCCCTGGGTGAAGGTGTGCGTCTGCGGGGGCAGCGCGCCGCCCTGGGTCCTGGCACTGGTCGAACCGTCCGCCCAGCGCAGGTCGCCCTCGTAGGTGCCGAGGAACCACTCCAGGACCACGGTCGCCTCGCCGCCCTTGACACCGACGGAGACGGTCGCCTGCCCGGACCGCGTACTGGGAGGGCGCAGCGTGACCGACACGGAGCCGACGACCACGGTCGGCTTGGGGGACGGGGTCGGGGTCGGCGTGGGGGTCGGCGTGGGGGTCACCGACGTGCTCGGGCTCGGGCTCGTACCCGCGCTCGTGCTCGGACTCGGGCTCGGCGAGACGGACGCCGAGGGGGACGCGGAGGCCGACGGAGAGGCGGAGCCGGAGGCCGAGGGGGATGCGGAGGCCGAAGGCGCGGCGGACCCGGGCGGGCCCGCGCTGGTCGTCGCGAAGGCGCTCACCGCGGAAGTGGAATCCGGGGAGGCCCCGACCGCTTCCGTCGCGAACAGCAGCACGGTACCCAGCACCAGGGCCGTCCCGGCCGCCACCCAGCCCCGCCTGCCCGGCAGCCAGGAGGCGGGCGGCGCCGGGAGCACGGTGGTGGCCAGCGCGGTCACCCCGGCGCCCGGCGCACCCGCCGACGGGAACAGCAGCGGCAGCAGCGCGGCCAGCGCCGCCAGCTTGCGCTGCCCGCGCTCCTCCCAGTCGGGCCCGTACGCCGCGCGGGCCACGTCCTCCAGCTCCACGACGAAGGCGTCCGCGTTCTCCGGGCGCTGCTCCGGCTGCTTCGCCATGCCACGGCGGATCAGCGGCCGCACCGGCTCGGGGGCCTCGGACTCGGGTACCGGCGCCTCGATGTGCTGCACCGCCAGCTCGGCGAAGTTCTCCCCGGCGAAGGGCTTGCGCCCGGTCAGGCACTCGAAGAAGGTCGCCGTCGCCGCGTACACGTCGGCCGCCGGGGAGGCGGGCTCGCCCTGCCACTGCTCGGGGGCCATGTAGGCGGGGGTGCCGGCCACCCCCGGCTTGGTGCCGCGCCCCGTCGCGATCCCGAAGTCCACGAGCTTGGACGAACCGTCCTGGGCGACCAGGACGTTCTCCGGCTTGTAGTCGCGGTGCACGACCCCGGCGCGGTGCGCCTCCGCCAGCCCGAGCAGTGATCCCTTCAGCACCACCAGCGCGGCCTCCGCGTCGGTGGCGCCCGAGCGCTTGAGGACCGCGCGCAGGGATATCCCGTCCACCAGCTCCATCACGATGGCGGCGCCGCCGGGCGCCTCCACGTACTCGTACAGCCCCACCACGTAGGGCGAGTGCAGCCCGCCCAGCAGCCGTGCCTCCGCCCGGAACTCCCTGACGAAGGCCGGGTCGTGGCGCAGCCGGTCGGCGAGGTACTTGATCGCGACCGCCGTACCCGTCGTGTCGTGCACGGCGAGCACCACGCGCCCGCTGCCGCCCGAACCGAGCTCCCTGCTCTGCGTGTAACCGGGGACGGTCCACGTGTTCATCCTTCGCCCCCTGCCATGGCGTCGCCGCGTCCTGCGCTGTCCTCCGACGGCCCGGCGGTGCCGGGCCATCTCCTGGGACACGGATTGTGCCGTGGCCGGTTCCCGGCCGTACACCCGTCTCACCCACTGGTTTCCGGCCGGTCCGTCCCGACCGGGTCGGCGGGGCGGTGGGTGGGGCGGGTGTACGAGGTGCGGTCAGCCACCCCTAAGCCACCCCTAAGCCACCCCTAAGCCGCGGCCTGCCGGACCGCGATCATGTCGTGCAGCCGCTCGGCCGCCGCCCGCCCGAAGGCCGGGTCGTTGATGTGGGTGTCGTATTCGTAGAGCCGGGTGGCACTGCCCCGCAGCCCCTCGCGCAGGGCCGTGAACAGCGCCCGGTCCGCGACCGCGTCGTGGTACGGACCCCCCGGCTCGCCCAGGGTGGAGAGCCCGCGCAGCGGCAGGCACACGGCGGTCGGCCCGGTCGCCACCCGCAGTTTGGCCGCGACCCTGCGGCCCAGCTCGGTGCACTCGGCCTGGGTCGTGCGGATCACCGTGATCGACGGGTTGTGCACCCGGACCCGCCGGTAGCGGGCGTGCTCGGGCAGGCTCTCCAGCGGCCCGAACTTGACCATGTCCAGCGCGCCCAGGCTCACCACCTGGGGGATCCCGGCCCGCCCGGCCGCGCTGAGCCGGTCCGGGCCGGCGGTCAGGATCCCGCCGCACAGGTCGTCGGCGAGTTCGCTGAGGGTGAGGTCGAGCACGCCCGCGAAGAGCCCCTGGCCGGCGAGGGTCTCCAAGGTGCGGCCGCCCGCGCCGCTGGTGTGGAAGACGAGGACCTCGTAGCCGAGTTCGGTCAGCCGCTCGCGGGCCGCGTCCACGCCGGGCGTGGTCACCCCCGCCATGCTGGCGGCTATCAGCGGCCGCCCGCCCGCGCCGAGCCGGGTCGCACGCGCCTCGTGGGAGGTCCGTGCGTAGGCCTTCGCCATCGCCGCGACTGCCTCGGCGGCGTTCGCCAGGACGGGCGCGGAGACGCTGTTGATCCCCGCGATGTCCACCACGCTGTACATCATCGTGATGTCCGACGATCCGACGTACGGGGCGACGTCGCCGGACGCCATGGAGGACACCATCAGTTTCGGCACCCCGAGGGGAAGGGCCCGCATCGCCCGGGTGGCGATGGAGGTGCCGCCGCTGCCGCCTATCGCCAGCACGCCGTCGAGCCGCCCCTCGGCGTGCAGCCGTAAGAGGGTCGCCTCGGCGCCCCTGGCCATCGTGGTCACGGCCGCACCCCGGTCGGCGGCCGCGCGCAGTTCCGTCAGTTCCGTTCCCGCTGCCCGGGCCACCGCTTCCCGCGGGACATCGGCGGGCACCCGGGGATCGCCCATGATTCCTGTGTCGACCAGGACCACCTCGACGCCGGCGCGCGCGATCCGCTCGCGCAGCCAGCCGTACTCGACACCCTTGGTGTCCAGGGTTCCCACCAGCACGACGCTCGTCATGAGTTGTAATGTCCACGCAGTCGAGCCCGCTGGCAAGTCAAGGTCGAGTCAATCGTTCAATAGCATCAATAGCCTTTCGAGGAAAGGGACTTGGGACACGACCATGCTCTTGCGCGCCAGCGGGGGAGCGAACCAGGCCACGCGGTCCAGCTCGGGGAAGTCCTGCACCCTCCCGGACCCCGGCGGCCACTCCATCGAGAAGGTCCCGGGCCGCATGAGCGTCGGGTCGAGGTCCGCTTCGACCGCCCAGACGGTGACCAGCTTCCCGTTCGACTGGCGGACCTCGCCCAGGGGGAGGTAGGCGCCCTCCGGCGGCGGCAGCCCGATCTCCTCGGTGAACTCCCGGCGGGCCGCGTCCCGCGGGGCCTCGTCCGCCAGGTACTCGCCCTTGGGGATCGACCAGGCACCGGCATCGCGCCGTTCCCAGAACGGACCGCCCATGTGCCCGAGCAACACCTCGACCCCGGCCGCCGCGGCTGCGTCCCCGGCGGCGCGGCGGAAGAGGAAGAGGCCCGCACTGCGCTTCTGCGTCATGGGCCATGCATGCCCCGTGCGGGCACCGATCAGTGCTGGTACCGCTCAGTGCTGATGTGGTCCCTCACGGTGCACCGGCCCGTGGGCGTCCGCGCAGTGCCCGTCCGTGCCCTGCGGCTGCTCGCCCGCCCGGCCGACCGACAGCAGGGCGTCCTGCACGTGGTCCACCTGCAAGGTCGTGTGGGTGATCCCGTAGTCCGCGCGCAGCATCTTCTCCAGGTCGCGGCGCACGGCGTGGCAGTCGCCCGCCGGTTCCACCAGGACGTGCGCCGAGAGCGCCGCCTGGCCGGATGTGATCGTCCAGATGTGCAGGTCGTGCACCTCGGTCACCGGACCGTGCGCCACCAGCCGGTCGCCGACCGCGTCCGGGTCCACGTGGGCGGGAGCGGCCTCCAGCAGGATCCGTCCGGACTCGCGGATCAGTCCGTACCCCGCCTTGACCATCAGCACCACCACGATCAGCGTGGCGATCGCGTCCGCCTGGACGAAGCCGGTGGTGAGCACGATGAGACCGGCCACCGCCGTCCCGATGAAGGCGAACAGGTCGTTGAGGATGTGCTGGTAGGCGCCCTCGACGGCCAGCGAGGACCGGTTGGCCTTGGAGATGCACCACGCGCAGACCACGTTGACCACGATGCCCGCCAGCGCGGTGACCAGGACCAGCCCGCCGTGGACCTCGGGCGGGTCGATCAGCCGGCGGACCGCCTCGTACGCCAGCCAGAGCGCCAGCAGCAGCAGGGTGAGGCCGTTGGCCTGCGCGGAGAGGATCTCCGCGCGCTTGAGCCCGTAGGTGAACCCGCCGCGCGCAGGCCGGGCGGCCAGCCGCATGGCTATGAGCGCGAGGACGATCGAGACGGCGTCGGTCAGCATGTGGGCGGCGTCGGAGATCAGGGCCAACGATCGGGCCACGACACCGATGACGACCTCGACCGCCATGAACGCGCCGATCAGGCCGAGCGCGATCCCCAGCCAGCGGCGGTCGGCGTTCTCCACGACCCCGTGCGAGTGCCCGCCGTGCCCGCCGTGCGCACCGTGGCCGTCGTGCCCGCCGGCTCCCTCGGTCCCGCCCGGCGCGTGGTCGTGTGCGTGGTCGTGCGCACTCATCCCTGGTCCCCGTCCCTTCGATTCCGTCGGCCCGCCCGGATCCGCCCGTCGGCCCCACCGGATCCGCCCGTCGGTCCGCTCGGGTCCGACGGTCTGTTCGGATCCGACGCGTGAAGTGAAGCGCACCCGCGGAGGATCGGCAAAGGCTGCAACGGGGACCGTTGTCATTACCCATAAGACCGCTCTGACCTGCGGCGATGTCAGGCAGTGGCCGAACGGGCCCGATCGGCCGTCCCGTGGGAAAATCGCCTCATGGTCCAGCGCCACGGTGTGCCGACCGCCCCCGAACTGGTCATGGAGACCGACCGGGGGTCCACCGTGATGAGCCCCGGCCGGACCTACCACGTCGGCCGCGACCCCCGCTGCGAGATCTGCTTCGACGACGCCCGGGTCTCCTGGCACCACGCCGTACTGCGCCCCGACGGCGACCACTGGACCGTCGAGGACGAGGGCAGTACGAACGGCACCTGGGCCGAGGGCCACCGGGTCCGGGCGTGGAGCGTCGGCCCCGGCAGCGAGCTGCGCTTCGGCCACTCCCTCAACGGCCCGCGGGCCGTTTTCGCCGCCCCCGGCCGCCCTCCGCCCGCCCCGCCGGGCCGCCCCGCCGCGTCCCCGCGCCCCTCCTCCGTCACCAATCCTGCCTTCACCGGCACCTTCCGACGGCCCACCTCGGTCCGCGCGCTCCCGGCCCGCGGCGCGGGCGCACCGCGCACCGCACTGGCCATCGGCCGCGACCCCGACAACGACCTCGTCCTCGACGACCTCGTGGTCTCGCGGCGCCACGCCGAACTGCGCGCCCTCCCCGACGGCGGCTACGAGATCGCCGACCTCGGCAGCCACAACGGCACGTACCTCAACGGCTACCCCGTGGACCGGGCCGCCCGCCTCGGCGAGGGCGACATCGTCGGCATCGGCCACCGCGCCTTCTGCCTCGTCTCCGGACAGCTCCAGGAGTACGTCGACACGGGCGAGGTCTCCCTGGAGGTCCAGGACCTCACCGTCGCCGTCGACCACGGCCGCAAGGTGCTCCTCGACCACGTCTCCTTCCCGGTCGGCGCCAAATGCCTGCTCGCCGTCGTCGGCCCCAGCGGCGCGGGCAAGTCCACCCTCCTCGGCGCCCTCACCGGGCTGCGCCCCGCCGACCACGGCACCGTCCTCTACGACGGCCGCGACCTCTACCGCGACTACGCCGAACTCCGCAGCCGCATCGGCCTCGTTCCCCAGGACGACATCCTGCACGCGCAGCTCACCGTCCGCCGCGCCCTCGGCTACGCCGCCGAACTCCGTTTCCCGCAGGACACCGCGAAGGCGGAACGCGAGGCCCGGGTCACCGAGGTGATCCGGGAACTCGGCCTCGACCAGCGGGCGGACCAGCCGATCCACAGCCTCTCCGGCGGCCAGCGCAAACGCGTCTCGGTGGCCCTGGAACTGCTCACCAAACCCTCCCTGCTCTTCCTCGACGAGCCGACCTCCGGCCTCGACCCCGGGATGGACCGCTCCGTGATGCACATGCTGCGCGGGCTCGCCGATGACGGACGCACCGTGATCGTCGTCACCCACAGCGTGCTCAGCCTCGACGTCTGCGACCGGCTGCTCGTCCTCGCCCCCGGTGGCCGGATCGCGTACTACGGCCCCCCGGACAAGACCCTCGGCTTCTTCGGCTACGACCAGTGGCCCGAGGCCTTCGAAGCCTTCGAGAACGACCAGGGCCGCGACTGGGCCGGCGAGTACCGGGCCTCGCCCTTCCAGCGCCGCTACGCCACCAGCGCCGCCTCGCCCGTGCGCGCCCGCACCGACGGCGCCCCCTCCGCCTCCGCCGCGGGCCTGCGGGTGCCACCGCCCAAGCCGCAGAGCTGGGGAGCGCAGCTGGGGACCCTGATCCGGCGCTACGCCGCCGCCCTCGGCGCCGACCGCACGTTCCTGGCCATCATGGTCGCGCTGCCCTTCGTCATGGGAGCGATGGCCCGCGCCCTGGCCGGCAGCGAGCTGACCCCCGAGACCGCCATCAACGCCCTGCTCATCCTGAACGTGGGCGGGGTGCTGACCGGCGCCGCCAACGCCGTGCGCGAACTCGTCAAGGAGCGCGTCATCTACCAGCGGGAACGCGCCGTCGGGCTGTCCCGGTCCGCCTACCTGATGTCCAAGGTGGTGGTCCTGGGCGCCATCACCGTCGCCCAGGCCGTGGTCCTCACCCTCGTCGGCCTCTTCGGCGTGAAACACAATGCACCGGACGGCAAGGGCGTCCTCCTGCCGCCGCTGATCGAGATCACCCTCGCCGTGGCGCTGCTGTCCTTCACCGCGATGATGCTCGGCCTGCTGGTCTCCGCCCTGGTCAAGAAGGAGGAGGTCACCATGCCGCTGCTGGTCCTCCTCGCCATCGTCCAGGTCGTCTTCTGCGGCGCCCTGCTCCAGCTGAACGGCGTGCCGGTGATCGAGCAGCTGGCCTGGTTCGTGCCCTCCCGGTGGGCGCTCGGAGCCATGGCCGGCACGATCGACCTCAGTGCGCTCGTCCCCGGGAAGATCACCGACGATCCGCTCTTCGCCCACTCCGCCCGGATCTGGCTGCTCGACCTCGGCATGCTGGTCGCCCTGTCCCTGCTGTTCGGGCTGCTGGTCAGCCGCCTGCTGCGACGCCACGAGCCCGCGATCATGCGGAAGTAGGGGGAGCGGACCCGATGACGCTGCCGACGGGAGGCCCGGACGGGATCGCGGACTTCCGGCCCACGCATGTCGTCCCGCAGGAGGGACTGCCCGCCTGGGAGGCCCCGGACCTCTCGCTGGCCACCACCCCGCTGGACCCGTTCCTCCCCGTACAACTGCTGTCCCGGCGCGGGGAGTGGGGCGAGATCCTCTGCGCCAACGGGTGGTCCGCCTGGGTGGACGGGCGGCTGCTGGTCGCGGTCCCGCAGCCGCCGCCCACCGCAGGCCGGCCGCTGAGCCGTACGGAGGACCCGCGCCCGCTGCTGGCACGCTCGGGCGACGCGCTGGAGCGCTACCGGCGGGCCGTGGAGGACCTCGCCGCCGGGCGGGCGGACACCGAGGCGTTCCGGCGGGGGACCCGTGGCCTGCGCGCCGGGGTGGTCGTGGACGGCGAGTCCGTCTGGATCTACGACGAGAGCGACGGACGCTGGATGTACGGCGACGGCACCCGGCTGACGACGTACGCGGTCCCGGCCGCGCCGGGCGCCCGCCCGGGCGCCGGCGGGGCGCAGGACGACGCGGCGGCCGGCGCGCGGCAGGCGCCGCCGGAGCCCGTACGGGAGGCCGATGCACCCGGCGGCGGATCGGCCTCCCACGCGGCGACCAGGCTCGTGGGCCTCCCGGACGAGGACCAGGAACCGGGCGCGGGCCCGGGCCCGCAGGCGCGATGACCGCCGGGGAGGCGTCCGGACCGGGCGCGCGGGAGGCGGCCGCGGCCGGTGGCGGGGAGGCGTCCGGACGGGGTGGCGGGGAGGCGTCCGGGTCCGGTGGTGCGCCCGGACCCGGATCCGACGCGGAGCCGGTCCGCGGGCGACCCTCCGACCTCCGGGGCAAACGCATCGCGGGCTACCAGGTCGAGGACGAACTCGGCCGCGGCGGCATGGCCGTGGTCTACCGCGCCCTCGACCTGCGCCTGGACCGTACGGTGGCGTTGAAGCTGCTGGCCCCCGAACTCGCGCGCAACGACACCTTCCGGCGCCGCTTCGCCCACGAGTCGAAGGTCGCGGCCGCCATCGACCACCCGCACATCGTGCCCGTCTTCGAGGCGGGCGAGACCGACGGGCTGCTGTACATCGCCATGCGCTACGTCGCCGGGCAGGACCTGCGGGCGATGCTGGACCGCACCGGTCCGCTCCCGGTGGAGGCCGTCGCCCGGATCGCGGCCCAGGTCGCCTCGGCCCTGGACGCCGCCCACGACCACGACCTGGTCCACCGCGACGTGAAGCCCGGCAACATCCTGGTCGCGGGGGGCACGGACAGCGAGCACCCCGAGCACGTCTACCTGACCGACTTCGGCCTGACGAAGAAGTCCCTGTCGCTGACCGGCTTCACCAGCGTCGGCCAGTTCGTCGGCACCCTCGACTACGTCGCCCCCGAGCAGATCTCCGGCAAACCGGTGGACGGCCGCTGCGACGTCTACAGCCTGGGGTGCGTGGTCCACGAGATGCTGACGGGCGGCCCGCCCTTCCAGCGCGACGACGACATGGCCCTGCTCTGGGCCCACCAGTACGATCCCCCGCCCCCGCCGTCCTCCCTGCGTCCGGAACTCCCGCCCGCCGTGGACGACGTGCTCGCCCGCGCCCTGGCGAAGTCCCCGGAGGAGCGCTGGCCCAGCTGCCTGGCCTTCACCTCGGCGCTGCGGAGCGCGGGCGCCGGCAAGGCCGCCCCGCGCGTCCCGACCCTGCCCCCGTCCCCCACGGCCCCGGCCCCGCCCCCGCCGGGCTGGGCCCTTCCGGTCTTCCGGCGGCGGGCGGGCTGAGGCTGCGGTCCCGGGGGCGGGCGTCACGGGGCGGGAGGGAGTCAGGGGGGCGGGCCCGCTTCGACCCGGCCGCGGCGGCGGACCGGGGTGGCCAGGAGGGCGCCGAGGAACCCGGCGACCGCACCGCACACCAGGGCGAGGGCGACCGTACGCCACAGGACGGGGAGCAGCTGCACCTTCCCGCCGAGGCCGTCCACGTCACCGATGCCGAGCAGCGACAGGCCGAACCGGGCCTCGACCCCGGCCAGAAGGCAGACCACGAGGGTGCCCACGGCCAGGGCGACGCCCAGGTGCAGGGCGTGCTGCCAGGGGCGGACCCGCGCGGAGGAGCGCGCCGCCATCACGAAGCCCGCACCGAGCAGCAACACCGCGGCGACGGCCACCAGCCACCAGGCCCTGGAGTCCTGCCGGGCCAGCGAAGCGACGTCCACGGTGGAGAGGTCGGGCGTCCGCAACACCTCGTCCAGGACCTTGGGCATCGGCAGCCCGAAGGGACCCTCGACGCGCCCCTGCCAGGCCCCGCCGAACCCGAGGGTGAGCGCGAGCCAGGCGAGGTTCGGCAGCCCGAGGAGGACCACGGCCAGGGTCTCCCGACCGTGCCCGCCGGTGGCGGCGACCACGACGCCGACGACCACGCCGAGCGCGACGTACGCAAGGAGCAGCGCGACGACGGCGGACGCGGCCGGGCGCACGGCCCCGTGGAAGCGGACCAACCGGGCCGGCAGCGGCGCGCGCCGCGAGACCAGCAACGAGATCAGCAACAGGCCGAGGATCCACAGCAGTCCGAAGAGCAGGGTGCCGGGCAGAGCGCTCCGGAAGCCCACTGTCGGTGCGGAGTCGAGCAGTTCACTGATCTCACCGATCGGTGAACTTCCGGTGGAGAGGCCGAAGGTGTGCCGGGCGTAGAGGGCGAAGGCCGTCAGGGCGAGCAGCCAGAGCAGCACCAACGGGGCGGCCCGGGCCAGGAGTTCGCGAGGTCGGGCGACCGCATGGTGGCGCATCGGGCGCAGGAAGCAGAAGGCCGCGGTCAGCGCCCCGGCCAGGCTGACGGACAGCGGCATGACCGAGAGCCCGCCCTGGGCCCCCGCGAGGAACCCGGCCCCGCCCGTCACGTCCACCGTGCCGCCCGCGGCCATCACGACCACGGCGGCCACCACGTGCGGGAAGGCCCCACCGGGCAGCTCGTCCGCGCCCGCGCAGAGCAGGCCCGCCGCCGCGACGACGGTCATCGCGGCGAAACCGGCCAGGACGGCGATCAGCGCGTCCGGCCACACCCGCTCGGAGCCCCGAGATGTACGGCTCACACGCAACGGTAGGCACCCTCCGCTTGCGGGCACCACCTGAACGGCGCACACAATGGTCGGCAGGAGTGCACGAAATCCACGGAATCCGGTGGTTTCCGCAGGAACGAGCCTTTGGCGACATGCGGAACATCCACCTGGGTACCGGAACTCCTCCGCCTGGGAAGAAGAGCCCGTGACAACGCAACCTTCCGGCCAGTTGCCGCCCGAGCGCCCCTCGGGACCTCCTTCGGGATCTCCCTCCGGGGCGCCGTCAGGTCCGCCCTCCGGCCCGCTCTCGGGCGGACGGCACGGCGGCCCGCCGCCGCCCCCGCCCGGGGCGCCCCCCGGGGAGGGCCCGCCCGGATCGGCCGGGCCACCGCCCCAGGGGCCCTGGTGGAAGTCCGTACCGCGGCTCGTCACCGCCCTCGTCGCGGTGGCCGCCGCGATCGCGCTGACGGTCGTCCTCACCCGCCCCTCCGGCCCCTCGCACAACGAGGGGGAGGTCTTCCTCCAGACCACCTCCGCATCGGGCCCCGACCCCTTCACGGAGTCGACGGTCGCGCAGACCGCGGCGGAGGAGATCCAGCCGACGACCAAGGCCACCACGCCGGAGCCGGGCAAAACGCCGACGGTCGCCCCGACGGGTCCCACGCAGGGAGCCACGGTCACCCGCAGCGTCAGCGGCTCGGCTCCCGGGCTGTACGGCGGCACGAAGGACATCGCCAGCTGTGACGTGGAGAAGCAGATCAAGGTGCTCTCCGCCGACCCGGTCAAGAACAGCGCCTTCGCCTCGGGCCTCGGCATCCAGCCGGTCGCGGTACCGGGCTTCCTGCGCTCGCTCACCCCCGTGCAACTGCGCGTGGACACCCGGGTCACCAACCACGGCTACCGGGACGGCAGGGTCACCAGCTACCAGGCGGTCCTCCAGTCGGGGACGGCCGTCCTCGTGGACGACCGCGGCGTGCCGCGGGTGCGCTGTGCCTGCGGCAATCCGCTGGGTCCGCCGGTGGCGCTGCAGGCGAACCCGAAGCGGTACGGGCAGCCGTGGTCCTCGTACCACCCGGCGAACGTCGTGGTCATCGCGCCGTCGGTGACGGTCGTCAACAAGTTCGTGATCTACGACCACCAGGACCGGCGCTGGTACGAGCGGGACCGCGGTGACAAGCCGAGGCACGACAAGCCGGTGCCGCCGCCGGTGATCCCGACACCGACGTTCACGCTGCTGCCGACCCCCACGGTGACGCCGACACCGACACCGACCTTCACGGTGACGCCGACGCCGACTTTCACGGTGACGCCGACGCCCACACCCACGCCCACGGACTCGCGGTCGACCTCGCCGTCGTTCTCCCCGCTGGTGTCGCCGTCGACCTCGCCCTCCGAGACCACCTCGCCGACCGTGTCGCCGTCCGACTCCGGCTCGTCGTCCCCGTCCGCGTCCCGGTCGTCATCGGAGTCACCCCCGGCGAAGGAGTCGGAATCGGCGACGACGTCCCCGTCCCCCTCCCCGTCCGACTCGGTGTCGGTCTCGCCGTCGCGCGAGGAGTCCGCGTCCCCGAGCGAGAGCCGTTCGCCCTCGCCCTCGCCCTCGCCCTCGCACTCGCCTTCACCCTCGCACTCCCGCTCGCATTCGCCTTCGCCGTCCCATTCGGCGAAGCGTTCCACGGAGCCCCCGGCGCCGGTGTCCCCGGCGGAACCAACCCCTCCGGCGCGGCCGACCCCCTCCGCGCCGGAGCCCGCACCGGTGGTGACCCCCTCGGCAGTTGAGCCGCCCCCCGTGGTGTCCGTACCGCCGGTACCCACCCGGCCGTCGTTGCCGACGACGCCGACCGTCCGACCTGCCCCCTCCGTACCCGCTCCCCCCCTCCCGACGCCGAGCACCGGCGACGGCAACGGGAACGGCAACGGGAATGGCAACGGGAATGGCAACAACAACGGAACCGGCAACGGGAACGGGAACGGAGGGGCCGGGTAGTGCGGGAGCCCGCCGCTGGAGCATGTGACCGGACCGGCCTTCTCCACCAGGGGAGGCCGGTCCGGCCCGTGGATCGAGGCCCCGGGCGGGTTCAGGAACAGCGCCCGCCCTCGAACCCGGGCACGGCCAACGGCCTTGTGGCACCATGTGCGGCATGACGACCAACCGAAAGGTCCATGCCGCGTAGACGGCCAGGACACATCCGGGCCGGAACCCCGGACCGGCAGCGCTCGCAGCGCTCAAGGCCGGCCATCGACCGACTCTCCTCGCGGGCGCTGTCCGAGATCGTTCGCCTCGAACGTACGCGGAACTACCTCCGACCGGGGGACACCAGTGCGGCATTTCGCCTGTGGAAGGACTACGTCCACAGGCCCGCGCGCGAGCTCTGGCACGACGACGAGTTCGGCAACGATTACTGGGACTGCTGCGGTAACCCTCTCGAAGGCCGGGCCCTGCTCGACGGCGTGATCCGAGCAATGTCACCGCGCGGAGCCCGCGAGCTCCGCAAGATCATCGAAGAGCTCGACGGCTTCATGGGCCCGCCCCACCCGGCCGCAGACCGCCGAAGATGAAGAACAGGCCGAGCTTGTCGTTCTCATGTCGAGCCGCCCTGCTCTGGATCGATCGATCCAGAGCGGTCCACGTCTTTGTCGCCGGCGTCGGTGCGCGACCACCACCGCCACACCGGGTGGTTCACCCCGCCGCTGGGCAGCCGCTCGACGGCCGGCCTGATCATCGCGCCCTCGATCAGCGGCCGCGGCCCGTCGTGCGCCGCGTTGGGGGGCTCCTACTTGAGAGGGAGGGGGCTACGGGTGGATGCGTCTGCCCGGGCCCGACAGGGCAAGGGATCTGTGGATCACGGGGTCCGATCTCGGCCGCCTGGCTGGATGGCGAGTGCTACGGGAGAGGGGTGAAAGGTCGGGTCCTGCGAGGGATTCGGTCGAGTTGTTCGGTCCAACAAGCTTGATGCGCAAGGGAAATCACCGGACGAGAGATCGGCCCCACGCGCATGAAACGCTTAGCACCGCTGCTCGCCACCGCTGGACTCCTGGCCACCGCTCTGCCCGGACTGGTGGCGTCCCCGGCCTCCGCTGCCCAGACGCCCGAGTACCTGCGCCAGAAGCCGGCGTGGCACCGCTGTAGCGCCGATCGCCCGGCGGCGTACGAGTGCGCGGCCCTCAAGGTCCCGCTCGACTACCAGCGTCCCGAAGGGCGCACCCTCGACCTCGCGATATCGCGGATGAAGAGCGAGAACCCGGCCAAGCGGCGCGGTGTGCTGCTGCTCAATCCCGGGGGGCCCGGGGCTTCCGGGCTCGTGCGCCCGCTCAGCATGAACGACAAGATGGCCAAGGACGTCCGCGACCGCTACGACCTCGTCGGCTTCGACCCGCGCGGCGTCGGCGAGAGCAGCCCGATCGGCTGTGGTGGACTGAATGAAGTCGAGCGCGGCGTCGGCGGGGCGTACCGGCCCGAGACCTTCGCCTCGGACGTGGCCTGGGCCAGGGGGATCGCCGACAAGTGCCGTGAGAAGTCGGGCGATGTGATCCCGTACATCACCACCCGCAACACGGCGCGCGACCTGGACGTCATCCGCGCCGCACTGGGAGAGCGGACGATCTCGTACCTGGGCTACTCCTACGGGACGTACCTCGGCACGGTGTACTCGCAGATGTTCCCGGAGCGCACCGACCGGTTCGTCCTGGACAGCGGCATAGATCCGCAACGCGTCTGGCGCGGCATGATCCAGGTGTGGGGCACCGCGGCCGAGCCCGCCTTCGAGCGGTGGACGCGGTGGGCGGCGGAGCGCTCGGACACCTACGGGCTCGGCACGACGCCCGAGGCGGTCTCCGCCACCTTCTGGGCACTGGTGGCCCGGGCCGACCGGGAACCGATCGACCACTACGGGCAGAAGGTCACGGGCGACGACATCAGGTCGGACCCGTCGCTCTTCTTCTCCCTCAAGGAGGCCTCGTTCGTCGTCAAGGTCCTGAAGGCCTCGGCTGAGCGCCCGACTCCGCCGCAGCCCCCGACCGAACCGACCCCGACCCAACCGACCCCGTCCGAACCGGGCGCGAAGGAGACGGTGGAGAAGGAGACGGTGGAGAAGGGAGCGATCCCGCAGGCGCCCCTCGCGGGCATCCGGTCCAGCGCGCCGGGTGTCGATGCGGAGCCGTCCGGGCCCGGTCAGGGCGGTGCCCCCGGTGACAACGCCTCAGCCGTGTACTGGTCCGTGGTGTGCGGGGACACGGACGCCTGGCCGCGCGATCCGCAGCAGTACGCGAGGGAAGCGGCGCGGGACAAGGTGGAACACCCGCTGTACGGGGACTTCGCATCGAACATCAAACCGTGCGCCTTCTGGCAGCGGCCGCTCGAAGCCGTGACGCCGATCAAGACCCGGGCCGCCGTACTGACCGTGCAGAACGAGTGGGATCCGCTGACCCCGCTCTCCAGCGGTCAGGGACTGCACCAGGCGCTGAAGGGCTCGCGGATGGTGTTGGGACTCGGTGCCGAGGGGCACGGTGCGTACCTCGCCAGCCCCACGGCCTGCGCCAACATATCCGTCGACGCGTACCTCTCGACGGGCCGGCTGCCCGCCAAGGACGTGACCTGTCACAACCCGCCGCCCGCCCCGGACCCGGAGGGTGCCGGAGCCCGCTGACCCCCGCCGCCCGTGCCTGCGCGGCCGGGTGACCGGACATCAGGGGCAGGCGGGGCGTGTCGTTTCTTCGGTGAACGTGGGCCCCCGTGAGGGTGAGTCCGCGGGGTGGGGCTCGCTGCGGATCAGAGGGTTCCGCTAGAACCCTTGGCATGATCAATAGCCTGACGCGCGCCTGCGCCGCGCTCGCCCTCGTCGCCCTGCCCCTGATCTCCCCGACCTCCGCGGTCGCCGCGGTCGCGGCGGTGGCCCCCTGTCCCGGCGGGTCGGTCTGCTTCTTCACCGATGCGGACTTCGGCGGGCAGAGCTGGCAGTGGTCGCCGCGCAGCGGGTACCGGGACATGCCGCCGCAGCTGCACGACCACGTGGGCTCCTTCGTGGCCAACGTGGACGCGTGCTTCATCGACTGGAAGCCGAAGGAGACCCGCCAGGTCCGCGACGGCGACTGGCGGCGGAGCTACCGGGGCGACTTCGGTGGCCGCATCGACGCCGTGCAGTCGACCTGCTGACCGCTGACTACTGAGCCCGACCGTCGACCGCGAGTTCGCCAGTTCGCGAGCCCGCGCGCACGAGGGGTGAGGGGTGGTCGCGCACAGTGACGGCACGTAGGGGTGTCGCGGCTTCCCGCCGCGCGGCGGGCCGATGGGTGAGACCCTGGCTGCATGGCCGAAAGGGGCGAATCCCCCACGGTCGACTGGCCTGCCCGCCCGGACCTGAGCCTCGCGCTCAACCGGATGGGCACCTTCGACTGGGACCTCGACAGCGGGCAGATGCACCTGGATCCGACCGCGCTCGAGGTCTTCGAACTGCGCCCGGAGGAGTTCACGGGCACCCCCGGCGGGCTCCGGGTGCGGATCCCGCCGGGTGAGGAGGCCCGGCTGGACGCGCGGGTCGCCCAGGCGCTCAAGGACGGGCGCAGCCACTACGGCGCCTACTTCCGGATCCGCCGTCGCGACGGCGCCTTGAGCTGGACCCACATCCAGGGTCACATCCTGCGCGGCCCGAGCGGGCGCCCGTACCGGATCATCGGGATCGTCCGGGACGCGGACCTCGACCCCGGAGAGCCGGGCGCGCGCAGCGAGCGGGACGAGGGGCGGCGCCGGATGACGGGCGTCGTCGAGCGGACCACGGCCATCCTGGCCCACGCCCGGACCGTCAACGACGTCACCGACATCCTCAAGGACCCCGCCGCGCTCGGTCACCTCGGTGCGGTCAGCATCATGCTCGGCGTGGTCGACGGCGGCCGCGTCCACCTGGTGGCGGAGGGCCAGCTGGGCACGTACGTCCCCGAGATCGAGTACACGCGCGTCGACGCGGACCTTCCGATGAGCGAGGCCGTACGCACGCTGCAGCCCGTCTACGTCACCTCCCGCGACGAGTTCGAGCGCCGCTACCCGCTCCTCTGGCGCTACATCGAGCCCCTCTCCGTGCGCAGCGGGGTCTACCTCCCCCTCATCGCCCAGGGCCGACCGATCGGCGCGATCGGGCTGCTCTACGCGCGGGAGGGCGACTTCACCGCCGAGGAGAGCAACCTGCTGGTCGCGCTGGGCAGCGGCATCGCGCAGAGCCTCCAGCGGGCCATCCTCTTCGAGCAGGAGCACGACCTCGCCGAAGGGCTCCAGCGGGCCATGTTGCCCCGCAGCATCCCCGCGGTCCCGGGCGCGCGGATCGCCGTCCGGTACCGGTCGGCCCGGATGGGGCGGGACATCGGCGGGGACTGGTACGACGTGATCCCCCTGGGCGAGGGCCGGGTCGGCGTGATGATCGGCGACGTCGAAGGCCACGACACGGACGCGGCGGCCGTCATGGGGCAGCTGCGGATCGTCCTGCGCGCGTACATCGTGGAAGGGCACACCCCGGGGACAGCGATGGCCCGGGCCTCCACCTTCCTGCGCGAGCTGGAGACGGAGCGCTTCGCCACCTGTACGTACGCGGAGATCGATCTGACCAGCGGGATGGTGCAGATCGTCCGGGCCGGGCACCTGGACCCCGTCGTGCGGCGCGGCGACGGCAGCTGCCACCGGGTGTCCGCGGCCGGCGGCCTGCCGCTGGGCCTGCCGCCGCGCGACCGGTCCGGGACGGGCTCCGGCTACCCGGTCACCACCATGGAGCTGCATCCGGGAGACGCCCTGCTGCTCTGCACGGACGGACTGATCGAGCGGCCCGGGGCCGACGCGGACACCGGGATGCGGGAGTTCATGGAGGCGGTCCGCGACGGGCCGACCGATGTGGAGGAGTTGGCCGACGCGCTGTGCGACCTGGTCGGCGACTCCGGTACGGGCGACGACATGGCCCTCCTCGTGCTGCGCCGCCGCGGTACCCCCGCCCCGCGCGGCGGCGGCCCGCTGCGCCAACGGCTCGACCCCGGGGACACCGACGGCCCGACGCTGGCCCGGCACCTGATCCGGGCGGCGGTCGCGGCCTGGGGCGCCCGGGACCTGGCGGACGAGATCGAGCTGGCCGCCGACGAGCTGATGACCAACGCCCTGGTGCACACCGAAGGGGGCGGCCAGGTGAACCTGCGCCTCACGGTCGAGGGCCGGATCAGGATCGAGGTCGAGGACTCCTCCAGCGCCCTCCCGCGCAAGCGCGAGGCGGGTGACTGGGCGGTGTCGGGGCGCGGGCTGATGCTCGTGGACCGGCTGGCCGACGAGTGGGGGGTCGAGCCGAAGGGGGCGGGGAAGTGCGTCTGGTGCGAGTTCTCGCTTCCCGTCGCCTCGGTCGTCGCCACCGCCGACCCGCCACCGGTCGTACCCGTCCCGCCCGGGTGAACGGGTGAACGGGTGTCAGACGAGGGCGTTCGGGCCCTGGGTGGCCTTCGCGTGCTGCATCGCCGTCAGCTTGCGCACGAAGCGGACGGCCAGCACGCCCGAGGCGAGGAACAGCAGGTCCTCGGCGATCGAGACCGTCACCGAGGTGCGCAGGACCGTCGCGGAGTCGGACGTGCCCAGCCGGTTCGCGACGAACACCAGCACGGCGGAGCCGGCCCAGGTGGCCCACCAGGCCACCACGGGGCCGTAGGAGACGCGCCGCCACGAGCCGTCGGGCGCCGCCTGCGCGCTCGCCCCCCAGATCTCCGTGGCCGTCTTGAACGGTAGCCACAGGTTGGCGATCGGGATGAACCAGCAGCCCACCGCCCACCGCTTTCCCCGACCGAAGCCCTCGGGGGCGAAGACCCCGGCATTGACCCGCACCCGGTGGAACCAGACGAGGAAGAGGACGCCGGTCGGCAGCTTCGCGAGCAGCACCAGGCTGTAGGCCATGCCGGCGAACCGGTCGGCGGCGGCGTACTCGCTCATCGTCTCCGGAGTCGGACCGTCGTCGATGAAGGCGGTCAGCGCCGCGTACAGCCGGTAGTCGGTGAGGAGTTGGGGCAGGGCGATGACCGTGGCCAGGACGAGGAGCACGCTCAACGCGGTCGCCAGGCCGGCGGGCGAGCGCAGCGCGGTCGGCGCAGTGGGCTCGGCCGGCCTTGACGCCTCGGTCGGGTCGGGTGAGCGGGGTGCACCGGATGGTGCGGACGGAATGACGGACATGCTGAAGGACCCCCCACGGGTACGGATGATGCGGACGAGCGCGGCCTCAGAACGCGGCGTTCGGGCCCTGGACCGCCTTGGTGTGCTGCATCGCCGTCAGCTTGCGGACGAAGAGGACGGCGAACACGGCCGATACGGCGGACAGCAGGCAGCCGACCGATTCGCTGGCGCGGCTGATGAGGTTCGACGCGATGAAGGTCACCCACCAGACGGTGACGGGCGTGACGGAGACCGCGCGGGCGGAGCCGTCGGGGGCGGTCTGCACGCTGGCCCGCCAGACCTCCTTGGCGATGCGGAACGGGAAGAAGAGGTTCACGATCGGGATGAACCAGGATCCGATGGCCCAGCCGGGCCCCTGGTCGAAGAGGTCGGGCCGGAACACTCCGCCGTTCACCCGGGCCCGGTGGAACCAGACGATGAAGACCGCTCCGGTGCCCAGCAGCAGGACGATCTGGGCGATCCCGACGGAGGCGTACACGAGCGCGGCCCGCGTCAGCGGGCCGCCGCCCTCGATGTCGGCGGCGCCGTCCGTGCCGAATCCGACCGCGGCCGCCATGAGGTCGACCGCGCCCGCGACGGCGAGCAGGATCGTGAGGGCGGTGGCCAGCCCCTGCGGCGAACGGAGCGCCGAGGAGGCGGGTACAGGCGGACTGATGGCGTCATAGGACATGACGAAGGACCCCCCACGGGTACATGTGATGCGCATAAAGAAACCCGCCGAGGGCGGGGCCTGCGCGAACATACGTCAGATGATCGTCAACTGTCCAAGGATTTCGATGGGCGCGGGGCGAATGGCTGAATCGACGAGATGATGGTCGTTTCGGCGGATCATCCCGTGATCGACCGCCTCATCCTGCCAACGTGCCCACACTCCGCCCGCTGCTGACGTTCCTGCTGGCCACGGCCGTTCTGGCGGGCCCCGCCCCGGGTGGCCCGACCGCCACCGCCGCGACCAGGGGCGGCGACACCGGCGGCCCGGATGCCGGTGTCGAGACCGCCCGCTCCAGCCGTCCCCTCGCACCCGGCGTCCGCCTCGACTCCTACGACCGGCTGGAGTGCGACCGCCGGCTGCGCGTCGACGAACTCGCCGTCGACCTGGGCGCTCCGGGCGTACGGGCCGAGTACCTGGGTGGCAACGGCCCGGCCACCGTCGCCGAGCTGGCGGCCCACCACCCCGCCGGACCGGGCCGCCGGGTGGTCGCGGCCGTCAACGGAGACTTCTTCGACATCGGGGACACGGGGGCGCCGCTGGGCCCCGGCATCCGCGACGGTCGCCTCCTGCACGCCCCCGCGCCGGGGGCGGGGGCCGCCATCGGATTCGGCGCCGACGGTACGGGGCGGATCCTGGACCTCGCTCTGACCGGCAGCGTGACCCTCCCGGCCGACCCCGACCGGGCGCGGCCCGGGGATCCGGCGGGCGACTCCCGGCCACTCGTCGGGTACAACACGGCCCGGCCGCCCGCCGACGGATTCCTCGCCTACACCGCGGACTGGGCCTGGGGCCCGCTCCCGGCCGCCGGCCCGGGCCCGGGCGCGGTGGCGATCGCCGAGGCCGAGGTGCGCGGCGGTCGGGTCACGGCGGTACGTTCGCCCGCGCACGGCACGCCGCCCGCGCCCGGCGTCACCGTGCTGGTCGGCCGCGGCCGGGCGGCTGCCCGGGTCGCGGGCCTGCGCCCGGGGGACCCGGTGGCCGTCTCCGCGGCGGTCCGGCGCGGCGACGGCGGCGCGGACCCACTGGCGGCCGCCCTCGGCGGGCGCGCGGCCCTGGTCGTGGACGGCGTGCCGCAGGACCACGACGGCGGGCCGAACGACACCGCCGCCCCGCGCACCGCCGTGGGCCTGACCCGGGACGGCCGCACGCTCCGCGTCGTCACCGTCGACGGCCGCCAGCGCGACAGCGGGGGCCTCACCCTCACCGGCCTCGGGCGGCTGATGCACGGCCTCGGGGCGCACGACGCCCTCAACCTCGACGGCGGCGGATCCACCACACTGGTCGCCGGCCGCAGCGGGACCCTCGACCTCGACCTGGAGAACTCCCCCTCGGACGGCGCGCCCCGCAAGGTCGCCAACGGGTTGGTGCTCACCGTCCCCACCGGCGCGGGCCGGGCCACCGGCTTCCGCGTCGAAGCCCTGGGCGGCGCCACCCGGCTCTTCCCCGGCCTGACCCGGACCCTCACCGCCACCGGCTACGACGCCACGCTCGGCCCGGTGGCTCCCGGCCCCGCCGCGGACCGCCCCCGCTGGTCGGTGGACCCGGGTGGATCCGGCCGGGTCGCCGCCGGCGGGGTCTTCCACGCCCTGCGTCCCGGGGGCGCGACGGTACGGGCGCGCCGTGCGCAGGTCGGGGGAGCGCTCCACCTGGACGTGCTCGGCCGGCTCACCGGCATCCGGCCGAGCACGCGCCGCCTCGGTCTCGCGGATCCCACCGAGACGGGGTCCTTCGGACTCACCGGCCTCGACGCGCAGGGTCGAACCGCCCCGGTCGAGGGGCGTGACGTGCGGTGGGAGTACGACCGTACGCGCTGGAGGGTCGGCGAGGACGGGCGCGGTGGCTTCACGCTGACCGCCCTCGTGCCGCGGGCCATCGGACGGCTCCGGGCGACCGTCGCGCCGCCGGGCACCCCGGCGCTGACCACCGAACTCGCCGTCGGGGTGGGCCTGGTGGAGGAGGGCCTGGCCGATCTGGACGACGCGGAGCAGTGGCGGGGACCCGGCGCGGGCGCGGCACCGGGGCACACCGGGGGCGGGTTGCGCCTGGACCTCACCGCAGGGGCGCAGGGCGAGGCCGTTGCCGCGCCGGTCGCCGCGGCGGACGCGCCGCACCCCTTGCCGCTGCCGGAGTCGGCACGGTCCCTCGGCCTCTGGGTCGAGGGCGACGGCTCCGGGGGCCGGATCGCGGCCCGGCTGCGGCAGGGGGACGGAGCGGAGGTCGTGCTGCGCGGGCCCGCCGTCGACTGGACCGGCTGGCAACGGATCACACTGCCCGTGCCCGCGTCGGCCGAGCGCCCGCTGGCTCTGGACCGGCTCTCGGCGAGCCCCGGACCGCGTCCCGGCGCGCTGGTCCTGGACACGCTGACCGCCCAAGGGCCACAGGTCGCGGCGGCGCCGTCGGGCCCGGTGGTCCGGGACCCGGCCCTCGCGGCGACGCCCGCCGAAGTCCGGGCCCGGCCCTGGCGGTTCGCGGTGCTCCCCGGTGGCCAAGCGGCGGCGGAGCTGCGGCGGGCCCGGGCCGAGATCCGCGCCGAAGGCCCCGAGCTGGTCGTGGCCTCCGGTGACGCGCCCTCTTCCGCCGTGCACCGGGGCGTGCGGTTCCTGCGCCTCGACGGAGGTCACCGGACCCTCGACGGGGGCGGGCTGGAGCGGCTGCGGGCGCTGCGCGAGGGGATCGCCGCCGCGGGCCGGGAGGCCGGCACCGGAGCGCTGATCGTCGTACAGGACGACGGGGCGGGACCGTCACCGGTGGACCGGAAGGAGGCGGAGCTGCGGGACCGGCTGCTCGCGGAATTCCGGTGGGCGACGGGCAAGGGCGCCGCGGTGGTCACCCTCGGGGGTCCCGCGGTCGCGGTGAGCCGGGCCGAGGGCGTGCTGTCGGTGACGGCGGGGCACTCCGGGTGGGTGCTGGTGGGAGCCGCCGAGGGCGGGGGAGTGGGCGTCGGTGTGGGCGTCGGGCGGGGGCGCGAGTGGCTCTCCGTGGAGCCGCATCCGGCGGGGGCGGGGCTCAGAGGGCGACGAGGGTGACCTCGGTCGCCTTGACGCTGGTCCACACCGCGGCGCCGTCCGCCAGCCCCAGTTCGGCGGCCGCGTCCGGGGTGATCTCGGCCACCAGGTCCGGGGCCTCGGTCGAAGCGACCAGGATCCGGAGCCTGCCGCCGACCGCGGTGATCTCGCGGATGGTGCCCGGCCACACGTTGCGGGGGCTGCCGCCCGGCCGGTCCCGGTGGATCGACACGGCTTCGGGGGCGATGATCGCGAGTGCCGGGGCGCCGGCCGGCAGGGCCTCCGCGGCCACCAGCCGGCCGCCGCCGGGCAGTTCGAGACCCTCCGCGGTGGCGCTGCCCGGCCAGGCGTTGCGGCCGAGCATGCGGGCCACCCACGGTGAGCGGGGGTGGCGGGTGACTTCGGTGGGCGGGGCGTCCTGGAGGGTGCGGCCGTCGGCGAGCACGAGGACCCGGTCGGCCAGCGACACGGCTTCGACCGGGTCGTGGGTGACGATGAGGCAGACTCCGCCGAAGCCGGCGAGGTGGCGGCGCAGGGTGTGCCGGACGTGGGCGCGGGTGGTCTGGTCGAGGGCGGCGAGGGGTTCGTCCAGGAGGAGCAGGCGGGGGCGGGCCGCGAGGGCGCGGGCGAGGGCGACGCGCTGGGCCTGACCGCCGGAGAGCTCGGCGGGCTTGCGGTGGGCGAGGTGGCCGACACCGAGGCGGTCGAGCCAGGCCCGGGCCTCGGCGCGCGCCTCGGCGCGAGGGACGCCGTGGGCGCGCAGGCCGTACGCGGTGTTGGCGAGGGCGTTCAGGTGGGGGAAGAGCGCGCCGTCCTGGGGGACCCAGGCGACCTGCCGCTTGTGCGGGGGCAGGTCGGTCACGTCGAGGCCGCCGAGCGTGAGTTCGGCGTGGGCGCGCGGGGTCAGGCCGAGCAGGGCCCGTAGGAGGGTGGTCTTGCCGGCGCCGTTCTCGCCGACCACGGCGATGGTGGTGCCGGCTTCGGCGTCCAGGGTCAGTTCGTTGAAGCCGCTCACCTCGGCGTGCAGCGGCCAGCGCTCGGTGGCCGGAGCCCCGGTGGTACTGACGGCGGCACCAGAAGTGGAAGAGGAAACGGAAAGGGAAGCGGGAAGGGAAGCGAAATCAGGAGTAGCGGGCGCCGGTGAGTGGGCGCCGGCGAGCGGGGTTCCGGTCCACCGTCCGCGCAGCCCGATCAGGACGGCCATGGCGATCGCGAGCAGCAGCAGCGACAGCGAGGTGGCCGCTTCGGGTTGGTCCTGGAGGAGCAGGTACACCTGGAGCGGCAGGGTCTGGGTGGTGCCGGGAAGGTTGCCGGCGAAGGTGATGGTGGCGCCGAATTCGCCGAGGGCCCGGGCCCAGGTCAGGGCGGCTCCGGCGATCAGACCCGGGGCCACCATGGGCAGGGTGACCGTGAAGAACACCCGGACCGGTGAGGCGCCGAGGGAGGACGCGGTCTCCTCGTAGCTCTGCTTGAGACCGCCGAGCGCCCCTTCCAGGCTGATGACCAGGAACGGCATCGCCACGAAGGCAGCGGCGACGACCGCACCCGAGGTGTGGAAGGGGAGGGTGATGCCGAAGGTGTCCTCCAGCCAGGGACCGAGCAGTCCGCGGCGCCCGAAGCCGAGCAGGAGGGCGACGCCGCCCACGGTCGGCGGGAGCACCATCGGCAGCAGCACCAGCGAGCGGACGAGCGGCTTCCCGGGGAACGGCACCCGGGCCAGCAGCCAGGCCAGCGGCACGCCGAGGAGGAGCGAGAGCCCGAGCGCCCAGAACGAGACGAGGAGGGAGAGCTTGAGGGCCTCCACGACGCCGGGCGTGGTGAGGTGCGTGCCCAGTTGGCTCCACCGGGTGCGCGCGAGGATGCCGAGGAGGGGGAGGAGCAGGAAGGCGACGGCGAGCAGCGCGGGCACCGCGAGGGCGAGCGGCGGGCGGGTGCGGCTACGGGTGCGGGCGCGGGTGCGACCGGTGGGGGCGTCGTGGCGGCTGCGGAATCTGGCCATCTGCTGTGCCTGCTCTGCCTGGTGTGCCCGTCGGCGACGGGAAGTGGACGGGGATGCGCATGGCGATGTGGAAGGCGAAGGGGGAGGGACTGCCTGTCCCCCCGGACCAGGTAGTACCTCCCCCGCGCGCCCGGTCGGCGCCCCGTCGGAGCGGGGCGCCGGCGACTACGCCTGCTGGAAACCGGCATCCTGCAGGATCTTCTGCGCCTCGGGAGTGCTCAGCCACGCCACGAAGGCGGCCGCGGCCTCGGCGTTCTTGGAACCCTTGAGGCCGGCGGCCGGGTAGGACGCGACGGCGTTCTGCTCGTCCGGGATGTCGACGGTCGTGATCTTGTCACCGGACTTGATGGAGTCCGTCTTGTAGACGAGACCGGCGTCGGCCTCGCCCAGCTCGACCTTGCTCAGCACGGCGCGGACGTTCGGCTCCTGCGAGACCGGCTTCACCTCGATCTTCTGCGCGTCGAGGATCTGCTTGCTGTAGCGGCCGACCGGGACCTCGGGGGCCGCGAGGACCACCTTGATCTTGGTGTCCGCGAGGTCCTTGAGGGCCGCGATCTTGAAGGGGTTGCCCTTGCCCGCGGCGATGACCAGGCGGTTCTTCGCGATCACCTTCGGGGCGTCGACCTCGGCCTTGAGGCCGTCCATGGTCTTGGTGTCGGCGGTGACCAGCGCGTCGGCCGGAGCGCCCTGCTTGACCTGGGCGGCCAGTTCCTGCGAACCGGCGAAGGAGAAGGTGATCTTCGTTCCGGGGCGGGCCTTCTCGTACGCGGCGCCGGCCGTCTTGAAGACGTCGGTCAGCGAGGAAGCGGCCAGGACCGTCAGGTTGGCGGCCTTCGGCGCGGCGGCCGAGGGGGAGCCGGAGGCGCTCGCGCTCGCGCCGTCGGCGGCGGGCTTCTTCGCCTCGTCCTTGCCGCAGGCGGTCAGCGGGACGAGCAGGGCGGCGCCCAGTACGGCGGCGGCGGCGCGGCGACGGTTGATGCTGGGGGAGAACATGGATACAGCTCCTCGGGTCTGGCAAGGACCCGCGCCGGTGACGGCGGAGCGGGTGGAGGCGCGGACGATAGAACGTGCGGTGGTGCGGTGGTGCGGTGGTGCGGTGGTGCGGTCGTGCGGTGGCGCCGTGCGTACGAGCGGTACGCGGTGCGGTGCCGTGCGCCGGCCGTCAGGTGCGGTCGATGTGGACGCTGGTGGACTTCACGCGGGCGGTGGCCTGCATGCCGACCTCCAGCCCCAGCTCCTCGACGGCCTCCCGGGTGAGCAGGGAGACCAGGCGGTGGGGACCGGCCTGGATCTCGACTTGGGCCGCGACGTCGCCGAGCTTGACGGCGGTCACGATCCCCGGGAAGGCGTTGCGGGCGGAGGTGTACGGCTCGGTGTCCTCCAGGTGGGCGCCTTGACCCACCTCTACGGAGAAGGCCGCGAGGTCGCGGCCGTCGATGAGTCGCCGGCCGCCCTCGTCGCGATGGGTCGCGACCCTGCCGGCATCGGCCCAGCGGCGAGCGGTGTCGGGGCTGACGCCGAGCAAGCGCGCGGCCTGCCCGATGGTGTAGGACTGCATGTGCGACAAGGTAGGGGCGCATCCGCCGCGTTTGCAACTTCATTGGGATGACCTACATGGCAGATGCCATGCGGATTGTTGCATCCGACGAACTCCGCGCGGGGCGGCCGGGTCGATAGAGTCGACGCATGGCTGATGAGGGAACGGCAACGGGAACGGCACGGGTGGACAGCTGGATCTGGTCGGTACGGCTGACCAAGACCCGCTCGCTCGCGGCGGCCGCCTGCCGGGCGGGGCACGTGAAGGTCAACGGCGAACGCGCCAAGCCGGCCCAGGCGGTCGGTGCGGGCGACGAGGTGCGGCTCTTCCACGCCGGGCGCGAGCGGATCGTCGTGGTCCGCCGCGCCGTCACGAAGCGGGTCGGCGCGCCCGTCGCCGCCGAGTGCCTGACGGACAACAGCCCGCCGCCGCCCACCCCCGTCGAGGCGGCCGTCGTGGGCATCCGGGACCGGGGCGCGGGCCGTCCCACCAAGCGCGAGCGCCGCGAGATCGAAGGCCTGCGGGGCCGCTGAGGCTCGGGTTGGACGGTGTATGAAGGGCGGGGCGGGGCCGGGGGTCACGCCTTCCGGTAGTCGTACGCCTCGCCCGCCGCCGCGGCCACGGCCTCCAGCGGGGCCCCGGTCGACGCGGTTACCACCGCCGCCACCGCGCCCTCCAGGAACGGCGCGTCCAGCAGCCGCGAGCCCGGTGGCAGCTCTTCGTCCAGCAGCAGCGCCTTGACGGTCAGCACCGAGCTGCCGAGGTCCGCGATCAGCGCCACCCCGGCACCCCGGTCCACCGACCGGGCCGCCGCCACGATCAGCTCGGCGCTCGTGCCCAGCGCGCCGTCGGACGTGCCGTCGGGCACGCCGCCCGCGGCGGCCACCGGGGCGGCGGAGCCGCCCGCGGCCAGGCCGCGGGCCAGCTCCGCCACCGACCGGGCGACCGCCGCGCTGTGCGACACCAGCACGATCCCGACGAGCGCCGCGCCCCCGTCCCCGCTCACTGCCCCTCCTCCGCCGGACCGTCCGCCGTCTCCGCGAGCGCGCGGAGCAGCAGGGCGGCCGAGGTGGCGCCCGGATCCTGGTGCCCGATGCTCCGCTCGCCCAGGTAGCTCGCCCGGCCCTTGCGGGCCTGGAGCGGTACGGTCGCCAGCGCGCCGCCCTCCGCGGCCGCCGCCGCCGCGCGGTACGACGTACTCAGCTCCGCGACCCCCGGTACCAGCGCGTCCAGCATCGTCTTGTCGCCCGGGGCGGCCCCGCCCAGCTGGGCGACCGCACCCACCCCCGCGTACAGCGCCTTGCGCAGCTCCTCGTCCGAGACCTCGGCGGCGTCGCCGAGTTCCTTGCCGGTGCGCCGCAGCAGGGTGCCGTAGAGCGGGCCGGAGGCGCCGCCCACCACGCCGATCAGGGTCCGCCCGGCCAGCTGGAGCACGGCTCCGGGCGAGGGCGGCCGCTGGGCGTCGATCTCGGCGCGTACCGCCAGGAAACCGCGCAGCAGATTGCTGCCGTGGTCGGCGTCGCCGATGGGGGAGTCCAGCTCCGTCAACCGGTCCGCCTCGCGCTCCACCGAGACGGCCGTCGCGGCCATCCAGCGCCCGAAGAACTCCGCGTCCCGCACCACGTCACGCACCGGATCTCCTCGCAGTCGATCGCCCGTCAGCCTGCCTTCCCCGCAGCCTACTTCGCGGGGTCAACGACCCCAGCGCAGTGCGGTGGTCTGCACGGGCGCGTCCCACAGCCGCAGCAACTCCTCGTCGGCGCGGCACAGGGTGACCGAACACCCCGCCATGTCCAGGGCCGTGACGTAGTTGCCGACCAGGGCGCGGGCCACGGGCACGCCGCGCTCCGCCAGTACCCGCGCCACCTCGGCGTGGAAGCCGTACAGCTCCAACAGCGGTGTCGCGCCCAACCCGTTGACCAGCGCGAGCACCGGCCCGCCGATCGGGCCCACCTCGTCCAGCTCCCGCAGCACGGCCTCCACCGCCACCTCCGCGATCTCCCGCGCGCTCATCATCGGGCGCCGCTCCCGCCCGGGCTCGCCATGGATGCCGATGCCCAGTTCGAGCTCGCCCTCCGGCAGGGTGAAGGTCGGGCCGCCCTTGGCGGGGGTGCTGCAGGGGGTCAGTGCGACGCCGAAGCTGCGCGAGGACGCGTTCACGCGCCGGGCGAGCGCCGCGACCCGGTCCAGCGGCGCACCCTCCTCGGCCGCCGCCCCGGCGATCTTCTCGACGAAGAGGGTGGCGCCGGTGCCGCGCCGACCGGCCGTGTGCAGGCTGTCGGTGACCGCGACGTCGTCGTTGACCAGGACCTGCTCGATCCGGAGCCCGTCCTCCTCGGCGAGCTCGGCGGCCATCTCGAAATTGAGGACGTCCCCCGTGTAGTTCTTGACGACGAACAGCACCCCCTGCCCGCTGTCCACGGCGGTCGCGGCCCGCAGCATCTGGTCGGGCACGGGCGAGGTGAACACCTCCCCGGGGCAGGCCGCCGACAGCATGCCGTACCCCACGAACCCGGCGTGCAGCGGCTCGTGCCCGGACCCGCCGCCCGAGACCACCCCGACCCGTCCGCCCCCGCGCACGTCCCGGCGCACGACGATCCGCCGCTCCACGTCCACCTCCAGCTCGGGATGGGCGGCGGCCATCCCCCGCAGCGCGTCGGCGACGACGGTCTCCGGACTGTTGATCAGCATCTTCATGCGCATCTCCCGGTGGGGTCGACAGGGATTCCCGGCTGTCGATCTCGGTGGTCCTTGGTGCCCTCGACGGTAGGGGACCCCGCCCCGCGGCGACAGGCGGGCGGGGTCCCGGGCGTGGCTCTCCCTACGGGCGGAGGCGTGGGTGCGAGGGGGGAGCGGGTCAGACCCAGAGCTGCCACTGGTTGCCGGTATTGCACTCGTGCATGTATACGGAGGTTCCGTTGCTGTCGAGGCATTCCTGTGTCTGACGGTTCCGCAGCTTCCAGCCCGCGCCGGTGTCGATCTCGTCCCAGCGCTGGTAATTGTTGCCGCTGCACGGCTCCATGTAGACGTCGTGGTCGGTGTAGGCCGTCATGCAGTAGTCCTGCTTGGACCGGTCCTTCTCCAGCCAGCTCCCGTCGCCCAGGTGCACGTCGTAAAAGGGTTCGTAGGAGCATTCCTGAACGTAGACGTCGTCCGGGTTGCCCTTCCAGTCCCTGTGGACTTGCAGGCACTTGTTCGTCGGTTTGTGGTCCCAGTGGACGAACCCGTCGGCGTGGGCCACGGGGCTCATCGCGAGGACGAGGAGCGGGGCGAGCGCCGCCGTTCCGGCCACCTGTGCCATGCGCTTGATATTCACGTCTGATTCCCCGTCTATTCGGTCAGAAATCGGAGGGAGACCCGGTCGGCCTCGGTTCAGGGAGGCCTCAGTACCAGAGCTGGTACTTGTTGTCGTTGTTCCAGCCGCCGGGGCCGAGGTAGACGCTGGAGTCGTTGCTGTCGAGGTAGCGGCCGGTCTGCTTGTGCTGGAGCTTCCAATGCGTTCCGGTCCAGCGCTGGTACCAGCGCTGCCAGTCGTTGTTCGGGGTGCAGGGCTCCACGTAGACGTCATCGTTGGAATACGCCGCCAGGCAGCTGCCCAACTTGTTTCCCGGGTGCATCAGATAGGTGTCGTCGTTGGCGTTGTACTGCTCGTTCCAGAGGTCGTTGAAGCCACACCCGTGGATGCCCACGTCGACGGGCGCCTGGTTGCCGTCGTACGCGAAGAACAGGCATTCATCGCTCGTCTTGTGCCGCCACATGTGCTTGCCGTCGGCCTGCGCGGCGGTCGCACTCGCGAGGACCAGGGCCGCGGAGACGAGCATGGTCACAACTGTCATGCGTGCATGCCTGCTTGACATCATTTCCCCTGTTGTCGGTGCTCGAGATCGGGCCATGTCATCCACTGGGACGTCACGAAATCTAGACCGAGATCGATCGGCACCCTGAACGCGTGGTGCGGGACTCGTTGACTCTCGGCGCACGCGACCGAAGGCCGACGGCCGCCGTGGCCGGCGGGAGGTGTTCCCGCCGGCCACGTGCGGGACGGTCAGCGGCGCAGGGTCAGGCGGTGGACCCCGCCGTCGACCGTGCCGACGTAGAGGGTGCGGCCGTCGGGGGCGGCGGCCAGCTTGGTGGTGTCGGTGTTCTGCAGGCCGTTCGAGACGTTCTCCCAGGTGAGGCCGTTGTCGGTGCTGCGCAGTACGCCACGGCCGCCCTGGACGAGGCCGGATGCCTTCGAGCCGGTGGTGGCCGCGTAGAGCGCTCCGCCGACCCGCAGCAGGTCCGCGACGTGGACCGCGAGCGGGCCTGTGTCGGCGGTGCGGAAGGTCCTGCCGTCATCGGTGCTGATCCGGACGGACGAACCGCCGACGAGCAGGCGTCGGCCGTCCATCACGATCGCGGAGACGGGGCCCTCGGCGACCTTGGTCTTCGTGACGCCGCCGTCGTCCGAGCGGTAGAGGCCCGAGACGTTGCCGAGCCAGAGGCGCCGCGGGTCGCGCGGGTCACCGGCCATTGCGTCGAAGGGCCTCTCGTGGAAGAGGTTCTTCCAGGTCCTGCCGCCGTCGGACGTCGTGAACAGCCCGTCGCCGAGGATGCTCTTGAAGCTGATGGCCACCCGGTCGGGGTCGGCCGGGTGGATCAGGATCGAGGTCGGTATCTCCGCCGAGGTGCCCTTCACCTGCCAGGTGCGGCCGGCGTCACCACTGCGGGAGACCTCGAAGAGGCCGGTCGCGGTGCGCCGGACCTGCCACACCACCTTGGAGTCCTTGGGCGAGACGGCGATGTGCGAGGTGAGGCGACCGGTCCTGCCCTCCGACCCGGACTGGCCCCACTCGGGGCCGGCGACGGGGATCGTGGTGCGGTAGGTGCCGCTCACCGTTCCGGCGAGCAGTTGGTCGCCGCTGGCCGCGAGGGCGAAGGTGGTGAGACCCTGAACGCCGATCCTCTTGTAGCCGGTGGCGTCGGCCGAGCCGCGGTACAGGCCGTCCTGTTCGCTGGACACCGTCACCGAGCCGTCGGCCCAGCGGTCGTAGTCCATCGGGATGGCGGCCTTGGAGGGGGCGGGCGCGGGCTTCCAGGTCCTGCCGTGGTCGCGGCTCACCTGCCCGGCGCCGAACAGCGCGCGCAGGTACAGGTCACCGCCGGAGGCGGACAGTCCGTTGCCGCCCTCCGGCAGCGGGAGCAGGGTGGACCAGGTGCGGCCCTTGTCGTAGGAGCCGCGGACGCCCGTACCGGGGACGTAGGCGGCCACCACGGTGGAGTCGGCCGCCAGGCCGCGGATGGTGTTCACCGGCTCGTCGAGGACGAGGTGGGCCGCACCGGGGTCGCCCTTGCCGACGCCGTCGATCCGCCAGACGCCCTCGAAGGTCGCCAGATACAGGGTGTCGCCGACGAGGGTGGCGTCGCGGACGGCGCCGGTCACGCCGGTGGGGTACGTCGCCCAGTGGTCGCCCGCGTCCGTGCTGACCAGCAGCGCGCCGCCGACCATCGCGGCGAGGGTGCGGGTCTGCTCGTCCGCGACGAACTCGTCGATGTGCGCGTCGGGCACGGCGAGTTTGCGCCAGGTCCGGCCGTTGTCGTCGGTGCGCAGGATCGTGCCCCGGCGGGTGGGGTCGGCGGCCGTGTTCACGGCGTACCACCATCGATCGGGGCGGTGGGCATCGACCACGACCGCTCCGGTGCCGTTGCCGTCGGCGATCGGCAGCCTGCCCACCTGGCGCCAGTTGGCGCCGCCGTCGGTGGTCAGCCAGGGGGCGGCCTTGCGGAACTGGGTCACGACGGCCTGCTTCGGCCGGGCCGGCGAGAGCGCGAGGTGGCCGGCCTCGCTGTTCGGGCCGATGGGCTCCCAGCGGTTGCCGCGGCTGTCGGTGGGGGTGACCTCGAAGGCGCCGGTTCCGGTGATCCGCCGGCCGTCGGTGCTCCTGGCCTGCACGGCCAGTTGGTAGGCGCCGGGCGCCTTCCCGGTCATGTCGGCCTGGTAGTAGCCCGCGCCGTTCATGGTGGTGGGCAGCGTGAAGGGCTTGCCGCGCGGCGGGGTCACCCTGATCTCCGGCGGTGCGTTCAGGGCGGTCGGGGCGGCGACGTGCACGGTGGAGCGGCCGTCGCTCGGGTCGGGCGACGCCTGGACGACCAGGTGCCGGACGACGAGCAGGTACGGCACCCGCAGGGCCGGGCCGCGGTCGGGGGTGGCCGTGATCCGGCCGCTGATCTCGGTGTCGGTGGCCGGGCGGTCGGCGCGCAGGGTGACGGTGACGCTCGCGGACCCCCCGGCGGGGACGGAGACCCGTGCCGGGGACACGGTGGTGGGCCCGGTGCTGCTGAGGGTGACCGTCAGCGGTTCCTTGCCGGGGTTGGCCAGGCGTACCTTCGCGGAGCCGCCGACGGTCTTCTCCGCCAGGTCGGCGAGGCCGAACGACACGGCCGTCGGGGAGGCGCTCAGGGTGGCCGAGGCCGCGGCGGCCACGTCGAGCCGTCCGCCCCCCTGGACGGTGGGGCCGGTGCCGGTGAGTTGCTTCGCGGTGCCGACCAGTGCGGACCTGATCGCGTCCGGGGCCTGGTCCGGGCGCAGTTGGCGCAGCAGGGCAGCGGCTCCGGCGACGTGCGGGCTCGCCATCGAGGTGCCCGACATGCGGTAGACGCCGGGTTCGTACATCGAGGTGGGGATCGTGGAGCGGATCTCCACGCCGGGTGCGACCAGATCGGGCTTGAGGCCGAAGCCGGTGCCGGGTCCGCGCGAGGAGAATGAGGCGATCTCGTCGGTGGAGTCGCTGCCGCGCAGGGTGACGGACACCTTGCCGGCGGCCAGTCGACGGCTCAGCTGGGCGTACTGGGTCGTGTCGATGCCCATGACGACCAGGCGGTCCATGCGCAACGAGTCACCGGAGGCGGCGGTCCCGGTGAGATCGGGGCGGGCGGGGGTCGCCGTGGCGTCGACCGTTCCCGGGGTGGCGGCGAGCACGGGTCCGCTGTTCTGCGGGAGACCGCCGAGCACGGCGAGCGCGCCGCGCTTCTCGGCCTCGCGCGCCCAGTCGATGTCGTTCCCGCTCAGGACCTCCGTACTGGGCGGGACGAGGATGTCGGCCCGCAGGATCTTGCCCCGTACGTCACCGACCCGCTTCCAGTCCTCGGCGGTGCCCGCGCCGACGTCGACGAGCGGCGCGGTGACCGGCTCCCGGGGCGGGTTCGCAGACAGGATGCCCCGGTATGTCTGGATCAGTTCGGGCTCCTTGCCCGCCAGGTAGGCGCTGGGCATCCGCACCCCGCTGGTGGAGGCGCCGACCGCGATGACGCCATCGGCCGACGCCGGGGTGTTGACGGTCCCGCTGCCGGGCCCGTCGTTGCCCGCCGCGGCGACGACGACCACTCCGGCCCGCACGGCGGCCGTCGCCGCGCGGCCCAGCGGGTCGGTGCCGTCGCCGGGGCCGCCGAGGCTCATGTTGATGACGTCGGCCGGGTGGGGGCCCGCCGGGTCGGCCGCCGCCTCGATGCCGGCGATGATGTCGGAGGTGTAGCCGCTGCCGTCGGCGCCGGTGACCTTGTAGGCCAGCAGACTGGCGTCCGGCGCCATGCCGGTGACGCCTCCCTTCGAGGCCGCCTTGCCCGCGATGATGCCCGCGACGTGGGTGCCGTGACCGTTGTCGTCCATCGGGTCGTCGTCGCCATTGGCGAAGTCGAAGCCGCCGACGACCTTGTGCCCCTTGCCGAAGCCGCCGCCCAGGTCGGGGTGGCCGTAGTCCACGCCGCTGTCCAGGACCGCGACGACGGTGCCCTTGCCGGTGGCCTTCACCCCGGCCGGGTCCGCGCGCTTCCAGACCTCGGGCGCGCCGGTCAGCGGCACGCTGACGTCCGTGCGCAGCTGTATCCGGGTGTCGGGCCGGACGGCGGTGACGCCCGGAAGCGCGGCCAGCCGCGCCGTCTCGGAGGCGGGCACCGTCATCGCCACGGCGTTGACGAGCAGGCCGAGTTTGCGGTGCGAGGCGGGGTGCAGCCCTGCCCCCCGCACCGTCCAGAGGAATGCGTCCTGCCGTGCCTCCAGGGCCCGTCGGGCGGCACCGACGGTGGAGGCGGCGCCGGCGGTCAGGGAGGTGAGCGAGCCGCCGGGGGCGGCCATGACGGCGGCGTCCCCGGACAGTTCGACGATGACCCGCTGGTTCGGGTCGGATGACGTCGCGGTCGCGTTCGCGGTGGCGGGCATCGCGGTGAGCGTCCCGGCGAGCGCGACGGTGGTGACCGTGACGGCCACCAGGCGTCGGCTTCTTCGTGGGTTCTTGGCCATGGGGAGAAGTCCTAGCCCCGAAGTCACTCTCCGTACAACGGATCCTGGCGGCCCATTGCTGCCGGTGGCACAAGTGGGCCAGTATCCGCATATGACGAACGATCTCACCGCCGCCGGCATCGATCCGTTCGACGAGAGCGTCTACCGCGCCGTGTTGACCCGTCGTACAGCGGCGCCGATCGAACTCGCCGCCGACCTCGGCTGCTCACCGCTGCGCGCCGCCAGGGCGCTGGACCGGCTGCACGATCAGGGTCTGGTCGGGCGGCTCGCGGGCGTCCGCCGCCGGTACGCGGCGATCGAGCCGGGGGCCGCGGTCGAGTCCCTGGTGCGCACCAGGGCCGCGGAGCTGGACAGGGTCCGTGCGGTGGCGGGCGAGCTGTCCCGCCTCTTCGCGGCGGCCCAGGCCGGCACCGCCGGGGAGGACGAGGTGGAGATCGCCACCGGCCGCGAGGCGCTCGGGCGTTGGTTCGTCCGCCTCCAGCAGGAGGCGCGCGAGGACGTCATGACACTGGACCGGCCGCCGTACGCACTGACCACCTCCAACCCGGTGGAGAGCACCGCGCTGGGGCGCGGCGTGCGCTACCGCGCGGTCTACGCACCGGAGGCGTTGGAGTGGCCGGGGGTGCTCGAAGACATCCGCGGACTGGTGCGCCGCGGCGAACAGGCCCGGGTGATGCCGGGCCTGCGGATCAAACTGGCCATCGCGGACCGCCGGCTGGCGCTGATGCCGCTCTCCTTGGACCTCGACGGCGTGCGCGCCGCGGTCATCCGCCCCTCCAGCCTGCTGGACGCCCTCACCGACTACTGGGAACTGTGCTGGAAGCAGGCCCTGCCGCTCGACGCCCCCGCCGAGGACCCGTTGGGCGAGGAGGACCGGCTGGTGCTCACCCTGCTGGTCAGCGGCCTCAAGGACGAGGCCATAGCCCGTCAGCTCGGCTGGTCCGTGCGCACCATGCGCCGGCGCATGAGCCACCTCCACGAACTCCTGGGCGCGGTGAACCGCTTCCAGGCCGGGGTCGTCGCGGCCCGCCGCGGCTGGATCTGATCGCCCTATTCGAGTTCCGGGGTGCTGCCGCCTCCGCCCAGGCGGGGGCGGTGCACCGGGGGTCCCGCGGAGGTGTCCGGCGGGGGGTCCGCGAGCGTGTGGTCCAGATAGGCGGCGTAGGCGTCCTCCACGGCCCCGGGCACCGCGGCGCCGAAGTCCTCCAGGGTGACCAGGCCGCGGAAGCTCTCGGAAAGGTGGCCGTGGGGCCCGTACCACGGGGAGGGCAGCAGGTCGTACAGCGCGCTGAGGAGGCTCGTGCGCGCGTTGTGGTTCTGCTCGTCCTGGCGGCTCCAGGGGACCAGGACGACGGTTCCCGGCTCCCGGGCCTCCCGCAGGGCGATCAGTGCGGAGCGCAGCCGCGGCACGCTGAGCGCCCAGGGGTCCACGAGCAGGACCAGCGGTCCGGTGGAGGGGCCGGAGCGCTCCACCCGGGCGACCTCGGCGTCCAGGGTGGAGGCGTCCACCTGGTCGTTGAGGTGGAAGGCGAGGTCGGTGGCCACGTCCACGAGGGGCCGGCGGGAGTCGGGGTGGTAGGGGTTCCAGCGATCGGGCACGGCGCCGTAGTAGCGGGGGTCGCGCCCCTGGGGCAGGTCGTGCAGGGTCGGGGCCACCACGGCGATCCGCAGGCTCTCCTCGGCCTGTGTGAACGACCTGAACGCGGACGGTGCCCGGAGGTAGTCGACCGTCTTGCCGGGGGCGAGGGGTGCGGACTCGGCCACCGTGACGATCCGCGCGGCCAACTGGTGCACCACCTGCCGGTACTCCTGCGCGTTCGAGCGGAGCCGGATCAGCCCGTACAGCCCGTCGGTCGCGTAGCGCTCCCCGAAGGACCGCGAATCGAAGTGGAGTTGCTGCGCCGGGCGGGGCATCTGCCCTGGCGGTACCGGTACCCAGACCGCGGGCACGACGGCCTGAACCGCCTCGGTGTCGCGCGCGCGTTGGAAGACGGACCGCTGGGCGAAGGCGTACCACTCCTTGCCACAGGTCTCGCTGGTGAAGTACCGGGGGGAGTAGAGCGGCACGAACGCCCGGCAGGTGGACAGCACTTCGCTCAACCGGTCGGCCCACCGCTCCCCGGCCTCCATCTGTCGGTCCATGAATCCGGCGGGCCCGCCCGCGGGCAGGTCCGCGAGGGCCATCACCTCGTCGCAGAGATCGCGGAAGAAGCGCTCCACCCACCGGTTCGAGTCGGTGGCCCGTGAACCGAGACGTGGTGTGTGCGCGTAACTCAGGAAGAAGTACGGTCGGTCAGGAGACGGTTCGACCTGCCCCGTCGCGCTCAGCAGCACATGGGCGGCGGCGGAGGCCCCGGCCCCGAGGTCGCGCAAGGTACGGTCGGACGCGCGGGCGAACGGTTCTGCCCCGGGGGCGATCCCGGCGGCCCCCGCCGCGTCGGGCACGAGCGCCGGGAAGCGGCCTGCGGCCGCGGCGTGCGCGGCGACGAAACGGGTGAGCACCTCCCGGGTGCGCAGCGCGTCCCGGGCGCCGAGCCGCGGCGCCAGGTGTGCGCGCACGCCCTCCCGGAAGCGGAGCACCGGCCCGCCCAGCCCGGCTCCCGCTCCCGCCCCGGCCTCCTGCGCCTCGACGAGGAACAGCCCGCCGACGACGACCTCGGCCAGATCGGCCGCCGAGGCCTCCGGGACGAGTTCCTGCCGGATCACGTGGAGCAGGCCGGTGTACAACTGCGGGTACGCCGAGCAGAGCACCGCGAGCCGGACGGCCGGCGTCGAGGCCCGGCGCAGGAACGCCTCGGCCGACCGCGCGGCGTCGGCGGGCCCTTCCTCCGGCGCGGCGGGCGCCGGGGCGGCCAGCCCCGGCCCGGGGAGCAGCACCGCCTCGCAGCCGTCCGGGTCGCCCCGCATCAGCGTGCGGGCCCAGCGGGAGACGGCGCGCGGGGTCAGGCCGACGACGGGCAGCGGCAGCCAGGCGTCACGGTGCCCGCCGCAGGGCGCGCCCTCCTCCGACGGCCCGTACGCCTGCTCCGCCAGCGGGGGGACCGCGAACCGCAGCGCGGGGTTGCGCGCGCCCGGGGCGCCGGGCGGGGTGACCCGCACCGCCGGGAGGTCGAGGCCGCTGTGCCGCCAGATCCGCGCCGGCAGCGGGTTCACCAGCACGGTGGGGGTGGCCGCGGCCCAACCGCGCAGCCGGTCCCAGAAGGCGCGCTCGCCCCCGGCGCCGGACACGCAGTCGGAGAAGACGAGGACCAGCCGCCGGGGCCGCGACGAGGGGGCGCCGGCGCTGCCGAGGCCGCCCGCGCCCGCGCCCGCACCCGGGCCGGTGGCGGCGACCGGCGGCCAGGAGGCGGCCTCCCGGACCCGGAGCGTGCGGAACGCCCCCGTCGAGGCCAGCACCTTCAGCAACTCGGCGCCCGTGTCCTGCCAGACGGCCATGGTCGCGGACCGGTCGAGCACCACGGTCAGGTCGAACCAGCGCTCCGGGGCGGGTCGGAAGGCGGGCAGCAGCTCCCCGCTACGGGCGTATCCCGCGACCGTCTCCCCGACGTCCAGCCGCGATCCGCGGCCCGCGGGCCAGACCCGGCGCAGCGGCCGCAGCGCGCGGGCGAGCTCCCGGGCGCGGGGCAGCGCCGTGCCGCGGGGCACCGACATCTCCCCGGCGGGCAGCGAAGCGCCGCCCGGCGCCGACGGTCCGTACACGCCGAGGCCCGGCCGGCGCCCGATCCGTTCGCGCGCGTCGACGGCTGTCGGCCCCGGGTCCGCGGCGGCGTCGGGAGCCGGGGCGCCGGGGGCGGTCGGGGCGCTCGCCGCCGGGTCGTGTCGCCCGGCCGTCGCCGCCAGCCACAGCAGTTCGGCGATCGAGAGCCCGTCCAGCCCCCGGCCGAGCCCGTGCAGGGCCCCCGTGACGGCCGCCAGGGGGTCGCCATCACGGTCCGGGACCGGGACCCGCGGCGGCGCGGGGACGTCAGGCACCCGAGAGGTCCCGCATCAGGAGCGCGATCAGCTTCTCCCGCTCGGCGTCCGCCATCCGGACCGGGCCGTCCAAGAGGTGCAGGGTGCCCAGGAGTTGGTCGACGGCCACGCTCTCGCCCGCCGCGACCCGCCGCACGAAGCCGTCCACCAGCTCGGCCGCCGGACCCGCGTCGCCGACCTCCAGACCCAGGTGGCCCCGCACGACGCCGCGGATCAGCTCGGCGGTCGGCTTGGGCATGGTGTAGCGCACGCAGCGGCGCAAGAAGGGGGCCGGCAGCTCCTGTTCGCCGTTGCTCGTCATCACGATGAAGGGGAACTCGGTGCACTGCACGTGCCCGTCCTCCACGAGGTGGCGCGCCCCGCTCTCCCAGACCCGCACCAGCGCCCGGTCCTGCTCCTCGCGCATCAGCTCGTTGACGCGGAACTCACCGCGCTCCAGCACGTCGAGGAGGTCCCCGGGCAGGTCCAGGTCGGCCTTGTCGATCTCGTCGATGAGCAGCGCGCGCGGCCGGGGCGAGGGCAGCAGCGCGGTGCCCAGCGGACCGAGGGTCAAGAAGGCGGCGATGTCGTCCGCGCCCGCCTCGCCCCCGGCCCGGGCCTTCTCCTGCTGGAGCCGGTGCGCGTGGATGCGGCCGAGCGCGTCGTAGCGGTACAGGGCGTCCGCGAGCGTACTGCGCGAGGTGACGTGCCAGCGCAGTACGGGCCCCAGGTCCAGCTCGGCGGCCACCTGCTCGATCACCGTGGACTTCCCGGTGCCCGGGCCGCCGGTGATCAACAGCGGCCGGCGCAGCGCCAGGGCCGCGTTCACGGCGTCGGTCAGCCCCGCCGGCGGCCGGAACACCCCGGCCGACGACGGGATCGGGAAGGTCCGCCACGGCGGCGGTGCGGGGAGGGCGGCGGCGGGCCTCGGCACGCCGTCACCCCGGTAGTACGCGTCCCAGGTCATGGGGTCCCCTCGGCTCGGTCGCGGACGGGCAGGGGCGCCGTCCGCAGGAGGCGGCAGAAGCGCAGCCACTGCTCGTCGTCCCAGACGGCGCGCAGATCGGCCAGGTCCGCGCCGTCGACACCGCGCCACCGTTGGCGATAGGCGTGCGCCAGGGCGCCCGGCATGGCCCACCAGTCACGGTCGAGGACGGCGCGCCGCTCCTCGGGGAAGCCCGCGGCGCTGTCCGGCCACAGCAGCACCGGGGTGTAGGCGAGCAGCGTCTCCATCAGCCGCGCGTCGGCGCCGGGATGGCGGCTGAGGCCGATCCCGCGGGCGTAGCGCCCGACCCGCAGGTGCCCGCGCAGCCGCGCAGCGTCGAGCAGGTCCTCGTGTGCGAGCCAGTCCACGGGCGTGCTCCCCCGGCACTCGGCGATCGACTCCCACCGCGCGGCGACCACCGGCTCGATGCTGCGCAGCGCCGCGTCGGGGGTGAGCCGACTGCTCCAGTGCAGGTGCACGTCGTACCGGATGCCCAGGAGCATGGCAGCGCCCGCCTCTTCGGGCCGCCAGGTCAGCAACGGCCCGCTCGGCACGGCCAGGTCCAGCCGTCTGAGGGGGAGTTCGAGGGTGCGGGCGTGCTCCTCGGCCCACAGGACGGCCTCCTCGACGGCGTTCTCGGCGCCCGTGCGGTCCGCGGTGTCGCTGGGGAACTGCTCGTGGTGGATGACCGAACCGTCCAGGAGCAGCCAGCCGTCGAGGACTTCGGGCCAGTCCCCGATCAGGGAGGAGTGCAGGCTGACGACGAGGCCGAGCCGCTGGCCGGCCGCGCGCCGGGCGGTGTGCTCGATGGCGTCGTTGACCTCGACGGGAGCCTCGATCCGCGCGGCCCAGGCGCGCAGTTCGGGGTCGCCCGGGTCCCGGCCGCAGACCTGGGCGAGGAGCGTGACGAAGCGGGCGAGGTCCCGCCTGCCGTCCCGTTCGGTGTCCGGGTGGTTGAAGACCAGTTCGTCGATGATGCCGACGTCGGTGAGGTGCGGGGCGCCGGCCGCGGGGAGCCGTCCCTCGGCCGCCAGCATGCTGTACAGGGTGTGCCGCAGCCGGGCGGTGGTCAGGTCGGCGCCGAGCCAGCTCCGGATGAAATCGACCGTGCGGACCGCCACGAGGAGTCCGTCGAGGCCGCGCAGCGCCCGCTCGCGCCGGGGGCCGGGCGGGTGGCGCAGCAGCTCGACGCGACAGTGCAGGGCCGCCCGCACGTCCGGGGCGCCGTCCGGCACGGGCATCGCGGGATCCAGGGCGGCGAGCGCCTCGGTGAGTTCCTCCCCGGCGAGCACCCCGCCGAAGCCGCCCAACAACCCCTGCCGGACCCGGGCGTTGCGGGCGATCCACAGTGGTTCGTCGGCCGCGCCGTCCGCGTCGTAGTCGAACCCGGAGACGTTCTGCCCGACCAGGAGGCCGCGCAGCGCCTCACGGGTGGCGGCCACGCCGAGGGTGGCCCCGATGCCGGGGAGGCCCTCCCGCAGGACGGCGGTCAGGCTCCGGGAGAAGGCGAGGTCGACGGCGGGCTGTCCGAGGGAGGAGGCCATCAGCAGCCCCAGCCGGGCCCGGCCGCCCCTGGCGCCCCCGGCCAGGTCCGCCACCGCGGGCGGCGCTCCGGCGGCGTGGCAGGTGTCGACGATGCCGAGCACGCCGTCGACACCGGGGTGGTCAGCGGCCCGCACCAGCAGCTCGCCGATGTTCACCGAGCCGTGCCGCAGGTCGTCGGTGGAGTCGGCGCACATGAGGTGCAGGGTGCTGGTGCGCCCGGCGGCGAAGCCGTGCCCGAGGAAGGCGAGGACGAGGGTCGCGCGGTGCTCGGCCGCGTGGTCGATGGCGGCGCCCACGCTCTCCACGAGGGCCGCGCTGGTCAGGTCGTCACCGCTGATCAGGGAGCGGCGCCCGGCCGGCAGCCCGGGTTCGCAGGCGCCGAGCGAGGCGTCGGCCAGTGCCCCGTACAGCCCGGCGGCCGCGTCCTCCAACGAGGTCAGCCGGACCATCGAGGGGCACTGCGGTGCGATCACCAGGACGTGGCGCCGCCCGGCCCGGCGGCGTCTCACCAGGGCTGCCCGCCGTCCGTGCCCGCGTCCACGCCCACGTCCACGCCCACGTCCACGTCCGAAACCGGGCGTGCGAGCCGGGCCAGCGCCTGGGCGACGGGTCCGGCGACGGCCGGTTGCGCGAGGTACTTCTCGGCGGAGTGCACCCAGACGCCGTCCGAGTCGACCCGGCGGGACTGCGGTACGACGCCTGCGGAGTTGCCCCGTACGTCCCGCTCCAGCCGCGGCCGGACGGCGAGGACGTCGTCGCGGTCCCAGAAGTTCAGCCACTCGCCGACCCCCTCGGGCACGACCGCGGGCTGCGGGACGAGCCGGGGCCACACGGCCGTCCGCATGGTGAGGGGGGAGCCGATCGTGACGAACAACGGTACGGATGAGGGGTGTTCGTGGAGCGCCTCCAGTGCGACGACCGACCCGAGGGAGTGCGCCACGACGACCGCCGGGCCGTCCCCCACGGCCTCGGCGACCCGGGTGCGGATGCGCCGGTCGAGGCCGGCGCCATCCGCGCCGGATTCGCCGCGAGCCAAGTAGCGCGCGACCTGGGCAAGATGACTGACCATCACCTTGGGGGTGATCCAGCGCCCGGCGCCGCTCCACGGCCGCAGCGCCAGCACCGTGGTGGCCACGTTGAGCGCCCGGCGTACGACCTGCCCGCCGCCCTGCTCCTGCGCCCTGGGAGCGGCCTCCGCCCGGGCGTGGTCGAGGATCCGGAGCTCGTCCGCGTCCGCCGCCTCCGTCAGGTGCTCCACCCAGGCGACCAGCAGCTCCGCCAGGACCGCGTCCGTGGCCGCGTCCGCACCGGCCCCCGGATCCCCGGCACCCAGGTCCCCGGCGCCCTGGGCCTGCGCCTGGTCGAAGAGGTCGCCGTAGTACGCGAACGCACACTCGACCGCCTCGCCGGAGACCAGTGCGGCCGCCGCTGCGGCGTGCCCGGCCGCCCGCATGCCCTCGGCCAACGCCCGGGCCCACGCGACGCGTTCACCTTCCGGATCGCGCGGTCCGCCGATTCCGTGGACGAACACCAGCCGTGGCCGCATCGGACCCTCCCCTGGTACAGCGCGGTGTGTTGGCAGGTTAGCAACGCACCTGCCGCCGCGCGCCCGGATCTTCCGATGTCCGGTCTCAGGTCTCCGGTCTCCAGCCCCGGGGCGACCTCACTCGTTCAGAGGAGCGCCCTGACCGCGTCGGCGAGCACCCGGGCCGAGGTGTCGGCCGGGCCCGCGACCAGGCGGGTGCGGGTGAGGGCGAAGGACAGCCCCCGGGCCCGGTCCGCGAAGGCGATGCTGCCGCCGCTGCCGTGATGGCCGAAGGAGGTGGTCTCGCCGCCCATCGCGGGCAGGCCCAGGAAGTAGCCGAGCCCCTTCGCGTGCCGCGCGAGCAGCATCCGGTCCTTCCCCTCGACGGCCACCCGGGCCGCGAGCTCCACCCGTTCGGGCGACAGCAGCCTCACACCGTCCACCTCGCCCAGCAGCGCCGCGTACATCCGGGCCGCCGCCCGGGCGGTGGTGGTCCCGCAGGCCGGCAGGTCCGCGAGCAAGTAGGACTGCTGATTCGCCAGTTCGGCGGTGGTCCACACGCCGGGGTCGGGCGCGACGAAGTGGACGAAGGGGGCGGTGGGCGGCAGCGAGGCCAGCCACTGCGCCCAATTCCCCTCCACCAGCGGCACGGTACGCCCGAGCGCGTCCCGGGGGACTCCGAAGTACAGCTCGTCGGCCACCCCGAGCGGTTCGGCGACGTACGTGCGCAGGGCCTCTCCCGGGGTCAGGCCGGTGATCCGGCGCACGGTCTCGCCGAGGATCCAACCGAAGGTCCAGCCGTGGTACCCACTGGCCGATCCCGGTTCCCACAGCGGCTCCAGGGAGGAGACGAGCGCGCACATCGTGTCCCAGTCGCACAACTCCGCCGCGGTGATGCCGGCCGGGAGCTGCGGTACGCCGATCGTGTGCGTGAGGGCCTGGCGCACGGTGGCCCGTTCCTTGCCCCGCGCCCCGAACTCGGGCCAGTAGTGGGAGATCGGGGTGTCGTAGTCGATCAGCCCCCGCTCGGCGAGCACGTGGACCAGGGTGGCCGTGAAGCCCTTGCCGACCGAGAAGCTGTGGATCAGCGCGTCCGTGCCGGGGACGCCCGCGCAGGCGTCGACGATCAGCTCCCCGCCCGCGTACGCCGCGACCTGGAGCCCGGCCCCGGCCTCGGCGCCCGACTCCACCAGCCGGTCCAGGAGCGCGCTGACGTGTTCCTGCGGGGACCCGACGTGCTCCTGCGGGGACCCGACGTGCTCCGGCGGGGACCCGACGTGCTCCGGCGGGGGCGTCGGGCCGTGGGCGGGGGACCGGTTCATGGGCGCCATCGTTCCAGCTGCGGGGGCGCGGGCGGGGGACGACCGTCCGTCGGGCCCTTCGGCCCCGTCGGTCCCTTCGCCCCGGGCGGCTCGGCCCGCGTGGACGTGCGGGCGGCGGGCGCGGTCGGGTTCGGGTTCGGCTTCCCGGATGACCTCGCGCACGTGCTGGAGCAGCGCGGCGAGCACGTTCGGTACGGTCGAACTCTCCAGGGTCGGCATGCGGGTGCGGACGGCCATCGTGGTGCTCCGGTCGTACAGCCCGGATCCGCCATGGAGAGAGCCGCGACGACCGAGCGTACGGACCTCGCTCGGATGTGCGCGTTCGAGCGACGATCCCGACGCGCACTCAACGCGGGAGGCCGCTGACCTCGGGTGATCCGCCCCGCGGGATGCCCGATACGCGGTGCACGCGCAGCGCGAGCTGGATCTCCAGGGCCCGCGAGGGGGTGTTCCAACTCTCGCCCAGGAGCTGCCGGATCCGGTCCAGCCGCTGCACCACGGTGTTGACGTGGACGTGCAGCGCGTCCTTGGCCTTGGCCAGGCTGGCCCCGTGCGCGTAGTACGCCTCCAGGGTCCCGATCAACTCGGTGCCGCGCCTGCGGTCGTAGTCCAGTACGGGGCCCAGTACCCGCTCCGCGTAGCCGGCCACGTCGCTGCGCTCGCCCAGCAGGATCCCGAGGAAGCCCAGGTCCGGCAGGGCCGCGCCCTGCCCGGTGTGCCCCAGGGCGTGCAGCGCCTCCAGGCAGCGCAACGCCTCGGCGTGCGCGGCGGGCAGCCCGGGGGGATCCGCGGCCGGCCCGGCGGAGCCCACGGTGACCGGGACGGCCAGGACCCTGCCCAGGTCCTCGGCGAGCGAGCGGGCCAGCGGACCGGGGTGCCCGGTCGGCGCGACGAGCACCACCCGGCCCTCGTACAGTCCGGCGAGCCCCTCCAGGGCCCGGGCCCGGCGGGCCCCCTCGGCCAGCAGCCTGGTCCGCTGCGCCGCGTCGCAGTGCAGCACCACCACGGCGTGCGGGCGGGTCAGGTCGACGCCCAGCTTGCGCGCGCGCAGCGACTGACCGGCGGGATCCCGGACCCGGCCCGCGGGCCCGGTGGCCAGGAGGTCGCCGAGCAGCTCGCCGCGGACCCGGTCCTCGGCCTGCGCCGTGGACCGGCGCAGCAACAGGAGCAGCGCCGTGACCAGCGCGGTGCGTTCGAAGAGCCGTCGGTCGGAGTCGGGGAGCTCCGGGCGGCCGGTCAGGGTGATGCTGCCGAGGAGTTCGGGCCCCGCCAGGACCGCGCAGACCCAGTTCCCGGCCGCGCGGACGGCCCGGCCACCGGAGCGGGACGCCGCTGTCCAAGCCTCGCGTGCGTCCTGTGCGTCCCGTGCCTCCGGCCGCTCCCGTGCCTCCGGCCGCTCCCGTGCCTCCGGCCGTTCCTGCGCCTGCGGCCGCCCTGGTATCTCCGGCAGCTCCTGCGCTTGAGGTCCCGCGGCCACCCGGGCGAGCTCGCTGCCGTCGGAGTCGTGGACCACCAGACCGCCGCCCAGCAGGGCCGCGACCTCGCGGGCCAGGTCGCCCGTGTCGGCGCCGCGCAGCACCAGTTCGGTGAGCCGGTCATGGGTCTCGGCGGCCAGTCGCATCGCCTCGCTGTGCGCGCGGACGGTCTCGTTCGCCACACCCAGCTCGACGAGGGCCGCGCGCGTCTCCTCCAGCAGCCGGGCGCCGTCGATGGCCACGGCCGCGTGGTCGGCGAGCGAGGCGAGGAGGGCGACCGCCTCGGGAGCGAACTCGCGGACCGCGCGGTCGGCGGCGTACAGCACCCCGATGACCCGGTTGCCCACCCGCAGCGGGACGCCGAGGATCCCGCGCAGTCCCTCCTCGCTCACCCCGTTGTCGATGGCCGCGGTGTGCTTGAAGCGGTCGTCCGTGCGGTAGTCGGCGGAGGCGTAGGGGCGGGCGCTCTGGGCGACCAGGCCGCCGAGCCCCTCGCCCATGCCCAGGCGCAGTTGCTGGAAGGCGGCCGAGACGGAGCCGTCGGTGACCCGCATGTACGTGTCCCCGACGACCGGGTCGTTGAGGGTGAGGTAGGTGACGTCCGTCCCCAGCAGCAGTCGGGCGCGGTGCACGATGGCCCGCAGGACGGCGTCCGGGTCCCGCAGGGCGGCCAGGTCCCCGGCGGTGTCGAACAGCGCGGTGAGCTCCGCCTCGCGGCGCCGGTGTTGGTCGAGGGTGCGACGGATGTCCAGGGCGACCCGGGTGGCCTTCTCCACCCACGCCTGCTCCCCGGCCCCGGCCCCGGCCGCGCGGGCGTCGGCCGCGGGCCGGGCGAAGCGTTCGGCCGGCGCTCCGTCGGCCAGCAGACCGAGCAACTCCCGCAGGGCGGCGGCCGCGGCGCCGGCCGGGGCACCCGGCGCCCCCTGGTCCGTCCCGCCGTCCGCGGTCCCGTCGTCCGAGCTCCCGTGGTCCGAGGTCCCGTGGTCCGCCGTCCACACCGAGGTCATACGGGAGTTCCTTTCAGGGTCGGGTCAGGCGGCCCGCTGGGTCTGCGGAGCCTTCCGGCCGGGCCGTCCGGACGCCCCGGGCGCCGAGGTGTCGTTCACGGTACGCGCCAGGTCGCGGCCGCGGGTCTCCTTGGCGAAGGCGACGGTGAGGGTCGTGACCACGGCGGCCGCGCAGAGGTAGATCGACACCGGGACCGAGGAGCCGTAGTCCGCCAGCAGTTCGACGGCGATGATCGGGGCCAGCGCCCCGGCGACGATCGAGGCGAGCTGGGAGCCCATCGACGCGCCGGAATAGCGGACCTCGGTGTCGAACATCTCGGAGATGAAGGCCGCTTGCGGCCCGTACATCGCACCGTGCAGCAGCAGTCCGACGGTCACGGCCGCGGCGATCACGGGGAACGACTTCGAGTCGAGCAGGGCGAAGAAGGCGAACGCCCACAGGGCCATGCCGCCGGAGCCGATCAGCGTCACCGGGCGGCGCCCGATCCGGTCGGAGAGCGCACCCCAGGCCGGGATGGTGACGAAGTGGACGGCGGAGCCGATCAGGACCGCGTTCAGGGCGGTGGTCTTGGGCAGGCCCAGGTGCGCGGTGACGTACACGAGGAGGAACGAGGTGAGGACGTAGTACGAGATGTTCTCGCCGAACCGGGTGCCGATGGCGATCAGCACCTGGCGCCAGTCCCGGCGGAACACCTGCACGACGGGGGCGCGTTCCGCGGCCCCGCGGGCCGCCGCCGCGTCCGCCTTGGCCCGCGCGGCGAGGAAGACGGGGGACTCCGACACCGAGAGCCGGATCCACAGCCCGACGGCCACCAGCACCCCGGAGAGCAGGAACGGGATCCGCCAACCCCAGGCCAGGAACGCGGCGTCCGACTGCACGGAGGCGAGCAGTGCGAGGACGCCGGTGGCCAGCAGATTCCCACCAGGTGCGCCGGACTGCGGCCAGGAGGCCCAGAACCCGCGGTGCTCGTCCCCACCGTGCTCGGAGACGATCAGCACGGCCCCGCCCCACTCCCCGCCGAGCGCGAAGCCCTGTATCAGCCGCAGCAGCGTGAGCAGGACCGGCGCACCGATCCCGATGGTCGCGTGCGTGGGCAGCAACCCCATCGCGAACGTCGCCCCGCCCATCATCAGCAGACTGAGCACCAGCAGCTTCTTGCGCCCGACCTTGTCACCGAAGTGCCCGAAGACCACCCCGCCCAACGGCCGTGCCAGGAAGCCGATCGCGTAGGTGAGGAAGGCGATCAGCGTCCCGGTCAGCGGATCGGCCGTCGGGAAGAACAGCTTGTTGAAGACGAGCGCGGCGGCGGTGCCGTAGAGGAAGAAGTCGTACCACTCGATGGTGGTCCCGATCAGACTGGCGGCGACGATCCGCCGGATTCCGGATGGAGCCTGCGGGACGGTTCCGGGGGAGACCATGTGCACCACTTCCAGGGTGTCTGCGGGGACGTCGGGCGTTGCCACAACGTAGAAGTCCCCAGTTCAGCGGCATATGTGGCCCGCCATCACAATCACCTGCACCCGCATGTGTCCAGCCACCACACAGCCGCCTTCGCACCTCGTGGGTCGCTCCGGAAGGGGGTGGACAGACGCTGCCCGAATTGCGGAGGTGTGCCTGTTTGGGGGAGGCGGTGCTGGTTCCCGTGGGGCGGCCCGGAGCAACTCGTCGCCTCCGGCCTCGGCTGGGGCGCCTTCCACCGCGGCCGGGCCCTCTCGCTCGCCTGCACCTACTTCCTCGGCAGCCGCTACGAGGACGTCACCGCCCTGGCCACCCCCCGGCAACCGCCACCAGTCCTCGCACTGGCCTGCGTCACCGCCCTGTGCGAGGACATCGCCGCCCGCGGCCGGACACCGAGCTGGACCTGCTCCCGCGACAACCGCCCCAGCCGCCTCCTGGCCTGATCGGCAGGCTTCCGCCTGACCCGCGAATACCTCCACTACGCCACCGGCGCGCGCAGCATCGGTACGGCCCTGGTCCTCGTGGTACTGGCCACGGTCGTTGCCACGGGGGCCCGGCGCTGGCGAATTCCCGCGCGGTTGTTCCAGGTCTCGGCTGAGGGATCTTGAAGGGGTGTGACCCAGACACGCCGGAAACCCGCCGGAACTTGAGCTTGGCCTGCTGAGTTTCTGACGCTGTCGGGGATCTTGGCGATGACGGTCGGCCATGCCCTCGACATCTCAGTCTCCAAGATCCCCGACCTCGTCACCCGCGATCAGCTCCGCGTCTCCTCGCGGCGTCCAATAGCGGCCGCATCGGGTACGACGAGCAGCTTGCCGGTGGTACGCCGAGCCTCCAGATCGCTGTGGGCCTGGGCGGCCTCGGACAATGCGTAGCGGCCCGTTACGGTGACCTCGAGCGACTTGGAGCGCACCCACTCGAACACATCGGCGGCCCGTCGGAGCAGTTCGGACCGATCGGCGATGAAGTCCCCGAGGCTGGGCCGGATCAGGGTCAGCGAACCGCCGTGGGCGAGCCGAATCGGATCGAACGGCGGCACGGCACCACTTGCCGCGCCGAAGAGCACGAGATGGCCGCGGGTTCGCAGGCTGGCGAGGCTCGCATCGAAGGTGTGCGCGCCGACGCCGTCGAAGACGACCGGCAGTCCCTGACCGCCGTTGAGCCGCCTCACCTCGGCTGCGAGATCGTCGACCGCGGAGGAAAGGATCACCTCAGCGGCCCCGGCGCGCTTCGCCAGCTCGGCCTTCGCCGTGGTCGACGTCGTGCCGATCACCCTGCCGCCGAGATGGGTGATGAGCTGGGTCAAAAGCAGCCCCATGCCACCAGCGGCCGCATGCACGAGCACCGTGTCGCCCCCCTGAACCGGGTAGGCGTCCTTGGCGAGATAGTGCGCGGTCATGCCTTGAAGGAGCACGGCGGCGGCGGTCTCGAAGTCGATGTCGTCGGGCAGCGGCACCAGCCGGGAGGCGTCCACGACGGCCCGCTCGGCATACGTGCCGGGAATCTCCACCCAACCGACCCGGTCCCCGACTTCGACGTCAGCGACGCCGGGTCCCACTTCGACGACCGTGCCGGCGCCCTCAGCACCCGGGGTGAAGGGCAGCGGGAGGCTGTACCGGCCCTCACGGTGGTAGACGTCGAGGAAGTTGACCCCGGATGCGGCGACCTCCACGACCGCCTCGCCCGGACCCGGCCGCGGCTGGTCCACCTCGGCCTCCTGCAGCACCTCGGGACCGCCCACTTCGTACACCTGAATCGCTCGCATGACCCCTCCAATATCGGTTCACCCCACCAACCCCGTTGATGGCGATCCGATTCCCGGCAAGCGGACCAGCCCGCCGCCCCCGCCGAGAGCTGAGACGCCTGTTTTGCACCCGGGTCTGGGACAGGAGACCGAGGCCGTCAAGGGTCGACGAATGCACCACCCGCCGCGTCCACGCCTGCGGACGCCCCGGCTTGATGCCCTGCGGCAGCAACGGCTCAAGCCGGGCCCACTGGCCATTCGTCAGATCACCACGCCCCACAACACGTGATCGCGAACGGGCAAGATCCACTTTCGCAACAGACCCTAAAGGTTGTTGTGGAAGGGTGGGTGGTGGTAGGCCGGTGTGCTGGTGGGCCTGGTGTTTCACCGGGTCGTGGACTCCGCCAAGGCCTTCCTCGTCCCCACCGCCGTGTTCGTGGGGTCGATCCTCGCGATGGTCGTCGCCGGCCTCTTCCGGGACGGTCCGATCAGCACCGCCTCCGCCACCGGACACGCCTCCGCGCTCGGTGAGGGCGCCACCTCCGTCGGCGCGCTCCTGCTGCTGAAGGCCTTCGCGGCGGGCTGTTCGGCGCTGACCGGTGTGGAAGCCGTGGCCAACGCCGTGCCGTCCTTCCGCGCTCCGGCGGTCCGCCGGGCCCAGCGCACCGAGGTCGCTCTCGGCGCCCTGCTCGGCGTCATGCTGATCGGGCTCTCGGTCCTCATCGGGCGCTTCCACCTCCAGCCGGTCGAGGGCGTCACCGTCCTCGCCCCACTCGCGGACGCCTCCTTCGGTCACAACGCGGCCTTCTACGTCGTCCAGTTCGCCACCACGGTGCTGCTGGCGCCGGCGGCGCACACCTCCTTCGGCGGGCTGCCGGTGCTGATGAGCCTGCTGGCCCGCGACAACCACCTGCCACACCTCTTCGCCCTCAAGGCCGACCGCCAGGTCCACCAGCCGCCTCGGCGACGACCCCCTACACGGAGATCGGTGAGCGTCCGGAGCTCGGCCGCATCGCACAGGCCCCGAGCCGCTGCGCCGGGACTGGGAGTTGTGGAAGCCCGGAGTGGAGTTGATCGAGCTCTCCTCGGACACCCGCTCGCTCGGCCGCCCCGTATCGGCGTACGTACGTGAGCTGGCGCGGACCCATGCGAGCGCACAGGTGACCGTCCTCATCCCGGAGACCGAACCCGCCCGCCTGTGGCAGCGGTTGCTGCAGAACCAGCGCGGCTCCGTCGTCGCCCGCGCGGTACGCCGCGACACCGACGCCGTCACCTGCCGGCTGCGCTTCCGCATCACCTCTGACATGCGCTGACCTGCCTTGACGCATCCCTGACGGATGCTTGACACATCTCGATGTGCCGACGTCAAGACGGCGCCAAATCCTCTGCGCGCATGAGGGACGGCCTGCGAACGGGCGGTAGTTTCCTGCTTGTTGCGCCGCCGGGGCCTCGATCACTCACATGACGGCCGAGGGGGTCCATGGAGTGGTCCCCGGCGGCGACACCTCTCTCACACCCCTGTCCGGCCCGCCGGCAGGGATGTCCTGCCTCAGTCGAACTCACCGGAAGGTCCCTTCATGGCTCCCGCCGCCGCGCAGCACGTTCCTCCGGGTCTCGGGACCCCTCCGCGGGCTCCGGTCAACCGGCCGCCCCGGAAGCGGGTCGGGCAGGCAGACGTACTGGAGCCCGAGCTGCTCGCAGCCTCCGCACGAGAGGCGGTCGGCAAGCTCCACCCGCGTGAACTGGTCAAGAAGCCGGTGCTGTTCGTCGTCGCGGTGGGTTCCGTGCTGACCACGCTGTCGGCGGTCATCCATCCGTCCGTCTTCACGTGGGTGGTCAGTGTCTGGCTGTGGCTGACGGTCCTCTTCGCCAATCTGGCCGAGGCGGTCGCCGAGGGCCGCGGCCGCGCCCAGGCCGCATCCCTGCGCAAGGCGCGGACGGACACGGTCGCGGTCCGGCTGAACCACTGGACGTACGGGGCGAACCTGCGCAGCGCGGAGACCGAGGTGGTCGCGCCGGCCGATCTCCAGCCCTTCGACTTCGTCCTCGTCGAGGCGGGGGAGCTGGTCCCGGCCGACGGAGACGTGGTCGACGGGGCGGCGATGGTGGACGAGTCGGCCGTCACGGGTGAATCGGCTCCGGTGCTGCGGGAGTCGGGCGGCGACCGGTCCGGTGTCACGGGGGGCACGACCGTCCTGTCCGACGAGGTCGTCGTACGGGTCACCTCGCGCCCGGGGCAGAGCTTCATGGACCGGATGATCGCCCTGGTCGAGGGCGCGTCCCGGCAGAAGACCCCGAACGAGATCGCGCTGAACATCCTGCTGGCCGCGCTGACCGTCATCTTCGTCCTGGTGGTCGTCGCCATCCAGCCGATGGCCGCCTACGCGGGCGCCGCCCAGTCCACCACCGTCCTGGTCGCCCTCCTCGTCACCCTCATCCCCACCACCATCGGCGCGTTGCTCTCCGCGATCGGCATCGCGGGCATGGACCGGCTCGTCCAGCGCAACGTCATCGCGATGAGCGGCCGAGCCGTGGAGGCGGCAGGCGATGTGAACACCTTGCTGCTCGACAAGACCGGCACGATCACCCTCGGCAACCGCGAGGCCGCCGCCTTCATCCCGTTGCCCGGCGTCGACCACATCGGGCTCGCGGACGCCGCGCAACTGTCCTCCCTCGCCGACGACACCCCGGAAGGGCGGTCGGTCGTCACCCTGGCCCGGCAGTGCGGGCTGGAGCCGGCCGCCACGCAGGACCTGAGCAACCCGAGGTTCACCGAGTTCAGCGCCCGTACTCGGATGAGCGGCGTCAACCTGAGCTGGGACAACGGCGCCGGCTGCGCCATCCGCAAGGGCGCGGTGACGCAGGTCTGCGACTGGGTGGTGACACGCGGAGGGAGCGTACCGGCGGAAGCCGCTACGTGGTCGGCTGCCGTGTCCGAGTCCGGAGGCACGCCCCTGCTGGTGGCCGTCCACGATGGGAACGGACCCCGGGTCCTCGGGATCATCCACCTGAAGGACGTGGTCAAGGAGGGAATCCGGGAGCGGTTCGCGGAGTTGCGCGCCATGGGGATCCGTACGGTCATGGTGACCGGCGACAACGAGCTCACGGCCCGCGCCATCGCCGCGGAGGCAGGGGTCGACGAATACCTCGCCGAGGCAACCCCGGAGGACAAGCTGGCCCTCATCAAACGGGAGCAGGAGGGCGGCAAGCTCGTGGCCATGACCGGCGACGGCACGAACGACGCCCCGGCTCTGGCCCAGGCGGACGTCGGCGTGGCGATGAACACCGGTACCTCGGCCGCCAAAGAGGCCGGGAACATGGTGGACCTGGACTCCAACCCCACCAAGCTCATCGACATCGTCGAGATCGGCAAGCAGCTCCTCATCACCCGAGGAGCCCTCACCACCTTCTCGATCACGAACGACGTTGCCAAGTACTTCGCGATCATCCCCGCGATGTTCACCGCGACCTACCCGGGACTCGAAGCCCTCAACATCATGGGGCTGAGCAGCCCGACCTCGGCCATCACCTCGGCGATCATCTTCAATGCCCTGATCATCGTCGCTCTCATTCCGCTCGCCTTGCGCGGCGTCCGCTACAAGCCGGCCTCCGCCCACGACCTGCTGCGCCGCAACCTCGGTGTCTACGGCCTCGGGGGACTGATCCTGCCCTTCGTCGGCATCAAACTGATCGACCTGGTGGTATCCACCGTCCCCGGTCTCGGATAGACGTTGGTTCCCCCGCGGGGGTGGTTCCCGTCCGGGCCGCCCCCGCGCTTGCGAGGGCATGTCCCACGCCACATGAGACCCCATCCGTGTTAAGGACACGTCAGGATCTGTCCCCTCACGTGCATAAATGATCGGGCTGCGTACGCTGGCCCAGCCGTCGATGTCGATGGCTGATTCTTTGCCGTACGACAGGAGCCCCCCACGATGGCCACCCCTGCCCGCACGTCGCGCCTGCGGGCGTGGATGCTGGAAGGCTTGACCGCCGAGAACAGTTCGCCCGCCGCCAAGGAGGCGGCGGCCCAGCCGCACGGCCGGCCGTGGTGGCGCGTCATGTGCCTGACGGGTCTCGACTACTTCTCCACCCTCGGCTACCAGCCCGGTATCGCGGCGCTGGCGGCCGGACTGTTGTCCCCGCTGGCGACCATCGTGCTCGTCCTGCTCACGCTCTTCGGCGCGCTGCCGGTCTACCGACGGGTCGCGGAGGAGAGCCCGCACGGCGAGGGCTCGATCGCCATGCTGGAGCGGCTCCTGACGTTCTGGAAGGGGAAGCTGTTCGTCCTGACCCTGCTCGGGTTCGCGGCGACCGACTTCCTCATCACCATCACCCTCTCCGCCGCCGACGCCACCGCGCACTTGGTGGAGAACCCGCACCTCACCAGCACGCTCCACGGCCACGAAGTGCTGATCACCCTGATCATGATCGCGCTGCTCGGAGCCGTGTTCCTCAAGGGGTTCAGCGAGGCCATCGGCGTCGCCGTGGTCCTGGTGGCCACCTACCTCGGCCTGAACGTCGTGGTCGTGGCCGTCGGTCTGTGGAACGTGATGACCGAACCGCACGTCATCACCGACTGGACGACCGCGCTGACCACCGAGCACGGCAACCCGTTCATGATGATCGCCATCGCGCTCATCGTCTTCCCGAAGCTCGCGCTGGGTCTGTCGGGCTTCGAGACGGGCGTGGCGGTCATGCCGCACGTCAAGGGCGACCCGGACGACACCGAGGCCAAGCCGGCCGGCCGGATCCGGGGCGCCAAGAAGCTGCTGACGACCGCGGCCATCATCATGAGCGTTTTCCTGATCTGCTCCAGCTTCATCACCACCTTGCTGATCCCCGCCGACCAATTCAAGCCAGGCGGCGAGGCCAACGGCCGGGCTCTCGCCTATCTGGCCCACGAGCACCTGGGCTCGGCCTTCGGCACGGTCTACGACATCTCCACGATCCTGATCCTGTGGTTCGCCGGCTCCTCCGCGATGGCGGGCCTGCTGAACCTGATGCCGCGCTACCTGCCCCGCTACGGCATGGCCCCACACTGGGCCCGAGCCCTGCGCCCCATGGTCATCGTGTTCACCCTGATCGCGTTCCTGGTGACCTGGATCTTCAACGCCGACGTCGACGCCCAGGGCGGCGCGTACGCCACCGGCGTCCTGGTCCTGATCACCTCGGCGGCCGTCGCCGTGACCATCGCCGCCCGCCGCGCGGGCGAGCGCGGCTGGACCATCGGCTTCGGAGTCATCTCCGCCGTCTTCATCTACACCACGGCCGTCAACGTCGTCGAGCGCCCCGACGGCGTGAAGATCGGCGCCTGCTTCATCGGCGGCATCATGGCGCTCTCCCTCCTCTCCCGTCTCGCGCGCGTCTTCGAGCTCCGCGTCACGGACGTGGAACTGGACGACATGGCGCAGCGCTTCATCCGCGACACGTCCAACCGCACCATCCGCTTCATCGCCAACGAGCCCGACAACCGGGACCTGGACGAGTACCGGCAGAAGAAGGAACAGATCCGCGCGGACAACGACATCCCGCCCGGTGACGACGTCATGTTCGTCGAGGTCACCGTCCTGGACGCGTCCGAGTTCGAATCCGGCATGCGGGTCCGCGGCGAGGTGCTCCACGGCCGCTACCGGGTCCTGACCCTGGAGAGCTCCAGCATCCCCAACGCCCTGGCCGCCTTCCTACTCCACGTACGTGACGAGACCGGCCAGCGCCCCCACATCTACTTCGAGTGGACCGAGGGCAACCCGATGGCCAACTTCCTGCGCTTCTTCCTCTTCGGCCAGGGCGAAGTCGCCCCCGTCACCCGCGAGGTCATCCGCGAAGCCGAACCGGACCGCGCCCGCCGCCCCCACGTCCACGCCGGCTGACGTTCGCTGACGTTCCCCGTAAGGAAGCCGACAGAATTCCCGCCGGACACCTCCACGGCGAGGTCCTCCTTCTCAGCGCAGTTGCTCGGCCAGTCCGACGATGATGCCCTCCGGGCCACGGATGTAGCAGAGCAGACAGCTCTCCTCGAACTGGGCGATCTCGCCGACGAGCTCGGCGCCGTGGGGTCGCAGGCGGGCAACGGTGTCCTCGAGGTCGTCGACGGCGAACATGACACGGTGCGCATGCCCAGGATGGTGCGTGCCCAGGATGTCGTGCGGCCGGCTGCGCGGCCCGGCGCTGATCGCGGCGGGGCTGCGGTACTTCGCCAGCTCGAGCCGGTTGTGACCGTCCGGGGTCCGGAGTTCTCGACATCCTCAGGCCACCGAACTCCGAAAGGGTCTGCACTGCGCCTCAGCACCGCTACGGCAGACCCGCGGGCCAGGCGCCACCATCGGGGGTGAGCGTGGCGCAGTCCGGGGGTGGCCGTTCCATGAGGACGATCAGCCGCCGTCCCCGCTTTCCGGTGATCCCTCGACGATGCGCGGCCTGCGCGTTTGGAGATGGTGCCTGCACGGCAGTGGGCCGCCGTGGTCTGTGGCTCGGGCGATGATCTCTTCCGGTCCGAGGTCGCGGTTGGCGAGTACGACCGAGTTGACCGTTGGCCGACGCATCCGGTCGTAGTGAAGGAGCATCTCTTCGGGGAGACGTGGGCACGGAGTTCACGTGTGGGTGAACGAAGGGACCGTGAGCATCGGCCGGCCGAGGATGTGCGCCATCGGCCGGGGCGGTGGTGTGTCGGTGTCCATGCCCTGACCTATCGGGCCCCGGGGGCGCAGGGCCGTGCCGAGGAGTGTCTCTCAGGGGCGGGGAAGCGCCCGGTGACGGCTCCCGACCCTGATGACTCCCCGTAGGAACCGTGACGTCGTGGCAAGGCCAAGGAGCGTTGCTCACGCACCCCAGCGGGAGGTCGAGGCCACGCGTTCGAGGAAGGTGGTGGCTGCGGGTTCGGCGCGCTCACGGAGGAACTCGCCGCCGAGCGTGTAGCGGGCGCCGGCCTGCGGGGAGCGGGTGGCGTGCCGCACGATCTCGTCGACCAGTGCGGTGACCATGTTCAGCCTCGGGTGGTCGTGGTGGACGGCCGCGCCCTGGGTGTCCGTCACGAATTCGGCTCCGATGCCGAAGTCCACCCCGATGCCGCGGCGGGTGAGATACGTCAGTACCCCGCGGCGCTCGGCGATGCCGGGTGTGGCGTGCAGGGCGATGGCTTCCCAGACCGGGTCGACCGCCTGTGCGTCGTAGCCGTGTTCGGTGAGGAACCGGGCGGCCATGTCCGCGCCCTCGACCTCGAAGCGCTCCGCGCCGGGGGCCGAGGACGAGGTGCCGAGGTCGTGCAGTACGCAGGCGTGGAAGAGGAGGTCGGGGTCGAAGTCGGTGCCGGGCTTCAGTCCTTCGTGTTCGGCCAGCAGGGCGGCGAACACGTAGCTGCGGATGCTGTGGTTGGCGACGGGCTCGCTCTCGCAGGACCGTACGTACGCGACGGCGCTGCGGGCCACTGAGGTGTCCGGCAGGGCCGGCACCGGGAGGGAATCCTTCATGGCACGACCGTAGGTGCGGATCGGATAGCGCCGTGAGTGGCATGAATGCCATGCAGCGATAGGATCGTGCCATGCAGGAGAGCCCGGCGCCCGATGTTGCGCACCACGTGGTCGTGGTGGCCCTGGAGAACGTCCTCGCCCTCGACATCGGGATCCCCCTCCAGATCTTCGGGAGCTGGAGCGGCGGACCGTACCGGCTCACCGTGTGCACCGAGCGGCCCGGAGCGGTTCCGATGCACGGCGGCCCGGCGCTCTTCGTGGAGCACGGGCTGGAGTGCCTGGAATCCGCCGACACCGTCATCGTCCCCGGGTACCTGGAGCCGGAGCAGCCGCCGGACGCGGTCACGGCCGCGCTGGCGCGGGCGGCTGCCCGCGGGGCCCGCATGGTGTCCATCTGCACCGGCGCCTTTGCCCTCGCTGCAGCCGGAGTGCTCGACGGGCGCCGGGCCACGACCCACTGGCAGTACGCCGCGGCCCTGGCCGGCCGCTTCCCCCTGGTGTCGGTGCAGCCGGAAGTGCTCTACGTCGACGAGGGGCAGGTCCTGACCTCGGCCGGCGTCGCCGCGGGTGTGGACCTGTGCCTGCACCTGATCCGCCGCGACCACGGCGCCCGCGCGGCCAATCAGCAGGCGCGCCTGCTGGTCGCCGCACCGCACCGCACGGGAGGCCAGGCCCAGTACATCGACCTCCCGGTAGGCCCGGACCGTTCCGGTTCCGACGGACTGGCTCAGCTGTGCGAGTGGGCACTGCGCAACCTGCACCACCCGCTCACCGTCGACCAACTGGCCCACCGGGCCGGGATGTCCCGCCGCACCCTCATCCGCCGCTTCCATTCCGAGACCGGTCGACCGCCCATGCGATGGCTGCTCCACGCCAGGCTCGCCCGCGCACGCGAACTCCTGGAAGCGGGGGAATCGACGGTGGAAGCCGTGGCACGCCACTGCGGCCTGGGCACCCCGGCCAACTTCCGGACGCTGTTCAAAGCCCACGCCGGCGTGGCACCCAGCGTCTACCGTGAAACCTTCCATTCCGCGCCGGCTGCAAGGGGTGCGTCCTCTCCCACTGGTCCGTGACCGGTCCGGGGCCCTCACCTCCTGGGCGACGGCGACGGCGGACCGCGACCCGCGGTTCGCCGTCGTGGATCTGCTGGAAGAGGCTGATCAGGTCGGGGGCCACCCATTCCTCGGCGATCTTGTCGCCGACCATGCGGTAGACCTCCACGCTGCGGTAGCTGACCCGCTTACCGGTCGCCTCGCCCCCTGGAACGCGGCCTGGTGCGTCCCCTCGAAGTGGAGCTCGTGGACCGGCCCTCCGTCCCTGCGCGCGGCCCCGCCTCGCGGATGCTCCGCGTCGTCGCCCTTCCCGCTCAGCTCGTACTCGCCATCTGCCCGCTGGTCGGCGTACCGGTGCCGGGCGCGGTCATCGTGGGCGCGAAGGGCCTCCTGCTGGTCATGCTCGGGGCCGAGGTCTCCGTCTGGCTGCGGCTGCGCAGGTCCGGACTGTCCGGGCGGGAGGCGCTCACACACCTGATTCCCGGGGGCGTGCTGCGGTTCGTCACCCACGAGCTGCGGCTCATGGCCAGCCTGGTCCGCTGGGTCGGCCGCCGCCGCCGGCACGGGGTCGGGGGAGCCGACGCCGTCTTCCAGCACAGCCGCGATCAAGCCGCCCTGATGTACGGCTTCACGCTCGTGTGCGTCGCCGAGACCGTCGCGGTGCGGTGCGCCCCACCTCGTCTCCGTGATACGGATGCACGCGGACGACCCCAAGTCCCTCCACACCGCCTTCGTGGCGGGACCTCCGGTCAGGCCGCCTCGTCGCCCAGTGCGGGGACCTGTTCGGCGAGCCAAGACGCGCTGATCGCGTCCAGTCCGCGGCGTCGGCGGCGCCCAGGGCGAGACCGAGACTGTGCGGGCCGTGCGATCTGCCGGGTCGGTGCCCGACGATGCGCCGAGGCTGCTGAGGCAGCCTTCTTGCAGCCCTTCCAGCGGACGGACATCGACGATCACCCGCTCAGGGTCCTGGCGATGCACACCAACTTGGCCAAGCACCGTATGCCAGCCCTCGCAGCCACCGGATCGCCACTTCGACGCCTTGGTCCGGGGTATCGGGGGAGACGCGGGCGCGCTTCAGCCCCGCCAGGCCTCTTCCACCGCTTCGCCGAGCTTGCGGCGTGTCAGCGAAGGTGACAGCAGCGCCATGCGGCCGAGCACGTGTCCCAGCCAGTCGGGGTCACCGAGGCGGTGCGCCTCGCCTGCGGCGACGACCTGTGACAGCAGTTCCTCCAGGAGGAAGGTGTCCAGGAGGCGGTAGGGGCGCGCATGCCGGTCGAAGGTCAGCTTGCGGTCCTCGTAGGGGTGACGGAGCGTCATGTCGAGGTGCCCACCACCGCGCCCTCTGAAGGGACCGGGGAGGTTGCCGAGCATGCCCAGCAGCGAGTACTGCCCGTGGTTCGGGTACCCGCGCCCGATGTAGACCCTGACCCCGAGCATGATCCTGGACCACGGGATCAGCTCGCCGCCCCCGTGGCGGCCCTGCAGGCAGAGGCCCTCTGTACGGAACTCCAGCCAGGATCCGCCGGGCCGGAGCGAATCCCCGACCACCCAGTGTCCGTTGACCAGTTGCAGTGGCCCCAAGGCCACGTGCGTATCCCCCATGGGCTCATTTGATCACACGGTCCACCCGGGCGCGGGGTGGACGAGGACCGGCGACATGTCCGCCGCCGGCCTTTGACGCGACGCCGTGCCCCGTCCGTACGGAAGAGGGGTGCCTGGGCCGTCCGCGTCCATGACGTGAGGCCGACGGCGGACGCGGTCAGGGTCGCGCAGGCGGTCGTTCGATGCGTACGAGAACCGTACCTGTGCAGCAACGCCCCGTGGATCGCTGATCCGCGCGGCGTTGATCTCCGGCCCGCCGGGGGACGGTCCGGGCGGGCCGGTGTTCAGGTGGCAGCCGTGTGGGCCTCCGGTCAGGGACGGCTCGTCAGATAGCCGCCCATGGTGGTGAAGTACTCGGTCGCGGGCAACTCCCGGCCGTCCTCGGTCCGTACGCCGGTGATGGCCAGGCCGTGGTTGCGGCCCGTGCGGGCGTCGGCCCCGGCGACGATCACCACGCCGCTGCCCTCGCGGTAGAAGATGCGGCCCGGGGTGCCGCCGTAGCGGCCCTCCGACACGACCGCGGACGTGATCTCCAGGCGCTTGCCCTTGTGGAAGGTGAAGGCGCTCGGATACGGGGCGGACTGGGCGCGGACCAGCCGCTCCAGAACATCGGCAGGCCAGTCCCAGTTGACGCGGACGTCCTCCTCGGACCGCTTGTGGAAGAAGCTGGCCTCGGAGCGGTCCTGCTTGGTGAACTCGGTCTCTCCGGCGGCGATCCGTGCCAGGGCGCCGACGGTGACCGGGGCGATCAGGTCGACCGTCTTGTGGAACAGGTCGGTGGTCGTGTCGGTGGGCCCGACCGGCACCGTGCGCTGGTCCACGATGTCGCCGGCATCGAGCACCTCGTCCATCATGTGGGCCGTGACGCCGACTTCCGGCTCGCCGTTGATGAGGGCCCAGATCAGCGGGGAGAAGCCGGCGTACTTGGGCAGCAGCGAGTCGTGGATGTTGAGGGTGCCGTGGCGGGGGAGGGTGTAGATGCGCGGCGGAATCCAGGTGCGCCAGTTGTTGGCCACGATGATGTCCGGGTCGGCCTCCTTGAGCCGCGCGAACAGTTCCTCGTCGTCGGGCCGGTTGCGGATGACCACGGGGACGCCGTGCTCCTCGGCGAGGTCGGCGACCGAGTCGCTCCAGATCTTCTCGTAGGCGTGCTCGCTCTTGGGGTGCGTCACGACCAGCACCACGTCGTGCTCGGAGTCCAGGAGCGCTTGCAGGGTGCGATGGCCCCAGGTCTGATAACCGAACATGACGACCCGCATGGGGGTTCCTCCTCAGAAGAGCGACTGACCGAGGCAAGTAAAGCAAGCCTTACCTAAGGGTGCAACGTCCCTGTGGTTCTGGGTCGGTTTGACACTTTGGCGTGCCATTTGTCCGGCCTGTCATGTCGACAGGCTGGCCGAATTAGGTTAGCTTTACCTAAGTTCCGCTCGGCTGCCGGTCACCGGTGTGCCTGGACTCCCCTTTTTCCCCACCCCGACAGGACGCCAGACGGGCGGCTGTCCCGCACGAATGGGAGTGACATGTCACAGGCTCTTCCTGGCGACGCACCACTGATCCACGACCTGATAGGTATCGGCTTCGGGCCGTCCAACGTGGCCATGGCGATCGCGCTCAGCGAGCACAACGCGAGCGTGGGAAGGCACGAGGCGGTCACCGCCCACTTCTTCGAGCAGCAGCCCCGCTTCGGTTGGCACCGTGGCATGCTCATCGACGACGCGACGATGCAAGTGTCCTTCATGAAGGACCTGGTGACGCTGCGGAACCCGAGCAGCGAGTACAGCTTCCTCTGCTACCTGCAGAGCAAGGGTCGGCTGATCGACTTCGTCAACCACAAGAACCTGTTCCCGCTCCGGGTGGAGTTCCACGACTACCTCGAATGGGCCGCGGCCAAGGTCGACGACATGGTCTCCTACGGCCACCAGGTCGTCTCCGTCGAGCCCGTGCTGCGCGACGGCGTGATCGAGTACCTCGACGTGACGGCGCGCTCCGGCGACGAGGTCGTCGTCCACCGGGCCCGCAACCTCATCGTCGGAACCGGGCTGCGCCCGGTCATGCCGGAGGGCGTCGAGCGGACCGACCACGTCTGGCACAACACCGACCTGCTGTCGAAGGTGGACGGCCTGGAAGGCACCGAGCCCACCCGATTCATCGTGGTCGGCGCCGGCCAGAGCGCCGCCGAGAACGTCGCCTACCTGCACCGCCGCTTCCCCGAGGCCGAGGTCTGCGCGGTCTTCTCCCGCTACGGCTACAGCCCCGCGGACGACAGCAGCTTCGCCAACCGGATCTTCGACCCCCAGGCGGTGGACGAGTACTTCTCGGCGCCTGAGGACGTCAAGCGTCAGCTGATGGACTACCACGGCAACACCAACTACTCCGTGGTGGACATCGACCTCATCGACGACCTGTACCGGCAGTCGTACCAGGAGAAGGTGCTCGGCACCGAGCGGCTCCGCTTCCTGAACGTCTCGCGCCTGACGGGCGTGGAGGAGACGGCCGACGGGGTCCGCGCCACCGTCAAGTCCCTCGTCACCGGCGAGGAGAACGTGCTGGACGCCGACGTCGTGGTGTGCGCCACCGGGTACCGGCAGGCGGACGGCCTGGGCCTGCTCGGCGAGGTCGCCGACCGCTGCCACCGCGACGACCAGGGCCGGATCCGGGTCGAGCGCGACTACCGGGTGACGACCGACCTCGAACTGCGCTGCGGCATCTACCTCCAGGGCGGTACCGAGCACACCCACGGCATCACCTCCTCGCTGCTGTCCAACACCGCGGTACGGGTCGGCGAGATCCTCGACTCGATCCTCGACCGGAACCTCAAGGCCGTGCCCGACCAGGCCCGTCCGGTCGCCGGTGCGGCCGGGAACGACGCCCGCCAGGCGGCCGTCTAGCGGCTCGGCTCCGGTCCCTTGCCGTGCCTGCCAGTGCCTTCGCGCCGGCGGGCACGGCAGTACTGTGTGCATGCCGCAGATCCACGAAGAAGGAACGTCCGTGCCCCCTGGTACCCGTCGCCCCACCGGCAGCCCGCCCGTCAGCCGACGCGTGATACCCGGGCGCCCCGCCGTCCGCGCCGGATGCAAGGGATGAGCCGCGTCGACATGAGTGCGACCACAGTGGAACCCGAGGCCCCTTCCCGGGTCGCGGCGGCGCGGCGACGGCGGACCGTGGGTCTGGGCGTCGTCCTCGCGGTCCTCGTGGCCGTCGCCGTGGTGTCCCTCGCCGTCGGCGCGCGTGCGCTGAGCCCCGCCGAGGCGTGGCACGGACTGTTCGGGGCGCCGGACCCGGACCAGAAGCTCTCGGAAGCCCGGCTCATCATGCGCACCGTACGGGTGCCCCGGACGGTGCTCGCGATCGTGGCGGGCATCGCGCTGGGCGTCGCCGGTGCGCTGATCCAGGGATATACGCGCAACCCCATCGCGGACACCGGCCTGCTGGGCGTGAACACCGGAGCCTCGTTCGCCGTGGTGTCGGCGATCGCCCTGTTCGGGTTCACCGACCCGTTCCAGTACGTCTGGTTCGCCTTCGCGGGCGCCGGGCTCGCCGGTGTCGTCGTGTTCGGGCTCTCCAGCATCGGTAGGGGCGCCGGCAATCCGCTGACGCTCGCTCTGGCCGGGCAGGGGGTCACGGTGTTCCTCATGGCGATGACCACGGCGGTCGCGCTGTCGGACAAGGCGGCCCTGAACGCCCTGCGGTTCTGGAACGCCGGGTCGGTGGCCGGCGTCGGCTTCGACGTCATCGGGCCGGTCACCGCCTTCATCGTGGTCGGGCTGGTGCTGGCGCTGTTCACCCTGCCCTCCGTGAACCTGCTCAACCTGGGCGACGACGTGGCGCGGGGACTGGGCGTCAACATCGCCCTGATCCGGACCGTCGGCATCGTCGCCATCACGCTGCTGGCGGGCGCGGCCACGGCGGCGTGCGGTCCCATCGCGTTCCTCGGACTCATGGTGGCGCACGTGGCCCGCTACCTGGCCGGGCCCGACTACCGCTGGCTGGTGCCGTACGCGGGTCTGCTCGGCGCGGTCGTCCTTCTGTTCTGCGACATCGTGGGACGCGTCGCGGTGCGGCCGGGTGAGCTGGACGCGGGTGTCCTCGTCGCTCTCCTCGGTGCCCCGTTCTTCGCGGTCCTGGTGTGGCGGGGAAAGTTCAAGAGCGCATGAACGTGACAGTGGTGAAGCCCCCGGCGAAGCCCGCGGGGGCGCCGGGCGTCCGGTTCGGCCGGGTGTCCTTCGCGTGGCGGCCCAGGATCGTGCTCGTCACGCTGGCGCTGACGGCGGCGACCTTCCTGGCGTTCTGTGTGTCCATCGCCGTGGGGGACTTCCCCCTCGGCCTGTCGCAGGTGGTGGCCACCCTCTTCGGCCGGGGTGAGCAGGTCGACCAGTTCGTGATCATGGACCTGCGCATGCCGCGGGCCCTGGCCGGGCTCGTCGTGGGCATCGCGCTGGGGATGGCCGGGGCGATCACCCAGTCCATCGCCCGCAACCCGCTGGCCAGTCCGGACATCCTGGGCATCACGGGCGGCGCCAGCGCGGTCGCGGTGCTGCTGGTGACGGTGTCCGGCGGAGCCACCGCCGCGGTCGTCAGCTCCGTGGGCCTGTCCGGGGCGGCGCTCGCGGGCGGTCTGTGCACGGGCCTGCTGGTGTACTTCCTGGCGTGGCGGCGCGGGGTAGACGGGTTCCGGCTCATCCTCATCGGCATCTCCGTGAGCGCCGTGATGGAGGCGATCACGACCTGGCTGCTGGTCACCGCGGACATCAGGGACGTGGCGCGGGCCCAGGCGTGGTTGGTCGGGTCCCTGGACAACCGGTCGTGGGACGAGGTGTCGGTGGCGCTCTGGGGAACCGTCGTCCTCGCGGTCGTCGTGGGGTGTTTCTCCTTCCAGTTCAAGCCGCTGCACTTCGGCGACGACGTGGCCGCGGGCCTCGGCGTCCGGTACTCGCTCGTCAGGGCCGCGATGCTGCTGTGCGCGGTGCTGCTGGCCGGCTTCGCGGTGAGCGCGGCGGGGCCGGTCCCGTTCGTCGCCATGGTGGCGCCCCAGGTGGCGATCCGTCTGACCAAGTGCCCCACGCCGCCGCTGGTGGCCTCCGCCGCGGTGGGGGCACTGCTGCTGATCGGCTCGGACCTGGTCGCCCGTACGGCACTGCCCATCAGCCTGCCCGTCGGAGTGGTCACGGCGGCGATCGGCGGCCCCTTCCTCATCTACCTCCTGGTGCGGGCGAACCGCCGCTAGGTGATAGAAAGGTTAGGCAAGCCTAAAAAAGGGGGGGCCATGGTCGCTCAGCACATCGCCGGGACCGAGTCCGGGACCGAGTCCGGGATCGAGTCCGGGATCGAGTCCGGGGCCGCAGACGTTCCGCGGTTGGCGGCCAACGGCGTCACGGTCGGGTACGGCGACCGGACCGTCATAGACGCGCTGGACGTGACGATCCCGCAGGGGGTGATCACCACGATCATCGGCCCCAACGGGTGCGGCAAATCGACCTTGTTGCGGACCCTGTCGCGGCTGCTCAAGCCGACCAGGGGATCGGTCGTGCTGGACGGCGAGGACATCGCCCGGCTGCGGACCAGGGACGTGGCGAAGAAGCTCGGCCTGCTGCCCCAGGCGCCGGTGGCGCCGGAGGGTCTGACCGTGGCCGACCTGGTCGCCAGGGGCCGCCATCCGCACCAGAGTTGGCTGCGCCAGTGGTCCTCGGACGACGCGTCCGTCGTGGAGCGCGCGCTGGCCATGACCGGGGTGGCCGACCTGGCCGACCGTCCGGTCGACTCGCTCTCCGGGGGGCAGCGTCAACGCGTCTGGATCTCGATGACCCTCGCTCAGGGCACCGACCTGCTGCTGCTCGACGAGCCCACCACCTACCTCGACCTGGCCCACGCCGTCGACGTGCTCGACCTGGTCGACGACCTGCACGAGTCGGGACGCACCGTGGTCATGGTGCTGCACGACCTCAACCTGGCCGCGCGCTACAGCGACAACCTGATCGTGATGAAGGCCGGTTCGGTGCTGGCGCAGGGTCATCCGCGCGACGTGCTGACCGCCGAGCTGCTGCACGAGGCGTTCGGTCTGCGTGCCATGGTGATCGACGATCCGGTGGGTGACCGGCCGCTCGTCGTGCCGATCGGCCGGACCCATGTCCAGAGTTCCCCTGTCCAGAGTGCGGTCGACCTAAACGAGGTTCTTACAACTTAGGGTAGGCTAACCTCATTCCCTCGGGGTAAGGTTTGCCTGCCCTTAGGTGAGGCCGCAGTGGACAGCATGAAAGCAAGGGATTTCGGATGCTCCTCGATCGAACGACTCGTATGACGCCTCTGCGGCGGCTGGCGGCGACCGTGTCCGTCGCGGCCCTGGGCGTGGGCCTCCTCGCGGGTTGCGGCTCCGACTCGGCGGACAAGGACAAGAAGGACGACAGCGCCAACGCCACCGCGGCCACCGGCGCGTTCCCCGTCACGGTCGAGCACTTCTTCGGGTCCACCGAGGTCAAGAAGGCTCCCAAGCGGGTCGTCGCCGTCGGCTACACGGATGACCAGAACATCCTCGCGTTCGGCGTCAAGCCGGTCGGCATGGTCGACCAGTACCCGAACCCGGCGGGCCAGAGCCCCGACATCAACACCCAGTGGCCCTGGGTGAAGGACAAGTGGGGCGACACCAAGCCCGAGGTCATCATGAACAACGGTGACACCGGCCCCAACTTCGAGAAGATCGCGGCCCTGCGGCCCGACCTGATCATCGCGGTCTACTCCGAGATCGACAAGGCCGGCTACGACAAGCTGTCGAAGATCGCGCCGACCGTCGGCCGCACGAAGACCGAGAAGGAGCCCTTCAGCGCTCCGTGGCAGGACAACGCCCAGCAGATCGCCAAGGCGCTCGGCAAGGCCGACGAGGGCAAGGCCATGGTCCAGGGCATCCAGGACAAGCTCGCCACGGTCAAGAAGGCGCACCCCGAGTTCGCCACCCAGACCGCCGTCTCGCTGTCCTGGTACAAGGACGCGGTCAACCCCTTCACCACCACCGACGTGCGCGGCCAGCTCCTGACCGGCATGGGCTTCAAGGGTCAGACCGAGCTCGACAAGATCTCGGGCGGCAAGTTCTCCTTCGCGATCTCCCCCGAGCGCATGGACCTGATCGACGTCGACCGCGTCTTCGTCATCAACGACAAGGCCGACACGGACGCGCTCAAGAAGTTCGACCTCTTCGCCAACCTGAAGGTCACCAAGAACAACAAGGTGTCCTACCTGCTCGACAGTGAGGGCCCGGCGGCCGGCGCGGCCATGTCGCAGGCCACCCTGCCCTCGCTGCCGTTCGCGATCGACGAGCTCGTCAAGTCGGTCGGCTAGGTGTGAGCGCCACGGAAATCCGGGTCGCCCCGGCCACCCTGCGTACGACGACCGGACGTGAAGCAGCCCGATGGGTCGTGGCGAACTGCCGCAAGATGCCCTGGCTGACGTCCGCCGCCGTACTCAGCACGGTGGCCGGGGCGGCTCTCCAGATGCTCCCCGTGCTGTTGCTCGGCCGGGTGGTCGACGGAGTGGTCGGGGGCGAACCGCGTTCGGTCCTGGTCACGATCGGCGTGTGGATGGTGGCCGCCGCGCTGCTCGGCGCGGCGGCCACCGCCGTATCGGCCTACCTGATCGGGCGGCTCGGCGCCGACCTCCTCGCGCACCTGCGCGAAGGCGCCGTCCGGGCCGTGCTGGGCATGCCCAGCGCCCGGGTCGAGCAGGTGGGCCGCGGCGACGTGCTCTCCCGGGTCGGCGACGATGTCGCCGTCCTGTCCAAGGGCATCCGCTCGGCCATTCCCACGGTGTTCTCCGCGGGGGTCCTGGTCGCCATCGCCACGGTCGGCATGTTCGGGCTCGACTGGCGGCTCGGCCTGGCGGGTGCCTGTGCGCTGCCGGCCTACGCGCTGGCCCTGCGCTGGTACCTTCCCCGGTCCGCCCCGCTCTACCAGAAGCGCGCGGTCGCCCAGGCCGAGCGCGCACAGTCACTGATCAGTGGCCTGAACGGCATCGAGACGGTACGGGCGCACCGTCTGGAGGAGTCCTTCCGCGAGAAGGTCTCCCAGGACTCGCGGCGGGTACGGGACCTCGGGATCGAGGTGTTCCACTTCTTCGGCCGGTTCGTCGGCAGGGAGAACCGCGCGGAGTTCATCGGGCTGGTCCTGATCCTCGTGGTGGGCTACGTCCTGCTGGAGACCGGTTCGGCCACGCTCGGCGAGGTGTCGGCCGCCCCGCTGGTGTTCCACCGCCTGTTCACCCCGCTGGGCGCGATCATGTTCACCTTCGACGAGGCCCAGAAGTCCGGCGCGAGCCTGACCCGGCTCGTCGGGGTGCTGTCGGAGTCCACGCAGGAGCGGCTGGTCGGCGACTCGACCGCCGTGCTGGTGGACGACGAGCGGTACCCGGTGACCGTGGAGGGGCTGACCTTCCGTTACCCCGGCGCGGACGAGCCGGTCCTGAGGGATGTCGGCCTGACGATTCCGGCGGGCGGCTCGCTGGCCCTGGTGGGTGCGACGGGCGCCGGCAAGACGACCCTGGCCGCGCTCATCGCCGGCATCGGGACCCCGCAGGCCGGGTCGGTGCGGATCGGGTCGACCGACCTCGCCGATCTGGACGAGGCCGCGGCGAGGGCGCTGGTGAGCATCCTGACCCAGGAGACGCACGTGTTCTCCGGTCCGCTCGCCGACGACCTGCGGCTGGCCGCGCCGGGAGCCACCGACGCCGAACTGATGGCCGCGCTGCGCACCGTGGGCGCGGGCCAGTGGGTCGAGGCGCTGCCCGAGGGTCTGGAGACCGCGGTCGGCGAGGGCGGTGGCCGGCTGGACGGTACCCAGGTCGCCCAGATCGCCCTGGCCCGGCTGGTGTTGGGCCGGGCGCCCGTGGTGGTGCTCGACGAGTCGACGGCGGAGGCGGGCAGCGAGGGCGCCGCCGAGCTGGAACGGGCCGTGCTCGCCGCCTGCTCCGGCCGGACCACGCTGTTCGTGGCCCACCGGCTGACCCAGGCCATGGCGGCCGACCGGATCGCCGTGCTGGATGCGGGACGCGTCGTGGAGCAGGGCACGCACGAGGAGTTGGTGGCTCTGGGCGGCCGATACGCACGACTCTGGCGGGCCTGGCGAGACGCTAGTTAGGTCGACCTAATTTAGGTTAGGCTGACCTTAGTATCTTGGAAGGGTGTTGAGTCTTCAATGGTGGAACCGAGCGCTCGTCTCGTGCTGATCTCTCCCGCGCTCCTGGCCGACGTGCGCCGGCGTACCGGCGGATATTCCGACCGGACCATCGCCGAGGCCTGCGCCATCGGACTGTCGTACTGGGCGACGGGGGAGAGCCCTGACGGCATCGACCTGACCCCCGGCACGCTCTTCGCGGACGTCCTCGGATGGGTCGACAACGGCGGCGGCGCCCCGACCGGTTGGGAGACCTCCGAAGCCGCCGCGGGCGGCATCGGAATCGCCCTCCCGGAGGGTGTCCGGCCGGCCGACGCGCAGCTCGCGCTCGACGACCTGGCGGACTTCCCGGACCGGCCCCTCGGCACCATCGGCCCGTCCGGCGTGGCGGAGCGGCTGCGGACCCTGGCCGAGTGGAACGACACCGGGGCGGACCGCGTCCGGCCGACCATCGTGGAGATGTTCCGCGAGCAGGCCCGACTCAGGCCGGACGCGGTCGCCATCATCGACGAACACCGCTCACTGACCTACCGTCAAGCGGCGGAGCTGTCCGCGCAGTTGGCCCACCACCTGATCGGGCGCGGCCTCACCGCCGAACAGGTCGTGGGCATTTCACTGGACCGCTCCGCCGAGATGGTGATCGGCCTGCTCGGTGTGCTGCAGGCGGGTGGCGCGTTCGTGCCGCTCGACCCGCAGTGGCCCGCCGCGCGCCGCGCCGTCGTCATCGACGACGCGCGGGTCGTGCTGCAGCTGGGCGTCTCCGGCGAGCACGATCCGTCCGAACCGGCCGCCGTGGCCGTCGACCTCGACGACTGGCAGTACGCGGGCCACCCCACCACGGACACCGGAATCACCGCACCCGGCAATTCCCTGGCCTACGTGATCTTCACGTCCGGCTCGACCGGCCGGCCCAAGGGCGCGATGATCCGCCACGAGGCGATCAGCGAGCGCCTGCTGTGGCAGGTCGACGAGATCCTGGGCTTCGGCCACGACGACGCCTCGCTGTTCAAGGCGCCGCTGTCCTTCGACATCTCCATCAACGAGATCTTCCTCCCGCTGGTGTGCGGCGGCCGGCTGGTCGTCCTGCGGCCCGGCGGCGAACGCGACCCGCACCACCTGCTGAGTGTGATCGCCGAGCACCGCGTCACCTTCACCTACCTCGTCTCCTCCATGCTCGACGTCCTGCTGGAGATCGCCGGGGACTCCGACCGGCTCGACAGCGTGCGGCACGTCTGGTGCGGCGGCGAGGTCCTCACCCCCGAGCTGTACGAGCGCTACCGCACCCGGCTCAACATCCCCATGTACCACGGCTACGGCCCGGCCGAGACGACCATCGGCGTCTCCCACGTCATCTACCGGGGCGAGGCGGAACGCCTGTCGACCTCCATCGGCAAGGCCAACCCCAATACCCAGCTGTACGTCCTCGACGACGAACTGCGCCCGGTCCCGGTAGGCGTCGGCGGCGAGCTCTACGTGGGCGGCTTCCTCCTGGGCCGCGGCTACGTGGGCGCACCCGGCCTGACCGCGTCGCGGTTCGTGGCCAACCCCTTCGCCGGCGACGGCTCCCGGCTGTACCGGACCGGTGACCTCGCCCGGTTCGCCCCGGACGGCTCGCTGGACTTCCTCGGCCGGGCCGACAACCAGATCAAGATCCGCGGCATGCGGCTCGAACTCGAAGACGTCGAGGTCGGCCTCGCCGAACACCCCGGGGTACGCCACACCTGCGTCATCGCGAAGAAGAACAGCGCGGGCGGCACCTACCTCGTGGGCTACGCGATCCCGGCCGCCGGAGCCGAGGATCTGCGGGCGGACCAGGTCAAGGCGTGGGCCACCGAGCACATGGTCGAGTACATGGTGCCCACCCACATCGTCGTGATGACCGAGTTCCCGCTCACCCCGAACGGCAAGCTCGACCGGCGCGCACTGCCCGAACCCGAGATCGCCACCGGCTCGTTCCTGCGGCCCTCCACCGACAACGAGCGCGCGGTCTGCGCGGCCGTCGCGTCGGTGCTGCGCCTGGAGGAGGTCGGCGTCGACCAGGACTTCTTCCAGCTCGGCGGCGACAGCATCCTCGCGATCTCGCTGCTGAGCGCACTGCGCGAAGCGGGCCTCTACGTCACCGCGCGACAGATCTTCGCCAACAGCGTCCTCGGCGCCCTCGCCGCGGTGGCCGGCCGCGAGGACGTGACCCGAGTCGACCACGGCGACGTCGCGACCGGAGCCGTCGCGGGATCGCCCATCGTGCAGTGGCTCGGCCGGACCACGGACCACATCGACGGCTTCGTACAGGCCGTCGTGCTGAACACCCCGGCGAACCTCACCGCCGACGCCCTCGGCGCCGTCCTCGACGCCGTCGTGGCCCGGCACGACATGCTGCGCGCCCGGCTCGTACGCGGTGACCGCTGGAGCTTCGACATACCCGGGGCCGACGGCATCACCGCCGGCTGGCAGCAGAGCGACCTGCCGCTCGACGCGTGCGTCGCCCTCGCCACCGGAGCGCTGGACCCGGACAACGGCGTCATGCTGCGGGCCGTCTGGCGCGGCGAGGCACGGCAACTGGTCCTCGTGGCCCACCACGTGGTCGTCGACGGCGTGTCCTGGCGGATCCTGATGGAGGACCTGGCCACCGCATGGCGCCAGATCTCCGCGGGCGAAGCGATCGCACTGCCCGCGGGGGGCACCTCCTTCCGGCGCTGGACCCAGCTCCTGGGAAGCGCCGGGTTCGACGCGGACCGCGCCCACTTCGAGCGCCCCCTGCCCGGAGCCGACGCGCCGCTCGGCCGGCGGGCACCGTCCGAGGCCGACACGGTCGAGCGGGAGCGGGACCGGACCGTCACGGTCGGACCCGAGGTCACGGCCGCGCTGCTGGGCGAGGTCCCGGCGAAGTTCCACGCGGGCGTCAACGACGTCCTGCTGACCGCCCTCGCCGTCACCCTCGCCCGGTGGCGCCGCGGCCGCGGCCAGGACCAGACCTTCGCCCACATCGAACTCGAAGGCCACGGACGCGAAGGCCGCCACGTCGCGGGCGCCGCGGGCATCGAGCCGGAGCTGTCGCGGACCGTCGGCTGGTTCACGACCCTGTTCCCGGTGACCGTGGACCCCGGCACGACCGGCGACTTCACGGCGCCCGAGTACCTCGCCGCCGCGCTCAAGGCGGTCAAGGAGGACCTCGCCCGGGTACCGGGCAACGGCGTCTCCTACGGCGCCCTGCGCTACCTGGCCGGCGCCGCCTTCACGACCCCGCCGCCCCAGGTCCTGTTCAACTACCTGGGCCGCTTCGACGCGGGCGCGTCCGGCGACTGGCAGCTCTCCCGAACCACCGGTCAGCTCGGCGAGAAGCGCGACCCGAGGATGCGCCTGCCGCGCGCCCTGGAGTTCAACGCGATCGCCGAACCCGCCGCCACCGGCGAGTACGAACTCGTCACCACCATCTCCTGGCCCGACGGGATGTTCACCGACGAGGACGTCGAAGCGATCGGCGGATACTTCCAGGAGGCCCTCACCGGCCTGGCCGCGCTCGACCAGGGCGGCCACTCGCCCAGCGACTTCCCGCTGGTGCGGCTGACCCAGGCCGACGTCGACGCCCTGGACGGCCCCGAGCTGCGTGCCATCCTGCCCCTGACCCCGCTGCAGGAAGGCCTGTACTTCCACTCGGTCTTCGACGACGACTCCGCCGGCAGCTACGTCGAACAGCAACTGCTGACGCTGGAAGGCGAACTCGACGCCGACCGCCTGGCGGCCGCCGCCACCCGGCTGCTCACCCTGTACCCGAACCTGGCCGCACGCTTCCAGGCCCTCGCCGACGGCCGCGTCGTCTCCGTACTGGAATCCGGCGCCGAGGCGCCCTTCAGCACGCTGGAGCGGCCCGGCATCACCGACGAGGAGCTGCGCGAGTACGCCGAGCGGGACCGTCGCGCCGGATTCGACCTGGCCACCGGCCCGCTGATGCGGTTCACGCTGCTCCGCGACCCGGACACCGGCCGCGACGTCCTGGTGCAGACCGTCCACCACATCATCGCCGACGGCTGGTCGGTGCCCCCGATGCTGCGCACGCTGCTCGCCGAGTACCACGCGCCCGGCAGCATGTACCCGCTCAGCGGCTTCTCCGACTACGTCGGCTGGCTCGCCGGCCGCGACGCCGAGGAGAGCGACCGGGTGTGGGGAGCCGAGCTCGCCGAGCTGCCCGGCCCCTCGCTGGTGGCCAGGGAGCACACCCCGTCCGACCGGTTCGCCGACACCTCGGTGGAACCGGTGGAGGACATCGACGCGGCCGCCCGTTCGGCCGGCGTGCCGCTCAGCGTGGCCGTGCACAGCGCCTGGGCGGTGACCCTGGGCGGCATCCTGCACTCCGACGACGTGGTCTTCGGCTCCACCGTCTCCGGCCGCGACGCCGACGTGGCCGGCATCGAGGACATGGTCGGCCTGTTCATCAACACCGTCCCGCTGCGTGCGCGGTGGGCCGCCGCCACCACGGCGCGCGAGCTGCTCACCTCGGTGCGCGAGCACCAGGGCGCGGTACTGCCGCACCAGCACGTCTCACTGGCCCGGATCGGCCGTCAGGCCGGCGTCGGCTCCCTCTTCGACACCCTCGTCGTCTTCGACGTGGCGACCGACGTGGCCGCCCTGCGCCGCACCGGCGACACCCTGGCCGTCACCGGCCTCGTCAACGAGGGAGCCCCGCACTACCCGCTGACCCTGGTCGTGGAACGGGCCCTCGACGGGCGCCCGCGCTTCAACCTGATCTACGACGGCGAACTGCTCGGCGAGAGCGGAGCCCAGGAGATCCTGAACCGGTTCGCACACACCCTCACCGGCCTGCTCACCCGGCCGGACGCCCCGGTCGGCGACCTGGCGCCGGAGGGAACCCGCGGGCCCGCACGGATCACCCCGACCACCCTCGGCGCACTGTTCGACGCCGCCGCGCACCGCGACCCGGCGGCCACCGCCGTCACCCAGTGCGCGCTCGACGGCACCACCCGCTCGCTGACCTACGGCGAACTCGCCGCCGCCAAGGACGAACTGGCCGCCGCCCTGCGCGCGGCCGGGGTCCGGCCGGGCCGACGCGTGGCCGTGGCCGTCCCGCGCACCATCGAGCAGGTCGTCGCCCTCGTCGCGATCGTCAGCGCGGGCGGCGCGTACGTACCGCTCGACCCGGCCTACCCGGACGACCGGCTGGAGTACGTCCTCGGCGACGCCGCTCCGCAGGCCGTCCTCGTGGACCCCGGCCAGCGCGCACGCTTCACCGCCCTGCTGGAGCGGGCGGGCGTCGCCGCCCGGGTGCTCGTACAGGGCGACGAACCGCCTCAGGACTCCGTCGCCGCGGACGCCGAGGCGGTCGCCGTCGACTGGCACGACCCGGCGTACGTGATCTACACCTCGGGATCCACCGGCAAGCCCAAGGGCGTCGTCGTCCCGCACTCCAGCGTGGTGGCACTGCTCGCCAACACCCAGCCGGACATGGACTTCGGCCCGGACGACGTGTGGGTGCAGTTCCACTCCTACTCCTTCGACTTCGCGGTCTGGGAGCTGTGGGGCGCCCTCGCGCACGGCGGCGAGCTGCTCCTCCCCGACTACGGGCTGACCCGCTCCCCGGTCGACTTCCACCGCCTGGTCCGCGAGCGCGGCGTGACCGTGCTCAACCAGACGCCCTCGGCCTTCTACCAGTTCGTCGAGGCCGACCGGCACGCCGGCGAACCGCTGCCCGCCCTGCGCCGGGTCGTCTTCGGCGGCGAGGCGCTGGACCTCGGACGGCTGCGCGGCTGGGTCGAGCGGCACGGCGCCGCCTCGCCCGAGCTCGTCAACATGTACGGGATCACCGAGACCACGGTCCACGTGACCCACCGGGTGCTGACCGACGGGGACTTCGCCCTCGGCGACGACGTCAGCCCCATCGGCGGCCCCATCCCCGGCCTCTCCACCTACCTGCTCGACGACCGGCTCCGGCCCGTGCCGCCGGGCGTGGTGGGCGCCATCTACGTGGCCGGCGACCAGGTGTCCCTCGGCTACCTGGGCCGGCCGGGCCTCACCGCGGGCCGGTTCGTGGCGAACCCGTTCGCGAGCGACGGCTCCCGCATGTACCACACGGGCGACCTCGCCGTCCGTACCCTCGACGGCGAGCTGGAGTTCACCGGCCGCGCCGACGACCAGGTACAGCTCAAGGGCTTCCGCATCGAGCTGGGCGAGGTCGAGTCCGCGCTGCGGCACCTCGACGGAGTCGTCGACGTCGCCGTCACCGTGGCCGACAGCGGCGACCACCTGGTCGCCCACGTCGTGGGCCGGGTACCCGGCGACATCGCGGACCTCACGGCGCGCCTCACGGCGAAGCTGCCCGCGCACATGGTGCCGGGCCGGGTCCTGTCCGTGGACTCCCTGCCGCTGACCGTCAACGGCAAGCTGGACCGCAAGGCCCTGGTCGCGGCGGCCGCGCAGGACGACACCCCGGTGGCCGCCACCGGTTCCGGGCTCGCCTCGCTGATCGGCATCTTCGCCGACACGCTGTCCCACCCGGACGTCGACGCCGACACCGACTTCTTCGGCGCCGGGGGCGACAGCATCAGCGCCATCACCGTGGTCAACCGGGCCCGGGCGCTCGGCCTGCCGATCGCCCCCCGCGACGTCTTCCTCCTGAAGACGCCGCGGGCCCTCGCCGCGCTCCTCGCCCAGCGCGCCCCGCAGGACCGGGGCTCCGCCCCCGCGCCCGCCCCGGCACGCCGCGAGGACGGCCCGGTGGCGCCCACGCCGATCCTCCTGCGCCAGCGCGAGCTGGGCGGATCCCTCGCCCGGTTCGCCCAGGCCAGGACCGTGGACGTGGCCGAAGGAACCGCCTTCGCCGACATCGAGCGCGCCGCGAACGCCGTGCTGGCCGCCCACCCGGCCCTGCGGATGCGCCTGCACGCCGAGCACGGTGTGTGGACCCTGCGCACCGAACCCGCCCGCGAGGCCACCGTCGTCCGCGCGGACACCGCCGACACCACCGCCGCCGCCAACGAGGCCGCCGGACGGCTCGACCCCGAGACCGGGGACGTCACCGCCTTCACCTGGCTCGCGGCGACCGGCACCCTCGTGGTCACCGTGCACCACATCGCGGTCGACTCGGTCTCCTGGCTGATCCTGCTGGACGACCTGGCCGCCGCCCTGCGCGGGGAGACCCTCGCGCCGGCGACCACCTCCTACGCGGAGTACGCCGAGGCACTGACCCTGCGGTCCACCGCCGGCGCCGACGACCTGGGGCACTGGATCACCACCCTCCAGGCGCCCCCGCTGCTCCCCGAGTTCGGCGGGCCGCGCGACACCACCGTGGTGCGCGAAACCACCGTGGTCCTCGATCCCGAGGCGAGCGACCGGGTGACGCGCACCGCGCCCGCCGCGCTCGGCGTCGCGCTCACCGAGCTGCTGTGCGGAGCCCTGCGCACCGCCCTGACCCGGATCCAGCCGTCGCCCACGGATCTCGCGATCGAACTGGAGCGGCACGGCCGGGTGGCGGTGGCGGAGCACCACGACTACACCCGTACGGTCGGCTGGTTCACCGCCATCGCGCCCGTCCGGCTCACCGCGCACACCGACCCGATCGCGGCCGCCCGCGAGCTCGCGGCGCGTCAGTCCGACGAGTCCGGGCACCTCGCCTACGGCCGGCTCCGCTACCTCAACCCGCAGACGGCCCCGCTGCTGACCGCCCGGCCACAGGTGCTGTTCAACTACCTCGGCCGCGGCAGCGAGTCCCAGGTGCCGCACATCACCGGCGGTGACCAGGGCAGCCCGTACGCCGTGGAGGTCAACGCCTGGACCGACGCGGCCACCGGCAGCCTGCACGCGGCCTTCACCCTCGCCGAGGAGATCCCCGACGAGCTCACCGCGCACTGGCTGCACGCCCTGGAAACCCTCGCGGAAGCCTCCGCGACGGCGGAGCGCACGGCGCCCGTCACCGCGCTCCAGCGGGGCCTCTTCTTCCAGGCCCAGCTGGCGGGCTCGGCCGGACACTACGTCGCGCAGAGCTACTTCGCCCTCGACCGCCGCCTCGACACCGACGCGCTGGCCGAGGCCATGGCCTGCGTGATGTCCCGGCACCCGGTCGTCGGCGCCGGTTTCACCACCGACGACGACGGCAACGCGGTCCAGGTCCTCAAGGCGGGCCGGCGGGTCGGCGTCCACACGGTCGAGCTGTCGACCGACGAGGAGGTCGAAGCCCTGCGCGTCCAGGACCGCAACACCGGATTCGACCCGGCCGAGCCGCCGCTGATCAGGCTCACCGTGATCCGGCGGCCCGACGGCCGCGACGGACTGCTCCTCAGCTACCACCTGCTGCTGTGGGACGGCTGGTCCCGCGCGATCGTGCTGCGCGACCTGTTCGAGGCCTACCGGGCCGTACGCGCGGGCGAGCGGCCGGACGCCACCCAGGCCGTCCCCCGCTTCGAGGACCACGCCCGGGCGCTCGCCGCCAAGGACCCGGCCGTCTCCGAGCGGTTCTGGGCCGAGCAGCTGGCCGGGCTCTCCGGCCCGACGCTGCTCGCCGGACCGGCGCCGGCCCTCTCCGACGACCTGCCGCCCGCGCTCCTGCACACGCTCTCGGCCGAACAGTCGGACCTCCTGCGGGAGACCGCCAAGGCGCACGGCGTCACCCTGAACTCGGTCCTCACCGGCGCCTTCGGACTGCTCCTCGGCGCCCACACCGGCCGCAGCGACGCCGTGTTCGGCGTCACCGTCTCCGGCCGCGAGGGCGAGGGGCTGTCCGACATCGTCGGTGTGCTGCTGAACACCGTGCCCATGTGGACGCGGGCCCGGCCGCACGACACGGTCCGGGAGTACCTGTCGGCCGTACAGACCGCCCGGGTCGACGCGATGGAGCACGAGCACCTGGGGCTCGGCGAGATCCAGCGCGCCAGCGGCCACGACACCCTGTTCGACAACCTGTTCGTGCTCCAGAACTTCCTGGACATGGACGCGCTCGGCGAGATGAACGCCCGCCACGGCATCACCGAGGTGAAGTCGGACGACTCCACCCACTACCCCTTCACCTGGGTCGTCACGCCCGGCGACCGGCTCACGGTCAAGCTGGAGCACCGCCACGGCGACAGCGCCGACGCCCGTCGCCTCCTCGACGACTACGTCGGACTGCTCCAGGACCTGGCCCGGTCCACCGGACCGGTGGGCGCGCTGCCCGGCCTCGGGCCGGTGCCCGGGCCCGCGGTCCGCACGGACATCGGCACCGACACGGTGGTCGACCGCTTCGACCGGGCCGCGGACCGCGCACCCGAGCGGATCGCCCTCGTCGCGCACGGCCGGAGCCTGACCTTCGCCGAACTCCAGAGCCGCAGCCGCCTGCTGGCCGGCGTGCTGGCCGGGCGCGGCATCGGCCCGGAGCGGACCGTGGGCCTGGCGATCCCGCGCACCCTGGACTGGATCGTGGCGCTGTTCGCCGTACTGCGCACCGGTGCGGGGTACGTGCCGCTGGAGCTGGACCACCCGGACGAGCGGATCGCCACGATCGTCGCGGACGCCCGGCCCGAGGTGATCCTCACCGTCAGTTCCGTCTCGCCCCGGCTGACCGGCGACCTGATCGAGCTGGACCGGCCCCTTCCGGAGGCCGAGCCGTTCGTGACGTTCACGCCGGACGACCCGGACCGGCTGCGCCACCCCGCGTACACGATCTACACCTCCGGTTCGACGGGGAAGCCCAAGGGCGTCGTGACCGAGTACGCCGGACTCACCAACATGCTGATCAACCACCAGCGCCGCATCTTCGAACCGGTGCTGGCGGAGCACGGCGACCGCATCTTCCGGATCGCGCACACCGTGTCGTTCGCCTTCGACATGTCGTGGGAGGAGCTGCTGTGGCTCGCCGACGGCCACGAGGTGCACATCTGCGACGAGGAACTGCGCCGCGACGCGCCCGCCCTGGTCGACTACTGCCATGAGCACGGGATCGACGTCATCAACGTGACCCCGACCTACGCGCAGCAGCTGGTGGCCGAGGGCCTGCTCGACGCCCCGGACCGGCGCCCCCCGCTGGTGCTGCTCGGCGGCGAGGCGGTCACCCCGACGCTGTGGCAGCGGCTCGCCGAGACCGAGGGAACGGTCGGCTACAACCTGTACGGACCCACCGAATACACCATCAACACCCTGGGAGTCGGCACCTTCGAGTGCCAGGACCCGGTGGTGGGCGTGGCGATCGACAACACCGAGGTGTTCGTCCTGGACCCGTGGCTGCGGCCGCTGCCGGACGGCGTCCCCGGCGAGCTCTACGTCTCGGGCATCGGCATCGCCCGCGGGTACCTCGGCCAGTCGGCCCAGACCGCGCACCGGTTCGTCGCGTCCCCCTTCGGTGAGCCCGGCGAGCGCATGTACCGCACCGGTGACCTGGTGATCCGGCGGCCGGACGGCAACCTGATGTACCTCGGTCGCACCGACCAGCAGGTCAAGATCCGGGGCCACCGCGTGGAGTTGGGCGAGGTCGAGGCCGCGTTCGCCGCGCACCCGGCGGTACGGTTCACCGCCGCGGTCGCCCAGCCCGACCCGCAGGTCGACGGCGCCTACCGGCTGGCCGCGTACCTCGTGCTCGCCCCCGGCTCCGACCTGGCGGCGGTCGCCGCCGAAGCGGGCGCCGGACTGCCGGACTACATGCGCCCGACGCACTACGCTCAGGTCGACAGCATCCCGCTCACGGTGAACGGGAAGGCCGACACCAAGGCGCTGCCGGAGCCCAAGCCGCTGGGCGCGCTGACCACTTCGGGCGAGCGCGGCCCGGAGACCGAGACCGAGACCGTGGTCTGCGAGTTCTTCGCGGAGGCCCTGGACCTGGACGACGACGAGGTGAGCGCGGTGGGCGACTTCGTCTCCCTCGGAGGACACTCCATGCTGGCCGTACGCCTGGTCGGACTCCTGCGCCGTGAATTCGGCCCCGTGATCACCATCCGTGACATGCTCACCCTGCGAACCCCCGAAGCGATTGCCCGGCACCTCGATGACAACTCCTGACGTCCAGGGATCCCGCCGCCCGGGATCCGACATCCTCCGCACCGCCATACGCCGCAATCGCGGTGCCATGCTCTGGGGCACCGTCCTCATGGGCCTGTACCAGGCGGGCGAGACCGCCTTCCCGATCGCTCTCGGCCTGATCGTCGACCACACGATGCGCCAACGGAGCCCGGAGGCGCTCGCCCTCTCGATCGCCGCGCTGGCCGTGATCATCACGACGGTGTCGCTGTCGTGGCGGTTCGGGATGCGCATCCTGCAGAAGGCCAACACGACCGAGGCCCACGAGTGGCGGGTGCGGGTCGCGGCCTGCGGCCTCCAGCCGGTGGCCCGGGACGTGGACCTCAAGTCCGGCGAGGTGCTCACCATCGCCACCGAGGACGCCGACCAGACCGCCGACATCGTCGAGGTCGTGCCGATACTGATCAGCTCCTCGGTCGCGGTGCTGGTCGCGGCGGTCGCGCTGAGCCTGGCGGACCTGCGGCTCGGCCTGCTGGTCATGGTGGGTACGGTCGCGATCCTCTCGACCCTCAGCGTGATGTCGAAGCGGATCGGCAGCAGCACCAAGGAGCAGCAGGCCAGGGTGGCGCGGGCAGGCGCGAAGGTCGCCGACCTGATCACCGGCCTGCGCCCGCTGCACGGCTTCGGCGGCAACCAGGCGGCGTTCCGGTCCTACCGGAAGGTCAGTTCGGAGGCGAAGGAGCAGGCGATCACGGTCGCCCGGGTGAACGGGGCCTACACGGGCGCCGCGCTGGCCCTGAACTCGATCCTCGCGGCCGCGGTGACCCTCACCGCCGGTTGGCTGGCCTTCGACGGGCAGATCAGCATCGGTGAGCTCGTCATGGCCGTGGGCCTGGCGCAGTTCATCATGGAACCGCTCAGGCTGTTCTCGGACATGCCGAAGTACGTGATGATGGCGCGCGCTTCGGCGGAGCGGATGGCCCTGGTGCTGTCCGCCCCGCCGGTGGCGGCCCCGGGGACGGCGCGACCGGCCCCCGGTGGGGACCTGGAGATCGACTGTGTCCGGTACGAGTCCCTCCAGGGCCTGAAGTTCCACGTCCCGGCGGGCGAGTTCACGGCGATCACGGTCTACCAGCCGGGGGCGGCGGCGGAGCTCGCCTCGATCCTGGCCGTGAACGTACCGCCGGCCGCGTACGGCGGAGCGGTGCGGCTCGGCGGACAGGACCTGGCGGAGCTGGCGGTCGAGGCGGTCCGCGAACACATGCTGGTGAACCCGTACGACGGGGAGATCTTCGCGGGAACCCTCCGCACGAACATCGACCCGTCGGGCACCAGCGGCTCGATCGCCGAGGCCGTCGAGGCGTCCATGCTGACCGATGTCGTCGCCCTGCACCGGCAGGGACTCGACTACGAGGTGCGCGACCGCGGCGCGAACCTCTCCGGGGGCCAGCGCCAGCGCCTCTCGCTGGCCCGGGCCCTGGCCGCGGACTCCGACGTGCTCGTCCTGCGGGACCCCACGACGGCCGTGGACGCGGTCACCGAGCAGCTCGTCGCACGCAACATCGCGAAGCTGCGCAGGGGCCGGACCACCGTCGTCATCACCAGCAGCCCGGCGCTGCTGGACGCCGCCGACCGGGTCCTCGTCGTGGACGAGGGAGTCGTCACGGTCGAAGGCACGCACCGGCACCTGCTGGCCACCGACCCGGCGTACTGCATGGCGGTGACGCGGTGAGCCGGTGGATCCGTTGACCGGGTGGCACGGCGAAGGGGCCCGGGGCCCGGCGATCCGCCGGGTCCCGGGCCCCTTTCCGTGTAGGTCAGGCCAGTGCCCAGGCGACGTCCCTGAGCAGGGCCTGCCGCCAGCCCGCCCGGTCGTGGCCCGAGGCCGACCGGGAGATCCGTACGGTCGCACCGGACTCCCGCGTGAGGGCCTCGACCCGTTCGCAGTGGGGGAGCATGCGCGTCTCGTGCTCGCCCAGGTCGAAGGCGATCCGCAGGCCGGTCGGGGCGGGCCGCTCCCGCAGGCGCGCGGCCATGGTGCCCCCGACCGGACCGCCCAGGGGGTCGGGGAGGTCCGCTGCCTGCGCCGTCCACCAGAACGAGCCCGACTGACAGGCGACCCGGGACACCAGCTCCGGGAACTCCGTGGCCGCGTACAGGGCGCTCAGTCCGGCGAGACTCTGCCCGGCGACCACCAGCCGGCCGAGGTCCGCGGGTACCCCGCACTCCGCCACCAGCGGCAGCAGTTCGTCCCGTACCGCCTCCCACAGCTCCGGTCGGCACCCGAACTCGGCCGGTCGGTCCTTGGCCGGTACGAAGACCAGTGTGACCGGGGGCATCTCGCCGGCGGCGTGGGCCGCATCGAAGGCGGTCACGGCGGGGTGCAGGTGGAGCCAGTCGTCCCCGTCGAGCAGGAGGACCACCGGTCCGCCCCCACCCACCGGGTGGACGCGCACGGTGCGCCGTCCGCCGAGCCGTTCGCTGGCCCACCGGATCCGGGTGCGTGGCAGCGGCAGCACGTCGTCGGCGCCGACGGCCGGCCAGTGCGGCTGCGGGGGAGCGTCCGGGGTGGCGGCGATGGACCGGTCGCCGCCGGCCCCGACCGGGTTCAACGGGTCGGCGTGGGCAGCGCCGTCCGCGAGGAACCGGTAGGTCACGCGCAGTCGTGCGGGCATGGGCACCTCGGCGTACCAGCAGTCCGTTTCACGCCACCGGACCAGCGGCACCGGACCCGACCAGCTCTCGAACTCGATGACCGCCGGGGTGCCGCGCCACCGGAACAGGGCGGCCCAACCGCCGTCGCCGGACGGCGCGTACGCGGGTCCCGCCGCCGCCCAGAACGCTTCGGTGCCCGGCGCGGCGGACAGGCCGAAGGCGATGAAGGGGCTCTCCCCGCCGTCCTCGGCCCGGACCCGTTCGCGTACACGCATCAGTGTCTCCTTGTGAGGGGGAAGGGGAAACGTTAAGCTTTCGATTTAGGCGAGCCTAACCTAAGTGATGGGCTCACCTCATTCCCGACCCCATAGTTCATTCACGATCGAGCTGCCTTGCGGGCCCACCCGCCCGACGGCACCCGCCGGTCCATCCGGCTCCAGGAGGAACCCAGAGATGAGCACCAACCCGTTCGACGATGCCGACGGCCGTTTCCTGGTCCTGGTGAACGACGAGGGCCAGCACTCCCTTTGGCCGTCCTTCGCCGAGGTGCCGGGTGGGTGGGCCGTCGCCCTGGAGGAGACCGGCCGCGACGCGTGCCTGGAGTTCATCGAGTCCGCTTGGACCGATCTGCGCCCGCGCTCCCTCGCGGCGGCCGCCGGCGCCTGACCGGGGCGGCCCGGAGCCGGTCCGGCCTCGGCCGATCCCCCTTCCCCGAGACGAGACCGCTGAGCGACGGACGGACTGCCCATGCTGTGCACGAGGTTGACGAACGCGAACTTCCTCACCATGGACCCGGTCCACCCGGTCGCCCACGACCTGGGCATCTGGCGCGGCCGGATCGTGGGCCTGGACGAGGCCGTGACCTCACTCCCCACGCGCGAGGTCATCGACCTGCAGGGCGCCACCGTGCTGCCCGGGTTCATCGACAGCCACGTCCACCTGGCGTGGACCGGGCTCAAGCAGAGCGCCCCGAGCGTCGCCCCCTGCGAGCGGGTCGAGGACGTGCTGGCGGTCGTGGCGGAAGGGGTCTCCCGCCACAGCGCGAACGGCGCCTGGGTGGACGTGATGGGCTACGACCAGCGGGCCCTGGGCCGCCACCTGACCGCCGCCGAGCTGGACACCGTCAGCCGCGGGCGCAAGGTGCTCCTGATGCACGACTCGGGTCACGGATGTGTGGTCAACAGCGCCGTCCTGCGCCTGCTCCCCGCCCATGTCCCGCACCAGGAAGGCTTCCTGGCCGAGAGCGCCATGACGGCCGCGCGCCGGCTCCGGCTGCCCTACGCCCAGGCCGAGATCGCCGACGCCGTCGAGCGCGCGGCCCGTACCTGCCTCGCCGAAGGCGTGACCGCCGTCGCCGAGGCGGGCATCGGAGGCGGCCTGCTCGGCCACAGCCCCGTGGAACTCGGCGCCTACCAACTGCTGCGGGACCAGGGGCGGCTGCCCCTGCGGGTCCAGCTCATGGCGGCGGGCGACACGCTCGGCCCGCGCGACACGCACCGGGAGGACGGCTTCCCCCGCGCCCTGGACCTGGGCATGCGCACCGGATTCGGCGACGACTGGCTGTCGCTGGGTGCGCTCAAGATCTACACCGACGGCGGCATGATGGCCCGTACGGCCGCCCTCACCGCCCCGTACACGGGCATGGACCACACCGGGCAGCTCCAGGACGACCCCGAGGTCCTCACCCGGCTCATCGTGGACGGCCACCTGGCCGGCTGGCAGCTCGCCGTCCATGCCATCGGCGACCGCGCCGCCGACCTCGCGCTCGACGCGCTGGAGCGGGCGCAGCGCCTGAGACCCCGCCCGCAGGCGCGGCACCGGATCGAACACGCGGGCCTGATCCGCCCCGACCAGCTCCCGCGCTTCGCGCGCCTCGGCGTCAGCGCGGTCGTCCAGCCGACCTTCCTGTACTCCTTCGGGGACGACTACGCGCAGGTGATGGGCGCGCAGCGGGCCCCCTGGATGTACCGGGGCCGCGGGTTCCTGGACCACGGGGTGACGCTCGTGGGGAGCTCGGACCGGCCCGTCACGGACGGGGCGCCGCTCCGGGCCGTCCAGTTCATGGTCGAGCGCGCGTCCGCCTCCGGCCGGCTGATCGGTCCGGACGAGGCGATCACCGTCGAGGAGGCGCTGCGTGCCTACACGGTCGCCGGCGCGTACGCCTGCCGGTGGGACGACAGCGCCGGCAGCCTCACCCCGGGCAAGCGCGCCGACCTGGTCGTCCTGGGGGACGACCCGCGGCGTGTCGAACCCGCCCGGATCGGCGGCATCGAGGTCGTGGCGACATTCATCGACGGACGCGAAGCGACGGAAGAAGGAAAGCTGTGAGTGGTGTGATCGGTATGGACTCCGTGAGCGTTCAGGCGAGCGTCATGGAAGAGCTCTCCCCGCTCTGGGAGGCGCCCGCCGTCCCCCCGCGCTGGGTGATCTGGCACGCGGGCAGGGGGGAATCCATGGTCTTCGACCGGCACTTCAACATCCCGGTCGATGTGGACGACGCGGTCCTCGGGGAGGTCCTGCGCCGGATGCGCGAGGCGGGGGCGCCGGAGAGCGACACCTACCCCGGCCGTGCGTGCGGATAGCGACCCCGTGCCAGGGCGTGTTCCGAAAGTCCCGCCCGGCTCGGAGTCCGGTAGGCGGCAGCGGAGCGGCGAGGTCCCTCACGGGGCGGGCGAGGCGGTGAGGATCCCGGGCAGCGCCGTCACCAGAGCGTCGGCCTGATCCTCCGTCACCGTCAGGGCGGGAGCCAGCCGTACGACGTTCGGGCCCGTCGCGTTGACGAGGAACCCGGCGTCTTGAGCCACCCGCTGGACCCGGGCGGCGACCGGCTCGGCGAGGACGACGCCCAGCAGCAGGCCGGCGCCCCGTACCTCCGCGACGAGAGGGTGCTTCAGCGCCTCGATACCGCCCCGCAGCCGCTCGCCCACCCGCACGACGTGCGCGAGCAGCCCTTCCGCCTCGATGGCCTCCAGTACGGCGAGCCCGGCCGCGCAGGCGACCGGATTGCCGCCGAAGGTGGAGCCGTGCTGCCCGGGGGTCAGCAGGTCGGCGGCGGAGCCGAAGGCCACGGTGGCACCGATCGGCAGACCGCCGCCCAACCCCTTGGCGAGCGTGACCACATCGGGCTCCACCCCTTGCTCGGCCTGGTGCGCGAACCAGTGTCCGGTACGGCCGATCCCGGTCTGCACCTCGTCCAGGACGAGCAGGCTGCCCATGGCCCGGGTGATCTCACGGGCGGCCCGCAGATAGCCCTCGGGCGCCGGGATCACCCCGGCCTCGCCCTGGACCGGTTCGAGGACGACCGCCGCCGTGCGGTCGGTGACGGCGTCGCGCAGCGCCGCCGTGTCCCCGAAGGGGACGTGCGTCACGTCCGCGGGCAGTGGCAGGAAGGGGTCCCGCTTGGCCGGCTGGCCGGTCAGCGCCAGCGCTCCCATGGTGCGCCCGTGGAACCCGCCCTCGGTGGCCACCAGGTGGGGACGCCCGGTCCGGCGGGCGATCTTGAAGGCGGCTTCGACCGCCTCCGTGCCGGAGTTCGAGAAGAACACCCGGCCGGGCCTGCCCAGCAGGCCCAGCAGCCGCTCCGCCAGCGCGACGGGCGGTGCGGAGACGAACAGGTTCGACACGTGGCCCAGCCGGGTGATCTGGTCCTGGACGGCCGACACGACGGCCGGGTGGGCGTGGCCGAGGGTGTTGACCGCGATCCCGCCGGTGAAGTCCGTGTACGCACGCCCGCTGTCGTCCCAGACGGTGCTGTTCTCGCCCCTGACCAGCGCCAGCGGGGGAGTGCCGTAGGTGTCCATCACGACCGCGCGCCAGCGGTCCGCGAGCGGTGTCGTGTCGCCGGTGGTCACGCGCCGTCCTCCTCGCTCTCGTGCTCCTCGTCCGGAACCACCGTGGTGCCCGGACCGTTCTCGGTGAAGACGCCGCCCAGCAGCGCGTGTGGCACCCGGCCGTCGATGACCTGCGCCCTGTGCACGCCCGCGCGTACGGCCCGCAGACAGCCCTCCATCTTGGGGAGCATGCCGCTCGCGAGTCCCGGCAGCAGCGCCTCCAGCTCACCTGCCGTCAGGCGTTCGATCACCTCGGTGCTGTTCGGCCAGTCCGCGTACAGTCCCTCGACGTCGGTCAGGACCACCAGTCGGTCCGCGCCGAGGGCCACGGCCAGGGCCGACGCCGCAAGATCGGCGTTGACGTTGTAGACCTGCCCGTCCGTGCCCCGGGCGACCGGCGAGACCACGGGGATCCGCCCCTGTTCCAGCAGCGTGCGGACGGTACCGGGTTCCACGGCCACGACCTCCCCGACGAGACCGATGTCCACCGGCCGCCCGTCCACCCACGCCGGGCGCCGAACGGCGGTCATGGTGTGCGCGTCCTCACCCGACAGGCCCACGGCGAAGGGACCGTGGGCGTTGAGTGCGCCGACGAGCTCCCGCTGGACCCGGCCGGTGAGCACCATGCGGACGATGTCCATCGTCTCCGGTGTGGTCACCCGCAGTCCGGCCTCGAAGCGGACCTCCAGGTTCAGGCGGTCGAGCATCGCACTGATCTGCGGCCCGCCGCCGTGCACGACGACGGGACGCAGGCCCGCGTGCCACAGTTCCACCACGTCCTGGGCGAACGTCCGGTGGAGCGAGGGGTCCACCATGGCGTTGCCGCCGAACTTGATGACGACCGTCCGGCCTTGGAGCTCCTCCAACCAGGGCAGGTCCGCCGTGGTCGGCTCGGCAGCTCCGGCAGCCGCGGCCGCTCCGGGCGTACGGTCCGCCCCGGCGGTACCGCGTTGTCCGACGACGGTCCTCATCCGTGTCGCCTCCGTCCCGCTCACGAGCTGTACGCGCTGTTCTCGTGGACGTACTCGGCCGTGAGGTCGTTGGTCCAGATCGTGGCGGAGGCGTCTCCGGAGCGCAGGTCCACGGTGATGGTGATCTCGCGGCCCGACAGGTCGACCGTGTCCCGGGACTCACCCGCCGCGCCGTCCCGGCACACCCGGACACCGTTGATCGCCACGTCCAGGCGGTCCGGATCGAAGACGGCGGAGGTGGTGCCGATGGCGGACAGCACGCGGCCCCAGTTCGGGTCCTCCCCGTGCAGCGCGCACTTGAGGAGATTGTTGCGGGCCACGGAGCGGCCCACCTCGACGGCGTCCTCCTCCGAGGCCGCGCCGACCACCATCACCTCGATCTCCTTGGAGGCGCCCTCGGCGTCCGCCACCAACTGGCCGGCCAGATCCAGGCACACGGCGTGCACGGCCTCGGTGAAGGCTCCCGTGTCCGGTACGACCCCCGAGGCGCCCGACGCGAGCAGCAGCACGGTGTCGTTGGTGGACATGCAGCCGTCGGAGTCCACCCGGTCGAAGGTGGTGCGCACCGCCTCGCGCAGCGCGGCGTCGAGCACGGCCGCGCTCACGTCGGCGTCCGTCGTCAGGACCACCAGCATGGTGGCCAGTCCGGGGGCGAGCATGCCCGCGCCCTTCGCCATGCCGCCGACCGTCCAGCCGTCGCGGGACGCCACGGCGGTCTTGTGTACCGAGTCCGTCGTCTTGATCGCGACGGCCGCGTCCTCGCCGCCCGTGGCCGACAGCCGGTCGGCGGCGGTGGCGATGCCGGACGTCACGCGGTCCATCGGCAGCCGTACGCCGATGAGGCCGGTGGAGCAGACCGCGACCTCGTCCGGGGCCACGCCCACGGCCCGCGCCGTGCGCTCGGCCATCTCCCGCGCGTCGTCGGCGCCGGCCGGGCCGGTACAGGCATTGGCTCCACCGGAGTTGACGACCACGGCCGAGGCCCGTCCCTCGGCGAGCACGTGTCGGGACCAGCGTACGGGCGCGGCCTGCACGCGGTTCGAGGTGAAGACACCGGCGGCGGCGCGCGACGGCCCCCGGTTCACCACCAGGGCCAGGTCCGGATCGCCGGACTCCTTGATGCCGGCGGCCACTCCGCAGGCAAGGAATCCCCGGGCGGCGGTCACACTCACGGAGCCACTCCATTCATGGGCAGGCCCAGCCGTTCGGGCAGGCCGAGGGCGATGTTCATGCTCTGCACCGCGCCACCCGCGGTGCCCTTCGTCAGGTTGTCGATGGCGCTCACGCAGATCAGCCTGCGGGCGTCCGGGTCCACGGCGATCTGCACCTGGGCCGTGTTGGAGCCGAGGACAGCCGCCGTGGAGGGCCACTGACCGGGTGGCAGCAGCCGGACGAACGGCTCGTCGGCGTACGCGGCCTCGAACACCGCGCGGACCTCCCGCTCCCCGGTGGCACTCGCCGCCACGTCGGGGCGGAGCCGGGCCGAGCAGGTGGCCAGGATGCCCCGCGGCATGGGTGCCAGGGTCGGGGTGAAGGAGACCCTCACGCGTTCGCCCGCCACCCGGGACAGGTTCTGCGTCAGTTCGGGCGTGTGTCGGTGGCCGCCCCCGACGCCGTACGGGCTCATGGAGCCCATCACTTCCGCCCCGAGCAGGTTCGGCTTGAGGGACCGACCGGCGCCCGAGGTCCCACTGGCCGCGACGATCACGGCCTCGGGCTCGATCAGCCGGGCCGCGTAGGCGGGGAACAGTGCAAGAGTCACCGCCGTCGGATAACAGCCCGGGACGGCGATCCGTGTGGTGGCCTTCAGTTCGTCCCGGGCTCCGGGCAGTTCCGGCAGGCCGTAGGGCCAGGTCCCGGCATGGGCCGAGCCGTAGAACCGCTCCCAGGCGGCCGCGTCGCGGAGCCGGAAGTCGGCGCCGCAGTCCACGATCAGCGTGCCCGGCTCCAGATCCCCGGCCAGCGCGGCGGACTGACCGTGCGGCAGCGCCAGGAAGACCACGTCGTGGCCGCGCAGGGAAGCCGCGGAGGTCTCCGTCAGCATCCGGTCGGCGAGGTCGGACAGGTGTGGCTGCACGGACCCCAGCGGCCGGCCCGCGCTGGTGTGCGCGGTCACCGCGCCGATCTCCACACCGGGATGCGATGCCAGCAGGCGCAGGATCTCTCCGCCCGCGTAGCCGCTGGCACCGGCCACCGCGACCCGTACGGTCATGTTCTTCCGTTTCTCTCGATACGTGCGAGGGTGCGTGGCACCCTGCCGAGCAGCAGGTCGCGCAGCACGGCCTCGGTCGTGCACACCACCCCGCTGCGTGCCGCCCACCGCAGGGCCATGGCGTGCTCCTCGGCGGTGAAGTCGGCCACGGCGTCGGCGATGACGAAGGGCTGGATGTCGTTCATGAACGCATCGGCAGCCGTCAGCAGGACGCCGAGGTGGGCGTACACCCCACAGACGATCAGCTGGTCGCGCCCCTCCTCGCGCAGCAGTCTTCCGAGGTGGCTGCGGAGGAAGGCGTTGTGCCGCACATTGGCCAGCACGTGCTCGCCCGGGCGGGGGGCGAGCGGTTCGATGATCGCGGCGGCCCCGGGATCGTCGCCGATGCCGGGGCCCCAGACATCGGCGACCAGGCCGCGCTGACCCGGTTGTTGGGCGGCCGGTTCGGCACTGAAGATGACCGGTATGCCGAGTGTCCCGGCGAGTTCGCGCAGTGCGGCTATGTTGTCGACGAGCTCCACGACAGGGGACTGCTCCGCGGGGAACGCCCCCACGAAATGGTTCTGCATGTCGTGTATCAGCAGGGCGGCGCGGCCGGGATCGACGGTCCAGCCGACGCAGGACGAGGGGAGCGCGGAGCGGTCCGGCATGGGGTAGGAGTCGACGACATCAGGCCCCATGGTGAATTCCCTCCCCTGATGGCGCGCGCTCGCGACGCCCCGCTCCCCGACTAGGATTTAGCTTAGCCTAACCTAAGTGTGCGGCGGGGTGGGCGCCCTGGCCACGTGGCTCGCCCGGTGGCCGAGTGCATACAACTGCTTCTTGGTCGGGTCGAGTTGCCTGCGCGTGTGGGCGGCCGTGGTCCGGGTGGTCGCCGTGGCGCAGCCGATCCGCACGTAAGCGCCGTCACCTTCGTCGACGGTCGTCGGGGGCCACGCGCCGCTGTTCAGTAGCCTTCGAAGCGGAAGGCCGTGGTGCGCTCCGGTTCGTCGAGGCCGGACCAGCCGAGGGCGATGGTCGCGCCCTGTTCCAGGGATTCGGGGGCGAAGCCGATGAACCGGTAGTGGGTGGCGTCGACCGCGGTCACCTCCTGGAGGACCGCGCTGCCGACGTGCAGGGCGGGGCCGAGCGCTCTGGGCGGGATCGGGGCGGCGGTCTCCACCAGGAACTCCGCCGCCGGCACGTCGTCGGGCAGCGCCGAACGGAAGTGGCGGTGCCGGGGAGCCTCGTACCGGATCAGCCGGGCCTCGACGGCCAGTACCTCCGGCAGCTCGTAGCGGAAGCGCGGGAATCGCGCCCCGCCCTCCCGGCCGTCGTCCGTCATGGGACCTTCTCCTTCTTCTTCAAGCGGTCCTGACGATCTGGAGGTCGTCGAAGGCCAGCACCGGGAGCCCGGGGCGGTCGCAGCGGATGAGAACCGCGACGATCTTGTGGAGCATGAGATCGGACTCGGACTCGGACTCGCCCGCACGGAAGCACGCGCTGCGAAAACGCAGCGTCCTGAGCATGGTCTTCGTCAGGTCGTCCGGTCGGAAGCACGGCCGGGGCACCCCGCCCACCGAGTCGGAGTCCACCCATCGGGTGGTGCCCCCCGCGTCCTCCAGCCCGAGCCGGAAGCCCGCCGGATCGGGCGGCAGGAAGCCCCGGTACACCTCGGCGACCCGCAGCCAGATCTCGGCACCGCGCAGGTCCATCGCCCCCAGCGAGGAACGGAACGTCGCGCCCTCTTCGCGGGGCTCCGCCACCATCCCCCGACTCAGGCCGAAGAAGCTCTGGTTGTAGGCGTTCGGTGATTGGCCGAAGACGTACTCGTCCGCCGTCATGCCGCCCCACTGCGCGGTGGGCAGCGCCAGCGAATTGAGCGTGACGGCGTTGCCGTCCTCGTGGTCGTCGACCGTGACGGCGCCCTGCCGGGCGGCGGACGGCTGCACCAGGTCCGAGCGCACCCCGGGCGGCCGCTGCCGCCCGTCCAGGAAGCCGGCCGTGTCGTGGCCGAGCAGCGCGGCACGGAAGAAGGCCGAGCCGTACGCGTCCAGGATCCGTTCGTGCTCCTGTCGGGTCACCACGGGAGTGACGCCGTCGTCACCGGTCCAGAGCCGGTTGAAGAAGTTGTGGTTCGTGTCGCGCACGAACAGCTGCGACTTGAACGGGCCGGGTCGCGCCCGGTCGTAGAACTGCGCCCCGTTGCTCTTGACCACGTCCCCGTCCGAGGCGGGCAGGACGGTCATGAAGGCGTAGCCGTCCGGCTCGATCGTCGGGAGCCCCTCGTGGTCGCGGTAGTTGGTCGGAGCCAGGGCGAGGACCGCCCGTACGGTCACGTACGGCAGCGAAAGGACGGTCGGCAGGGTGATCACCGCGTCGCCGCCCCGGGAGTGGCCCATCAGGCCCACCCGGGAGAAGTCGATGCGCTCGAAGAAGCGCGAGCCGGGGTCGAGGGCGAAGGCCTCGAACCGGAGGATGGAGTCGATGACGAGGTCGGCCCGGGCCTCGATGTCGCCGACGCCGGAGTCGCCTGTGATGTTGAGGTCGTTGCAGTCGACGGAGACGGCGACCATCCCCATCCGGGCCAGGCTCTCCTGGAAGTAGTCGTAACCGCGGTGGCTGGGTGTGAGGTAGTCGGCCTTGCCGTGCACGAGGAAGACCACGGGCACCGGACCGGTCGAGGCCAGCCGGGCGTTGAAGGGCTGCCCGGGTCCGTCGTCATCGGCCGGGTAACGGACGCTGCCGCGGACCCGCCCGGGGTCGTCGGGGGTGCCGTGCGGGAACTCGTAGACGTCCGAACCGACGGGGAACAGGTCCAGGTCCGACGGGTCATAGGTGTACGGCGGATCGACGCAGGCCACGGTGGTCACCCGGGCGAGACGTCCCGGACACACGCCCGGCAGCGATTGGACGGCCACCACGAGGTCACCGGCGGCCAGCGTCCGGTCGAGGCCGATGGCGCCGCTGCTGCCCAGGCCGGCCTGCAGGCCGTTGACGTAGACCCTGATCTCCGCTCCGGGCGCCGCGTCCGTCACGGTCAGCACCCGGTCTCCGGACTGCACCGGCCCGACGCCCGGGGCCGGCAGCGCGGAGCACGGCTGGACCGTGGTGCTGCCGACCGGACCCGGCCCGTCACCCCCGCACAACTCCTGCTCGACGCCGAAGGACTCGCCCGGGGCAGCCCGGGGGCTGAGCGTCACCATCAGCGTGCCGCCCCAACAACCGGCGCTGACGAACGGCCATCCGTCGCGGCTGACCGTCACCCGCGCACCATTGGCGAGCCCCCCGATGGCCAGCTGCTCGCCGCCCTCGTAGAGGGGGCCCACCACCGGTTCCGGCAGGGGTGGCGGCGGCTGGACCACCCTGGCGGCGGAGGGCGGACTCGGATCGTGGCACAACTCGAAGTGGGCTCGCACCCGTTGACCGGCTCCGTACGCCGGCGCCACGTCCACCCCCTGCTGCGGGGCGGCGCAGCCGTCCACCCGGCCGACCTCGTCACCGTCCGCGGTGATCCAGACGTTCCCGCCGCCCAGCACGTTGCTCACCCCGGTGCGGATGCCGCACTCGTACACCGGCTCCGGCCGGATCCCGGGCCGTGGCGGGCCCGCCGGGAAATCGGCGCGGTGATCGCGGGTCTCGACCGGCCCGGACCAGTCGCTCAGCCGGCCCCCGTGCACCTGGCGGGTCCGGAGCACCTGCCCGGCCGTCAGCGGGAACGGCAGCGCGAAGGTGGCTCCATCCGGTGCGGGGAACTCCGTCCGGCGCTGGACGACCACCGCCCCCTCGACCTCGACGAGCACCTCGGCGTGGGGCAGGAACCCGAACACCGTGACGGCCGCGGCGCACTGGTACGGCTGTGCCAGCCATGGCACCGAGAGCAGCTCGGGCCGGTCCTGGAGCTTGAGCCTGCTCACGTCTACTACGTGGTCGTCCATCGGTGCTCCTTCCCGCCACGAAGGTACTCACGGAACGTGACGAATGCCGGGCAGGTAGCCCGTTCGTGAGCGAGCCTCGGTCACATCGGGGGTGGCTACCCATCCGCATCTCCCACCGTTTGAGAACCGGATTCCCGGCCAGACGCGAGACGTCCGCGGTCTCGAACCCGTCTGGGGTTCGGGACCGCGGTCTGTGCGAACGAGCGAGGGGAGACTCCGGTATGAGGTCGTCGAGGCAGGGCGGAGGGATATCCGGGCGCGGCTCGGCGTCCCTGGTGCGCGACGTGGTGCTGGCGGTCGGGCTGGTGGCGATCTGCCTGGGGGGCCTGGCCGTCTTCCTGCGGAGCACCGGAGCGGACGGGGCCGGGGCGTTCGTGATCCCGCTCGGCACCGCGGTGCTGCTGGCGACGGGCGTGGCCCTGGCGAAGCGGGGCGTGGCACCCGACCGCCACCACCCCCGTACGGACCTCGCGGAGCTGCCGAGCGCGCCGAGCACCGCCGATGCGTACGTGGGGACCGACGTGTACGGGGGACCCGAGGCGCATGCGGAGGCCGACGCGTACACGGGATCGGCGCCGCAGGAGGTGCCCGACATCGGGTCCGGGGCACTGGACCACGCCGCGGTCGACGCCGACGGCTTCGAGCACGCGGTGGCCGCGCTGTGCGCCCGCGACGGCTGCACCGCGGTGGAGGTGGTCGGTGGTGCGGGCGACCTCGGCGCCGATGTCCTCGCGACGACCGCGCAGGGGCTGCGCGTCGTCCTCCAGTGCAAGCACTACGGCGACGGCAACCGGGTCGGGTCGCAGGACCTCCAGCGGTTCGGCGGGACCTGCTTCGCCGTCCACGAGGCGGACGTCGCGATCCTCGTGACCACCAGTTCCTTCACCGCCCCGGCCCTGGAGTACGCCGCCCTGTGCGGCATCGTCTGCGTGGACGGGGAGGCCCTGGCGGCGTGGACCGAGTCGGGGGCGGCGCCGCCCTGGGACGCCGTCGGTGACGACACGACGGCGCCGGTCCCCGTGGCCTGAGCCCCGCGGCGGCCCGTACGCGGCCCCGGTCCCCGGTCGTCACCCGGCCAGGGGCCGACCGTCGTGCGGGTCCGGTCCGCCCGGCGGACGGAAGCAGGCGGTGATGGCCTTGCCGCCGTGGCGGGCGTGCGCGTCCCACGTGTCGCAGAGCGCGTCGATGATCGCGAGTCCACGGCCCGAGGTGGCCGTGGTGCTCGGGTCCCGGGGAGCGGGGAGGTGCGCGTCCTCGTCGCTGACGCTCACGTGCAGACAGCGGCTGTCCCACGTGAGGACGAGCTGGGCCGGACTCCTGGCGTGCACGTGGGCGTTGGTCACCAGTTCGGACACGGTCACGAGGATCGCGTCGACCGTCTCCGGCGCATCGGCCGTCCAGGGCAGCGACTCCAGGTGCTCCCGCGTCCAGGTGCGCGCCGCGCGCACTCCGTACGACACCGGAATCGACCGGGCCCAGCCCACTGCTCGCAGCATCATGTCCTCCTCACGAGGCGACGGAGGGAGGGACCTCCGCCCGCCGCATACGCGTGTGCCCGGCGCGACGTTCGAAACACGCCCTTGGGCCCGCGCACCCGCACGGTCAGCCGAGGACCGCGGTCACCTCGCGGCGGGTCGCGTCCGACAGGAGCGGAGCCCAGCGGGTGAAGAGCTCCGACAGGCCCGCCCCGTTGCGCTCGCGGAAGGACGCGTTCACCTTGGCCAGGTCCAGTTCGTTGGCCACCGTGAGCTCGGCGAAGTCACGGCGCTGCTGCGGGGACGGGGTGAACTCCTCCCCGGTGAAGCGGTCGCGGAAGGTCACCGGCGCCCCGTCCGGCGCGGCCAGGCTGGGATAGGAGGCCTTGCGGTCGCAGCTGGCGTAGAAGTAGACGAGTTCTTCGGCCTCCTCACCGATCGCCTCGGCGAGGCGGGCGCGCTCGGAGAGCTCCAGCAGGCTCAGGGGCAGCCCGTCCGTGCCGTAGAAGGCGTGGCACAGGGCCGCGGTCCGCAGGGCGGGCCGTGCACCCCACTCGGCGAGCAGCGCCTCGACGCGCAGCAGGTGGGTCAGCAGGGTTCCGCCGGAGTGCTTGGTCGTCCCGGCTCCCAGCTCCTTGAGCAGGGTGATCGCCGGGGAGTCGGGGTGCTTGTCGTCGCTGTCCGTCATGCGCACATCATGACGCGGGGCCCGCGCCGGTGTCCGGCGGGACCGGAATGCGGACACCGGGAGCGTCCCGCCGCCGGGCGACGGCCGTCCCGCCGCATCACGGCTGACCGGGCGCCGGCCGTGCGCCCTGCCGGCGCAGCCGTCGCAGGGCGACGCCCACCACGAGCAGCAGCAGACACGTGCCCACCGCCGCGTGCACGAGCAGCGCGTCCAGGCGGTCCGCGGCCAGGTAGGCGCCGACGGCCAGCGCCACCAGCGCGCACACGCCGCGGTCGATGATGGACTCCACCGACAGCAGGGTCGCCCGGTACGGCGTCGCCGGGATGGCCGCGTTGATCAGGTTGCGCTGCACGGGATAGGCCAGGCCCGCCGCCGCGGCGAACACGCACAGCCACAGGATCGTGCCCGGTGCTCCGGACAGCGTGGTCGCCGCGAGCGTGAGGGCCATGACCACACTGAGGACGGTCACCGCGGTGGTGTCGGACACCCTGCCGCGCATCCATCCGGTTCTCGCCGACCCCACGGCCTCGGCGACCGTCATCGCCGACAGCACGGCGCCGTGGTCGGCGACGGGGAGGTGCTTCTCCAGGAGCAGCGGCTGGAACAGGTTGACCTGGCAGATGCGGGCGAGCGTGAACACGGCCACGCCCTGCACCATCAGCGGCCCGAGCGACCGTGACCTGCCGAGCACCCCCACGGCCTGACGGGCCGAGTCCAGGAGCCCGGCGCGCGCCACGGGCGGGTGGTCGGCCCCGCGCGGAGCCGCGATCGCGGGGAGGGCGGCGGCGCAGGCCAGCGAACCGAGCGTGGAGAGCGCCGTCAGGACGTACGGCGCGTCGTGGCGGACGTGCATCAGTACGCCCACGAGGGGCCAGCAGGCGATCTTCGCCCAGAGGCCGAGTGCCCGGGCGGTGCCCTCGGCCTGTACGTAGTGCGCCTGCGCTCCGTGCTCGCGCAGATACTCGTACAGGTAGGCACTGGAAGCCCCGGACACCAGCGACCGGGCGGCGGCGATGGCCAGGAAGTGCGCCATGAAGCCGGCGAACGACGGCGAGGCGACCGGCAGGAGGTTCGCCGCGACCATCACGACCGCCCCGAGCTGCATGCAGCGCCGCTGTCCGATGCGGTCGGCGATGACGCCGGTGGGTATCTCCAACAGGCAGAACGCCACGTAGTAGACGCTCTGGATGCCGAAGATCTGGCTGTCCGACAGGCCTGCCCGCCTCTGGTACTCGTAGAAGACCGGCATCCACCACAGCAGGTTGAACAGCAGTTGGAAGCCGTTGTTCAAGCGGATCGCGCGGAGCACCGCGGCGGGCGGCCGCACGCGGCGTGTCGTGCGCGCGCGCAGGAGCGAGAGGGGCATGGGTCGACCTTCGGTGGGGCGGTGTGCGGGAAGGGGCGGACGGGTCAGGCGCTGTACGGGCGGAGTTGGAGGATGCGGAGCGCGCCGTCCGGCCCGAGCAGCCACTCGACGTCGAGCGGCCCGGCGAAGGTGTAGTCCGTGGCGAAGTGCGACTGGAGCAGCCGGCCCGCCAGGGCCAACCGGGCCAGGTGGTTCCGCGTCTCCTGCGGCAGGTCCTCGGGGGCCGCGCCCAGCGAGGTGGTGCGGCCGCCGCCCTCGACCGTGTTGTACAGGTACTGCAGGGGCAGCGTCCGGCCGTCGACGACATCGGCCGTGGACCCGTGCGCGCAGTTGAGGTACACGTTGCGGAAGTCGGCCCGGTTGGTCGGATTGCAGGTGACCATGACGCCGCCCAGCGGGGACGGCTCGTAGCGCTGGACGATCACCCCCATGTAGGTGTCGTCCAGGGAGATGCCGGCCTGGTGGCGCAGCCGCACGCTGCGCGGGGAGAGCAACGAGGCCCACACCTGCCGGATGGCGTCCAGCAGCCCCGGCAGGTCGGCGACCTTGGTGTGCGACTCGTAGATCCCGGCCGCGGAGAAGCCCGGCAGGTCCTCGGCGTTCGAGGAGGACCGTACGGCGAAACGGCTCGTGCCCGCCAGGTGCTCGACGACCTGGGCGTCCAGGGCCCGCACCAGGTCCTCGGGTACGGGAAGGGCGCGCACCAGATGCTGCAATTGCACGCAGATCGTGTCCACGGCGTCCATCGCGTGGAGTTCCAGGGCCATCTTCAGCTTGCCGATGCTCTGTTGCACGGCCGGCGAGGAGTCCAGGAAGCGCCGCTGGACGGAGAAGGGTACGGCGATGCCCGCCGGCGCCTGGACGTGCCGGGTCAGGAACTCGCTCGCGTACTGGGCGAGATCGCCGTCCTCGGGCATCCGCAGCCGGGCGGCCAGGTGCCCGAGCAGATCGGCACGGGGCGGCCGGGGCACGGAATAGTAGCCGGTCAGCCGGGACGAGCCGTGGCGCAGGACGTGGTGGAGCTCCCCGAGGTTGGCCGCCTTGGTGCCGTAGCGGTTGCGGTCGACGGCCCGCAGCGCGGACAGCGGCACCAGCGGTACGTCCGTCACGTGCGGGGCGTCCAGGCGCACCCGCTGGGTGTGCCACGTCGGTTCGGCGAGGTCGGCGGGCTCCTCGGCGGGCTCGATGACGAAGCCGTCGGCGGTGACCTCGTAACGGACCCAGGCGCCGTCCCACTTCTCGTCGGCGATCGTGTCGAGGATCCCACGGACGATGGCGTTGGGGATGCCCCAGCCCGCGGCCAGCATGTTGGTGTGCGACAGCGGGGTGGTGGGAAGGGCGTTGACCAGACCGGCGAGCCGCGGAATGTCGTCGGGGACCACCGGCATGGCGACGATGTCGTACCAGGCCAGGTCCGCGCGGGCGGCCAGGTACTCCTCGCCCGAGGCGAACGCGCGGAGCCGGCCGGTGGCGCGGGCGAGGGTCAACGGCACGAAGGGCGCCGTCGCCAGGAGCGCGTGCCCCCGGGCGCGGGGCACCACGGTCTCCGGCACCGCCGCGAGGGCGTTCTCCTGGCCGTGGTTGGCCGGCTTGACCAGCAGTTCGAGCGCGGGATCGAGGTGGGCCCGGACGAAAGCGTGGAACTCGATCAACAGCTCCGCGCCCATCGTGTCGGCCTCGGTGGTCTCCAGCACCATGAAGGGCTCGTCGTGGTCCGGACCGCCCAGGGAGCGCAGCGACAGGACGCCGAGCAGGAACCGGCGCGCGGGGTCCTGGTAGACGTCGTGGTTGAAGCGGTCGAGTTCGGCGTCGAGCTGTTCGAGGGTCAACCCCTGGATCTCGGTGGCTATGTAGTTGACGTGGAAGGAGTGCACGGCGCTGTCGAGCACGTGCCACAGGCCCCGGTCCCGGTCCACGACCACTTTCACGTACGGGTGCCCGCCCAGCACCCCGGCCAGTTGCTCGAAGAGGGGGAGGGTGAGCAGGGTGTCCACGGCGGCGCCCCGGTGGGACGGAGCGGGGGCGGTGGTGTCGGTGTCGGCGTGCGTCATGCGGCGCTCCCGGGCGTCGAGCGGTCGGCGGACGTGGGGGAGGGGGTGGTGGCGGTGGCGGGTCCGTCGGGGGACTGGATGGGGAACGGGGCGGGGGCGGACGCCCGGGTGAGGGCCTTCGGGAGGGCCGCGAGGATGCGGCCGCAGTCGGCCAGCAGCTCCGGCCCGGACGCGGCGCGCAGGAAGCAGAGCGCGGCCATGGAATTGGCCCCGCCCGCCTCCTCGTACGGCGGGACCGGACTGCCCGGCGGGAGGCTGTGTTCGCGCACCAGCTCCACCCGGGATCCGGGCGCGACCAGGGCGGACCAGTCGACCGCGGCGAAGTCCCAGGCCGGGAGTTCGGCCCAGGGCCGGCCGTCGGCACCGACGGCGAGGACGACCAGGGAGCCGGCGGCGCCCTCGCCCTCGGTCAGCATCCGTTCCGGGTAGCCGACCTCCTTCCCGAGCAACTGGCGTACCAGCATGCCGATCATGTCCACTCCGAAGACCGTCTCCGCCTGCCGGGTGGTCATCACCCCGCCGAAGCGGGCCGCGGTCTCGATCAGCCACACGGCCCCGTCCGCGCCGAGCTTGATCTCGGTGTGGGTGGCGCAGGTGTCCAGTCCGAGCGCGTCGACGGCGGCGCGCGACACCTCCTCGATCCGGCGCTGCGCCGCGACCGGGAGGGCGGCCGGGGCCAGGCTCGCCCGCTCGGTGAAGGGCGCGACGGTCGGCAGGCGCCCGGTGACGCACAACGGGTGGTAGCGGCCGTCGGCGACGATCCCCTCCACGCTGACGTAGTCGCCCCAACCGGCCCCGTCGAACCAGTCGGAGGCCTCCCCGGTCACGATCTCCTCCAGCAGGAAATCGCTGACGCCCTCGTCGGCAGCGTGCAACTCCGCGTAACCCTGCGCGGAGCTGGCCTCCATGACGGAGCGTCCGGTCTTCCAGGCCACTTCCGCCTGCTGCTCGTTCCACACGGTGAGGTGGGCCGTGGACCCCGCGCTCCAAGCGGCCTTGAGCAGCAGCGGCGGCCTGAGGGTGTCGAAGGCCGTCGTGATGTCCTGCGGTCCGTCGACCTCCGCGAAGCCCGGTACGGGCACCCCGGCGTCACGCCAGATCCGGCGCATCAGCCGTTTGTCGCGCGCCCCGGCGACCCGCTCCCCGGCGCCGCGCAGGCCGAGCCGCAGGCTCGCGTGGGCGACGGCGACCACCGCGTACTCCGACAGGGTCAGCACCGCCGCGGCGCCGACGCGGCGGGCGTGGGAACAGATCAGATCGACCAGTTCCACCCCCTCGCCCGGCGGAGCGGTGGTGACCGACGCGCACCCGGGTCGCCACACCGACTCGGTGACTCGGGGCAGCGGCGCGAGCGCCAGGACGTGCACCTCGGCGTGGGCGGCGATCTTCGGGACCGCGTATTCGAGGGGAGGGCCGCCCTTGGCGTAGACGAAGAGGATCGGGGTCATGGTGCTCCTGGGGTCGAAGTGGACGCCGCTCGGTGCGACGGCGTCGTCGGCGGACGATCCCCACGTGGTGTCACCGCGCGAGGACCAGGGACAGCGCGAGCGCGACGGAGAAGGGGTCGACGGACGGGTGTAGGCCTACTCGATTAGGTGATCGCCAAACACCGGCGCACCTCAAGTGGCCCCGCCACGGGGGTATTCAAGCCACCCGGCGGGGGCCCGTACGGACCACCCGTCCGCGCCGGACGAGTGGTGCGGCCGTCGCCGTCCGGCAGGAGGACGGATGGGGCCCTCCCGCCGGCGGACGGGCGTCTGCGGGGCGCATCCGGGCGGCGTTCGCGGGCAGGCGGGGGGCAATGGCCAGGCAAGTGAAGGGAACCCCGTGTCGATGTCTCCCCCGGCCCGCGCGCAGGCACCGCGCCTGCGCTCCGCGGCCTCCAGCGCGCCGGACGAGCGCGTGAGCAACGCCGTTCACGAGGCCGGCCATGAGGCCGTTCACGCGTACGAGGCCGCGTACGAGGCGGATCACGATCACGAGGCCGACCACAGGGGCCACCACGGGGCCGGTCGCGAGCGCGGGAGCGTGCGCCCGGTGGTCGTCGCGTGAGCGGGAGCCGCGGCCCGGGGGCCCTGAGACGTGCCCGGTTCCTGCTGGTGCTGCCGGTGCACCTGGTGCTGCTGATGGTCGTCGGCCGGTCGGTGACCGGCCCGCTCGCCGGCTACTGGCCGCTGTCGGCGGAGGACGGGGTCAACCGGGCCCTGGCCGCCCATCGCGAGCCGGTCCTCGACGACTTCACCCAGTGGTTGTCACTGCTGGCGAACACCCAGGTGATCACCGGCCTCACGCTGGTCTGCGTGCTGGCCCTGCTGCTGACGCCCCCGGCGCCGCGGTGGGCCGAGGCGGGGTTCCTCGCCGCGGCCGTCGCCGTCCAGTCGGCGATGTTCCTCCTCGTGACCCTGGTCGTGGAACGGCCGCGCCCCGACGTCCCCCACCTGGACCTGGCACCGCCCACCTCCAGCTTTCCCTCGGGGCACGTGGGCGCGGCCATGGCCCTGTACGGGGGCCTCGCCGTGCTCACCCGGGTGGGGATGCGCGGCGCCTGGCGCCGCCCCGTGGCCGCGCTCCTGCTGCTGGTGCCGCTGGCGGTGGCGACCTCGCGGTTGTACCGGGGGATGCACCACCCCTCCGACGTGCTGGGCGGCCTGCTCAACGGCGCGGTGACGCTGGCCGTGATCGGGACCGTCCTGCTGAGCGGCCGCCGCCGCGTCCCGGAGTCCGGGGGGACCCCCTGCGAGACCTCACCCGCCACACCGGCCGCAGGCGAGTCCGCGCACACCTTCCCGAAGGCTCCGGCTTCGTCAGGGGTCGGACGTACCGTCGTCGTGCGGCATCCGCACGGGTGCGACGACGCACTGGCCGAGCGCGTCGGGGCCGTGCTGACCCGGCACGGCCACGCCGCGCAGCGGTGGATCCTGACCGGTGAGGAACTCCCGTGCGGTGAACTCGCCGCGGAACTCGACGCCGCTCCGGTCGCGCTCGTCGTGGTCTGCGGCGGCGACGGCACGGTCCGCGCCTGCGCCGAACTGCTGGCGGGCACCGGCATCGACCTGGTGGTCGTGCCGTGCGGTACGGGCAACCTCCTCGCCCGGAACCTGGGGCTCGCACCGGATCCGGTGACCGCCCTGGAGGAGGCCCTGTCGGGCGGGTGCCACGGCATCGACGTGGGCCGGATGCGGGGCGACGGCATCGAGCCCGCCCGGTTCGTGGTGATGGCGGGCGTCGGCTTCGACGCGGCCATGGTCCAGGACGCGTCGCCGCGCCTGAAGTCCCGGCTGGGCTGGGCCGCCTACGTCGTATCCGCCCTGCACCACCTCGGCGACCCCGGCATCCGGCTGACGATCCGGCTCGACGGCGGGCGCCCCTTGCGGCGCCGGGCCAAGATGGTGGTGATCGGCAACGTCGGCATGCTCCAGGGAGGCCTGCCGCTGCTGCCGGAGGCCCGGGCGGACGACGGCCGCCTCGACGTGGTGCTGTTCGCACCCGGCGGGCCCGCGGGCTGGTTGGCCGCCGCCGCACACCTCACCCGGCGGACCCTGCGCACACCCGCCCCGCGCCGGCCCGGAGCGGGGGCGGGGGACGTCGCCGGGGGAGCGCTGGAGTACTTCAGCGCCACCCGGGTCGAGATCCGTTGCACCGCCCCGCAACCCCGGGAGATGGACGGGGACGCCGTCGCCCCCGGAGTCCGCCTCACGGCCGAGATCGACCCCGGCGCCCTGCGCGTACGGCTGCCGCGGGCGCTGCCCGGCACCGGAGCCGAGGCACCGCCCGCCGCGGCGCTTCCCGCCGCGGCACCGACCCCGCACCACTGAACTCCCCTACCGGGAGGGCGCGTTCCATGCAGCGTGGACAGAAGACGGTAGAGAGGCAGGCAGGGAGACGATGGGCACCGCGACACGGGTTCCGCAGCGACGCGACGTGGAGGGCGATGAGCTGTCCGCCGACGAGGCCTGGGCCGCCCTGCGCCGCTACGGCGGCTGGAGCCTCGCGCGCGACTCCTTCCTGCGCTTCCGCTACGCCGACGGCTTCAGCCACTCCCGCGCGCTCGCACTGCAGACCGTCCTGACCCTCGTCCCGCTGGCCATCGCGGCCGTCGGCCTGTCCGGCGTCCTGCACACCGAGGAGGTCGGCCGCGTCGTCGAGCTGACGATCCGCCGGACCACGAGCGGGCCCAGCCAGGACCTCGTCGCGGACGCGCTGGGCCGCAGCCGGCGCTCCGGGGGCGGCCAGGCGGCCCTGTGGCTCGGTCTGCTGTTCGCCCTGGTCAACGTCACCACCGGGCTCTGCCAGGTGGAGCGCGGGGCGAACCGCATCTACGGCAACGAGCGGGACCGGCCGTTCCTGCGCAAGTACACGCGCGGCCTGCTCATGGCCGCCCTGGCCGGCTTCCCGCTCGGGCTCAGCTTCATCCTCACCGTCCTCGGCCACGACCTCACGCGGGCGGTGGCCGAGGTCTACCGGCTCGGCCCGGACACCACCCGCGCCTGGGAGATCCTGCGCTGGCCCGTCGGGATCCTGCTGGCGGTCCTGGCGACGAGCGCGATCTTCCGCCTCTCCCCGCGCCGCGCCCAACCCGGCTACACCTGGTTGGCCTTCGGCGCGGTGGTCCACCTGGTGCTCTGGCTCACCGCCACGTGGGGGCTGAGCCTGTACGTCGGCGCGAGCGGCTCCTTCAACAGCGTGTACGGGCCGCTCAGCGCGGTCATGTCCCTGCTCCTGTGGTCCTACCTCACCTCGATGGCCCTCTTCCTGGGGCTGTCGTTCGCGGCCCAACTGGAAGCCGTACGCGCCGGGGTCGAGGATCCGATCGCGCCGGACCCGGGCGTCTGACCGGCCCGGCCCCCGCTCCCGCTCGACGGGCTCGTACCGCCCCCGACCTTTCCGACCCGAACGGAGGCGCCGCCACCATGGCACAGCGCACCACCCGGCGGCCCGGGCGGCTCGCCCGGCTCGTCCTGCCCCTGCGGGCCTTCCTCGCCCGCCATTGCGGTCCCGACGCGACCTACGGGACCCGGCTGCTCCTGGCCTCGGCCGCCGCCGCCGTGACGGCCGTGCCCTTCGCGCTGGCACTCGTACTCGTGGAGTCCGGGTGGCCCCCGCTCCACCGGCTCGACCGGGGAGCGGCGCAGCGGCTGCACGAGAGCGCCCTCGCCCACCCGGCGTGGGTGCGCGTGATGGAGTTCCTCACGGGTGTCCTGTGGGACCCGGTGACGATGCGGTTGCTGGTGGCCGCGCTGGTGGTGTGGCTGCTGGTCCGGCGCGCCTGGCGGCTGGCCGCGTGGGCGGCCGTCACCGCCCTGTCCGGCAGCCAGATCGGCCTGCTGGTCAAGAACGCGGTGGAGCGGGCCCGGCCGCAGTTGCCCGATCCCGTCTCGCACGCTCCCGGCTACTCCTTCCCCTCCGGCCACGCCATGACGGCGACCACGTCCTGCGCCGTCCTGCTGTTGGTCCTGCTTCCCATGGTGCCCCGGGCCCGGCGTCCCGTGGCGTGGGTCCTGGCGGTGACCTCCGTGGTCGGCGTGGGATACACCCGGGTCGCGCTGGGCGTGCACTGGGTGAGCGACGTGGTCGGGGGCTGGCTGCTGGGACTGGTGGTGGTCACCGCCACCACGCTCGCCTTCCAGGCCTGGCGGGCCGAGAGCGGCCTACCGCCCGCCGCGGTGGCCGACGGCCTGGAGCCGGAGCTCTCCTCCCCCGACCCCGAACCGCCCGTGGACGTCACCACCCACGACCACTGACCCGCCTCGCCCCCACCGCGCTCCCGCCCGCTGGCTCAGGAGCAGGCCGCTCCGTTCAGGGTGTACCGCGTCGGTACCGCGTTCGTGCCCGAGTACGTCGCCTGGAACCCGAAGCTCGTGCCGGCGCCGGGCGCCAGTGAGCCGTTCCAGCCGGCGTCCCGGGCGGTCACCGCGCTGCCCGCCTGGGACGCCGTGGCGTTCCACGCGTTGCCGATCCGTTGATCGCCGGCGAAGGCGAACCCGAGGGTCCAGCCCGGGATCGTCGACGTCCCGGTGTTCTTCACGGTCACCGTCGCCGTGAACCCGTCGGCCCAGGAGTTGTCGATGCGGTACGTCACCGCGCAGGACGCCGCCGGCGCCGTGTCGTCGTCCACCTCGGTCGCCTGGAACGTCGCCGCGCGCACCCCCGGCCCGCCGACCGTGAACATCGCGCTGCCCGATACGGCGTCGGCGTCCTGGGCGGCGGACAGCGAAACCTGTTGCGCGGAGGCCCAGTTGGCCGGAGTGAACGCCAGGGTCGTCCCCGCCGTCACGGCCAGGTCCGGGTCGCCGGAGCTCCGGGCAACCGTCACGGTGACGTTCTGCGTCGGCGCGATCGAGAGCCGGACCCCCACCGTGGCCGTGCCGCCCTCCGCCACGGCCACCGCCGTCGGTGCCACCTGCACCGCGGGCACCGCCGGGGCGCCGCGCCGCTCCGCGGCGAAGGCGGCCAGCCACGCCAGCGAGGCGTTCCAGTTGATCGCCACCTCGTTGGTGGAGTACGAGCCGATGTCGTCCACGTAGCACGCCGCCGGTGCGCAGCCCGCGAGCTTCTCCTTGGCCACCGGGTCCTCCAGTCCCGCGTTCGGTCCGCCGGCGAAGGAGCCGGCCGGCGGGTGCGGCAGCGAGGCGTCGTTCTGGTGCGCCCAGAAGCGGTGGTGCTGGTTCTCGGAGGCACGCTCGCCATAGCCGGCGACGTAGGACAGGTCGAGCGCGTTGCGCCCGAGCAGGTAGTCCATCGATTCCAACGCGCCGGCCCGGTAGGCCTGTCGGCCGGTCAGTTCGTACGCGACGGCCAGCACCATCGCGGCGTTGGTGACGGAGCTGTTGGAGCCCCACACGTAGGCGCCGGGGGAGATCGGCACCGCGTAGCCCTGGCCGGACATGGTGGACAGGTGGGTATCGGCGGCCGCGGTCAGCAGACCGCGCACCCTGGCCAGGTCGTCGGCGGGCAGGGCCGCGCCCGGGACGGTGGCGAGGGTGATCCGGCCGAGTGTCGCGGTGCCTCCCCACCAGAACCCGTCGGCCGGCCCGGCGTGGAGCGGGGAGGAGGTGACGGCGTCGCGGTACTGGGACTCACCCGTGGTGGCCAGCAGTTCGGCCGCCGCCCAGTAGAACTCGTCGGATACGTCGGCGTCCTCGTACGCCCCGCCGCCGGTGTTGTCGCTCGCCGGGGCGAGTACGTTCGGGTTGGCCTTCGCTGCCGTCCAGGCGCGGCGGGCCGTGTCCAGGCAGCGCGCGGCGAAGGCGGTGTCGTACGGTGCGTACACCCGGGCGCACTGCGCGGCGACGGCTGCCAGATTGAGCGTCGCGGCCGTCGACGGAGGATGCAACTCCCGCTGCGCATCGTCGAGTTCGGGGCGGGTCGGCAGTGCGGTCCACTGGGCGTCGTGCATCTTGTGGAAGGCCATCCCGGCCATCGGCCGGCCCGTGGGGACCTGCATCCGCAGCAGGAACTCCAGCTCCCAGCGGGCCTCGTCCAGCACGTCCGGCGTCCCGTTCCCGCGCTCCGGTACGCGCAGCGTCGCGTCGCCGAGCGCCGCCTCTCCGCCCGAACGGGAGGCCCGCTCGAAGGAGTTGACGACCTCCCAGACGGCTATGCCGCCGTTGACCACGTATTTGCCCTGGTCGCCGGCGTCGTACCAGCCACCGCGGACGTCCAGCCGGTAGTCGCACACCCCGGCCTGGCAGGGGACGCTGGTGTCGCCCTTGTTGGGTGCCACGCCGAGGTGCCCGGCGGGGCGGGCGTAGGCGCTGCCCGCCAGGGCGGGGTCGATCGCGATGCCGCTGCGCTGCTGGTAGAAGAACGACATGCTGTCGGCGCGCAGTCCGTCGTACAGCGACGCCGAGATGTCGAACGGGTGGCTGGCCTGGCCGTTGACGACGAGGGTGAATCCGGTGCCGGTACCGGTGTACGCGCCGAAGTCCACCAGGTGCGTCGACTCGCCGGACGCCCGGTCGGCCCCGCGTACCGAGGTGCTGCCCGAGGCGACCACCGCCCCGGAGGCGTCGCGTAACTGCCAGGTCAATGGCGTGGTGGCGGAGCTGACCACGGTGGCCCGCTTGGGGCCGTCGGGCAGATAGCCGAGCTGATTGACCCGGACGCTCGCGGCGGCGGGCGCCGCGAGGGCGGTCGCGGCGGTCGTGTCCGCCGCGAGAGCGGACGGGGTCGTGAACGCGGTGGCGGTCAGGGCGCTTGCCGCCAGGGCGAGTCCGGCGAGAGCCGAGGCCGCGCGGCGCGGCACGCCGCGAGCGGAGAGGGAAGGAGGCACGGGTGGGAGGCCTTCCTCGTGCGTGGGGGGAGCGGGCGGGAGGTGGGGGCACAGGGATTGGGAGCGCTCCCACTCCTCACATGAAGCCTGACTTGAAGCGGTCACGTCAAGAGGTCGTCGAGGCGCCGGTAGCGAAAGGTCGCTGACGGCGCGCCCCGGGTGCCCGCAGGCCCTATGCGTCGCCAGGGGCGCGGAGTTCGCCGGTCCGGGCCACGGTCGCGTACCAGTGCGCGCTCGATTTGGGGGTGCGTTCGAGGGTGTCGTAGTCGACGTGGATGGCGCCGAACCGCTTCGCATAGCCGTAGGCCCACTCGAAGTTGTCGAGCAGTGACCAGAGGAAGTAGCCGCGTACGTCCGCCCCGGCGGAGATCGCGCGGTGTACGGCGTCGAGGTGGGCGTGGACGTAGGCGGCGCGCTCGGGGTCGTGGACCGTGCCGTCGGGGCCGATCTCGTCCTCGTACGCCGCTCCGTTCTCGCTGACCACGAGGGGCAGGCCGGGGTGGCGGCCGGCGGTCCGGGTCAGCAGGTCGTACAGCGCGCTCGCGTCGACCGGCCAGCCCATCGCCGTACGCTCGCCCGGCGCCCGGTGGAAGGCCACCTCGTCCGCACCCGGCCAGGGCGAGTGCTCGCTGTTCCCGTGGCCGTCGTCCTGCGGCTTCCGGTCGCCCGGCGCGACATGCGAAACGACCGTCGGGGTGTAGTAGTTGACGGCGAGCAGGTCAAGGGGCTGGTGGATCGTGGCGGTGTCGCCGTCCTGGACGAAGGCCCAGTCGGTCAGGTGGGCGGTGTCGGCGAGGAGGTCGTCCGGGTAGGCGCCTTCCAGCATGGGGCCGAGCCAGATCCGGTTGCCGACGGCGTCGATGCGGCGGGCCGCGTCCCGGTCCTCGGCGGAGGGGGTCAGGGGGCGGATCTCGTGGAGGTTGAGGGAGACCGCGAGCTGGGCGTCCCCGGGCAGTGCGGCCCGCAGGGCCCGCGCCGCGAGGCCGTGGCCGAGGTTGAGGTGGTGGGCCGCGCGCAGTGCGGCGACCGGGTCGGTGCGCCCGGGGGCGTGGACGCCGGAGCCGTAGCCGAGGAAGGCGCTGCACCAGGGCTCGTTGAGGGTGATCCAGTGCTTCACCCGATCTCCGAGGGCGTCCGCGACGTGCCCCGCGTACGCGGCGAACCGTTCGGCGGTCGCGCGTACCGGCCAGCCGCCGGCGTCCTCCAGTTCCTGGGGCAGGTCCCAGTGGTAGAGGGTGAGGGCGGGTGTGATGCCCGCGGCGAGCAGCTCGTCGACGAGCCGGCGGTAGAAATCCAGGCCCCGCTGGTCGGCGGGGCCCCGGCCGGTCGGCTGGACCCGGGACCAGGAGACGGAGAACCGGTAGGCGCCCAGGCCGAGTTCGGACATCATTCGGACGTCGTCGCGGAAGCGGTGGTAGTGATCGACGGCCACGTCACCGGTGTGGCCCTCGAAGACCCGGCCCGGGGTGTGGGAGAAGGTGTCCCAGATGGACGGGGTGCGGCCGTCTTCCCGGGCGGCGCCCTCGATCTGGTAGGCGGCGGTGGCCGTGCCCCAGAGGAAGCCGGGCGGGAAGCTGCGGGCGGCGGTGAGTGGCCGGGTTTCGGACGCGGTCATAGGAGGGCGCTCCCAACGCGAGTGCGAGTGCGGGTGATGGCGTGGTGCGGGCAGGTCAGTTCTTGACGGCGCCGGCCGTGATGCCGCCCACGATGTGTTTGCCGAGCAGGGCGAAGACCAGGAGCAGCGGCACGGTGGAGATGAGCGCGCCGGTCAGTACGACGGCCTGGTCGACGGTGTGGTTACCGGCGCCGAGGCCGGCCAGGGCGACCTGGAGGGTCGGGTTCCCGTCGGGGGTGAGGGCGATGAAGGGCCAGAAGAAGTCGTTCCAGGACTGGACGAAGACGAGCATTCCCAGGACGGCCATCGCGGGCCGGGCCACCGGGAAGACCACGTGCCAGATGATGCGCAGGCTGTGCGCGCCGTCCATCCTGGCCGCCTCCACCAGCTCGACGGGCAGGGCCTCGATGAGGTACTGACGCATGAAGAAGACGCCGAAGGCGGCGACGAGCGAGGGCAGGACGACCGACTGGAGCTGGTCGACCCAGCCGAGGTCGGTGATGATCCGGTAGAGCGGGATCACGCTGAGCTGGGGCGGGATCGTCATGGTCGCCACCACCAGGGTCAGCAGGGCGCTGCGGCCGCGGAAGGGCAGTTTGGCGAAGGCGAAGCCGGCCAGGGTGGAGAACAGGACGGTGGACAGGGCCACGAGCCCGGCCACGACCGTCGTGTTGATCAGTGCCCCGCCCATGTCGACCTGGTTCCAGGCGAAGGCGAGGTTGTCGAAGAGCCGGGGGCCGGGCAGGAGCGGTGCCGGGGCTTCGACCACGCGCTCGCCCGAGTGGGAGGCGGCGACCAGGTTCCAGTACAGCGGGAAGAGCGAGACCAGCGAGGCCAGGCCCAGCAGGACGTACGTCAGCGGTCCCGCGTGGTGCTGACGCCCCGCCCCCCGGCGTACCCGCCGGGTGCGCGGTGCCTTGGCGATGATCGTGTCGGATGCGTGGGCCATGAGTTCAGCTCCCCGCCTTCCTGCGCTTGTGGTGCGAGCGGGAAACCAGCGCCTGGACGCCGCCGATGAGCAGGAGGAGCAGCAGCATGACCCAGGCGATGGCGGATGCCTGGCCCAGGGCGCCGGTGACCCACCCCTTCTCGTACATGAGCAGGCTCAGCGTCTGGAACTGGTTCCCGCTGCCTCCGCTGATGCCGACGCTGCCGCCGAAGAGCATCGGTTCGCCGAAGAGCTGGGTGGCGCCGATGGTGGACACGATCACCGTGAACAGGATCGTCGGCCGGATGGACGGGATGGTGACGCTAACGAACTGACGCCAGCGGGACGCCCCGTCCAAGGCCGCGGCCTCGTAGAGGTCCTGCGGTACGGCCTGCATCGCCGCCAGGTAGATGAGCGCGTTGTAGCCCGTCCAGCGCCACGTCACGATGGCCGAAATGGCGATCTGGGCAGGCCACTTGGAGGACTCCCAGGCGACCGGGTCGAAGCCGACCCAGCCCAGCGCCGTGTTGATCAGGCCGTAGTCGGTGTTGAACAGCTGGGCGAAGACGAGCGTCGCCGCCGCGATCGAGGTGGCGTAGGGGGCGAGCACCGCGACGCGGAAGAAGCCCCGCCCGCGGAGCCGGTAGTTGAGCAGGTGGGCCAGGCCCAGGGCCATGAGGAGTTGGGGGACGGTGGAGATCACACCGATGGTGAAGGTGTTGGCGAGGGCGTTCCAGAAGAACTCGCTCGTGGCCAGCGCCCGGTAGTTGTCCAGGCCCTTCCACTGGGCGGTGCCGCCGAGCTCGACCCGGTGGAGCGAGAGCCAGCCCGTGTAGATCAGGGGGAAGAGCCCGAAGGCGGCGAAGGCGAGGAAGAAGGGGGCGACGAAGACGTAGGGCACCGCCTTCAGATCGAAGCGGTAGAGCGCGCTGCGCAGTCCGCTCCCGCCGGAGGGCCGCTGCTCGCGGGAGCCGGCGCTGGGGCCCGGGGGCTGTGCGGCGGGCGGCGGCGAGCCGCCACCGGTCGCCCGTACGGAGGTGGCCACGAGGGCGTCCTTCCAGGTCGATGAGTGCGGTGGTGCGGTGGTGCGGTGGTGCAGTGGTGCGGTGGTGCTCGGGCGGGCGTGCGCGGGCGTGCGGGGTGGTGCGAAGACGGCGGCCCGTGGCCACCCGCGGGGAGGCGGCGGGTGGCGACGGGCCGTCGAGGGCCCCGCTACTTGTCGATCTTGTCGTCGACCAGCTTCTTGACGTTGTCCCAGGCCTTCGCCGGGTCGGTGCCGCGCTGCTCGATGTCGAGGATGCCGTTGTCGGTGAGGAAGGTCTTCACCTGGCCGTCCCAGCGGCTGATCGGGGCGGGCGTGATGCCGGCCGCGGCCTGCGAGTAGATCTTGCCGACCGGGGTGTCACCGAAGTACGGCAGCTTGGCGTCCTGGACCGTCGGCGAGCCGAGGGTGTCCTTGGAGGAGGGAATGTTGCCGTTCACGCCGAAGACCTTGGCGTGCTGCGCCGGGGCGGTCAGCCAGGCCGCCAACTCGGCCGCCTCCTTGGCGTGCTTGCCGGACTTCGGCACGGCGAGGAAGGAACCGCCCCAGTTCCCGGCGACGGGCGGTGCGGCGATGTCCCACTTCCCCTGGTTCTCGGGGCCCGCCTGTTCCTTGATGATGCCCGTCATCCAGCTCGGGCAGGCGACGGTGGCGAACTTCGCGTTCTTGAAGGCCGCGTTCCAGGTGCCCTTCTCGTCGAACTGGCGCAACTTCGCCGTCAGACCGCCCTGGGCGGCCGTCACGGCGGTGTCCCACGCCTTCTTCACGCCCGGGCTGTTCGCGTAGTCGAGCTCGCCCTTGGTGTTGGAGTACTGCACGGGTTCGCTGGCGACCACGGCATTGAACAGGCCGCTCGCGGAGTCGTGGAACGCGGTTCCGGCCGGGGCGTTCTTCTTGTAGGTCTCGCCCGTCTGTAGGAACTTCGCCCAGTCGCCGGCCCAGAGCTTGGCGACCTCGGTGCGATCGGTCGGCAGGCCGGCCTTGGCGAAGAGGTCCTTGTTGTAGCAGATGGCCATGGGGCCGATGTCCGTGCCGAGCCCGATGACCTTGCCGTCACCCGTCGTGGCCTGCTTGACCTTCCAGTCCAGGAACGCGCCGAGGTCGGCACCGCCCGTGGTGCGCAGGTCGGTCCACCTGTCGGCCATCGCCGACCCGGTCGCCTCCGCGATGTAGCCGACCTCCAAAGCCTGGATGTCCGCGAGGCCGCTGTTGCGGGAGAGGCGCAGCTTGAGCGTGTCCCAGTACTTCTGACCGTCCGCGACGTTCGATTCCTCGATCTTGATGTTCGGGTGGGCCTTCTCGTACTCGGCGTAGAGCTTGGCCCCGGTGGTGTTGTCGTAGCCGAAGGAGCCGAAGGTCCCGATCCGCAGCGTGATCTGCTCCTTGCCCGCCTTGTCCGCCGTGCCCTCGCTTCCGGCGCCGTCGTCGCCGCAACCGGTGAGCAGGGCCGCACCGGCCGCGACGGCGACGGCTACGGAGATCGCGTTGATCGTGGTGCGGCGTCCGCGTCTGCTGCTGGAAGTGCGCATTGAACTCTCCTCGTCCCAGGTGGTGCTCGTTGTGCGCCAGGGGGTCCGGCGGGTTGTTCGCGGCTCGGCGAGGGGCCCGCCCGGACCGATGTGAAGGCCGTTGTCGCCCCCTTGAATGGGAGCGCTCCCACGTCGTGCCGGAAGGTTGCTGCCTAGCGGGGGCGGGTGTCAAGAGGTGAACCCGTATTCGTTGCCCCAGGGTTGTCGGCATGCCTTCGGCCCCGTTTCAGGGTGCGGCCGGTCGCCTCGCGGACGTGGTCGTGGCGCGGCGAGGGAATGGAGGTTAGTGTGGGAGCGCTCCCATATGGTGCGTCGGCGTACCGTGTGCCGCAGCGACGGGTGGGCCACACCATCGTGCCCGGTCCACCCGTTTCACCTGCTCAGCCGGCCGGGGGCGATGACGCACGAGGGGAGTTCGAAAATCGTGAGCGGACGGCAGAACGACAGGCCCACCCTGGAAGAGGTCGCTGCCCTGGCCGGCGTCGGCCGGGGCACCGTCTCCCGGGTCGTCAACGGCTCGCCCCGGGTGAGCGAGCAGGCCAGGCAGGCCGTCGCCCGCGCCATCGCCGAGCTGGGGTACGTACCCAACCAGGCGGCCAGGGCGCTGGCCGGCAGCCGGACGGACGCGGTCGCCCTGGTGATTCCGGAGACCGAGGCCAGGCTCTTCGCGGAGCCGTACTTCCTCGACCTGATCCGCGGGGTCAGCGCCGAACTCGCCGAAGCGGACAAGCAGCTGCTGCTCACGCTGGTACGGACCGAGGCCGAGCGCCAGCGGTTCGAACACTACTTGGCCGCCCAGCGCGTCGACGGCGTGCTGTTGGCGTCCGTCCACGGTGACGACCCGCTGCCCGACCGGATCGCGAAGCTCGGGCTGCCGGTGGTCATGAACGGACGGCGCTCCGAGGCCGAACCGGTCGACTACGTGGACTCCGACAACATCGGTGCGGGACGCGCGGCCGTCGCCCACCTCGTGGGCCGGGGCCGCAACCGGATCGCGACCATCAGCGGCCCCCTCGACATGTACGTGGCCCGTGCGCGCCTCGGCGGCTACCGCGCGGGGCTCGCCGAGGCCGGGATCGCACCCGACGAGTCCCTCGTGGCGATCGGGGACTTCACCGAGGAGGGCGGCCGGCGGGCGATGCGCGAGCTCCTGGAGCGCAGCCCCGGCCTGGACGCGGTCTTCGCCGCCTCCGACGTGATGGCGGCCGGCGCGCGCGGGGTGCTGCGCGAGGCCGGGCGGGAGGTCCCCGAAGACGTCGCCCTGGTCGGAGTGGACGATTCGATGGTGGCGCGGCTGATGGACCCGCCGCTGACGAGCGTGCGCCAGCCGATCGAGGAGATGGGACGCACGATGACCCGGCTGTTGCTCGACAAGCTCACGGAAGGGTCCCGGCACGAGGGCGCCCCGGGGCGGGGGAAGGGCGAGGGGCCGCGCCGGGTGCTCCCCACGGAACTGGTCGTGCGGGCTTCCTCCTGAGCGGTGCGGTCGGCGGCCGGGCTCCCCGGGAGGCCGGTCGCCGACCGGACGAGCGGTGTGGACGGGCGTGCCGAAGCCCGGAGCGGTGCGGAAACCGGGTTCCGTACCGCTCCGGGATTCTCACCCGCGGTGGGTCACAGCGCCGGGTGGGCGTTCTTCATGAGTTCCTGGAACTGGGCCGAGAACCACTGGCCCGCGAGCGGCGAGTCCGGGAGGGCGCCCGACATGCTGTTGCCGTTGCGCACGTTGCCCGTGTACGTCGGGTCGCACATCCGGTCGAAGCCCTTGCCCTCGTTGTTCGGGATCTCCTTGCTCGCGCCGTCCGACTCGCCCGGCGGCTTCATCCACACGTACGCGTCGATGCCCGCGGCGGGAGCGGCCTGCGGTCGTTCGCCGAGCCCGGCGCCCGCCTGGTTGCACCAGTTGCCGAGGTGGATGCGCCGGTCGTAGCGGCCCCCGTTGACGTAGGCGTCCACGCTCGTCAGCGGTCCGGCCGCGGTCGGGCGGGCCGCGCCGCCCCAGCCGTTGCGGGAGGTGTCGATCAGCATGCCGATCTTCGAGTCGAAGCCGATGGAGGCCAGTTTGGTGCGCATGGCCTGGGCGTACGACAGCTCGTCGGTGTACCGGTTCCAGTCGACCCACTTCGACTGGCGCACGGAGGTGCCGCCCACGGAGTCGTCGATCGTGAAGTGGTCCTCCTTCAGGGCGCTGAAGTTGGCCGTGTTCACGATGAAGCCCTGCACGTTGGCGACCGTGGAGCCCTCGGCGGTGGCCGCCTGCTTGAGGATCTCGGCCGAGGCGCCGAAGTTGTCGTCCCAGCCGAGCCAGCCGTGGTGGCCGGCGTCCAGGTAGTTGTAGACGTTGGCGATCGATCCCAGCTTGTTCAGCGCGTAGCCGACGCCCTTGACGTAGTTGCCGTTGGCCTTCATCACGTCGCAGTTGGGCGTGGCCGTCGGACGTCCGGAGACGTTGGTGACCAGGTTCGGCAGGGAGTCGAGCTCGACCGTGTTGACGATCCGCAGCCCCGCGTACTTGGGGTCGGCGAGGATGGCGGCGATCGGGTCGATGTACTGGGTCTTGTACTTGTCGATGTCGGTGGGGCCCAGTTCGCCGTTGGAGGAGAGCGCGGAGCAGTCCCGTCCGGGCAGGTTGTAGATCACCAGCTGGACGACGAGCTCGCCGCTGCCCTTCTGCGCGAGCGCCGCGTCGAGGTGGGCGCGCAGACCCATACGGCCGTTCGCGCCCGCGATGGCCGCGGTGCGGTCCAACCAGACGCCGGTGGGCTGGTTCGACACCCTGGTGCCGCCCGGTTCGGCGGCGGCCTTGGCGGACCACTCGGGGTTCACGTACACCTTGGCGCCGGCGTACGGGTTGTCGGCCTTGCCGCCGGTCGGAGGCGGTGTGGTCGGAGGCGTGGTGGGCGGAGTCGTGGGAGGTGTGGTCGGGTCGGTGGCGCCGTTGCAGGTGACGCCGTTGAGCTTGAAGGTCGCGGGGACGGCGTTCGTGCCGTTGTGTGAACCGTTGAAGCCGAAGGACGTCGAACCGCCCGTGGCCAGCGCCCCGTTGTAGGACAGGCTCGCGGCGGTCACGGCGGCCCCGGACTGGGTGATGGCGGCGTTCCAGCCCTGGGTGACCTGCTGCCCGTTCGCGTAGGACCACTCCACGTTCCAGGAGGCGACCGGGTCACCGGTGTTGGTGACGATCACATTGGCGCCGAAGCCGGTGTTCCACTGGTTCGTGATCTGGTACTCGACCTTGCAACCGGCGGTGGCGGCGCCGGCGCTGGTGCCGAACACGGTGGCGGTGGCGCCGGCGGCCGTGACGAGACTGAGGGCCGCCAGCAGGGCGGTGCGGGGGATCGTGCGGCTCATGTCGTGGGGTGCCTTTCAGTTCTGGGCGCGCGGGCGGTCGCGCAGCCCGGTGCCGAATGCGGGTTGTGTGCGATCAGGGCTGTTCTGGAGGGGTGGTGCCGGGTGCTCCCGCCGTTCCGCCCGCGATCAGGGGTGACCCGGGCCGGGGGGCGAGGCGATGAGTGGAGCCGCGACAGCCCGTCTCGATCGAGGGGCGTGTCGCAGGTGTGGACGGTCGGGCCGTAGCCGGATGTCCGTCGGTGGGTGAGGAGTCGAGCCACTGGCGCGGGTCTTCTCGGGGCCGGGGATCAGCGGGAGATCGCGGACGCCGGTCGTGTGCGGGGCGTCCACCAGGTTCCGCGTGCCGGTGACCTTCTGGCCGCCGCCCGGAGGTGGCGCTGTCGCGCAAGGTCGGCGCCGCTCCGCCGAGCGGCGCCGACAGGTGGAGGGCCGTCGCATGCGAGAGCCCCGCACTTGTCGGCGCAAGGTCGCGCCCTGACGGCGTACCGAGCGTGGAAGCGCTCCCACTCGATGGGCCCAGACGGTAGCGCCAACTGCCGCCAAGTAAAAGGGGGGTTGAGTAAATTCCTCGCGGAAGCCTTTCGACTCTTCGCGTCCCTTGACGGCGCTGCGTCCCGTCTGCACAGTGGGAGCGCTCCCACTCGTTCGGAGGTTGCGCGCACTCGTTCTTCCCCTTCCGTCTCCCCGAGCCGCGAGGAGAACCATCCGCATGTCGGTACACCCCCCTCCCGGACCACGCGTCCGACGCAGAATGCTGACCGCGTCGGCCGCGGCCCTCTCGCTGTCCCTCCCGCTCGGCCTCACGGCCGTCGGCGCCACCACCGCCGTGGCGGCCGGGGTCCGGTGCAGCGTCGACTACAAGACCAACGACTGGGGGTCGGGCTTCACCGCCGAGCTCACCCTCACCAACCGGTCCGCCACCACGCTCGACGGCTGGACCCTCACCTACGACCACTCCGGCAACCAGCAGCTCACCAACGGCTGGAACGGCATCTGGAGCCAGTCCGGCAGAACGGTCCGCGTCGCGGCCCCGGACTGGAGCAGGACGGTCGCCGCGGGCGCGGCCGTCACCGCGGGCGCCCAGTTCACCTACAGCGGGACCAACACCGCCCCCACCGCATTCGCGGTCAACGGCACTTCGTGCACCGGCGCCCATCAGCCTCCGGTCGCCGTCCTGACCAGCCCCACCGCCGGCGCCGTCTACACCGCGGGCGACCCCGTACCGCTCGCCTCCACCGCCGCGGCGGCGGACGGAGCCACCGTCGGCAAGGTCGAGTTCTACAGCGGTACCACGCTCCTGGGCACGGACACCACGGCGCCCTTCACCTTTGCCGCCTCCGGCCTAGCGGCCGGTTCCCACTCCCTCTACGCCAAGGCGTACGACAGCCTCGGCGCCTCCGCCGAGTCGCCCCCCGTCGGCATCACCGTCGCCGCCGGCCCCGCCCTCGTCGCCACCCCCGCGCAACTCCCGGTACGTCGGGGGGAGTCGGGCACCTTCGAGCTGAAGCTCTCCGCCCAGCCGGCCGCCGACGTCAAGGTGAGCGTGGCCCGTACCTCGGGCAACACCGACCTCACGGCGGCGCCCGCCGAGCTGACCTTCACCCGGGGGAACTGGAACACCGCCCAGAAGGTGACGGTCACCGCCGGGACCACCGGCAGCGGCTCCGCCGTCTTCACCGCGACCGCCCCCGGCCATGCCAGGGCCGAGGTGACGGTCGTCGAGACGGCCGCCGATTCCACCTACGACGCCCGCTTCCTCGACCTCTACGGGAAGATCACCGACCCGGCCAACGGCTACTTCTCCCCGGAGGGCGTCCCGTACCACTCCGTCGAGACACTGATCGTGGAGGCCCCGGACCACGGGCACGAGACGACCTCGGAGGCGTACAGCTATCTGATCTGGCTCCAGGCGATGTACGGGAGGATCACCGGGGACTGGGCCAAGTTCAACGGCGCGTGGGAGACCATGGAGAAGTTCATGATCCCCACGCATGCCGACCAGCCCACGACGGGTTCCTACAACGCCTCCAAGCCCGCCACCTACGCCCCCGAGAACGACCTTCCCTCGCAGTACCCGGCCACGCTCGACGGGGGAGTCGCCGCCGGCGCCGACCCGATCGCCGCCGAGCTGAAGAGCGCGTACGGCACGGACGACATCTACGGAATGCACTGGCTCCAGGACGTCGACAACGTCTACGGCTACGGCAACGGGCCCGGAAAGTGCTCCGCGGGACCGACCGCCACCGGACCCTCGTACATCAACACCTTCCAGCGCGGGCCACAGGAGTCGGTCTGGGAGACCGTGCCGCACCCCACCTGCGACAACTTCACCTACGGCGGCAGGAACGGCTACCTCGACCTCTTCACCGGGGACTCCTCCTACGCCAAACAGTGGAAGTTCACGGACGCCCCGGACGCCGACGCGCGTGCCGTGCAGGCCGCCTACTGGGCCGATGTCTGGGCCAAGGAGCAGGGCAAGGGGACCCAGGTCACTGCGACCGTCTCCAAGGCGGCCAAGATGGGCGACTACCTGCGGTACGCCATGTTCGACAAGTACTTCAAGAAGGCCGGGAACTGCGTCGGACCGACGGTCTGCCCGGCCGGCACCGGCAAGGACAGCGCGCACTACCTCATGTCCTGGTACTACGCCTGGGGCGGCGCCGCGGACACCTCGGCCGGCTGGTCCTGGCGGATCGGCTCCAGCCACACCCACAGCGGCTACCAGAACCCGCTCACCGCCTACGCGCTCAGCGAGTACGCCCCGCTCAAGCCCAAGTCGGCGACCGGCGCGGCGGACTGGGCGACCAGCCTCGACCGGCAGCTGGAGTTCTACCGCTGGCTCCAGTCGGACGAGGGCGCCATCGCGGGCGGCGCCACCAACAGCTGGCAGGGGCGGTACGCACAGCCCCCCACCGGAACCCCCACCTTCCACGGCCTCTTCTACGACGAGCAGCCCGTGTACCACGACCCGGCGTCCAACCAGTGGTTCGGCTTCCAGGCCTGGTCCATGGAGCGGGTCGCCGAGTACTACCGGCAGACGGGCGACGCGGCCGCCAGGACCGTCCTCGACAAGTGGGTCGGCTGGGCGCTGTCGAAGACCACCGTCAACCCCGACGGCACCTACCGGATCCCCTCCACCCTCCAGTGGTCGGGCGCTCCCGACACCTGGAACGCCTCCGCCCCCGGCGCCAACGCGGGCCTCCACGTCACCGTCGCCGACTACACCGACGACGTGGGGGTGGCGGCCGCCTATGCCAAGACCTTGACCTACTACGCGGCGAAGTCCGGGAACGCCGAGGCCAAACGCGTGGCCAAGGCCCTGCTCGACGGTATGTGGGCCCACCACCAGGACGCGCTGGGCGTCGCCGTCCAGGAGACCCGCACCGACTACAAGCGCTTCAACGATCCGGTGTACGTGCCCAGTACGTGGACCGGCGTGATGCCGAACGGCGACAAGGTGAACTCCTCGTCCACCTTCGCCTCCATCCGTTCCTTCTACAAGAACGACCCGGCCTGGCCGAAGATCGAGTCCTACCTGGCCGGCGGCGCCGCGCCCGTCTTCACCTACCACCGGTTCTGGGCCCAGGCGGACATCGCCCTGGCCATGGGCTCGTACGCGGACCTGCTCGAATAACAGCCCGCCCCGCCCGGAGGGCTCCGCGTGCGCAGTGGCCGGGCAGACCTGTTCCCAGGTCTGCCCGGCCTTCGAGCTGCTGCCCTTGTCGGCGTACCGGAGGGAGCGGCGCACCGTCGCCGCCGGAGCGGCCCCACCCGTCCAGCACCTGGTCCGCCCGTCAGTCGCCGCTGCTCTTCGGGGCGGCCGTGCGCGCACATGTGATCGCGAACAAATACACTCGCGCGAGCACTCATGACAGAGTCGTCGTGTCCGCGAAGCTCTGCGCCACCGGCCGGATCCCGACAGAGATCCAGCCGCCGAGCACCGTCATTCGTGGGCGAGGGGCGGCTGTGATCCGCACGGGTACGACCGATGAGGGGGCCTCGAGTGGCAACTGCGAGCACCGGGCCGGAGCCCCGCCAGCCCGTGATGGCGGATGTGGCGCGGGTCGCCGGCGTGTCCCACCAGACCGTGTCCCGCGTGCTGAACGGCGCACCGCACGTCCGGCCCGACACCCGGGAGCGGGTCCTCGCCGCCATCCGGGAGCTCGACTACCGTCCCAACTCGGCAGCCCGTGCGCTGGTCACCCGCCGCTCCCAGACCCTCGGTGTGGTGAGTTTCGGCAGCGCGCTCTACGGTCCCGCCTCCATGCTGGACGGGATCGAGAAGGCCGCACGCAGCGCGGGGTACTTCGTCAGCGTCGCGAGCCTGCGTCTCCTGGACGGCCGCTCCGTGCAGGAGGCGGTGGACCGGCTGCGTGACCAGGGCGTCGAGGGGATCGTCGTCATCGCGCCGCAGATCTCGGCGCTGAGCGCGGTGGCGAAGCCGTCCCACGCCGTGCCGGTGGTCGCGGTCGGGTCGGGCAGCCGGTCCACGGTGCCGGTGGTCGCCGTCGACAACGAGTCGGGCGCGCGGGCGGCCACCCTGCACCTGCTCGACCTCGGGCACGCCACGGTCCACCACGTCGCGGGCCCCTCCGGCTGGCTGGAGACCAGGACCCGGCAGGACGGCTGGCGCACGGCCCTGGAGGCCCGCGGCGCCGAGGTGCCGCCGGTACGGAGCGGCGACTGGAGCGCGAGGTCCGGGTACGAGGCCGGACTGCGGATCGCCGAGGACCCCCTGGTCACCGCGGTCTTCTGCGCCAACGACCACATGGCCCTCGGCCTGCTCCGCGCCTTCCACGAGGCGGGCCGGGCGGTTCCCGGTGACATCAGCGTGGTCGGTTTCGACGACATTCCCGAAGCCGCGTACTTCTCCCCGCCGTTGACCACGGTCCGGCAGGACTTCGGCGAGGTGGGACGCAGCGCTCTCGAACTGCTGGTGGAGGAGCTGACCGGTGTCGGCCGTGCCCGCGGCCACGTGCTGGTCTCGCCGGAGCTGGTGCTGCGCCACAGTGCGGGCCCGGTGGCACGTCGCCATCCGCCGGGGACCACCCCCGACTGACCCGGCGGGCGACGATCAGCCCTCCTCCGCCGGGGTCGGGATGTCCGCCGGTAGCAGACCGGGTGCCGACCAGGACGCTCGCGGCGGCCGGATGTCCGAACGGGGTCAAGATTGGGTAACGGGACGTCAGGCCCCTTGTCCGGTCAATTGTTAACGCTAACAATCTCACTCAAGCCAAAGGCGGTGCGGTCCGTCCCGTCCCCACGGACGACGCGGACCGCACCGCCGCCCGCACTACGCCGTACCGGGCGCACATCGCCCCTGCCGGTGTTCCCGCCACCCCCGCGCCGGTCGGTGCTGCCCTGTCGATCCGCCCGCGGTCGATCAGTACGTGCGGGGAGCGGTCTCCCCACCCGAGAGGAATTCCAAGATGTCCAAGAGAGCTGCGGCGGCCCTGGTCGCCGGCGCGATGGTCGCCCTTCTGTCCGCCTGCGGTACCGGAGGCGGCGGCTCGGCCGACGGCAAGGGCTCCGACGGCCGGCTCACCGTGGGCTTCTCCCAGGTCGGAGCGGAGAGCGGGTGGCGCACGGCCAACACCAAGTCCGTCCAGGACGCGGCCAAGAAGGCCGGGATCACACTGAAGTTCTCCGACGCCCAGCAGAGGCAGGAGAACCAGATCAAGGCCATCCGCTCGTTCATCCAGCAGAAGGTGGACGTCATCGCCTTCTCGCCGGTGGTCGAGTCGGGCTGGGACACGGTGCTCAAGGAGGCCAAGGCCGCCCACATCCCGGTCGTTCTGACGGACCGCGCGGTGGACTCCAAGGACGAGTCGCTCCATGCCACCTTCCTCGGTTCGGACTTCGTGGAGGAGGGCAGGAAAGCCGGCGACTGGCTGGTGAAGGAGTATCAGGGCAAGAGCGATGCGGTGAACATCGTGGAGTTGCAGGGCACCACCGGCTCCGCCCCGGCCAACGACCGCAAGGCGGGCTTCGCCGACGTCATCAAGGCGGACCCCAAATTCAAGATCACGGCCTCGCAGACCGGTGACTTCACGCGCGCCAAGGGCAAGGAGGTCATGCAGGCCTTCCTGAAGGCCCAGCCGAAGATCGACGTGCTCTACGCGCACAACGACGACATGGCTCTCGGCGCCATCCAGGCCATCGAGGAGGCCGGCAAGAAGCCCGGCACCGACATCAAGATCATATCGGTCGACGGTGTCAAGGACGCCTTCACCGCGATGAGCCAGGGCAAGATCAACGTCGTCGTCGAGTGCAACCCCCTCCTGGGTGACCAGCTGATGGATCTGATCAAGAAGGTCAAGGCCGGTGAGCAGGTGCCGCGCCGGATCAAGACCGAAGAGGGCGTCTTCACCCAGGACCAGGCCGCGGCCGCCCTGCCGACCCGCCAGTACTGACCGGATCGGTGGCCAGGGGGCGCCCGGCCCGAAGGCTGCGCCCCCGAACCACTGGGGCCCGTACCGGCCGGTTCCGGTCCCGTACCTGCCGGTGCGGTACCTGCCGGTCCAGGTCCCGGTCCCGGTTTTTGACCATGAGAGGAGGGACGGATGGCTGCGCACCCCGCACGGCAACCGGTCCTGGAAGTGCAGGGGATCCGCAAGGAGTTCCCCGGAGTCGTGGCGTTGGACGGGGTCGACTTCCGACTCTTCCCCGGTGAGGTGCACGCCCTGATGGGTGAGAACGGCGCCGGCAAGTCCACGCTGATCAAGGTTCTCACCGGCGTCTACGCGTCGGACGGCGGCGAGGTCGTGCTCAGCGGCCGGCCCGTGCGCATCGCCGGCCCGCTGCAGGCGCAGCAGTCCGGCATCAGTACGGTGTACCAGGAGGTCAACCTCTGCCCGAACCTGTCGGTCGCGGAGAACATCTTCATCGGCCGTGAACCGCGCCGCTTCGGACTCGTCCACTGGTCGGCCCTGCGACGCCGAGCCGCGGAGCTGGTCGCCGACCTCGACCTGGACATCGACGTCACCGCCCCGCTGGGCAGTTACTCGATCGCGGTCCAACAGCTGGTCGCGATCGTCCGGGCGGTGGACGTCTCGGCCAAGGTGCTGATCCTGGACGAGCCGACCTCCAGCCTGGACCGCGACGAGGTGCGGCAACTGTTCGCGGTGATGCGCCGGTTGCGCGACCAGGGTGTGGCGATCCTGTTCGTCTCGCACTTCCTGGACCAGATCTACGAGATCTGTGACCGGATGACCATCCTGCGGGGCGGCAGGCTGGAAGGCGAGTACGCGATCGGCGAGGTGAGCCAGGTCGAACTGGTCGCCCGCATGATCGGCGGCGAACTGGTGGGCCTGGAGGAGCTGTCGGACGCCACCCGGCACGAGCCCGCCGCCGAAGCCGGAACCACACCGTTCCTGCGCGCCGAGGGCCTGGGGCGCACCGGCGCGATCGAGCCGTACGACCTCAGTATCCGGCCGGGTGAAGTCATCGGCCTGGCCGGGTTGTTGGGCTCCGGCCGCACCGAGGTGGCCCGCCTGTTGTTCGGCGCCGACCGCAGTACCCGGGGTTCGGTGCGGATCGAGGGCGCCGACGTCGCGCTGCGCACACCGCGCGCCGCCATCTCGCATGGAATCGCCTTCTGTTCGGAGGACCGCAAGAACGAGGGTCTGGTCGCGGAGTTGACGGTGCGTGAGAACATCGTCCTCGCCCTGCAGGCGGCCCGCGGCTGGACGCGGCCGCTCTCCCGCGCCGAGCAGGACGAGATCGCGGTGCGTTGGATCCGGTCACTGGACATCCGTCCGGACAACCCGGAGGCGCTGGTGCGCCATCTCAGCGGCGGCAACCAGCAGAAGGTGTTGCTGGCCCGCTGGCTGATCACCGACCCCAAGCTGTTGATCCTCGACGAGCCGACCCGGGGCATCGACATCGGCGCCAAGGCCGAAATCCAGAAGCTGGTGGCCTCGTTGGCCCGGGACGGCGTGTCGGTTCTGTTCATCTCGGCGGAGCTGGAGGAAGTACTGCGGCTCAGTCACCGGGTGGGCGTGCTGCGCGACCGCCGGCTGGTCGCCGAGCTGCCGAACGACGGATCGCTCACTCCCGAGCGCGTCATGGCGACGATCGCGAGCGGAGCCCGGTCATGACCAAGCACCGGCTCTTCTGGCCCGCCGCCGTGCTCGTGGCCCTGCTGCTGGCCAACGTGGCGTTCACCCCGGACTTCTTCGCGCTCCGGATCAAGGACGGGCACCTGTACGGGAGCCTGATCGACATCCTCCACTTCGGCGCCCCGCTGATCCTGGTGGCGCTGGGCATGACGCTCGTCATCGCGACCCGAGGGATCGACCTCTCGGTCGGCTCCACCGTCGCCATCGCGGGCGCGCTGGCCTGCCTGCACATCAGCGGGGCCGCCGACCCGGCGAGCCCGGCCACCGTGTTCGGCGCCGTCGCCATCGCCCTGGCGGTGGCCCTCGTCCTGGGAGCGGTCAACGGCGTACTGGTGGCCGGGGTCGGCGTCCAGCCGATCATCGCCACCCTCATCCTGATGGTGGCCGGGCGCGGAGTCGCCCAGCTGGTGACGGACGGCCAGATCATCACCGTCACCAGTGAGCCCTACAAGCTGATCGGCGGCGGATACTGGCTCACCATGCCGTTCGCGATCCTGCTCGCGGCCGCGGTCGTGGTGCTGACCGCGCTGCTGACCCGGCGTACGGCGCTGGGACTGTTGTTGGAGTCGGTCGGCGGCAACCCGCTCGCCAGTCGGCTCGTCGGCATCCGGGCGATGGGCCTGATCTGCCTGGTGTACGTCTTCAGCGCGCTGTGCGCCGCGGTCGCGGGCCTCATGATCAGCTCGAACGTCTCCAGCGCGGACGGAAACAACGCCGGGCTCTGGATCGAGCTGGACGCCATCCTCGCCGTGGTGGTCGGCGGCACCGCGCTGACCGGCGGGCGGTTCTCGCTCGGCGGGACGGTGATCGGGGCGCTCATCATCCAGACCCTGTCCACCACCGTGTACACCGTGGGCATCCCGCCGGAGACCACCCTGGTCTTCAAGGCCGTCGTGGTGATCGCGGTCTGCCTGATCCAGTCACCCGCCTTCCGGGCCAAGGCCGCACGCCGGCGGGCCGGGACCGGGCGCGACACGAGGCCGCGCCCGTTGACGGCGGAGAACACGGAGGTGGGGGCATGAGCGCGAGCGTGGCGGCCCGTGGCCGCGGGTACATCCCGTTGCTGGTCACATCGGCCCTGCTGGTATCGATGTTCGGCGCGGGATCCGTCCAGTACGACGGCTTCTTCTCCGGGCAGGTGCTGGTCAACCTGCTCATCGACAACGCCTTCCTGTTGGTGGTCGCCATCGGGATGACCTTCGTGGTGCTGACCGGAGGGATCGACCTGTCGGTCGGCGCGATGGTGGCGCTGTCGACGATGATCTCCGCCTGGCTGGTGGAACAGCACGGCTGGCCGCCGCTGCTGGTGATCCCGCTGGTCCTGGCGGTGGGGACGGGGGGCGGACTCGTCATGGGGTGGGTGATCCACTCCTTCGAGATCCAGCCCTTCATCGTGACGCTCGCGGGCATGTTCCTGGCCCGTGGCCTGTGCTACACGATCAGCATCGACTCGATCTCCCTCACCGATCCGACCTACACGGCCTTCGCCCAGACCAGGATCGCTCTGCCCGGTGAGCTGTTCGTCTCGCCCAGCGCGCTGATCGCGGTAGGCGTACTGGCGATCGCCTTCGTGGTGCTGCACCACACGCGGCTGGGGCGGAACGTGTACGCGCTCGGCGGCAGTGAGCAGTCGGCCCGGCTGATGGGGCTCCCGGTCGGGCGGACCAAGATGGCCGTGTACGCCGTCAGCGGCTTCTGCTCGGCGCTCGGGGGAGTGCTGCTGACCTTCTACATGCTCTCCGGCTACGGGCTGCACGCGGTGGGCCTGGAACTGGACGCGATCGCCGCCGTGGTGATCGGCGGGACGCTCCTGACCGGGGGTTCGGGGTACCTGCTCGGTACCGCGCTCGGGGTGCTCGTGCTGGGCCTGATCCAGACCGTCATCAGCTTCCAGGGCACGCTCAGCTCGTGGTGGACCAGGATCGTGGTCGGCGGCCTGCTGTTCGTCTTCATCCTTCTCCAGCGCCTGATCACCGGTCGCCGCGAGGTCTGAGCGCCGACGGGGGCACACCCTTGACAGGCTAATTGTTAACGCTAACAATCACGGCGGTGCCCCGGGCGGCGCCGCTGTGCCCCTCGGGGCTCGTACGAAGGATGTGAAGTGTCCGTGAACCCTCCCACCCAGACCATGGAGAGCCATGTCGTGGGTGTCGACTTCGGCACGCTCTCCGGCCGCGCCGTGGTGGTCCGCGTCCGCGACGGCGAGGAGGTCGGCTCCGCCGTCCACGTGTACCCGCACGGTGTCATCGAGCGTGAACTCCCCACCACCGGTCGGCTCCTGCCGCCCGACTGGGCCCTTCAGCACCCCGAGGACTGGCGAGAGGTGCTGCGCACCGCCGTCCCCGCCGCAGTGGCCGCGAGCGGCGTGGACCCGGCCGCCGTCATCGGCATCGCCACCGACTTCACCGCCTGCACCGTCCTGCCCGTGCGGGCCGACGGCACCCCGCTCGCCGAGACCGAACTGGGCGGGCGCCCGCACGCCTGGCCCAAACTGTGGAAGCACCACGCCGCCCAGAGCCAGGCCGACCGGATCAACCGCCTCGCCCACCTGCGCGCCGAGAAGTGGATCTCCCGCTACGGCGGCAGGATCTCCGCCGAGTGGCAGTACGCCAAGGCGCTCCAGGTGCTGGAGGAGGACCCGGACACCTACGCCGCCACCGAGCGCTGGATCGAGGCCGCGGACTGGATCGTCTGGCAGCTCGCGGGCGTGGAGACCCGCAACACCTGCACGGCGGGGTACAAGGGCATCCACCAGGACGGTCACTACCCCACCGAGGACTACCTCGCCGCCCTGCACCCCGACTTCGCCGACTTCGCGCGCACCCGGCTGGAGCATCCGCTGTCGCCGCTGGGCTCCCGGGCCGGCTCCCTCACCGCCGAGGCGGCCGCCTGGACCGGGCTGCCCGAGGGCATCGCCGTCGCCACCGGCAACGTCGACGCCCATGTCGCGGCCCCTGCCGCCCAGGCCGTCGAGAACGGGCAGCTCCTCGCCATCATGGGCACCTCCACCTGCCACGTCGTCAACGGCCCCGCCCTCGCCGACGTCCCCGGAATCTGCGGAGTAGTCGACGGCGGCATCGTGGAGGGCGCCTACGGCTACGAGGCCGGGCAGAGCGCGGTCGGCGACATCTTCGCCTGGTGGCTGCGCCAAGGCGTGCCGACCCACTACCGCGCGGAGGCCGAAGCCACCGGCGAGGACCTGCATCAACTGCTGTCCCGCAAGATCGCCGACCAGCCCGTCGGCGGCCACGGTCTGGTCGCCCTCGACTGGATGAACGGCAACCGCTCCACCCTGGTGGACCACCACCTCTCCGGCGTCATCGTCGGCCTCACCCTCGCCACCCGCCCCGAGGAGATCTACCGCGCCCTGCTGGAGGCCACCGCCTTCGGCACCCGCACCATCATCGACGCCCTGGAGCAGGGCGGTGTCCCCGTCACCGAGTTCATCGTGACCGGCGGGCTGAAGCAGAACCCGCTGCTCATGCAGATCTACGCCGACGTGCTGCGCCGCCCCGTCTCCCTCGCCGAGTCCGCCCAGGGCCCCGCCCTCGGCTCCGCCATCCACGCCGCCGTCGCCGCCGGCGCGCACCCGGACGTGCGTACCGCGGCCGCCGCCATGGGCCGGGTGCGGCGCGGGGTGCACCGACCGGACACCGGGCGCGCGGACGCGTACGACCGCCTCTACGCCGAGTACCGCGCCCTGCACGACCACTTCGGTACGGGCCCCGACAAGCTCCTCCACCGCCTCCGTGCCCTGCGCAACGAGGCGCTCACCGCCCCGCGAACCGACCCCGGGGCCACCCCGGCCGTCCAGAAGAGCGAGGTCCGCCCATGAGTTCCCCGATCGATCTGCTGCGCCGCCAGGTCAGCGACCTGCACCAGGAGCTGGTCCGCTACGGCCTGGTCGTCTGGACGGCCGGCAACGTCTCCGCCCGCGTCCCCGGCGAGGACCTGCTGGTGATCAAGCCGAGCGGCGTCGCGTACGACGAGCTGACGCCCTGGAACATGATCCTCTGCGATCTGGACGGCCAGGTCGTCGAGGGCGACCATTCCCCGTCCTCGGACACCGCCGCGCACGCCTACGTCTACCGCCACATGCCCGAAGTGGGCGCCGTGGTGCACACCCACTCGACGTACGCGAGCGCCTGGGCCGCCCGCGGTGAGGCGGTGCCCTGCGTACTGACCGCCATGGCGGACGAGTTCGGCGCCGAGATCCCCGTCGGCCCCTTCGCGCTGATCGGCGACGACTCCATCGGCCGGGGCATCGTCGAGACCCTACGGGGCCACCGCTCACCGGCCGTCCTGATGAAGAGCCACGGCGTCTTCACCATCGGCAAGGACGCCAAGTCCGCCGTCAAGGCCGCCGTGATGTGCGAGGACGTCGCCCGCACCGTCCACATCTCCCGCCAGCTCGGTGAACCCCTGCCGATCGCGCAGGAGGACATCGACCGCCTCAACCACCGCTACCAGAACGTGTACGGCCAGCAGCGCGCTGCCCGCTAAGGAGACCCACGCCCCGATGAAGGCACAGAAGGCAATCCAGGGCCGCGAAATCTGGTTCCTGACCGGCAGTCAAGGGCTGTACGGCGACGACACCCTGCGTCAGGTCGCCGAGCAGTCCCGCCGGATCGCCGACGCACTCGGCGACTGCGGCATCCCCGTGAACATCGTCTGGAAACCCGTTCTCACCGACGCCGGCGCGATCCGGCGGGTCTGCCTGGACGCCAACGCGGACGACACCTGCGTCGGCCTCATCGCCTGGATGCACACCTTCTCCCCGGCGAAGATGTGGATCGCGGGCCTGGACGCGCTGCGCAAGCCGCTGCTCCACCTGCACACCCAGGCCGATGCCGCACTGCCCTGGGCGTCGATCGACATGGACTTCATGAACCTGAACCAAGCGGCCCACGGAGACCGCGAGTTCGGCTACATCCAGACCCGGCTCGGCGTCGCCCGCAAGACCGTCGCCGGACACGTCAGCGACCCCTCGGTCGCGGCCCGGATCGCCGCCTGGGCCCGGGCCGCGGGAGGGCGGTCCGAGTTGCGGAGCCTCAAGTTGGCGCGATTCGGCGACAACATGCGCGACGTCGCCGTGACCGAGGGCGACAAGGTCGAAGCCCAACTCCGCTTCGGCGTCTCGGTCAACACCTACGGCGTCAACGACCTGGTCGCAGCCGTCGACGCGGCCGCCGACACCGACGTGAGCGCACTGGTCGAGGAATACGAGGACACCTACCGCCTCGCGCCCGAACTCCGCGCGGACGGCGACCGGCACGACTCACTGCGCTACGCCGCGCGGATCGAACTCGGCCTGCGGGGTTTCCTGACGGAGGGCGGCTTCCACGCCTTCACCACCAACTTCGAGGACCTCGGCGGCCTTCGCCAACTACCCGGCCTGGCCGTGCAGCGACTGATGGCCGACGGCTACGGATTCGGCGGCGAGGGCGACTGGAAGACGTCCGTCCTGCTGCGCACGCTCAAGGTGATGTCCACCGGGCTGCCGGGCGGCACGTCCTTCATGGAGGACTACACCTACCACCTGGAGCCGGGACGGGAGCTGATCCTCGGCGCGCACATGCTGGAGGTCTGCCCGACCATCGCCTCGCACGTGCCGTCCTGCGAGATCCACCCCTTGGGCATCGGCGGCCGCGAGGACCCGGTCCGTCTCGTCTTCGACGCCCGGACCGGTCCCGCCGTCGTGGTCGGACTGGCCGACATGGGCGACCGGTTCCGCCTCGTGGCCAATGAGATCGACGTGGTCGAGCCCCTCGAACCGCTGCCGAACCTCCCCGTCGCCCGCGCGGTCTGGCAGCCGCGCCCGAACCTGCGCACGTCGACCGAGGCGTGGCTGACCGCCGGCGCGCCCCACCACACCGTGCTGTCCAGCGCGATCGGGACGGAGGAGCTGGGTGACCTCGCCGACATCCTCGGCACCGAGCTGCTGGTCATCGACGCGGACACCACGATCCGCCGGTTCACGCAGGAGATCCGCTGGAACCAGGCGTACCACCGCCTGGCCCAGGGCTTCTGACGTCGACGGCGCGCGGGGCGTCGTCCCGGTCCCTCGCCGACCGGGACGAAGCCCTTCGCCGCCTTCCCCGTCCCCCGCATCGGAGCGACGAACGAACGACCTACTGGACGCGGCCCGCCCGCAGCTGCCCGGCCAGCCAGTCCACGGCCTCACGGTCGAGGTGGTTGGTCGGCTCGTCCAGCAGCAGCTCCGGCTGCGCGGCCAGTACGCGGTCCCGTCGCGGGGACATGCCGGCCCGTAGCCGCCACCGGCGCCCGATCGTCCGGGAGGGCGGCCTCCCGGACGAGGGTCACCGCATCGGGCCGCGGTGTGCGGTCAGTGGTCCGGCGTCCGGTGGCGGCCCCGCCCGCCGGCACGCGCGCACGCTCCCGATCGGTCGGGTGCGCGCGTGCCGGTGGTGGAGCGGTCCCCAACGGACCTGTCCGCCGCAGGGGTTACCGCTGCGGGTCGCCGATCATCGATGCGAGCACCGCGTGCAACTCCTCGCCCGGCTCCGGACGCAGCGCCGGTGCGAGGCGGTCCGCGCGGTAGTGCCAGCGGTGGTCGAGGTCGCGGTGCACCTCGTCGGTGAAGGTCACGGAGCTGTCGCTGCCGAGCAGCGCGATGAGCTCCGCCGTCAGGTCGGACCAGGCCACGTGCCCGCTCACCGCGTTGGCCACGCCGTGCACCGGCGCGTCCAGGCAGGAGGTGACCGCGCGCGCCAGGGCCGCGGCGTGCACCCAGGGCGCCCCGTACCACTCGTGGCCACCGGTACCGGGAGCGGGCAGCGTCACGGGGTCGCCCTTCAGGGCTGCCTGGTAGAGCAACCCGGTGGCCCCCCAGCGGAGTTGGTCCCGGAGTCGGTCGTGGGCGCCCCAGACGATGGGCGAGCGGACGGCGCTGGCGCCGCCGCGTCCCCCGGTGCCCGCCGCGGCCAGCAGGATCCGCTCGCACGCGGTCTTGGCCCGGCCGTAGGCGCTCAGCTCCTCCCGCGACGGCGATTCCTCCGCGACGCGGGCCTTCGCCGGCTGCCCGTAGGCGTCCACGCTGCTGACGAAGACGAACGGGCCGCCGTTCCAGGCGTCGACCATGGCCTCCATGGCGGCCACGTCCACATCGGGACGGGTGAAGGTGCACGCGGCGTGGATCACGGCGTCCGCGCGCGCGACGGCGGCGCGCAGGCCGTCCAGGTCGCCGAGGTCGCCCTCGACCACCTCGACGCCGTCGCCGCTGACGAGGTGCGCGGACTCGGGGCGGGCCAGGGCGAGCACCGGCCGTCCCCGCGCCGCCAGTTCGCGCAGTACGAACGCCCCGACGCCGCCCGTGCCACCGGTCACCAGCACCGTGCCCTCGCGCACCCGGTGCGGTCGTGCGGTGGTGGAGGCCGTCGCGACGGCCGTGGCCCGGTCGGCCGCGCGCCCGTCGAGCAGGGCCGCGACGGCGCGCGGCGTGCGGGTCTGCATGATGTCCAGCCCGACCAGCGGCAGGGCGAGCGCGGACCGCAGGCGCTCGGCGAGTTGGACCGCGGCCAGGGAGTGCCCGCCGAGTGAGAAGAAGTCTTCGTCCGGAGCGGGCCGCCGACCGAGCAGGCCGGCGAACGCCTCGGTCACCGCTTCGAGGCGGGGGCTCTTCGGAGCCGCGGGGACCGCGGCCGTGGGCAGCCGGGCGGTGTCCACCGCCCCCTCGGTCGTTCGCGGCATCTCGTCGAGCAACATGACCGCGGCCGGCACCAGTTCGGGTGCGAGGGCGCCGCGCAGGTGGGCGCGCAGCTGTACGGGCGAAGGCCCGCCGGTGCGGTTCAGTACGGCATACGCCAGCACGGGCCCGCCCGCCGGGGCCGCCACGTACACGTCGGCCACGTCGGGGTGGGCCGCGAGGCGGGCCTGCGCCGGGTGTCCGCTCGCCCGGGGCCGGGCGGGCCGACCGGGCAGCGCCGAGAGCCGCAGCGCGGGGTCCACGGCCACGGCGGTCAGCAGCGCGGCGAAGGACGTGTCGAGCTCCCCGCCGGCCTCCTCGTCGAGGGCGGCCCGGCCGTACTGGACCAGGCTCTGCGGAGCCGCCGCGTCGAGCAGGCCGAAGGTCAGGTCGAACTTGGCCTCGGCGACGCCGACGTCGACGGCGCGCGCCCGCAGACCCGGCAGCCGCAGCGCCGTCTGCTCGCCGACGAGGTCCCAGCTGACCCGGACCAAGGAGGACCCGTCCGCGCCGCGGGCCGCCGCCCCGAGCTGCTCCAGCACCAGGTCGAAGGGCACGTCGCGGTGCTGTTGGGCCTCCAGGAGCGCGTCGCGCACGCGCTCGACGAGAGTGGCGAACTCGGGGTCCCCGGACAGGTCGACGCGGATCGGCAGCGTGTTGACGCACAGGCCCACCAGCCCGCGCATCGCCTGGCCCTCACGGTGGGTGGCGGCGCAGCCGATGACGAGGTCCAGCTCGCCGGTGAGGCGGTGCAGCGCGGCGAACGCGGCGGCCAGGCCCACGGTGAACACCGTGGCCCGACGCTCCCGGCCGAGCTCGCGCAGAGCCGTGAGGACCTGTGCGTCGATCGCGGTCGCTCCGGTGGCCGCCGGGCGTTCGCGCACCTCGGCCGGCGCCGTGACGGGCCGGGGGAGCGGCGGCGGGGTGGCTCCGGTCAGCCGGCGGGTCCAGTGGGCGAGGCCGTCCGACGCCCCGGACGCGGCGGAGTGCTCGCGCCGGGCGAAGTCCGCGTACTGCGGCGGCGCGGGCAGCGCGGGGGCGGAGCCGTCCACCGCGGCGCCGTACAGAGCGGCCAGCTCCTCCGCCACGGTCTGCAACGAGGCCCCGTCGATGGCGATGTGATGGAAGGTCACAAGAACGGTGTGGTCCTCGGGACCGTGCCGCAGGACGAGCGCGCGCGGCACCGTGCCGGCGGCCAGGTCGAACGGGCGGCGGGCCTCCTCGGTCAGTGCGGCGGCGCCGTCGTCCGGGCACTCGACCAGGTCCACCGCGACGGCGGCGGGCGCGGGCAGCGCCACCTGGTGGGGCTCCTCGCCCTCGCGGCCGTACCGGGTGCGCAGGATCTCGTGCCGACCCACCAGTGCGGTGAGCGCGGCGCCCAGGGCGTCCAGGTCGAGCGGCCCGTGGAGCCGGGTCGCGAACGGCACGCTGTACTGGGCACCGCCCTGCCCGAGCCGGTCCATCAGCCACATGCGGCGCTGGGCGCGGGTCAGCGGGGCGGGCCCGGTCGGACGGTCGGCCCGCGGCAGCGGGGCCGCGGCGCGGTCGGCGGCGCGGGCCCGGGCCCTGCGCAACAGCTCTTCCTGCAGGGCGGCGTTGGTGTCAGTGGCCATCGGTGTCCTCGAGCGCTTCGGGGTGCAGATCGGTGTGGGCGGCGAGCAGGGCGCCCTCGACCAGGGCGGCGTGTCCGGCCACCGTGGGGGCGGCGAAGAAGTCGGCGAGCGACAGCTCGACACCGAGCTCCTCGCGCAGGTCCTCGGCGACGACGAGGGCGAGCAGCGAATGACCGCCCAGGCCGATGAAGTCGGCGTCGGGGCGCGTGACCTCGTGTTCGAGATGGCGGCCCCACACGTCGGCGACGGCCTGCTGGAGCGGGGTCAGGGGCTCGGCCGCGCCGCTGTCCTCGGCGGCCGGCGAGAGGTCCGCCAGGGCGTGCCGGTCGACCTTGCCCGAGGTGGTGAGCGGCAGCCGCTCGACGACGGTCAGCTCGTCCGGAACCATGTGCGCGGGCAGGAACGCGGTGAGCCGGGCCAGCAGCGCCTCGGCCCGCGGCACGGGCCCGGGGGCGGCCACGACGAAGGCGACCAGGCGCGCGTCGTCGGCGGTGGCGCGGCGCACGGTCACGGCCGCGTCGTCCACGTCCCACTGTTCGCGCAGCACGTGCTCGATCTCGCCCGGTTCGATCCGGAAGCCGCGCACCTTGACCTGGTCGTCGGCGCGGCCGTGGAAGGCGAGGAGGCCGTCCGGGCCGGCGGAAGCCAGGTCGCCGGTGCGGTAGAGGCGGCCGAACACCGGGTGCTCCACGAAGCGTTCGGCGGTCAGCTCGGGCCGCCGGGTGTACCCGAGGGCCAACCGGCTGCCGCCGATCCACAGTTCGCCGCGCGTCCCCTCGGCGACCGGCAGGTGGGCCTCGTCGAGGACGTGGGCCGTGGCGCCGGCCAGGGGGCGGCCGATGGGCACGGGCCCGTCGCAGTCGGCGTCGCTGACGCGGTGGGCGGTGGCGAAGGTGGTCGTCTCGGTCGGGCCGTAGCCGTTGACGAGCTCGATCCAGGGGAAGGCGCGCAGCACGGCCCGCGCGTGCTGCGCGGCCATCGCCTCGCCGCCGACGACCACCGTGCGCAGCAGCGAGAAGACGCGGGAGCGGCGGACGGCGAGCTGGTGGAACAGGGCCGTGGTGAAGAAGGCGACGGTGACGCCGTGCCGCTCCATCTCCTTGGCCAGGTCCTCGAAGGAGGGCCGCGCGGTCGTGCACACCACGACGGCGGCGCCGTTGGCGAGCGCCGACCACACCTCGAAGGTGGAGCCGTCGAAGGTGGCCGGGGAGTGCAGCAGCACCCGGTCGCGCGGGGTGACGCTCACGTAGTCCGGGTCGGTGACGAGCTCGGCGATGGCGCCGTGTCGGATCGCGACGCCCTTGGGGCGGCCGGTGGATCCGGAGGTGAACATGACGAAGGCGGTGTCGTCCCCACCGGGGCCCTCGCCGCCCCACTCGGCGCCGGTGAGCAGCTCGTCGTCGGGCAGGGCGAGGACCGCGCCGCCCGGCCCGGCCGCCTCCAGCAGCTTGCCGTCGCCGACGGTCAGGGTGGCGCCGGAGTCTTCGAGCATGGCCGCGGTACGGAGCGGGGGGTGCGCCGGGTCGAGCGGGACGCAGGAGGCGCCGGCCCACCACAGGGCGAGCTGGGCGACGACGGTCCGGGCCGAGCGCGGCATGAGGAGCGCCACGGAGTCGCCGGGCCGTACGCCGCGGTCGCGGAGGTGGGTGGCGAGCCGGCGGGCGGCGGAGGCGAGCTGCGCATAGGTCAGGGTGGTGTCGCCGTCCGCGACCGCGAGGGCGTTGGGGGTGTTCGCCGCGTGCCGTGCCACCAGGGCGGGCAGGCCGGTCCGTGTCACGCTCACTTCGTCTTCTTCCGGTCGGTCGGGGAGGGGCCGCGAGGTCGTCACGTCAGGACCCCGCGGTCTGGGCGGTGGCGCGCCGCCGGTCGATCACGGCGGCGATCGCGCGCAGGTCGGGCTGGCGCAACAACTCGGGTGCGCGCAGGTGCACCCGGGTCTCCCGTTCCAGTACTTCGAGGAGCCGGGCCACGAGGATGGAGGTGCCTCCGGCATCGCTGAAGTTGTCGTCCAGGGCGATGTCGGGGCGGCCGATCAGGTCGCGGACCGTGGTGAGCACGAGCAGTTCGTCGGCGCTCGCGCCCTCGGGCAGGGCGGCCCCGGTGACGGCGTGCACCCGCGCCTCCTCGGCCTGCTCGCGCAGGACGGCCCGGTCCACCTTTCCGTTGGCGTCCAGCGGGAAGGCGTCCACGACCCGTACCGCCGAGGGCACCGCCTGCTCGGGCAGCCAGGCCCGTACGGCGGCGAGGAGCTCGTCGGGGGAGGGCGCGGCCCCGCCGGCGGGCAGGACGTGCGCCACGAGGCGGGTCCGCCCCTCCGCGTCGCGCACCGCCGTGACCACGGCGCTGCGGACGGCCGGGTCCTGCTCGAAGGCGGCCTCGACCTCGGCGGGTTCGATCCGTACGCCGCTGATCTTGACCTGGTCGTCCAGCCGGCCGAGGAACTCGATGCTGCCGTCGGCCGCCATGCGCACGCGGTCGCCGGTGCGGTACATCCGGTCCAGCTCGGCCAGTGCGGCGGGCGGGGCGGTGAAGCGGCGCGCGGTCAGTTCCGGGTCGAGGTAGCCGAGGGCCAGGCACGAGCCGCCGACGCGCAGCTCGCCGTCCTCGCCGCGCGCGAGGACGGCGCCGTCCGCGTCGGTGACGGCGACGCTCACGCCCGCGATCGGGGTGCCGATGGGCGGTGCGGCGTCGCTGTGGACGTCCGGGTCGTCCGCGCGCATCGCGTGGGTGGTGGTGACCACGGTCGCCTCGGCGGGGCCGTAGGCGTTGTGGACGGTGGCGGTCACGTCCGGGCCGGGGCGTCGGCGCATCCGGTCGCCGCCGACCACGAGGTGACGGACCGGCAGGTCCTGCGGCCAAGGCCGGTCCAGGAGCGGCTCGATCATGGGCGTCGCCGCGACGGTGACCGTGACCCCGGCCTCCCGCCACCAGCCGGTGAGGGCGGTCGGGTCCCACCGGACCTCGTCGGGGGCGGGTACGAGCGCGGCGCCCGAGGTGAGGCCGCCCCACAGCTCCATCAGGTGCGGGTCGAAGGCGACGCCGATGAGCAGGGACTGGCGGTCGCCCGGGGCGAGCCCGGTCTCCGCGCGGTACCAGTCGAGGAGCGCGGCCAGGGCCGGGTCGGCGACCGCGACGGCCTTGGGGCGACCGGTGGAGCCGGAGGTGAGCACCGCGTACAGGGTCCCGGGCACAGCGGTACGGGCGCCGGGCGCGACCGGCGCGAAGGCGGCCACGACCGAGGCGGCGGCGTTCGCCCCAACACCGGAGAGCGGCAACTCCACCAGCTCGACGTCCTCCTGACGCCGCGGAAGCACCGCCGGGTCGCCGATCAGGCAGACGACCCCGAGGTCCTCGGTGACCGCGTTGATGCGGCGTTCCCCGGGCCGCGGGCCGAGCGGCAGGTACACCGCGCCGATCCGGGCCAGCGCGACCGCCGTCACCACCAGGGCCGCCGAGCGGTCCAGACAGACCCCGACGAGGTCGCCCGGGCGGACCCGGTCGGCCAGCGCCGCGGCGAGCGCGTCGGCGTCCGCGTCGAGCTGGGCATAGGTCCAGCGGTGCTCTCCGTCGATCACGGCGGGGGACTCGGGGGCGCTGCGCACCCACTCCTCGTAGCGCGCCAGGACTCCGGGCGCGCCCGGTGCGGCGGCCGGGGCGCCGTGCGCGATGCTCGCCGCGGCGGCCGGCGCGGCGTCCGTGGGGTCGACGTGCTGTCGGGTCATCGGTTCGGCGGTCATCGTGACTCCTTCGGCGCCGTGAGGGCGGGGGCGGCGGACCGCGCGAGGGCGCGGGCCTGGTCGCTGAGGACCGGGTGCTGGAAGAGCAGGCGCAGCGAGGGGCGCTCGCCCAGGTGCGGCTCCAGCCAGGCCGCCAGCTGCGCGGCGAGCAGGGAGTGCCCGCCGATGTTGAAGAAGTGCGAGCCCTCCTCGAAGCGGTCGTGCCCGAGCGTCGCGCGCCAGCCCTGCGCGAGCAGGACGACGGTCGGGTCGTCCGACAGCGCGGGGTCGGACAGCGGCACGGCCTCCTCGACCGGTGCGGCCGGGGCCAGTTCGGCGACCATGCGGGCCAGGGCGGTACGGTCGGGCTTGCCTCCGGCCAGCGTCGGCATGGTGTCGAGGAGCACCCAGCGGGCGGGCACCAGGGCGCCGGGGAGGCGGGTGCTCAGCTCGGAGTGCAGCGCCTGCTCGTCCCAGGCCCCGGTCTCGTCGGCGCGCTCGCGGAAGGCGACCAGGCGGGGTCCGCCGTCAGCGCCCTTGTCGAGGACGACGGCGCAGGACCGACCGCCGAGCGCGGCGGACGCGGCGGCCTCGACCTCTTCGAGCTCGATGCGGTAGCCGCGCAGCTTGATCTGGTTGTCGCGGCGGCCCAGGAAGCGCAGCAGCCCGTCCTCGCCGCGGTAGCCGAGGTCACCGGTGAGGTAGACGCGCTCGCCGCCGAGGGCCGGGACGGTGACGAAGCGGGCGTCGGTGACCTGCGCGTTGCCGACGTAGCCCGCGGCCAATCCGGCGCCGGCTATAGCGAGTTCGCCGACCGCTCCGGTGGGCAGCGGCCGCAGCCCCTCGTCCAGGACGTGGACCCGTTCGCCGGGCAGTTCGCCGCCGAGGGGGATCTCGGCGCCCTCGATCAGGCTGTCGCGGGTGATCTCGTGCACCGTGGAGCTGATCGCCGCCTCGGTCACGCCGTAGACGTTGAGCACGGAGAACGCGGCGGCCGCCTCGGTGGCGGCGAAGAAGTCGCGCATCACGTCGGAGGGGATGCGCTCGCCGCCGAGCACGATCAGCCGCGGAGCCCAGCGGCCCTTCGTCAGGACAGGGAGCAACTCCTCGCGGGTGGCGAGGAAGTAGCTGGTGGGCAGGTTGGCCACGGTGACGCGCGCGGAGGCCAACAGCTGCGCCAGCTCGCCGCCGGTCGGCACGTCCTGCTCGGGCACGACCAGGCAGGCGCCCGCGTACAGCGAGGGCAGCACCTCTTCGAGGGCGACGTCGAAGGACGGCTGGGCGAAGAGGAGCACCCGGTCGCCGTGCCCGAGGTCGAACCGCTCGGCGGCGCCGGTCAGGTGGTTGACCAGGGCGTCGCGCCCGACGGCCACCGCCTTGGGTATGCCGGTCGAACCGGAGGTGTGGATGATGTACGCCGCCTTCGGCACGAGGTCGCAGGCGCGGGCGGTGGGCAGGACCTCGGCGCCGACGACGGCGCTCGGCAGGTCCCGCGGAACGGGGACCGGGCTCGTTTCGGAGGTGAGGACGAGCGCGGGGGACAGCCGGCCGAGCAGCAGCTCCAGGCGTGCGGCCGGGTCGGACGGGGACAGCGGGCAGTACACCGCACCGGTCCGCAGACAGGCGAGGAGCGTGACCACCGAGTCCACGCCGCGCGGCAGCACCGCGGCGACCGGCGCTCCCGCCCGCACTCCCGCGGCCAGCATCCGCTCGGCGAGCGAGGAGACCCGCGCGTCGAGGTCGCCGTAGGTGAGGCGGCGGGCCCCGATCAAGAAGGCGGGCAGCGACGGGTCCTGGCCGGCGGCCGGGTCGAGCGGGTCGCGGTCCGGCGCCGCGGCGACGGCGGGGAGCGCCTCCAGGGACGCGATCGGAGGGGCGAGCGAGCCGAGCTCGGTGGCCGGCGCGTCGAGGTAGGCGCGCAACAGGTCGAGGAAGCGCTCGGCCAGGAGCTCCGCCACGGCCTCGCCGAACAGGTCGACGTCGTAGTCCCAGACGAGGGTCATGCCGGCCGCGCCGTGCCGCAGGCTCACCCCGCGACGGTCGTCGGGGAGCAGCACCACGTCGAGGTCGAAGCGGGTGGTGCCGGTGTTGAACCCCTCGAACAGGCCGATCTCCAGCCCCGGCACGTCCAGTTCGGGCAGCGGAGCGTCGTGCGCGCTGAACATGACGTTGAAGAGCGGGTTGTCCGCGCCGGAGGTGTGCAGGCCGAGCGCCCGCGTCAACTCCTGGACGGGCACCTCCTGGTGGGGCAGGGCACGGATGAGGGTGTCGGTGACCTCGTCCATGGCGTCCTCGGCCGGGGCGGACGCGTCCAGGGACAGGCGCAGCGGGATGGTGTTGACGAACATGCCGACGGCGTCCTCGAAGCCGCGCGGCCGATTGCCCACGGCGGTGCCCACCACCATCTGGCTGCGACCGCTGTGGCGCCGCAGCAGTTCCGCGAAGAGCCCGAGCAGGGTGGCGAAGGGGGTCAGCCCGCGCTCCCGGGTGTGGGCCCGCAGCCGTTCGGCGAGGTCCGCGCCGATCGACTGGCGCAGCTGGCCGCCGTGGTGGCGGCGCCGGGCGCCGGGCCGGGCGAGACCGGGCAGCGGCATGTCGTACGAGGCGTCGCGCAGCGTCTCGGACCAGTACGCCAGGCTCGCGCCCAGGGCGTCGGCGCGCACGTCCCCGGCGCGGGCGCGCACGTGGTCGGCGTACGAGCTGGGGGTGCCCAACTCGATCTCCTCGCCCAGCACCTGGGCGCGGTAGACGCTGAACACGTCGCGCAGCAGGATCGCGAAGGAGTGCCCGTCGTGGATCAGGTGGTGTTCCACGTGGACGAGCCGGTGCTGGTCCTCGGCGAGCTTGACGAGGGTCCAGCGCAGCAGCGGGGCCTCGAAGGTGTCGAGGGGGGTCTCCGCCTCGGTGCGCAGCAGCCGCGCGAACGCGGCCGCCGGGTCGGCCTCGCCGGAGAGGTCCACGGTGCGCAGCCGCGGCGCGCAGTCCTCGACCACCCGCTGACCCGGCATCGCACCGGCCACGGCCACGAGTTCGAGCCGCAGGCCGGGGTGGCGGGCGAGGGTGGCGGCGAGGCCGCTGCGCAGCGCGTCGACGTCGAGGGTGCCCCACAGGTCCAGGGAGGCGGTGAAGTTGTAGGCGCGGCTGCCCGGCTGCACTTCTTCGTGCAGCCAGACGATCTCCTGCGAGGAGGAGAGGGGGAGCATGGCGATCCCTTGGGTTGTCGGGTCGGATGGGCGCGGGCGCACGGTGGCGCGCCCGCGCGGCGGGGCGCCGACCGCGCCGCGGGTCGCGCGGCGCGGTCGGATGTCGGAGATCGGGGGGCGGGCCCTGACTAACGGGCGAGGGCTGCGGCGGGCAGCGCGTCGCACAGGGCCGCGAAGGCTTCCTCGGCGGCGCCGTCGGCGAGGACCGTGCGGTCCCACACCATGCGGAGGTGGAGTTCGGGTCCCTGGGTGGCGGACACCGCGAACGGGGCGCGGACCTGCCGGCCGCCGATGTGCACCTCGCGGCCGGTGGTGGCGCCGAGCCGGAGCGGGGTGCGGTTGCGGGCGTCGTCCACGGTGAGCAGGCCGTCCAGCCTGCCGGACCAGGCGGAGCCGGCGGCGCGGGCCGCACGTACCACCTCGTCGAAGGGGGTGTCGGCCCGGTCCAGGTCATCCCACCAATCGGTGGCGGTGACCTCCGGCGAGGCGCCGCCGCGGGTGTCGGCCGGGAAGACCACGGTGTTGAGGAAGCAGCCGAGGACCTCGGCCGCGCCGGCCGGGCGGCCGCCCCACGGGTAGCCGATGGGCGGGACCGGCCCCGTGCCGTACAGCGCGGTGGCCGCGGCCCGGCAGGCGTCGAGCAGGGCCGGGAAGGGCACCCCGCCGACCGGGGAGGCGAGCCTGCGCTCGGCGGAGCCGCTGGGGAGCCCGGCGGACACGGGGCGGGTGCCGGGCAGTGGGGCCCGCTCGTGCGCCGTGCGCAGCCGTTCGCCCCAGTACGCCAGGGCGCGGGGCGAGGCGGCGCGGTCCTCGGCGTCGAGCTGGCGCAGGACGGCGTCCTTGTACTGCGCCAGCGCGGCGGCGGCCTCGGCGGGCGACACGTCGGCGGCGCCGCGCCGGTCGCGGTAGGCGTCGGCGAGCTCCTCGACGATGCGGGCGAGGGACTGGCCGTCGCAGGCGGTGTGGTCCAGGACTATGGCGAGCAGCTCCTCGGCCGCGCCCCCGCGGTCAGCGGCGTGGGCGAGGAACAGCCGTAACGGCGGGCCCTGCGGGGCCCAGCCCGCCAGTGCCCGCCGCAGCGCGTCCTCGGCGCTCTCGCCGGGCGCGACGTCCACGTGCTCCAGCGGTACGTCGGCCGGCTCCGGCCGCAGTACGGGCGTCGCGCGCACGACGCACGGCCGGGAGCGCAGGACGGGGTGGCGGGCGGCCAGGTGGTCGGCGGCGGCGCGCAGCCGCGCCGGATCGACGGTGCCGCGCGGGAAGGCGAAGAACATCGGCACGATGTCCGCGCGACCGGCGGGGTCCAGGGAGCGGAAGAGCAGGAAGCGTCGCTGGGCCCCGGTGGCGGGCAGGAGCGCTGCCGCCGGGTCACCCGCGCCGAGGCGCTGGTAACGGGCCAGATACTGGGCCGTGATGCTGGGGAGCACGTGATCCTCTCTCGGGAAGAAGCGGGTCAGCGGACGGGGGCGGTCGCGTCGTGGCCGGGCGCCGCGTCCTGCTTCTCGTCGTCATCGGGGTGTGCGACCTCGGGGAGTTCGCGCATCCGCCGCAGCGGGGAGAGCAGCAGCGGAACGGGCACGAGGAGGAAGCCGACGGCGCAGATCCACAGCGCGGCGCGGGCCCCGGACGCCTCGGCGACGGCGCCGCCCACGAGTGCGCCGAGCGGCAGCGTGCCCCACATGAGGAAGCGCAGCGTGGCGTTCATCCGCCCCAACAGGCGCGGAGGACACTGGGTCTGACGGAAACTCACCTGTGCCACGTTGTAGACCACGGCGCCGAAGAAGACCGCACCGGAGGCGACCGCGAAGAGCGCGGCGGCCGGGCCCTTGCCGGACAGCGGCCAGAGCAGCGCGAACGGCCCGGTGACCAGGGAGGACAGCCAGATGATGCGGGCCTGGCCGAAGCGGCGGGCGAGGCGGCCCGCGCACAGGGCGCCGGCGAGTCCGCCGACGGCCGAGGCCGAGAGCATCCCGCCGATGGCGGCGGGCGCCAGATCGAGCACCCGTACCAGGTAAACGGTCTGAGTGGCCATCAGCATGGCCGTGAAGAAGTTCCCGAGGCCGGTCGCCATCGCGATGATGCGCAGCAAGGGGTGGCCGAGCACGAAGCGCAGTCCTTCGCCCACCTCCTTGCGCAGCGATGCGCCGGGGACCGGTTCGGGCTTGCTCTCGGGGCGCCGGATGGCCAGGAGGAACAGGGCGGAGACGGCGTAGCCGATGGCGTCGGCCACGATGGCCAGGTGGGCCCCGACGAGCTGGACGAGCCCGCCGCCGAGTCCGGGCCCGGCCACCTGTGCCGAGGAACGCACGGTCTCCAGGGCCCCGTTGCCCGCCACCAGGTGCTCCCGCGGCAGCAGCTCGGGCAGGTAGCTCTGGTGGGCCACGTCGAAGAAGACGGTGGCGACGCCCACCACCAGGGCGACAACGTACAGCTGGGCCATGGTCAGGACGTCCGCCACCGCGGCGAGCGGCACGCTGGCCATGGCCAGGGCGCGCACGACATCGGCGCGGATCATCAAGGACAGCTTGCGCATCCGGTCGACCCAGGCCCCCGCGGGCAGCCCGATCAGGAGGAACGCGGCGGTCTCGGCCGCGGTGAGCAGTCCCACTTGGAAGGCGGGTGCCTTGAGTTCGAGCACGGCGACCAAGGGCAGGGCGACCAGCGTGACCTGGGCACCGATCTGCCCGGCCGCGGCTCCGGCTAACAGGAAGCGGAAATCGCGCATACGGAACAGACCGCCGGAAGCGGCTTGGGGCGAGGGGGACATATTCCAGACCATGACCGCAGGGCGATCAGGAGTCAAAACAAACAGGACACTTTCGGTCGTTCTTGTGCCATCACGGGAGCGGATCAAGAGAATCAGCGGCCAAGTCAGGGCAACGACCTCATGAATTGCAGGTCGAGAAGCCTGCTGGTGGAGGATTTGCGGCGGCGTGCGGTGGGTGTGCGGGGGCGTACCCGGGGGTCGGAGGCTCCTGGAGCCCCATGGGTGCACTTATGTCCGATACTCACCGTCCCCACATGTTTAGAAGCAACCCCGAGCGCGCTGGGGCGTCGCGCGCCCGCCCCCCTCGCGCCCGCCCGCGGGCGGCGGTCAGCGTCCCAGTCGGGTGAGTTGGCCGTTCAGCTCCGCCATGAACCGCACCACGACGTGCAGTTCCTCGCCGCTGAAGCGGCTCCGGGCGGCTTCGGTGGCCCGGGCCAGCGGGCGGAAGTACGCGCGCGCCGCGTCCCGGCCCGATTCGGCGTAGTGCAGGTGGACCACGCGCCGGTCGTCGGCCGCCCGGACCCGACGGAGGTGGCCCGCCTTCTCCAGCCGGTCGAGGCAGGCCGTCACCGCGCCCGTGGTCAGGTCCATCCGCTGGGCCAGGCGCCCAGGGGTCATGGGGCCGCCGTCCTCGTCGTACTCCGCGTCGAGGACGGCGACGAGCGCCTGCACGTCGGTCAGGTGCAGGCCCTGCCCGCGGGCGAACTCCTGGGCGAGTCGGTTGAGCTCCGCGTTCATCGTGCGCAGCAACACGGCGAAGGACTGCAACCCGATCGGGTCGTCGGGCGGAAGTACGGGTGGGGTGCTGTCGGCGCTACGCATGGCACCAGCATATGATCTCTCAACGATTGAGATACTTTACCGTTGAGTTATTGTTCAACAAGGGGAGAGAACGCGATGACGCGCACACCGCGCTGGGCCCGCTGGCTGGTGCCCGTGGTGCTGCTGGTGATCTGGTTGGGCATCGGCGGGACGCTGGGTCCGTACGCGGGCAGACTCGGCGAGGTCGCCACCAACGACCAGGCCGCCTTCCTGCCCCGGAACGCCGAGTCCACCAAGGTCATCGAGGCCCGCAAGGCCTTCGAGCGCTCGGGGTCGGTGCCCGCGATCGTCGTCTGGCAGCCGTCCGCGGAAGGTCGGGTCAGCGACGTCCAGCAGCGGGAGGCGACCCGGGCCGTCGCCGCCCTGGCTGGCCGGGAGGGCGTCACCGCGGCGCCGTCACCGGCCCTGCGCTCCGAGGACGGCCGGGCCCTCCAGGCCGTCGTGCCCCTGGCCACCGACCTCGGCGACGCGCTGCCGGCCGCCTTGGACCGGGTCCGTACGGCGGCCGCGGCGGTGCCGGGGCTCACCGTGCAGATCGCGGGGCCGGCGGCCACCCAGGCGGACCTCAAGGACGCCTTCGCCGGCATCGACGGGATCCTGCTGGGCGTGGCGCTCGGCGCGGTCCTGTTGATCCTGCTGCTGGTCTACCGCAGCCTCCTGCTGCCGCTCGTGATCATCAGCAGCGCCGTCTTCGCCCTCGGACTGGCCTGCGCGATCGTCTACGCCCTGGCGGACCGCGGCGCCGTGCGGGTCGACGGCCAGGTCCAGGGCATCCTGTCCATTCTGGTCATCGGCGCCGCGACCGACTACGCGCTGCTGCTGGCCGCCCGGTTCAGGGAGGAGCTCGCCGCCCGCGGCGACCGTACGGCCGCGGCCCTCGCCGCCGTACGCCGCTCCGCCGGCGCCATCACCGCCAGCGCCGCGACCGTCGCCCTCGCCCTGCTCGCGCTGCTGGCCAGCGACCTGACCAACAACAGGGCCCTGGGCCCCGTCGGGGCCGTCGGCATCGTCTGCTCCGTCCTGGCCACCCTGACGTTCCTGCCCGCGGTCCTGGCCCTCCTCGGGCGCACCGCCTTCTGGCCCGCCACGCCCCGGGCGGCCGACGCCTCGGAGGAGGGCCACCGCATCTGGCGCCGCGTCGCGGCCGTCATCGACCGGGCGCCGCGCCGCATCTGGGTGTCCACGACCCTGCTCCTGCTGGTCCTCGCCGGCTTCGCGCCGACCTTCTCCTCGCACGGGGTGCCGCTGGACGAGATCTTCGTCAAGGAGGCCCCGTCCGTCTCCGCCCAGGAGTCCCTCGCCCGACACTTCCCCGGCGGCTCCGGCCAGCCCGCGGTGATCATCGCCGACGCCGCCGCGGCCGCGCGGGTGCAAGCGGCCGCCCGGGCGACCGCGGGCGTCGCGTCCGCCGACCCCGTCTCCGCCTCCGGGCGTCCCGGCGCGGAACCCGTGGTGGTCGACGGCCGGATCCGCATCGACGCCACCCTGGCCGCGCCCGCGGACAGCGACGACGCGAAGCGGACGGTCGCCGCGCTGCGCACCCGCCTGCACGCCGTCCCCGGCGCCGACGCGCTCGTCGGCGGCTACACCGCCCAGCAGTACGACACCGAGCGGACCTCGGCCCGCGACCGCACCCTCATCGTCCCCGTCGTGCTCGCCGTCATCCTGCTGATCCTGGTCCTGCTCCTGCGCTCCGTCCTGGTCCCCGTCCTGCTGGTGGCCACAGTGGCCCTGAACTTCCTGGCCACCCTCGGCGTGTCCGCGCTCGTCTTCCAGCACGTGCTCGGCTTCAGCGGTACGGACGCCTCCGTCCCGCTCTACGGATTCGTGTTCCTGGTCGCCCTCGGCGTCGACTACAACATCTTCCTGATGTCCCGCGTCCGCGAGGAGACCCTCACCCACGGCGTCCGCCGGGGCGTCCTGCGCGGCCTGACCACCACCGGCGGCGTCATCACCTCGGCGGGCGTCGTCCTCGCCGCCACCTTCGCCGCCCTGATGGTCATCCCCCTGGCCTTCCTCGTGCAGATCGCCTTCATCGTCGCCTTCGGGGTCCTCCTCGACACCCTCGTCGTCCGCTCCCTCCTCGTCCCCGCCCTCGTGCTCGACATCGGCCCCCGCAGCTGGTGGCCGAGCCGCCTGGCCCACGACGACAGGGCGCAGGAGGTCAAGACGTCGGGGTGAGGCTCCGCAGGCGGTGGTCCCAGCCGATGTCGCGGCAGGTGCGTACGGTGAGGCCCGCGAGGGCGGCCGGCTCCGCATAGTCGGACTCGCCGCGCAGGCCCGAGCCGAAGGCCGCCTTCAGCCCCAGGTGGTGCGGCGCGGCCTCGGTGTCGGCCTCGATCCCGTCCGGCCCTCCACCTGCTCCACCAGCAGCAGGGTGCCGCCCTGCGCGAGCGCCGCCGCGTTCTCGCGCAGGGGAGTGGTCGTCCTCGACGAGTTCTTCGCCGACCGGGGTCAACCGGTAGCCGACCGGCCCTTTCGAAGCGCCTCACCTGCTACCGAGGTAAGGCTAACCTAAGTTTGTGATTCAAGTTGCAGTCGAGCTCCCCGCGGTACCGGTCCGTCCGGCCCGCCCGGGAGACGCACACGTGCTCTTCGCCCTGTCCCGGGGCTTCATGGCCTCCGGAGAGCTGCGCTCCAGGCCCGTCGGCCACTACCTCGCCCGCGCGGGCGAGTTCCTCCTCGCGCCGGACGCGCCGGAAGGTGGGGTCCCCGCCGGATGCGTGGCCGTGCGGGACGAGGGTGAGGGCGTCGCCGTGCTCCACAACTTCTGCGTGGCGCGCGGCAGTCAGGGTCGGGGCGTCGGGTCGGCGCTGCTGCGGGCCGCGCTCGCGCGGGCCCGCCGGCTGGACGCCGATCGGGTGTTCACGGCGACCACGGGGCCCGCCGTGCTGTTCCTGCGGTACGGGTTCACCCCGACGGAGCCGGAACGGGCACCCGCGTCCTGGGCCGCGGCACTGGACCCGGCCCGCGGTTCACGGGTCTATGTACGCACGCTGTGACGCTGCCCGGGCGGTCCGGCGGACGCCCGTCGGACCGCACCGCGCGGGTCGGTACGGGGCTCGGCGCGCGGCAGTGCTGGTTCTCGTCGTTGACGAGCACGAGGTAGCGGGCGTCGCCGTCCCGGACAGGGCGAGCGCCTCGGCCGCGTCGAACAACGCGGCCGACCGGCGCCAGTCCACGCCCCCCTCGACCCGGTCGGGCCGGTTCCGTACGCCCGCACGCGCGGCCACCGTGCGGGCCGGGGCGGGCGCCCGTGTCCGCCGGCCGGGGTCGCCGGGAGGCGGTGGCCGAGATGTCCGGCTTTCATGGTGTCCAATCGACCACCGCATCGACCACCGCCTCGACCATCGATCCCCGGAGGACCCGTGTCCCGCAGACGCCGTTGGACGGCCGGTGCCTGTACCGCAGCGATCACCGTCGGCCTGCTCGTCACCGGGGGCGCCCTCGCCCCGGCGCGGCACGACGCCTCCGCGCGCGGCTCCGAGAACGAGATCGCGGTGGGCGCCTACCTCCACTACGGAACGCCCGGCGTCGACAGGATGGGGGCCCTCTCGCGCTGGCTCGGGGGGACCGAGCTGCGCGCCGGGCACACCTACCTGCCGGGCGACACCTGGGCCAACATCGAAGGGGCGCCCGATTCGCTGGAGAGCTGGGCGCGGTGGCGCCGGGAGAGGCCCGACCGCCTGTTCGTCCTGAACGTGCCCATGCTCCAGAACAACGAGGGCGGGGTCCCGGACCGCCGGGTCGCCGAGCTGCTCCGCTCCGGCGCGCGCGGCGCGTACGACCAGCACTTCCGGCGGCTCGCCGAGCGCCTGGTCGGCCTCGGGGTGCCGGACACCGTGATCGTGCTCGGCTGGGAGATGAACGGCTTCAACTACACCCACCGGTGCCGCCCCGCACCGGAGAGCTGGAAGCAGTACTGGCGGCGCATCGTGGCCGCCATGCGTTCCGTGGAGGGCGAGCGGTTCCAATTCGACTTCGCCCCCAATCGCGGCATCGACGCCATCGCCTGGACCTCGTGCTACCCGGGTGACGACGTGGTCGACATCATCGGCATGGACTCGTACGACCAGCCCCCCGGCAACACCTTCGAGGAACAGGTCACCCAGCCCTACGGGCTCCAGCACCAGGTCGACTTCGCGCGGCAGCACGGCAAACCGATCTCGTACCCCGAGTGGGGGCTGTTCCGCCGCGGTGACAACCCGGCGTACATGCGGAACATGCTGGGCTGGATCGCCGACCACGAGCCGCTCTACCAGAGCATCACCGACTACTGCCCGCACGGCGTGTGGCAGTGCACCAAGAACCCGCGCTCCGCCCGCGTGTTCCAGGAGTTCCTGTCGACCCACCCGGGCCGGTCACAGCGTTAGCCCCTCCGCCGTGCCCTGTGTGGTGAACGCAACTCTCCGCGCCCGGCCGCGCCGGAGGCGCTTGAGCGCCACGTCAACGGGGAACGCGATGCCGTGCGGCGCCGTGCGGCGCCGAAGGAGCACCGGGTGACCGGGGAGGGAGAAGTCGAGTGGAGAGCCTTCATTTCAGCAGCGGGGACCTGGAAGCCACGCAGGAGTTCCTGTCCTCGGCCTACACCCCCATGCGGATCGGTGGCCGCCCTGCGGACACCCGGGCGCGGATCTCCCGCACGGCGGCGGGCGGCCTGAGCGTGGACCGCCTGGCCTTCGGCTACACGATGGCCTACGACGCGGGTTGCCTGGGCAAGGTGTGCCTGGTGACGATGCACTCCGGCACGATCGCGGACACCACCGGCGGTCGCCACGAGGTGTTCGGACCGGGCGAGACCTTCCTGCTGGCCCCCCACGACCGGCCGTACGCGGGCCGGGTCCACGAAGCCCGGTACACGATCACGATGTTCGACCCCGAACTGTTGGGCCGGGTCTCCTCCCTGCCCGGGGGCGGCGAGGTGCGGATCGCCGGCGCCCGGCCGGTCGACGCGGCCGCGAACCGCAGGCTGGGCGCCGCCGTCGCCTACCTGCGCGACCACGTCCTGGACGAGGTGTCCGCGTCCCCCGACGGCGACCGGCTCCTCGTCTCCACCGCTGCCCAACACCTGGCGGCGACGGTCCTGGCGACCCTGCCGCACACCGCCTACGGCGAGGAGGAGAGACCGCGGGACACCCGCGACGCCGGGGGCGACACCCTGCGCCGCGCCGTCGAGTTCATCGAGGCCCACGCCCACCGCGACATCACCCTCGCGGACATCGCGGCGTCGATCCCCGTCACCCCGCGCGCGGTCCAGTACGCCTTCCGCGCCCACGCGGGCACGACGCCGCTCGGCCACCTGCGCCGGGTCCGGCTGGCCCGTGCGCACGCCGAACTGCTCGCCGCGGACCCCGCGGACGGCACGACCGTCTCCGGCGTCGCCGCTCGTTGGGGCTTCGCCCACCAGGGTCGGTTCGCCGCCGCCCATCGACGGGCGTACGGCGTGGCGCCGTCCGTGGCCCTCGGCACCCGGCGGGCCTGAGCGGGTGCGTCAGGTCGACGGCGCGGACGGCTCCGCGTCGTCGGCCGGCAGCTCGCCGGGCTCGGCGACCTCGAAGAGGGTGTCGGCGCCCGCAATGCTCAACAGGCGCGATATCTGCGGGCCCGGACGGGACAGGGCCAGCGACCGCCCGCTGGCGACACACATCAGCCGTGCCTGGAGCAGCGCGTTGAGGCCGGTGGAGTCGCAGAAGGAGAGCCGGTCGAGGTCGATCACGACGCGTGCGGGCGCCCCGGCGCCGGAGCAGACCTGCGGCAGTACCGCGCGCAGGGCGTCGACGTGGTCGAGGTCCAGGTCACCGTTGAGCGTGATGACGGTGACGTCCTGACGGGTCACGACGGTGACGCTCTGCGGAGCCGGGACGTCCATCGGGGTCACGCGACTCCTCGTGTCGGATGCGGGCAGCGACCACGGGCGGCCGTGGTCACGATCGACCCGGCTTCGCTCGCGGCCTGGGACGACGGTAGGGCGCGGCGGGCCGATCCGTCAGCTCGGCAAACGAAGGATCGCAGGGACCGGTGGCGGCCCCGTTCGTTTGGCGGACGGTCGCCCGGTCGGGTTTCCGATCGGCCGCAGCGGGCACCCGGGCCGCAATGGGGCGTGCGTCCCGGGTGAGGGAGTTGCAGTTCGTGAACACACACGTGTGGGCGTACCGGCAGAGCTCGGGCTACCGGCCGGGCATGGACCTGACCGGCTACCAGGTGGCGGCGACCGAGGGGCCCATCGGCGAGGTCGACGGGCACTCCGAGGCGATCGGATCCGCCTACCTGCTGGTCGACACCGGCCCGTGGACCTGCGCGAAGGACGTGCTCCTCCCGGTCCGCGCGATCACGAGGGTCGACGAGGTGACCCGACGGATCCTCGTCGACCTCACCCGGGCCGAGATCGAGGAAGCCCCCGACTTCGACCGGGACAAACACTTCGGGAGCGCGGACTTCCGCTCCGAACTCAGCACGTACTACGGCTTCGGCGCGTCCCGCACGGGTCGCTCCGCCTGATCTCCGCCGCCCCCAGCCCGCCCCGCCCGATCCGGCCGGGTGGACGACACGGGACCGGCGGTCCCTCCCGCACTGCTGCGAAGTCCGGCTGGATGGGGGAGGCTTGGGGCCATGGGACGAGACCTCGCGAAGCCCGTGCACCGCGTATTGGCGGCCTTGGTGACCGCCCTGCTGGCGTCGGGGGTGTGGGCCGCCTGGCTGGGGTGGGACCAGCACCGCGACGTACACCCCGACGGCACGACGACCGGACCGTACGCGGCCTGGCAGGTCGTCGGGCTCGTACTGACCCTGCTGGCACCGGCGTACGCGATCGTCGCCCGCTACGGCGGCGCGGTCTACGTGCTCGGCACCACGGCGGGTCTGGGCGCTGCCGCGGGGTACGACTGGTCGGACGATGCCAGCGGTCTGTTCGTGATCGGCGTCGGGCTCGTCGTGGCGGGGAGCCTGGCCGCGACCGCCCTCGTGAGCACCGTGATCACCTCCATGACCGGGCGCGGGAACCGACGTCGGACGTGACCCGTCAGGTGGGGTCCCGCGTGTCCCGGCCGCCGTGGTCCCGCGCCGCCGGCGCCGTCATCCCCGTACGATCGCGCGCACGTTCTCGATGCTGCCGCAGTCCGCCGCGAGCTGCCGTTCGCGCTCGCGCAGGAACGCCCTCCCGAGCTCGGCCCGCCGCTCGGCGGGGACGTTCTCCCGCGCGCCGTTGAGGATCGTGCGTTCCTCCTCGTCCAGGTGGTGCGAGACGGCCTTGGACAGGTCCTCCAGGCGCGCGTCCCAGGTGTCGGAACCTTCCTCCTCCGATACCTCCAGTAGCGCGAGGAGCGCCTCGTTGCCCTCGGCGTGCTCTTCGGCGCCGTGCTCCACCTCGTCGTCGTCGACGTTCTTGAACCGCTTCAGCGCGCTGTAGACCTCCGCCTCCTCGGCCTCGCCGTGCGCGATGAGGAGGGCGGAGAAGGTGGCCAGGGCGCCCGCCCGATCCGCCTCGACGCTGCGCATCCGCCGGAAGAGGTCCTCCATCCTCCGATGGTCCTTGAGGATCATGGCGACGACGTCCTGGTTCTCCTGCTCGTCCGCGGTCATGCCCGGATACCTCCTGCTCGCCGGAATTCGCTTCGTCCGGCGCCTGCTCGATGCGCGCCGGTCCAAACCCCGCGGCGGGGGACCGGATCGGTTTCGGTTTGTTCCTGGGCGACGGGGGCAGCCGCGTCGGAGACGGAAGAGAGCCCCCGGAACGGAGGCCGGAGATGTCGACCAATTCACTGATAGCCGTCATCGTCGTGGCAGCGGTCGTCGTGATAGCGCTCACGGCACTGTTGTGGACGTTGGCGAGACGACGCCACCTGCGGGAGAGGTTCGGGCCCGAGTACGAGCGCACCATCGAGGAACGGGGCGACAAGCGGTCCGCCGAGCGCGATCTGCGCGCCCGTGAGGAACGGCACGACCGATTGGACATCAAGGAGCTGTCGGCCGGGCGCCGACACCAGTACGCGGACGAATGGAGCGGCGTACAGCAGGAGTTCGTGGACCGGCCCGAAGGTTCCGTGGAGCGGGCCGACGAACTCGTGACGCGACTGATGGGCGAGCGCGGATACCCCACGGAGGGGTTCGACGATCAGCTGCGGGACCTGTCGGTGGAGCACGGTCGCACGGTGGAAGAGTACCGGGCGGCCCATGCCGTCAAGGTGCGCAGCGGTGCGGGAAAGGCGACGACCGAGGAACTGCGCGGGGCGATGGTGCACTACCGCGCGCTGTTCGAGGAGCTGTTGTCCGACCAGAGGAGCCGGTGACGATGACGATGGACCATGAAGAACGACGGTCGGGGCGGACCTCCGGGCCCGTACCGACGACGGAGGACCTCGCACGCGCGGCGCAGCAGCCCGCGGACCGGGAAGCGGCCGTCTTCCCGGGCGAGGCCACGACCGCTCCGGGCCGGGCCACGGCCCCTCCGGGCGGGGACACGGGCGGGCGGCGCGACCGCGACCCGGCGGGGCGCCCGCCGGCGGACCGGCCCGTCGGAGCCGTGTCCGACGACGTCGGGGCCGCGCCCGAGGCGGGGCGGCGCGAGAGCGTCGCCGGCGGCGAGGAACCGCTGCTGGGCGTGACGGACGCGGAGCGCTACCGCACCAGGTGGACGGAGATCCAGGGCCGCTTCGTGGACGAGCCCCGGGAGGCGGTCAGGTCCGCCGACACCCTGGCGGCGGAGGTCATGCAGGCCTTCGCGGGCACGCTCGCCGATCACCGCGGCGGCCTGGAGAAGCAGTGGGACCGCGGTGAGGAGGTGGCCACGGAGGACCTGCGACAGGCGATGCGGGCCTACCGTTCGCTGGTCGATCGACTGCTCGCCACCTGAGCCGCCGGGCCGGGAGCGACACGACGGGGGACGGGCGTTCGCGCCCGTCCCCCGTCGTGTCGCGGTGGCCGGGCCCCGCGGCCCCGGGCTAGCGTGGGGCGATCGAGGGGCGGGGCGGACCGAGGGGTTGGAGCGAGCCGTGGCGGATCTGGACGCGTTCACCGACGCACTCGACTATCCGGTGTACGTGGTGACCGCGGCGGCCGGGGAGCGGACGGCGGGTTGCCTGGTGGGCTTCGCCTCCCAGTGCTCGATCGACCCGCCCCGCTTCATGGTGTGGCTCTCCAAGGCCAACCGCACGTACCGGATCGCCCGGCAGGCCTCCCACCTGGCGGTGCACACGCTGCGGGACGACCAGAAGCGGACCGCGGAACTCTTCGGGGGCCGGACGGGCGACGACATCGACAAGTTCGAGCACATCGACTGGCACCGGCTGACCACGGACGGCGCGGACGCGCCGGTCCTCGACGACGTCCGGGCCTGGTTCCTCGGCCGGATCGAAGAGCAGGTCGACGGCGGCGACCACGTCGGATTCCGACTCGCGCCCGTCGCGGAGGGTCCCCCCGGCCCGCTGCGCCCGCCGCTGCTGCTCTTCAGCGACGTCGCCGACCTCACCCCGGGGCACCCGGCCTAAGGCGCCTCCTTCGGATCTCGCCGGGCCCGCGGTCGGTCGGTGTCGGCGGCTCCGGTGGGACGCGTACGAGCCCGGTCATGCGGGGTCGGGGGAGGGCCGGGCCGAGAGCGGGGTGGCGATCTCCTCCAGGGAGCGGCCTTCGGCCGCGACCGCGTAGCGGACGGCCACGAGTCCCGCGGCCACCATGAGCCCCGCGCCGACGCAGAAGGCGAGCACCGCGTCGGACACGACCCCGCTGGCGGTCAGGCCGGCGAAGAGGAGCGGGCCCGAAATGCCGCCGGCCGCCGTGCCGATGGCGTAGAAGAAGGCGATGGCCATCGCCCGGGTTTCCATCGGGAAGATCTCGCTGACCGTCAGGTAGGCGGAGCTGGCTCCGGCCGAGGCGAAGAAGAGCACGACGCACCAGCAGGCGGTCATGGTCACGGCGGTGAGGCGGCCCGCGCCGAAGAGCCAGGCGGTGCCGAAGAGCAGCACCCCGGACAGGATGTACGTGCCGGCGATCATCGGCCGTCGCCCGACCGTGTCGAACATGCGCCCCAGCAGGAGCGGGCCGAGGAAGTTCAAGAACGCCACCACGGCGAAGTAGAAGCCGGTCACCCCGCTGGAGACGTGGAAGAAGGTGACCAGGATGGAACCGAAGCCGAAGGTGATCGCGTTGTACAGGAAGGCCTGGCCCACGAAGAGGGACAACCCGAGGACGGCGCGGCGCGGATACGAGCGGAAGACCGTCTTCGCGATCTCGCCGAAGCCGATGCTGTGGCGCTGCGTCATCGTGATGGCCCGCTCCGGCGCGGGCAGCCCCCGCCCCTGCTCCGCCTCCACCCGCCGTTCCACGTCCGAAACCAGCGCTTCCGCCTCCTCGGCCCGGCCATGGATGATCATCCACCGCGGGCTCTCGGGCACGTGGCGCCGGACGAGCAGGATGACCAGGCCGAGCACGACCCCGAGCGCGAACGTCAGCCGCCAGCCCAGCGACTTCGGGAAGATCCCGGTGTCCAGGGCGAGGACCGAGAGCAGGGCGCCGGCGACCGCGCCGATCCAGAAGCTGCCGTTGATGATCAGGTCCACCCGGCCGCGGAACCTACTGGGGATGAGCTCGTCGATGGCCGAATTGATGGCGGCGTACTCGCCGCCGATGCCGAAGCCGGTGAGGAACCTGAAGAGGAAGAACCACCAGGCGGAGAAGGACACCGCCGTCAGCGCGGTCGCCGCCAGGTAGACACCGAGGGTGACCAGGAACAACCGCTTGCGCCCGTAGAGGTCGGTCAGACGGCCGAAGACCAGCGCGCCGGCGCAGGCCCCCGCGACGTAGAGGGCGGCTGCCATCCCGGTGACCTGGGCGTCCGTGATCGACAGTCCACTGCCGTCCTCGGAGATCCGGCTCGCGATGCTCCCGACGACGGTGACTTCGAGACCGTCCAGGATCCATACGGTGCCCAGCCCGATCACGATCATCCAGTGCCAGCGGGACCACGGCAGGCGGTCCAACCGGGCCGGTACCTCGGTGGTGACGGACACCGTCTTCGACTCGGTTCGCTCCGACATGTTCCCGCGTCTGCCCGGGCCGTCCTGGCACAAACCGCCCGGCCGCGCGGGACGGACCGGCGGACGTGCCTCGTCCGGTCAGCGGCAGCGGTGCCGGCGGTGGTGCTGCCGGCGGTGACGGCATCATCGCCCAGGGTGGGAGGATCGTCCAAAGTGGACGGCGTCGGTGGGCGAGAAGGCGATCTCCGGGCCATCGGGCCGCTGGCCTGAAGGGGCCGTTGCGGAGCGCACGGCTGCGCAACGACCCCTGATCGGCGACCCGCGCGGTCTCCCCTAGTGCGGCACGACCGTGACGGTCTGTCGGGCCTTCACCGCGGGGCGCGGGGCCGGCACGCGGGCCAGACTGGCGCTGATCATCGCCGCGGCACGGCCCACGGCCCCGCCGAGCGGGGCGATCCGCTTGCCGTCCAGGGAGCTCGCGGCCACGGCCGCGACCACCTGGCCCGAAGCCGAGAGGATCGGCGCGGCCACGCACGACAGCGGGCCCACGCACTGCCCGTACTGGAAGGCGAGACCCTCCTCGCGGGCCCGTGCGACCTCGCGCACCCACGTGGCCCGCGTCCACCCCTCGGGGTACTGCGCCACGGGAGTGGAGGCGGCCAGGACCAGCTCGGCCGCGCTCCCGGGCGGCAGGACGACGCCGGAGCGGAGCGGAAAGACATCGTCCACTTCACCGCGTATGCTGCCGACGACGATGGTGTGGCCCGCCTCGGGCACCGATACGCTGAAGCTCAAACCACTTGCTGTGGAGGCGAGTTCACGGAGCGGTCGAGCCGCTGCCGCGCTGAGCGTGCGCGCGGGGTGCCATGCCTGCCCCAGTCGGAACGTCCTCGGGCCCAGACAGTACCGGCCTTCGCGGCTCTGTACCGCGCCGAGTGCGACCAACTGCCCGAGCAGCCGGTGGGCGGTGGCCTTCGGCAGTTCCGCGTCTGCCGCCAACCGGGTCAATCCGACCTCGTCGTCATGTGCGAGTACCTCCATCAATGCGAACGCGCCTTCGAGCACGCCACGGCCTTCTGTACTGGATCTAGCCATGAGAGGTTCCCCCGTCTCACGCTGGTCCCATCGATCGGATGGTTCCAGAATTCCCCGTTCGTCCCAGCTCAGGGGGTAGAGCGGTGTGTCCCTCCCCCGTCCGCCGGTCCGTTGAATGGACTAGATCATTGCCCGTGGTTCGAAATCGCGCCACTGTGTCATCAGCCAAGTGACGGACGTTACGACGCCCTCCGGGTGTCTTGACAACCGTCGCGCCGGATCGAAACAAGGAGGATTCCTATGAGCGCCATCAAGACCAGCGCGAAGCAGTTCAAGTACGTCATGGGTGCCATGACGTCGGTGTTCTTCTCGTACTGCTCCGTCAGCTAACACACGGCACGCATGGGGGGTGGGGGCGGATTCCGCTCCCACCCCCTCGCTACATCCAAGGGAGCAAAGAGTGCTGGAGACCGGTGTCCGGCAGGTACGCGTGGCGCTGTCCATGGTGTTCGGCCGGCGGTTGAGCGTACGGGCCGTGGAGCGGCTGGTCGCCGATGCCCTTGCCACGCTCGACGAGTTCGGCTCGTTGGGCGACGACGTGGACGAACTGGCCGACGGCCCGTTCGCCGACCCGGACGAGCGCAGGGACCTGCAGAACCGCGCGCTCCGGCGGACCGTGCGCAAACTCGCCAAGCGCTCGCCCTTCTACCGCGAGCGGCTCGCGGGAGTGGACCTCGACGCGCTGACCATCGACACGCTCACCAGCATCCCGGTGACGCGCAAGGCCGATCTGATCGAGCGTCCCGACGAATTCCTGTGCAGCCCCCCGTACTTGGCGACGCAGACGACCGGTACCACCGGTCGCCCCGTCCAGATCTGGCTGTCCCGCTACGAGATGGAACTCTGGCCCGCGCTGATCGCGCTGTCCCTCGTCCTGCGCGGCGAACTCGGCCCCGGCGACCGGATGCAGATCAACCTCTCCTCCCGTGCCACGGCCGCCGTGCAGGAGGACGTCGCGGTGTGCCGGCTCGCCAACGCCTCGTGCCACGTCGTGGGGCAGATACCGCCGGACGAGTCCGTCGAGCACCTGCTCGGCCGGGACGGCGTCCAGCCCACCATCCTCACCGGCGCCCCGAGTTACCTGGGCCAGCTGGTGACCGCCGCACGCCGCAGCGGCTACGGCCCCGACGACTTCGGGCTGCGGGCGATCTACGGCGGCGGGGAAATGCTGTCCCGCAACCTGATGGACGCCCTGCGGGAGACCTTCGGGGCCAAGGTCGTCGGCGACGCCTTCGGCATGACCGAGCTGCTGCCCGTGGGCGGTCGCACCTGTAGCAAGCGCCACCTGCACATCGACCCCAACATGGGTTACGCGGAGGTGCTCGACCTGGACACGGGCGAGCCCGCCGCGCCCGGCCGGCTCGGCGCGCTGACCGTCACGCCGTACTACCCCTACCGGGAGTGCATGCCCGTCCTGCGCTACAACACCGGTGACGTGGTCCGCACCCTGGAGGGTGAGCCGGACTGCGAACTGTCGGTGGTCCCCGCGGTCTCCTACATCCTCGGCAAGGCCGGCCTGTTGCACCGGACCGACGACGGCATCGTGACCCCGCGCGACATCGTGGAGGCGCTCGACGGCACCCCCGGGTTGCCGTTCCCGCTGCGCCACCGGGCGAGCGTCGGGGACGACGGCCGGCTCCACGTGGAGGTCGCCGCCAAGGAGGTCACCGCCGTCGAAGTCGCCGAGCGGCTGCGGGAGCAGCACATCGACGCGGACGTCACGGTCCTGCCCTTGAGCGACGAAGAGGCCGCGCAGCGCTTCCCCCTCCGCTGCGACCTGACGGAGCACACCTTCACCCGGAGCCATGCATGAGCGTCTTCTTCCAGCTCGCGGTCACCTGCTTCCTGGCGCTCGCCGTGTGCGCCGGAGCGGTCTCCTACTTCCGCACCGTCCGCGCGGCGCGGCCGCCGGTCGGCGTCTTCAACGGCCGCGACATCTTCGTGATCATGGGCTTCGTCCTGGCCCTGCCGTACATCTACCTGGCGCTGCCCGGTGGGGTCCTCCCGGTCGTGCTCGCCCTCGTCTTCGCGGGCGGGCTGTCCGTCGGCTACCAACCCCTCATCGGCAACGGCCGCCTGCGCTGGGCGCTGATCGCCGCCCTGATCGCGAGCGTGTACGTCTCCCACACGGCCTTCGGCGAGGCCGCGCCGCCCTACTGGGTGGCGAACAGCTGCGTCGTCGTCCTGGTCGTCGTATCCGCCACGAACCTCAACGTGCAGGGCGGCATGCGGCTGTCCAACGTCGCGTGGTTCCTCCTCGCCCTCACCGTGTACGACGCCTTCTTCGCCTGGGTCGTGCCGCTGACCGAGGAACTGGCCGACGCCGTCCAGGGCTATCCGTACGCTCCGGCCGCCGGTCTGCGCATCGGGGACGACCTGGGCGCCGTGGTGGGCATGGGCGACCTGCTCGCGTACGCCCTCTTCACCACCTGCGCCTACAAGGCGTACGGGAAGGTCGGGCTGCGCGTCGGGCTCGTGCTGGTCACCGTCTTCGGCGCCGTCGCGCCCGTGGTCGTGCTGAAGGTCATCACCGAGGTGCTCGGGCACGAACCGGCGCTCATCCCGGCCCAGGTCGTCTTCGGGCCGGCGGCCTTCCTCGGCTACCGGTACCTGCGCCGCCGCGGCCCCGAGCGGCGCATGGCCGACGTGGTCCTCCCGCGCGATCGCGCGGCGGCCCCGCCGGCCACCGCGGGCTGAGGGCGCGATCTCCCCGCGGCATGGTCAGTCGGCGGAGCCCGCGCCCAGCGCCGCCTCGACCGCCGCCTCGGCGTGCAGCCGGGCCGTGGGGAAGAGCGGTACGGGGCTGTCCGCGGGGCCGAGCAGGAGCTCGATCTCGGTGCACCCGAGGATCACCCCCTCGGCGCCGCGGGCGACCAGCTCACCGACGACCCGCCGGTAGGCCCCCCGCGAGGCCTCGCGGACGACACCCAGGCAGAGCTCCTCGTAGATCACCCGGTGTACGAGCGCACGTCCCTCCGGGTCGGGGACGAGGACGTCGAGCCCGCTCGCCGCGAGGCGGCCCCGGTAGAAGTCCTGCTCCATGGTGAAGGCGGTGCCCAGGAGCCCCACCCGGCTCAGCCCCGCGGCCCGGACGGCGTCCGCGGTGGCGTCCGCGATGTGGAGCAGCGGCACCGGGGTCGCGGCCGCGACGGTGTCCGCGACCTTGTGCATCGTGTTGGTGCAGATGAGCAGCAGATCGGCGCCGGCCGCCGCCAGCGACCGGGCGGCGTCGGCGAGCGCCTCGCCGGCCTCGGCCCACCGTCCCTCGGCCTGGTACCGCTCGATCTCCGCGAAGTCCACGGAGTGGAGCACGCAGCGCGCCGAGTGCAGGCCGCCGAGCCGCTCGCGCGTGCGCTCGTTGAGGATCCGGTAGTACTCGGCGGTCGACTCCCAGCCCATGCCCCCGATCAGCCCGATCGTCTTCATGCCCATGTCCATCCCCGTACTCCTCGTGCTGCCACTGCCGATACGGGGAGTATAAGCCAGGTCGCTGCTAGGCCGTAAATGCATAAGGATCGCTTTGATGGTGGGTGGGTGGCTGCCGCGATGGCCGGCCTGAGGGGCGCATCGACATCGGTGGGTCCTGGCGTCAGCCGCCGCTGCCCCGCCAGATGTTGTCGAAGGCCGCCTCCTCGACGGAGCGGCGCTGGCGTACGGCCGCCAGCTCCACCAACGCGTCGCTGACGGTGGCCAGTACGGTCGCCACGGCGTCGTCATCCACGTCGGTCACGTCGTCCACGTCGGTCACGTCGGTCAGGTCCGGCGAGTCCGCGGCCCGGACCCCGCGGGGCAGGACCCCCAGGGCTTGCGCGAGCGTCGCCAGGACGGGGTCGTCCGATGCCCAGCGCTCCGCGGCCGCGCTGCGCTCGGCCGAGTCGACCAGCTCCGCCTCGCCCGCCCGGAAGGAGAGCCCGCGGCGGCGCGGGCGGACGAGCTGCCCGTCCGCCTCCAACCGGGCCCGGTAGACCGCGGACAGGCCGCGCCCCCTGCGCCACAGCCAGTCGGCCACCGACTCGTGGGGCGCCTCGCGGACGATCGCTCCGGCGGCCTCGGCCAACAGCCGGTCGTCCGGTGCGGGTCGGTCACCCGGCACGATGTGGTCACCGTCCAGCAGGACGGTCCGGGCGGCGAGGAGGTCGATCACCTCGGCCCCGGCGAGCGCGAGCGAAAGCTCGCCCTGTTCGAGCGGCCGGCCCGCCTCCATGTCCGTGGCGACGATCAGCAGGTCCCGAGGTGTCGTCATGAAGAGCCCCTTCCGGTCACACGGGCGGTCCTGCGTCGATTATGGATCGGCCCGGCCCCCGATCGCCGCCCGACAGCCCTGCGGTCGTGCTCCGTCCGCGATTCGTAAGGACTGGCACAGGGGGGGTGCGATCGTGGGCGTCGTGAACGAACGGGTGGAGCGGGTGGACGAGCAGGATCGGATCCTGGCGGTCGTGGACCGCGAGGAGGCCGTGCGCCGGGGGTGGCTGCACCGCATCGCGACGACGATCTGCCGCGATCGGCAGGGGCGGGTGCTGGTCCACCGGCGGCCCGAGGGCACGGCCCGGTTCCCCGGTCTCCACGACGTGATGTTCGGCGGGGCCGTGGAGGTCGGCGAGTCCTACGAGCAGGCGGCGACCCGGGAGTTGGCCGAGGAGCTGGGGATCCACGTGCCCGTGCGCCCCGTGTGCAGGTTCCTGTGCCGAGGGGCCATCAGCCCGTACTGGCTCGGTGTGCACGAAGCCGTGATCACGGGCGGGGTGATGCCCGATCCGGGCGAGGTCGCCTGGCACGCCTGGCTGACGGAGCCGGAGTTGCGCGAGGCGGTGCGGCAGTGGAGCTTCGTGCCGGACGGGCAGCAGGCGTACGGTCGTTACCTCGCGCAGCGGGGCCCGGGCCCGGCTGCCCTCGGCGGACCGGGGGCCGGTCGGTGATGGCCGTGGACGACGGCGTGGCCCTTGCCGCGGGCGATCATCCACGTGTCGACCGGGGCCGTGACGGCCCGCCGCCGTCGTCCCCTCAGCCGAGGGTCGTCGCCAGCAGGGCCGCCGTTTCGGCGATCAGGGCGTTGTCGGCCGTGGCGTCGGGCGCGTGCTTCGTCGTCAGCACGGCCATGACGACGGGCGGCCGGCCCGGGGGCCAGGCGATGCCCGCGTCGTTGTTGGTGCCGTACTTGCCGCCCCCGGTCTTCTCCGCGACGAGCCAGTCGGCGGGCAGGCCGGCCCGGAGCTTCGCGCCGCCCGTGGTGTTGGCCAGCAGCCAATCGGTGAGCCGAGTGCGGTCCGCCGGCGTGAGCGCCGTGCCGAGGGCGAGACGTGCGTAGGTCTGCCCGAGGGCGAGGGGCGTGGAGGTGTCCGTCGTGCGCCACGGCTCGGCCGAGTTCAGGTCCGGCTCCCAGCGGTCGAGGCGGGTCGTCCGGTCTCCGACGGACCGGCAGAAGCGGGTGATCGCGTCCGGCCCGCCCACCTCGCGCAGGAGGAGGTTGGCGGCGGCGTTGTCGCTGTAGCGGATCGCGGCGGCGCACAGTTCCTCGACGGTCAGGCCGCCGGCGAGGTTCTCGGGCCGGCCGGTGACCGGCGCGTACCCCGACGCGGTGACGTCCTCCTCGGTGTACCGGATGCGGTGGGCCAGGAACTCCCCGTCCCGGTCCAGGTCGCGCAGCACGGCCGCGACCGCCAGCGTCTTGAAGGTCGAGCAGAGCGGGAAGGTCTCGGTCGAGCGGTACCGGACGCTCCGCCCCGTCGCCGTGTCGTGGGCGAACACCCCCAGCCGGGCGGAGTACCGCCGCTCCAGGGCGGCCAGCCGCAGGTCGAGCGCGCCCTCGCCGTCGGGGGCGGCGGGGGCGGCGTGCGCGCTGGCGCCCGCGACCGGGCCGACCGCCAGCGCGGCCCCGACGCCGGCGCCCCAGGCGAGGGCGGTTCGTCGGGAGGGGGGCGGAGTCGAAGCGTTCGTCCCGTGGGTGAGGTCGGAGGTGCTCAAAAGTGTCCAATCCCTGTATGTGTGGCGTTACATACAGGACTGGACATAGGGGGGTATCGGTTCCCGGAACACTGGTACAAAGCGGTTGCTCTGGGACCGCGCTCGGAGTGGCTCCGTGTGCCGCGTGGCGCCCACCCCCTTGACTGGGGGCTTCCCGTACGCCGACGTTCCCCTACGAAAGGCATTTCCATGCGCTCCGTAGCCTCTGCACTGACCGCCCTCGCCGCCTTCGCCGTCGTCATCGGCGGCGCCTCCGCCGCCAGTGCCGATGTCAACGTGATCGTCCCCGAGGGCAACTCGTACACGCTGGTCTTCGGCAACTGGACCCAGTTCGCGGCCGACGACGTCTTCAACGCCGGTCACAACAACACGGTCGGCTCCAACAACTGACCTGGCCCGATCCGGCCTGATCTGTTCTGATCAGGCCCGGCCTTGGCCCGCGGGCTCGCCGTTCGACGGTGGGTACGCGGGCCGCGCCGGTTCCTGTGCCTGTGCCGAAAGCCGTACGGGAGCCGAGGGCAGCGGCGGGAGGGTCGGCTCGTACAACCAGGCGGCGAGCAGGTCCTCCACCGGCTCGGTCGCGTAGCGGGCCGCATGGGCGGTGAAACCCGCGGTCGCGACCACGCCGTGGCGGTGCGCGGTGGCCCAGTCGCGCAGCATCCGGAAGAACGGGCCGTCGCCCAGGGCGCAGCGGACGGCGTGCACGGCGAGGCCGCCGCGCTGGTAGAGACGGTCGTCGAACATCAGCTTGCGCCCGGGGTCGGCCAGCGTGAGGTCCTGCGGCTGCGCGGCCAGCAACCGGTGCGCGGAAGCCGCCAGGTCGTGCGCGGTGCGGCCGCCGGAGCGCTCCGACCAGATCCACTCCGCGTACTTCGCGAAGCCCTCGTTCAGCCAGATGTGCCGCCAGTCGGCGATGCTCACGCTGTTGCCGAACCACTGGTGCGCCAGCTCGTGCGCGACCAGGCGTTCCGAACCGCGGGCGCCGTCCACGTGATTGGCGCCGAAGAGGGAGAGCCCCTGGGCCTCCACCGGAACGTCCAACTCCTCGTCGGCGACGACCACCACGTACTCGCCGAAGGGATAGGGGCCGAAGAGCTCCTCGAACAGCCGCATCATCTCGGGCTGTCGGGCGAAGTCGCGGGAGAAACGGGTCAGCAGGTGCGCCGGGACGTGGGCGCTCTGCGGAACACCGCCGAGCCCCGGGTCCCCGAGCAGCACGGTCTGGTAGGTGCCGATCGCCAGCCCGACCAGATAGCTGGAGGTCGGCGCGGGCTGCTCGTACACCCAGGTCGTGGTGGAGGCCTTCGTCGTCCGGGTGAGCAGCCGCCCCACGGCCACCACGGTGTAGGGGGAGGGCACGTTGATCGAGATCTGGTAGGAGGCCTTGTCGGCGGGCCGGTCGTTGCAGGGGTACCAGGACGGCGCCCCGACCGGCTGGCTGGCCACCAGCGCGCCGTCGGTCAGCTCCTCCCAGCCGATCCCGCCCCACGGGCTGCGGACCGGCTTGGGGTTGCCCACCCAGTGCACGTCCACGGTGAAGGCCGTGCCGGCGGGCAGCGGTTTGACGGGCCGCACCAGGAGCTTTCCGGCCCGGTGCACGGAGTGCGTCGGGCGGCCGTCGACCAGGACCCGCCCTATTTTGAACTCGGCCAGGTTCAGGTGGAACTCGGTGAGCGGCGCCCGGCCCGCGATCGCACTGATCCGGGCCGTCCCGGCGAGCCGGTTGGGGCGGGGGCGGTATTCCAGAGCGAGTTCGTACCGGTGCACGCGGTAGCGGGGGTCTCCGTTGGCCGGAAAGTACGGGTCGGATGCCGTGGTCGTCTGGCCGCTCATTGACGCTTCCCGTTCCCTGCGCTGTGCCCGGGCCCTCTCAGGTCCGCCACGCCTCGATCGGATTGCCCAGCCAACGGGTGCCGGCGGGTACGGATTCACCGGCCATCACGAGCGAGGCGGGACCCAGTGTGCTGTGGGCGCCGATCATGCTTCCGGGCAGGACGATCCCGCCCGGGCCCAGGGTGGCGCCCTCGTGGAGGACCACAGTATCCGTCCTCAAGATCCGGTCGTGGAAGAGGTGCGTCTGCAACACGCAGCCCCGGTTCACGCTGACCGCGTCGCCCAGCGCCACCAGGTCCGTTTCGGGCAGCCAGTAGCTCTCGCACCACACGCCCCGGCCGATCCGCGCCCCGAGTGCGCGCAGCCACAGGGTCAGCAGCGGAGTACCGGGCACCGATCCGGCCAGCCAGGGCACGGCGAGCACCTCGACGAAGGTGTCCGCCAGTTCGTTGCGCCACACGAAACCGCTCCACAGCGGGTGCTCGCCGGCCCGGTGGCGGCCCACCAGCAGCCACTTCGCCGCCACGCTGACCGTGCCCGCGGCCGCGCCCGCGGCGAGCAGCACCGCCCCGGACAGCAGCGCGGTGAGCCCGGTGCCCAGCGCGTCCGGGGCGCTCAGCGCGCACAACGCCGCCACGGTCAGCACCGCCAGCGCCGTCGAGCAGAAGACCGGGAGGAGGCGGCACAGCTCGACCAGGCCGCGCGCCCACAGCAGCCGGGCGGGCGGTTCGTAGGTCCGGCTCTGGTCGCTCGCCGCGGTGGACCGCGGCAGCCGGACCGGCGGCAGACCCAGGTAGGAACTGCCCTTCTTCGCCTTCTTCGGGGTCGCCGACAGTACGCCGACCAGCCCGCCGTCCGGCACGGTGCGGCCGGGTGCGGTCATGCCGGAGTTCCCGAGGAACGCCCGGCGGCCGATCGCCGAGTGCCCGATCCTGATCCAGCCGCCGCCCAGTTCGTACGGGGCGGTCAGGGTGTCGTCGGCGAGGAACGCGCCTTCGCCCACGGTGGTCAGGCTCGGCAGCGCGAGCACGGTGGAGACCTCCGCGCCCCGGCCGATCTTCATGCCGAGCAGCCGCAGCCAGACCGGCGTGATCAGCCCCGCGTACAGGGGGAAGAGCGTCTCCCGGGACAGGTCCATCAGCTGGGTGATCGTCCAGGCCTGCCAGCCGACCCGGCTGTGCGTGGGGTGGACGCCCGTGCGCAGGCCCAGGCTGAGCAGCCGTACGGAGATCAGGAGCAGCAGTGCGTAGGCGCACCCGAAGGCCAGGGCCCCGGGGACGACGGCGAGCAGGGCTCCGCGCAGGGCCGCGGCGGCGCCCGCGTCGGCGGGCACGAACCGGCTCGCCACGAGCAGGGCGGGCAGGGCCGCCAGCACCGGCAGGGCCGTCAGGCAGAACCCCGACGCCCCGTAGGCGGCGCCCCAGCGCAGCGGGCGCGGCGGCCGGTTCCCGGGCCAGTTGTGCTTCGCCCTGCCGAGCTTGACGGCGGGCGCCCCGGCCCACCGCTGGCCGGTGGGGACCTGGCCGGACACCGCGGAACCGGGGGCCACCTCGGCCCGCTTGCCGACCCGGGCACCGGGGAAGAGCAGGCTGCGGGTGCCGACGACGGCGCCGGCGCCGACCTTCACCGGGCCGATTTCGAGCCGGTCCCCGTCCAGCCAGTGGCCGGCGAGGTCCACCTCGGACTCGACGGCGCAGCCCCGGCCGAGCTTGAGCATGCCCGTCACCGGGGGCAGCGCGTGGAGGTCCACGTCGGGACCGATCTTGGCGCCGAGCGCCCGTGCGTAGCGCACCAGCCAGGAACCGCTGAGCGAGGTCGCACCGGCGTACTCGGCCAGCCGTTCGGCCGTCCACAGCCGCAGGTGCACGCTGCCGCCGCGCGGGTAGTGCCCCGCGGTGACCCCGCGCAGCAGCAGCCGGGCGCCGCCCGCCGCGATCGCGAGCCGGCCGGGCGGGCTGAACAGGAGCACCGCGCCGGCGCCGACGAGCCACCAGGAGGCGGTGGGCGCCCACGGGTAGGACCCGAACCGGTGCAGGACGTTGCCCAGCGCCAGCAGCGCGACGGACCAGCGCAGCCCGACCAGGGTGAAGAGGGGGAGCAGCAGCAGCGACTGCACCACCTGGGACCGGAGCGGGACGGGTGCGACGACCCGGGCCGCGCCGTCGTCGCGTACCGACTTCTCCAGGCGCCGGGCCAGTTTGCGCAGGGTGGGCTGTTGATAGATGTCGAGGACGGCCGCGCGCGGGTAGCGGGTGCGCAACCGGGTGGTGAGCTGGGCGGCGGCGAGGCTGTTGCCGCCGATCGCGAAGAAGTCGTCGGCGCCGCCGCTGACGGCCACGCCGAGGGTCTCGCTCCACTGCTCGGCGAGCCAGGCCTCGGTCCCGTACAACTGTTCGGTGGGGCCGGTGGTCTCCAGGTCGGGCAGCGGCCAGGGCAGGGCGTCGCGGTCCACCTTCCCGGAGGTCCGGGTCGGCAGTTCGTCGACCGGTGCGAGCAGCGGCACGAGCGCGGCCGGCAGCTCGGCGCGCAGCCGCTCGACGGCCGAGGCGCGGTCCCAGCCCTCCTGGGTGACGAGGTAGCCGACGAGCAGCTGGTTGCCGCTGCGGGCCGTGCGGACGGCCGCGGCCGCGCCGGCGACGCCGGGCAGGGCCTGGAGTGCGGAGTCCACCTCGCCCAGCTCGATCCGGCGCCCGCCGAGCTTGATCTGTTCGTCGCCGCGGCCGAGGAAGACCAGCCCCTCGGGTTCGGCCCGTACGAGGTCCCCGCTGCGATAGGCGCGCTCCCAGCCGAGGGACTCCAGGGGCGCGTACTTCTCGGCGTCCTTCTGCGGGTCGAGGTAGCGCGCCAGGCCGACGCCGCCGATCACCAGCTGGCCGCTGCCGCCCATCGGCACGGGCTCGCCGGCCTCGTCGACCACCGCCAGCTCCCAGCCGTTCAGCGGGAGGCCGATCCGGACCGGCTCCGCTCCGGTGAGGAGCGAGGCGCAGGCGACGACGGTGGCCTCGGTGGGGCCGTAGGTGTTCCAGACCTCCCGGCCCTCGGTGACCAGGCGCTGGGTCAGCTCGGGCGGGCAGGCCTCGCCGCCGAAGATCAGCAGCCGGACCTCGTCGAGGGCCTCGGGCTCCCAGAGCGCGGCCAGCGTCGGCACGGTGGAGACCACGGTGATCTCCTGCTCCATCAGCCAGGGGCCGAGATCGGCGCCGCTGCGCACCTGGGAGCGCGGTACGGGCACGAGGCAGGCGCCGTAGCGCCAGGCCAGCCACATCTCCTCGCAGGAGGCGTCGAAGGCGACCGACAGCCCCGCCATCACCCGGTCGCCGGGCCCGATCGGCTCCTCGACGAGGAACAGCGCGGCCTCGGCGTCCACGAAGGCGGCGGCGCTGCGGTGGCTGACGGCGACGCCCTTGGGCTTGCCGGTGGACCCGGAGGTGAAGATGATCCACGCGTCGTGCTCGGGGCCGGGGCGCGCGGCGTCGGCCGGGCCCCGCGCGGGGCCGGTGAGGTCGATCCGGTGCCCGGCGCCCAGCACGGCCCGGACCCCGGCCTCGCCGAAGACCAGCTCGGCCCGCTCGTCGGGGTCCTCCGCGTCGACCGGCACGTAGGCGGCGCCGGCCGCGAGCACGGCGAGGATCGCCACGTACAGCTCGTTGGTCCCCGACGGCACCCGTACGCCGACCCGGTCGCCCGGTCCCACCCCGGCGGCCGCCAGGGCGCGCCGTCGCCGTTCGACCTCGACGGCCAGCGCGCGGTAGGTCAGCCGCTCGGCGCCGTCGTCCAGGGCGGGCTCGTCCGGGTGCGCGCGGACGGTGGCTTCGAGGACGTCGATCAGGGTGCGGGCCGGGGCCGCGGGCCCCGCGCCGAAGAGCGCGGACTTGCCGCCGTCCCCCCGCTCCCGTGTTCCGTGCTGCGTGCTCCCGTCGACGAGCAGTGTCAGTTCACCGTTCTCGGGTGTGGCTGCCATCGGCCCTCGCGTCTCGGTCCCGGAAACGTCCGGGTCGCCGGTGGAGCCCAGGTTTGCCAGGGTTGTTCCGGTCCAGCACCAAACAGCCGGTCAGTCTACTGCCGCGATCAGGGGTTCTCCCGCCGAACCCGTCCGTGCGGCGCAAAAGGGAGCGTCCTGCGCTTGCGCGGCGGGCCCGGTTCAGGGGGCTGCGCCCAGTGCAGGAGGGGGCCGGTCATGACGGTGGTGATCAGTGCCATGAAGACCATCACGGTGAACATCCTGGAGTCCAGTACCCGGAGCGACAGCCCCACGTTCAGGATGACGAGTTCGGTCAGACCGCGAGCATTGAGGAGGATGCCGAGGGTGGTCGACTCGCGCGTCGTCGCCCCGGTGAGCCGGGCGGCGCCGAAGGCGCCCGCGAACTTGCCCGCGCACGCCACGGCGACCGCGGCCGGCAGCATGAGGGCGCCCTGCCGGCCGAGGCCGCCGAGGTCGGTCGAGAGCCCGGTCACGGTGAAGAAGGCGGGCAGCAGGAAGAGGCTGGTCTGTTCGATGCGCTCCGGCACCTGCGGCGCGAGGGCGTCGACGTGCCGCCGCGGGACGACGGCGCCGAAGGCGAAGGCGCCGAACACCGCGTGCAGGCCCATCCCTTCGGTGGCCCACGCGCTCAGCAGCAGCCCGATGACGAGCGCCGCGTGGGTGACCGGGGCGCCGGCCCAGCGCCGCTCGGGCGCCAGCAGCCACCGCAGGCCGGGCCGGACGACGTGGAAGAGGGTGCAGACGAACGCGGCCGACTCGACGACCAGCCACCCCAGCGGCCCCCAACCGGTGGCCCGCACGAGGGCGACCACCACGGCGAGGACGCACCAGGCGAGGAAGTCCTGGATCGCGGCGCAGGCCAGCGCCACCGCGCCGAGCCGGCTCTTGTTCAGGCCGCGCTCGTCGATGATCCGGGCCAGCACGGGAAACGCGGTGATGGACATCGCCACGCCGAGGAACAGGGCCGGCTCCAGCAGCCGATCGCTCTCCAGCTCCGCCGTGATGAAGGTCGGTTCCAGGACGACGGCCAGGCCGATGCCCAACAGGAAGGGCAGCGTGACGGAGGACAGGGAGACGGCCGTCACCTGCTGGCCGGCGCCCCGCAGATGGGACCGATCGAGCTGGTAGCCGACCCCGAACATGAAGAGCACCAGGCCGAGTTGGGACAGCATCTGGAGGAAGGGACGCACATCGGCGGGGAAGAGCAGAGCCGTGAGGTCGCCCGGGAGCAGCCCGAGGAGGCTGGGCCCCAGAGCGATTCCCGCGACGATCTCGCCGACCACGGCGGGCTGGTGGACCCACCGGGCGAGCCGGCCGAAGGCGTGGGCGACGGCGAGGATGACCGCCAGCCCGAGCAGCACGCCGCCGGTGACGGCGTTCATGGCCTCACCTGCCCGCGGTCGCCCCGGTCCGAAGTGGTACCGACGCGAAGATAGCGGACGCTCCGAAGGCCGGCAGCGTCCTCGGGGTCATGCCGCGCGACATCGTGAGGTCGCACCCCCGGCATGTGCGCTGTCCTTCGCGCCCCATCGTGCTCCCGCGCGCCGCCGCGGAGGGGCTGGGCGCGCGGGAGCGGCGCGGCGACCATGACGGCCGGTGCGGACTTCGAAGGGGGACGGATGAGACGTCGTTGGCTGGTGACGGGGTGTTCTTCGGGGCTCGGACGGGCGGTGGCCACGGCCGCGGCGCGGGCCGGGGACCAGGTGGCGGTGACCGCCCGCACGACCGCGTCGCTGGAGGACCTGGTCGGGTCCTGGCCGGACCGGATCACGCCGATCGCCCTGGAGCTGCGGGACGCGGACCAGTGCGAGGGGGCCGTGCGCACCGCCGCGGACCGCATGGGCGGGATCGACGTCCTGGTCAACAACGCCGGCAGCGGTCTCTTCGGCACGGTCGAGGAGGTCTGCGACGCGGAGCTGCGCGACCAGTTGGAGACCTTGCTGGTCGGCCCCTGGCGGCTCGCGCGCCAAGTGCTGCCGTTGATGCGGGCGCAGGGCCACGGCCACATCGTCAACGTCTCCTCGCTCGGCGGCCGCATGTCCTTCCCGGGCCTCGCCTCCTACGTCGCCGGGAAGTACGCGCTGGAGGGGATGAGCCAGGCGCTGGCCGCCGAGGTCGCCCCGTTCGGGGTGCGCGTGACGGTCGCCGAGCCCGGGGTCTTCGCCACCCGCTACGGATCGTCGCTCGCGGAGGCCGCGCACCGCCTGCCGGTCTACGCACAGGCCACCGGCGAGATGCTCGACGGCTTCCGGGGGATGGAGGACAACGAGGAGTACGGCAGGCCCGAGGACTTCGCCGACACGCTGCTCGCGCTCGTCGCCTCGGACCTGCCCACCCCCTTGCGCGTCCCCGTCGGGGAGGACGCCTACGCCTACCTGGAGGCGGCCGAGGAGGCGGCCCGCGCGGAGTTCGCCGCGGCCCGTGCGCTCGTACGACCGACGGGGACCGCGACGGGGGCGGCGCCGGCGGCCGGCTGAACCACCCTCTCCCGGGACGTCAGTTCTGCCAACCCACCTTCGTGTAGTCGACGTCCGAGAGGCCCGTCGCGCCGAAGTTGGCGAGGCCCTTGCGGTCCGCCGTGATGTCGGGGCGCTGGTACAGCTCGATGGAGTGGCCGAGCTTGTAGATCTCGACGTCGGCCTCGTTGTAGAGCTTCAGCGCCGCCGCCCGGTCGGTGGTCTGGCCGGCCTTCTTCAGGAGCTCGTCGATGCGGGGGCTGCCGACCGAACCGAAGTTCTGGAAGAGGTTGTTGCCCTGGGGCTGCTGGAAGACCGGGATCAGCTTCGAGGTGTACGCCTCGTCGACGTTGCGGAAGCTGACGAGGTCGAAGTTCCCGGTGTTCACGAACTTGCTGAAGTAGTCGTTCGCCGGGACCTTCTTGATCTCGACCTTCACGCCGACGGCGCTCAACTGCTGCTGCACCAACTGCGCCTGGTCCTGCTGCGAGGAGGAACCGCCCGCGCTGAGCGTGTAGTCCAGCGTCAGCTCCTTGCCGTCCTTGGTGCGCGGCTTGCCCTGGCCCGCGTCCTTCCACCCGGCCTCGTCGAGGAGCTTGTTCGCCTTCGCCGGATCGTAGGTGTCGAACTCGCTGGAGTTGTCCTGGTACCCCGCCTGGTTCGGCATGAAGAAGTGATTGTTCAGCGGCTTCAACTCGAAGGAGAGGTCCTTGGCGAAGCTGGCGTTGATGCCCTTGCGGTCGATGGACGCCTGGAGGGCGTTGCGCACCTTGACGTCCTGGAGCGGGCCCCGCGCGGCGTTGAGGGTGATGTGCACCTCGTCCCAGCGCGCACCCCGGCGGATGTCCGCGGTGGGGTCCTTGACCAGCCGCTGGTAGTCCTCGGGCTGGAGCGCCGTCGCCTCGTCCAACTCCTTGTTGAGGAAGGCCTCGGTGCGCGCCGAGCGGTCCAGGACGCGGAAGACGATCGAATCCAACTTGGGCTTGTCGCCCCACCATTGAGGATCCGGCACCAGGGTGATGGTCTGCGCGGTCTTGTCGTACGTGCCGATCTTGAAGGCGCCCGCGGTGACCGGAGCCTTCTCCGTCCAGCCCTTGTTGAACTTCTCGGGGGTGTCGATCTGGTCGGCCGGGTAGAGCGGGTCGAAGAGCCGCGGCCAGTCCGCGTAGGGCGTGGCGAAGGTGACCTTCACCCCGTGTTCGTCGGCGCCCTGCTCGACCTTGGAGATCTGGTCGTAGCCGGAGGTGTCGGCGGCCTCGTACGCCTTGTCGGAGCCGTTCAGCGCCTTCCACAGCGCCTCGAAGTCCTTCCAGCCCAGCGGCTTCCCGTCGGACCACCGCGCCTTCGGGTTGAGCTGGTACTCCACCACCTGCGGGGTGGTCGAGACGACCTTCGCCGAGGTCAGGAAGGCCGGGTTGGGCTGGCCGACACCCTTGGCGTCCGCGTAGAAGAGGTGCGGCAGCACGGCCCGATCGATCTCGGCCGCGTCGCCCTGCTGCCCGTCCACCTGGTTGACGTTGTACTGCGTGATCCACTGGTCGATGGCGATCTTCAGCGAGCCGCCCTGCTTGAGGGCGCTCACCGGCTGGGCGTTGATGTTCTGCCCGTCGACCGCGGGCGCCGGCTGCTTCGCGGCCGACGCGCCGTCGCCCGTGCCGGAGGAGTCGCAGGCGGACACCACCAGAGTGGCCGAAACTGCTGCGGCTATGGCGATGACCGTGGTTCTGCGCATCGGGACACTTCCTCCGGATCGTGGGCGGTCGGTTCGGGACCGCAGGACGGGCCGACCGTAGGAGATCTTGCGCTCCGGGGGGAGGCCTGCTGGAATCCCGATATGTTTTCTTAGCATGTCCGCAACAAACAGCGGTCAAGCTGTGTCAACAAGCCGACGAATTAGCCAGGTTGACCTGCCGCGGCCGTGATCCCCGGGTGAGTCCCGGGACTCGCGTTCTCCTGGCGATCCCTCGTGGATCACGACCACCTGCGGAGGTTCCCCACCCGTGGCCGCCTACCTGGCCAAGCGGCTCGGCTACTACGCCGTGCTGCTGCTCGCCGCCGTCTGCCTCTCGTACCTGCTGGCCTCCTACGCCCTCGACCCGCGGGCGTACTACGAGGGCCGACAGCCACCGCTCTCGCCCGCGTCGGTGGACCACCACCTCACCGCCCTCGGCGTCAACGACCACACCCCGCTCGTCCCACGCTTCGCCAGCTGGGCCGGACACGCGGTGCGCGGAGACCTCGGCCGGACCATCGACGGGACCTCGGTGGGCGCCGAGTTCGGCCGGCGGATCGGGGTCAGTCTGCGCCTGCTGCTCTTCGGCACCATCGCCGGAACGGTGCTCGGCGTGCTCGCCGGAGCCTGGACGGCCGTGCGCCAGTACCGCCTGTCCGACCGCGCGATGACCCTCGCGTCCTTCGTACTGCTGTCGACGCCCGTCTTCCTCCTCGCCGTTCTGCTGAAGATCGGCGCGATCTGGTTCAACACGAAGACCGGCACCGAAGTCATCCGGTTCACCGGCGAGAAGACCCCCGGCGTCGACTCCGGCTTCTGGACGGTCCTGCGGGACCGCGGCGTCCACCTGCTGCTGCCCACCCTCTCCATCGGGCTCGCCACGATCGCCGGATACAGCCGCTACCAGCGCTCCACCATGCTGGACGTGCTCGGCTCGGACTACCTGCGCACCGCCGCGGCCAAGGGCCTCGGCCGCCGCACCGTGCTGCTCAAACACGGCCTGCGCACGGCCCTGATCCCCATGTCCACCTACTTCAGCTACGGCTTCCTGGCCCTCTTCACCGGCGCCACCTTCACCGAGACGATCTTCGGCTGGCACGGGATGGGCGAATGGTTCATCTCCTCCATCGGCAAGAACGACGTCAACTCGGTCGTCGCCGTCAACGTGTTCGCCGCCGTGACGGTGCTCCTGTCCGGCTTCCTCGCGGACGTGCTGCACGCCGCGCTCGACCCGCGCATCCGCACCGCCTGAACCAGGACCCAGGAGAACGCCGACCATGACCGCCGTCATCGAGAGCAGCGCCCCGGGCGCGCAGCCCGCCACCCGTCCCGCCGGGCGGACCACCGTCGTACTGCGCCGGTTCCTGCGCAACCGCGGCGCGCTGGCCGGCGCCGCGGCCCTGCTGCTGCTCTTCCTGCTCGCCTTCGCCGGGCCGCTCGTCAGCCCGTGGGACTACAGCCACATCGACTACACCGCCCTGCGCTCCGGGCCCGGCCCCGACCACTGGTGGGGCACCAACCGGATCGGCCAGGACGTCTTCGCGCAGACCGTGCGCGGACTCCAGAAGTCCCTCGTCATCGGGCTGTTGGTGGCGCTGTTCTCGACGGTGCTCGCCTCCCTGGTCGGCGCCTGCGCCGGGTACTTCGGCGGCTGGACGGACCGGCTGCTGATTTTCTTCGTCGACCTGCTGCTCGTCTTCCCCTCGTTCCTGATCATCGCGATCATCTCGCCCCGGCTGCGCAGCGGCGGCTGGATCGCCTTCGTGGCGCTGCTCGCCGTGTTCGGTTGGATGATCACGGCGCGGGTGGTCCGGTCGATGACGCTGTCCCTGAAGGAGCGGGAGTTCGTCAAGGCGGCCGTGTACATGGGCGTCGGGCCGCTCCGGATCATCTGGCGGCACATCCTGCCCAACATCGCCTCGTTCCTCATCATCGACGCCACGATCGCCGTCGGCGGGGCCGTGATGAGCGAAACCGCGCTCTCCTACTTCGGATTCGGCGTACAGGCCCCCGACGTCTCCCTCGGCACGCTGATCGCCGGCACCACCGGGGCGGCCGTCACCTACCCCTGGATGTTCTTCTTCGCCGCCGGCCTGCTGATCGTGTTCGTCCTCGCCGTGAACCTGGTGGGGGACGGGCTGCGGGACGCGCTCGACCCCACCACCACGCGTTCCGCGCGCCGCGCGCCCCGCACCGGATCCAAGGGAGGGGCGCGATGAGCTCCGCCGCACGCGCCGTGCTGTCCGTCACCGACCTGGAGGTCGACTTCGACGGCGTCCCCGCCGTGCGCGGCGTCAGCTTCTCCCTCGCGCGCGGTGAAGTCCTCGGCCTGGTGGGGGAGTCGGGCTCCGGCAAGTCCGCGACGGCCCTCGCGATGCTCGGCCTGCTCCCGGCCAACGCCGCCGTACGGGGCTCGGTACGGTTGGACTCCACCGAGCTGGTCGGCGCCCCGGACGCCGCGCTCACGGCCGTACGCGGGCGTCGGATCGGGATGGTCTTCCAGGACCCGCTGTCGGCCTTCACGCCGGTGTACCGGATCGGGGACCAGATCGCCGAGGCGGTCCGCGCCCACCAGGACCTCTCGCGCGAGCGGGCCCGGGCCCGGGCGGTGGAACTCCTCGACCTCGTCGGGATCCCCGAACCCGCCCTGCGCGCCCAGGCGTTCCCGCACGAGTTCTCCGGCGGGATGCGCCAACGCGCCATGATCGCCATGGCCATGGCCAACGACCCGGACGTCCTGCTCGCCGACGAGCCGACGACGGCCCTCGACGTCACCATCCAGGCCCAGGTCCTCGACGTGCTGCGCACGGCCCAGCGCGAGACCGGGGCCGCGCTCGTCCTGGTCAGCCACGACCTGGGCGTGATCGCCGGCACGGCGGACCGGGTGGCCGTGATGTACGCGGGGCGCATCGTCGAGACGGGCACGGCCGCCGAGGTGTTCGCACGCCCCTCGATGCCCTACACGATGGGGCTGATCGGAGCGGTGCCCCGGCTCGACGGGGCCGGGGGCGCCCTCGTCCCCATCCCCGGGGCGCCGCCCGCGGCGGCGCGGGTGGGCGCGGGATGCGCCTTCGCGCCGCGCTGTCCGATGGCGGAGGAAGCGTGCACGCGGGACGTCCCGCAGCTCTCGGCGACCGACGGCGGGGGGCACCTCGCCGCCTGCGTCCGGGCCGGGGAGATCGCTGCGAAGGGGCTCGGGGTGCTCGACGTCTACCCGGTGCCCGCGGCGGCGGACATCGCATCCGAACAGGCCCTCGGCGAGACGGTGTTGCAGGTCACCGGGCTCGTCAAGACCTTCCCCGTGCTCAAAGGGGCCGCCTTCAAGAGGCGGATCGGTACCGTGTACGCCGTCGACGGGGTCGACCTCACCATCCGCGGCGGCGAAACGCTCGCGCTGGTGGGGGAGTCCGGGTCGGGCAAGTCCACCACCCTCTTCGAACTGCTCCACCTCGCACGGCCCGAGGGCGGCGACATCGAGCTCTTCGGGAAGTCGCCGGCCACCTTGGGCAGGGCGCAGCGGCGCGCCCTGCGCGGCCAGGTCCAGATCGTCTTCCAGGACCCGATGGCCAGCCTCGACCCCCGCATGCCGGTCGGCGACATCATCGCCGAACCGCTGCGCGCCCAGGGGGTCGACCGGGCGGCCGCGGCCCGGCGGATCCCCGAGCTGCTCGACCAGGTCGGCCTGGACCGGGCCGCCGCGGAGCGCTTCCCGCACGAGTTCTCCGGCGGTCAGCGTCAGCGCATCGGGATCGCCAGGGCGCTCTCGGTGCGGCCGAAACTGCTCGTGCTCGACGAGCCCGTGTCCGCGCTCGACGTGTCCGTCCAGGCAGGGGTGCTGAACCTGCTCCGCCGGCTCAAATCGGAGCTCGGGCTCGCCTACCTCTTCGTCTCGCACGACCTGTCCGTCGTACGGCACATCGCCGACCGGGTCAGCGTCGTCTACCTCGGGCGGACGGTCGAGGCCGGGACCGTACAGGAGGTCTTCGAGCGCCCGCGCCACCCCTACACCCAGGCGCTCCTGTCCGCCGTGCCGCTGCCCGACCCGGAGCGGGAACGGGCGCGCCGGCGCGACCGGATCCTGCTGGCGGGCGACCCGCCGAGCCCCACCCGGCGCTACGAGGGGTGCCGGTTCCTGGGGCGCTGCCCCGTGTACGCGGGCCTGGCCCCGGAGCAGCGCGAACGGTGCGCCACGCAGGACCCGCAACCCACCTCCCACGCCGCCGACCATGTCGCTTCCTGCCACTTCCCGACCGTGCGGGAGGTGGTCTAGGGCCTGTCGTCGACATCGGGTGCGTCCTCGCCGGCGAGGAAGGGGCGCAGCAGGGTGAGCAGGGCGCGCGGTCGGTGCAGCGGGATGATGTGGCCGCAGTCCTCGATGACGTGTCCGGTGAGATCGTCGGTGATCGGGCGGAGCTGGCGTTCCAGTGCCGCACCGACGGGCCGGGCGCCCAACGCCATCGTCGGCACCGTCAGGCGGGCCGTGGCGACCGCCCGCTCGATCTGTACCGCGCTCTCGGGCAGCGCCCGGTAGTACGAGAACGCGCGGCCGAGCGCCCCGCGGCCGGTGTACGCGCGGACGAAGGCGTCCCGGAGGGCGGGGCGCACCCCGTCGCCGAGCGTGCCGCTCCGCAGGAACCAGTCGACGTAGGCGGCCTCGTGGCCCTCCAGCACGGTCTCGGCAAGGTCGGGCGCGGCGCGATGGAAGCCGAACCACCACGGCGGCCCGTCGGCGAGGAACTCCTCGGCGCCGGGCAGCCCGCCCAGAACGGACTCCATGACGACCAGGCGCCGTACGAGTCCGGGGCGGCGCAGGGCGAGGAGGAAGGCCGGCGCGGTACCCGCGTCGATGCCCACCACCGCGGCCGAGGACACGCCGAGCGCGGTGAGGAGCGCCGCGGCGTCCTCGGCCAGGGTGCCCGCGTCGTACCCGGAGCTCGTTCCGTTGCTCGCGCCGAACCCGCGCAGGTCCGGTGCGATGACGCGGTAACGGCCGGACAGGTCGGCCATGACGTCCGTCCACAGCTCCCAGGTGTGCGGGAAACCGTGCAGCAGCAGGACGGCCGGGCCCGCCCCGGCGAGGGCGACGTTCAGTTCGACACCGTTGACGGGGACGCGCCGCAGCTCGACCATGGGGAGGCTCCAGGTGGGGTGAGGAATGGTGACCACCTCACGCTAGGGAACTACCCTGGTCCCTCCAAGACGGCACTTTCCCTTCAGGTGGTGAGCCCCGAGTGACCACATCGAAGCCCGGTGGACCCGGCCGACGGCCCCGTGGGCCCGGTGAGCGGGGTGATGTGCTGGATCCGCTCTGCCCGACCCGGCGGCTGCTCGACCGCATCGGCACCAAGTGGACGTCGATGGTGGTCAAGGTGCTGGCCGAGGAGGCGCCGGACGAGCTCCGTTTCGCGGAACTGCGGCGCCGTATCCCCGGCATCTCGCAGAAGATGCTGTCCGTCACCCTGCAGAGCCTCGTCCGCGACGGCCTGGTCGCGCGCCGAGTGGAACCCACCGTGCCACCCGCCGTCCACTACCGGCTCACCGCGCTCGGCCTGTCCCTCGAAGGGCCGCTCTGCGCCCTGCGGGTCTGGGCCGAGACGCACATGCCGGAGATCGACCGCAACAACCGGCTCGCCGACGGTCAGGCCTTGTAGCGCCGGCACAGGTGGAGGAACAGGTCCGGGTTGGCGATGTTCTGGTAGTCCGCGCTGTCCACGGTGGTGCGCTTCAGGGACCCGTTGAAGATCAGGGTGCCGCTGTAGGAGGAGATGTCGGTGATCTCCGACCAGGGCGCGGAGTGCTTGCGCCCGGACAGGCGCTGCCGGTCGACCTTGTAGGCGCCGAAGTCGACCGTCCCACCGCTCTCGATGGTGGCGAGGGCCCCGGGCAGCTGGGCGCGTGTGACGGCCTGCATGATGTGCTCGCCCCACACGTTCGGCCACAGGAAGAGGGCGCCCTGCACCACCGAGGTGATGCCCAGTGACCGCTTGTCCTCCTTGAGGAACACGCGCAGGCCCGGGCCGATGTTCACGCCCGCGCCGTGCGGGTCCAGCAGGGTGTAACGGGCGTCCCAGGGGACGCCGTTGCGGGTGCTCGTGTACCGCAGCACCCGCACCGTGGCCCAGTCGTACGCGGCACGGAAGCCGTCGGGCCCCGTCACCACCGCGCCGTTCGCGTACAGGTAGAGCCGCGACGCGTTGTGCTTGGTGACCAGGCGGCTGCGCTTGCTCCGGAAGGTCCGCGCCCACGGCCCGAGGCGCCGTTCGGCCGCCAGGGCGTCGGCCGCTGCGGTCGGCTGTTCGTAGGTGTCCTGCTCGTCCATCGTCCGGTTTCCCCTCGCATCGTTCACGTGCCGCCGCTCCCGCAGCCGGCCACTGACGATGCTGGTGTCCGTACATGCCGGACGACAGGCCATGCGACCGGCCATCGGTGACCGGTCGCCACGGGCCGGTCGATACGTCCGGTCGTCACGGGCCGTCGGTCCGAGGGGGCACGAACGTGGCCGGGGCGAAGTTCCGGTGCCGCTCCCGGTAGGTGCGGCCGAGGTGGTGTTGCAGCCGGAGGTGGCGGAACTGGTACACGGCGCCGGCCTGACGCAGGACGCCCCGGCGGTAGGCGTCGTCCAGGAACGCGGCGGGGTTCCACGGGAGCCGCCCGGTCAGGGGGAGCCAGCCGCGTGCGAGCACGAGCCACTGCCCCCAGGCGGTGAAGGCGAGCACGTAGGAGGCCGCGCCGCCCACGCCCCCGACCGCGCCGATGAACAGGCTGTCCCGAACGCCCCAGTTGAGCGGGCCCATCACGTTCCGGAGCAGGTCGACGATCAGATGGCCACCGAGGGCGATGGCGAGGGTGAAGGCCGGTGCGAGGACGAGGAACTGCCGGCAGGTCGTCGAGCGGTTCGAGGACAACAGGCCGATGGGGGTCGCCGCCGCGGTGACGTCCACGGGTGCTTCGAAGACGGCCGTCAGCCCGAAGGCGAGGCCGGCCGACGAACCGAAGACCAGGGCGAGGACCAGCGTGTTGATCAGGGTGCCTCCCACGACGTCCGGGTCGGTGAGCGGCGTCCCCGCGACCAGCGCGCGCTGGACGGTGAGGGCGCAGGCGCATCCGACGCCCATGACGGTGCCGCCGATCAGCCCGTGGGCGAAGCGGGAGGCGAAGGTGCGCAGGGGGCTGCGGCCGAGATGGGGCCGCGCGGCGCGCAGGGTGAGCCGGACCCGGGACGGTTCGAAGGCCGCCCCGCGACCGGACCGGTCCGCCATCGCGTAGACGGCTCCGAACCCGATGCCCGCGGCGGGGCCCATGAGGCCTCCCTGGAGCAGCAGTTCGCCGACGGAGAGCGAGGTGAGCAGGAAGCCGACCAGCCAGTCGGTCACGGTGATGCTCAGCGCCGTGGCCAGGACGAAGGCCACGGTCCGCGTCGTGCGCGAGAGGGAGTCGCCGAGCTGCCACCAGGCGAGGTCCTGCCGCTCGCGGTCGAGCCGGACCAGGTGGTGGGCGAGGTGGCCGAGCCAGCCCGCCGCGCGCTCGGGGTCGGCGTACGCCGTACTCGGTTGCTCGCCGGCCGCGTCGCGCTCCGGCGCGCGGCGTCGGTAGACCGTGGGCACGAAACCCGCCAGCAGGTGCTCGTCCAGGCTCTTCACCGAGGGGAAGCGGGTGGCGTCCAGCAGCTCGGCGGGGTCCCGATCGGGCTTCTCGCTGTACAGGGTGCGGGCGAGGATGACCATGAGCGGGGTGGTCAGGACCTCGGCGAGGCGGACGTTCGGGGGATCCCGGCGGGTGCGCAGCGCGGTCAGCACGGCGTCCCACGGCGAGCCCGACGCGACGGCACCCGTGGTGCGAGTGGTGCGCGGCAGGTAGTCGGCGAGATCGTCGGGGGTGAGGTCGGTGAGCTCGATGCCCGCGGCCCATACGAGCGGCGCGTTCGCCGCCCCGACGGCTTCGGCGTACTCGTCGCGCCGACTGGTGAGGACGAGCGGCGCGGCGGTCGCGTTGAGCGCGTCCAAGGCGTCCCGTCGCAGCCCTTCGGCTATCTCGTCGAAGCCGTCGAGGACCGGGAGGACGAGATCGGCGTCGACCAGCGCCGCGGCCAGGGTCGCCCCTCCGTAGCCGCGGCGGGCCAAGTGGGGGTGGTCGCGCAGCAGTCGGCCGATCATCCAGTCCCGCAGCGCGGTGGTCGAGGGGTCCCAGGAGCCGACGCTGAAGACGACCGGTACGCGCGGCCGCGGGGCCGTGGTGCCCGGCAGGTCCAGCAGGTCCAGCAGGTCCAGGACGAGCCTGATCGTCAGGACGGACTTGCCGGAGCCGGCCCGACCGAGGACCACCAGCCGGCCGGAGGGGATCTTGCGGTAGACCTCCGCCGTGCCGCGCAGGTCGCCGTCCAGGTCCATCGCGCGTGGGGTCCCGCCCGGGCCGAGGCGTTGGACGTTCGCCGCGCTGTCGACCAGCGCGGCCGGCGCGGGCTTCCAGCGGACGGGCAGCGGGAAGGGATCGTGGACGCCGCGTTGCGCCTCCTCGTGGCGCCAGCGGCGCCGGACCTCCCTCGCCAACTCCCGCGCGGCGTCCGCGAGCGCGTCGTGCACGGCCGGCCCGCCGGACCGGGCGGGCGCGGGCACGCGTGTGGGGGCGGGCACGGGTATGGGGGCGGGTGCGGATCGGGCCTCCGCTCCGCCTCCCGCACCGGCGGCGGGCGGGCCGGGCGGACCCGCGAGCGCGGTCGCCAGGCGCAGCCGGTCGGCCTCTCGCAGGCCGAGCGCGTCCGCGAGCAGGTTCACCGTGCCCATCCGGTGGTTCGTGGACCGGCCGCTCTCCAGCCGCCGGATGGTGCGCACGCTGACCCCGGACCGTTCGGCCACCTGCTCCTGTGTCAGGTCCGTCGCGTCCCGCAGCCCGCGCAACAGCGCGCCGAGGTCCTCTGTCATCCCGCATCCCCCAAGACCGCCCGTACGAACGGCCGTGAGCCTACCCGTGGCCGCCGGTCACCGATGGCCGGGTGCGTGTCCTGTACGGGGTGGTGCGGCCGAGGTCAGCATCGGTGTCGGCGCCCCACACCGGCGGAAGCGAGGAGGCGACGTGGCCAAGCGCTACTGGTGCGCGGAGTGCGGCTTCAAGACCCCCTGGCTCGACGGGGAGGAGGGCCCGGGCCGGCAGATCGAGCACTACGCCCGCAAGCACCCGGGCACCTCCCCAGGTGGTCAGGTCGAGACCCGCAGACGGCAGCGGACGATCGGACGTCGTGCGGGACGCCGCGCAGGACGACACGCACCACTACACGAAAGGGGAATTCCGGATATGAGCGAGGTCTCGACACGGCCGGGGTCGGCCACCGGCGCCGGCGTCATGGGCATCGCCTTCGGCCTCGCCGCGGTGTGCGGCGCGGTGTACGTGCTGCTGCTCCTCGGGGACGGGAACGGCTTCGGGCTGTTCGGGCTGCCCGTCCTCGCCTTCGGCGTGGGCCTCTTGCGGGCCGGTGCCAGGGTGCTGGCCGGGGTGTCCTACTCGGGCGACCGGCTCGGCCAGTTGGCCCTGGTGCCCGCGTCCCTGTCCGGCATCGCCATCGGCGCCATGGCCGCGTCGGCGGACTGGGACAGCGACGCGTCCTTCGCCCAACTCGCCGGATTCGGCGCCACCTTCCTCCTCGCGGTGATCGTCATCACGTTGTGCGAGCGCCCCGCGACGAAGCGCTACCTCGGCGAGCGCTGACCCGGCCGTCCCCGTCGGGTCGACGTTCGACCTCGCGCTTCCGGGCGGCACCTCGACGCCATGAGCCGCCGAGGCGACGCCATGAGCCGCCGAGGCGACGCCATGAGCCGCCGAGGCGACGGCTGTTGCGTCGCTGACCTGCGCCCTCGGCGTACGTTCGCAGCGGTACCGGGGGTCCTCTGGTCCGCGAAATCCTCACGGGTCACACTCTTCCCATGAGCAGTCACGAGCCCGGCGGCCCCACCCCACCCCCTTACGGGCCCGATCCGGCGAACCCGTACGCCCAGCCCCGGCCCCAGCCCGGGCCGGGGCGGTTCGGCGGCCCGCCGCCGCCCGCGCCCGGCACCGGGCGCCGCGGTCCCTTCGCGCGCGGCCCCATGGCCCGCAGGCCCGTCGCGCTGGTCGCGGCGCTGGTGGCGGGCCTGTTGGTGATCGGCGGGGCGGTGTACGCGGTGGCCGGCAGAGGCCACGGTTCCACCCCCGGCCCCGTCGCCGACGAGGCCACTTCGAAGGCCCCGACGGGCACCCCCACGGTCGACAAGGGGGACGGGAAGGGCCCGGGCGGCGGCCCGGAGCCCTACGATCCCAACGCCGGCATCCAGCCCGGGGAGGGGAAGGTCTGGCTGCGCGAGAACCAGACGCAGCTGGCGGGCTCGGGAGCCGAGCAGTTCGGCCCCTGGCGGGTCGGTGACGTCGTGGTCAAGGCCATGCACAAGGAGATCACCGGATACACCGCGGGCGACGGCAAGGACGTGTGGAAGATCGCGCTGGAGACCCCGTTGTGCGGGGTGCCGCCGGCCCCGACGGCGGCCGGAAAGCTGGTCGTCGGCGTCCTGGAGAGCAACGAGGCGAAGGCGAACTGCACGCAGCTCCAGCAGGTCGACCTGGTCACCGGCAAGCTCGGCTGGAAGGTGGCGGTACCGCAGGAGAACGGCTTCGACACCTCCTCCAGCTTCGAGATGGCGATCAGCGGTGACACCGTCGCGCTCGCCCGGTCGGCCGTCGCGAGCGGATTCTCGGTCGCCGACGGCAGGAAGCTCTTCGGCACCCCGAAGACGGGCTGTTCCCCTTCCGGGTTCGCCGGGGGCGCTCGGCTGATCCGGCTCCGCAACTGCTTCGACCCGAAGCCCGCCGCCGTGATCGAGGAGGTCGACTCCGCGACGGGCGAGGCCAAGTGGAGCCACACCTACGAGCAGGGCTGGACGATCGGCCGCGTCCTGTCCGCGGATCCGCTGGTCGTCGCCGCCCACAACTCCGACAAGAAGGTCTGGAACATCACGGCGTTCACGGCGGACGGCAAGGTCCGGTCGCAGGGCGAAGCGAAGTTCGGGGTGAGCGGCCGCTGCAACGGCTTCGGATACGCCGAAGGACTACAGGACTGCCCGGGCGCCGTGGTCGACGCCGACACGCTCTACGTCGCCGGGGGCAAGGCCGGACCCACCCTCGGCCTCGACGAGACGAACGAGGTCATCGCCGTCGACCTGGCCACCGGGCAGGAGAAGTGGCACGCGGCCGCGCCGGACAAGGGGCGCTCCATGTGGCCGCTGGCCGTCGAGAACGGCAAGGTCATCGTGTACATCGCGGCCGGCGGGGGGCGTTCGGGCGCGATGGCGACGCTCGACCCGAGCGGTGGTGCCCCGCAGGTGTTCCTCCAGAGCCCGGCGGCCGCGCGCGGCCCGGAATCCGTCTTCTACCCGCACGGGGTGCACCCGGCCTGGCTGGGCGGACGGCTCTTCCTGCTCAACGGCCGGGTGCAGGGCCCCGAGCCCGAGAAGGTGGACCACTCGATCCTGTCGTTCGGCAAGTAGTCCCGCGGAGCCCGGGCTCGGGCCCGGGCCCGCGAACACCGGGACGCGCGGCTCCGGTTGTGCGCCGGGTCACGGGCGGGCGAAGGGCGGGCCGCCGTGCCGGACCCGCTGTGGCCGGTGCGTCCCCGCGCGCCTATCGTTACCCGGCATGTGGCCAGGACAGCAGACGCCCGGGGGCGAGCAGGACCCGCCCGAGGAGTTCCACAACCCGTACCGGCAGCCGCCGGGTGCGCCGCTCCCCCCGGGCCCGGCCGCCCCGCCCCCGCCGGCCGCGCCGCCCACCGCGCCGCCCTCCGCCTACCCGGTGGGCGGCCCGTACGGCATGACGCAGGCGCAGGGGCAGCCGTACCAATCGCCGTACCAGCCGCCGCGCCCCGCCAAGCGCTCCAGGACCGTCGTCATCGCCGTCTGCGCGGCGGCCGCCGTGGTGGTGGCCGCGGCCACCGTCACCGGTGTGGTCCTGCTGGGGGACGACGCCGGCCGGGGCGACGACCGGGCGATCGACGGCAAGGACGTCTCCCCGTCGGGTCCGTCCCCCACCGCGCCGTCGACCTCCTCCTCCTCCTCCTCCTCGGGCTCGCCGTCGAGCACCGTGCCGCCGACGATCAAGGGTTGGAAGTCGGTCGTCAACCCCGAACACGGCACGGCCTTCGACGTCCCGGCCGACTGGGAGGTCGCGCCGCCCACCGTGTTCAGCGGGTACTCGGACGACGCGGACGGGGAGAAGATCCTCATCGGGCACACGGCGCCCGCCTTCTACAAGTCGAAGTGGTGCAGCATCGACGGGGACGGCGACGGCCGGATCGACGACTACAAGCTGGCCGCCACCGGGACCAAGGGCGCCGCCGGTGCGAAGGACACCCGTGAGGTCGCCGAGAAGATGGCCCCGGTCTGGGTCTACGCCGCCTACACGCAGCCGGACAAGAGCGCGGTCAAGACCGACCAACCGGTGGAATACACCACCAAGTCGGGGGTCAAGGGCACCTACCTCACCTCGCATTCCGAGGGCGCCAAGAAGACCAACAAGTGTTCGGGCGACGGCCGGTCGATCGTCTTCGGCTTCAAGAACGCCAAGGGCGACTTCGTCGCCTGGGACTTCTACGGAAGGACCGGTGTACCGGGCGCGATCGCCGACGAGCTGGTCATGCGCATCCTCAGCACGGTCCGTTTGACGGCGGTGACCCCCACGGATCCGTCCGCGACCCCGTGACCCGAACGTCTGTCGGTATCGGCGGGCTCCTCCCGGCAGCGCCGGGAGGGTCGGTATCCGGCCGTATCCGGCAGGCGGTGCGGGGCGGTCGGAGGTGAGCGGTCAGCACTGCGGCGTGCGGGAGCACTCAGGAGGCGCCCGTTTATGGCCACGCGCCCCCACGCGCCCCCGGAGGTGACGTTCCGGCAGGCCGGTCCCGGGGCAGCCGCAAGGTGCTGATTGGTCCTTGCCGCACCCGCTCGCATCGTCCCTGGAGAGTTCCGCATGACGAAGGTCCTCGTACTGCACAGCGTCAGCCTCGTCGGATCGGCATTGGCCGCCCTGTTGAGATCCGAAGGCCAGTTCGACGTCACGTCGGTGGGGTGGAGGACGGCGGCGCGCCGGGCGCTGACCTTACGACCAGACGTGGCGGTCGTCGACGTCGACTGTCCGGGTGCCACGGCCGTGCTCGCCGGCGAGAGGCACACCGATCACCAGCTGTTGGACCCGCCGACCCCGCTGCTCGTCCTGGCCACGGCCGGGACGCCCGGCTCGCTCGGCCGGGCCTTCCAGGCGAAGGCCCGCGGGTACGTCGACAAGGACGGCTCGCCCGGGCAGCTCGTCCGGGCCGTGCGCAAGGTCGCCGCGGGCGAGCGGTTCATCGACGCCTCGCTCGCCTCGGCCTTCCTGGAGGCCGATCCGGTGCCGCTCAGCCCGCGCGAGCTGAGCGTCCTGGCCCGCGCCGCGGAAGGCGATTCGATCGCCGAGATCGCCCGGGCCCTGCACCTGGCCAGCGGCACCGTCCGCAACTACATGGCCGCCGTCACCCGCAAGACCGGCGCGCGCAACCGCATAGACGCGATACGCATCTCCCGCAGCGCCGGTTGGGTGTAGCGGGCCGCCGGACCGGGCGGCTCAGCGCGTCGGGACGACCGCGCCGCCCGCACTCCACATCCCCACGAGGTCCCGGTAGAGCGCCGAGCGTGCCGGCAGCTCCGCGTGCGTCCCGCACACCGCCCGGGTCCCGTCCAGGACCAGCACCCGGTCGGCGCGCGCGGCCGAGGAGATCCGGTGGGCCACCACCACCAGCGTGCCGGGCCGGGCCGCAAGGGCCCGCTCGGCACGCTCCTCGGTCTCCGCGTCGAGATGGCACGTGGCCTCGTCCAGCAGGAGCAGCGGGGCGGGGGAGAGGTGCGCGGCGGCGAGCGCCAGCAGCTGCCGCTCCCCCTGGGAGAGGCGGGCCGGATCGAGGGGCGCGTCCGGGCCGCCGAGCCGCCGCAGGAGCGGCTCCAGGCCCAGCGCGGCCACCACGGCCTCCACCCGCTCCGCGGGCACGTCCGCCGGGCGCGGGCACAGGTGGGTCAGGTTCTCGCGCACGGTGCCGGTGAACACGTACGCCTGTTGGGGCAGGAGCGTGCGCCGCAGGTCCGGGCCGTGCGTCGACCCCGGTGGCCGGGCGGGCGCCCCGGCGACCAGGGCCGTGCCCGCGCCGGGCAGCAGCAGCCCCGCCAACAGGGCGGTGAGCGTGGACTTCCCGATCCCGCTGGGCCCCACGACCGCGAGGTGCTCGCCGGGCCGGACCGTCAGGTCGAGCCCGTCCAGCACGGGGTGCGCGCGGGGCCCGTAGGCGAAGCCGACGCCACGGAGTTCGGCGGCGGCCACCGGCCGGTGCGGGGCCCCCGGGGTCGCGGGACCGGCCCCGTCCCCGGGCTCCGCCGCGGCGTCGGGGCCGCCGGGGGGCGGGGCGGACGGTTCCGGGCCGCAGAAGCGGTCCAGCACCACCAGCAACCGGGTCCCCGCGGAACCGAGCGCGGCCATCAGGGTGTCGAGCGCGGGCAGCAGCGACTGCGTCAGGTAGGTCAGCGCGCCGGCCAGCGCGCCCGCCGTGAGCCCGCCGCCGAGCAGCCAGGGCGTGGCCGCGAGCAGGGCGAGGACCGGTGCCCGGCCGGCCACCCCGAGGGCCAGCGTCCGTACGGCCCCCCAGCGCGCGAGCCGTCCGGTCAGCCGTTCCTGCGCCGCGATCAGCGGCTCCACGCCGGCGGCCGCGGCCCCGCCGCCCCCGCACGCCACGATGTCGCGCAGCCCGGCCGCCACCTCGCCCACCCTTGCGGCGAGGGCCTCGTCCGTGTCCAGGGCCTCCCGCTGCACGGCCGCCATGGGGCGCAGCGTGGCCAGGAAGACGGCCAGGCCCAGGAGCAGCGGGGGCACCACGACGACGAGCAGTACGGGCGCCAGCGCGGCCATGCCGAGCAGCGCGCCGACGGCGGTGAAGAGGAACGAACGGGCCGTCAGGACCAGTCCGGCGAAGGAGTCCCGGGCCATCTCGCTCTGCTGGGTCAGCCGGGACACCGCACCCGTGCCGGCGGCGCGCGCGGGATCCGCGACCGCGGCGCCCAGCGCGTGCCGTACGGCCCGGCGGACGAGCCCGTCCCGCAGGGGCTCGACGAGCTCCGCGAGGGCGAGGAACACCCCGCGCAGGGCGACGCCGCCGAGGAGCGCTCCGACCCCGGCCGCCGTCAGCCACAGGACACCCGTGTCGACCCGTCCGGCCAGGAACCCGTCGTCCAGGGCGCGGGCCACGCCGTACCCGCCGAGGAAGGTGTGGACCGATTCCAGCAGTGACCAGAGCGCCAGCGCACCCAGGGGCCGGAGCCGGCCCCGCAGGAACCGCCGCCCCTCCCCGCCGACCCGCCGCCATGGCCCGGCACCGGCACCGGCAGTGGCAGCGATCTTCGGTACGGGCCGAGGGAGCGCCGGCCCGGAAGCAGCGGTCGGGCGGGCCGTCGTACGGTCCGGAGCCGCCGCCCCGGTGGCCGGGACGGCCGCAGCTGCGCCGGCCGACGGCTCGCCGGTCGGCTGGGCGGCATCCGGCGGCGCTGCGAAGACCGCACGGTAGTCCGGGTCCTGCCACAGGGTGGCGTGCGGGCCGGTGGCCCGGACCCGGCCGTCCTCCAGCCAGACGACCCGGTCGGCGCGGGCCGCCGCGGAGATGCGGTGGGCCACGACGAGCCGGGTGCCCGGGCGCACCCGCTCGGCCAGGGACCGTTCGACCTCGCGCGCGGTGAGCGTGTCCAGGCTGGAGGTGGCGTCGTCGAGCACGAGCAATCGCCCCGCACGCAGGAACGCCCGTGCCAGGCCCAGGCGTTGGACCTCGCCCCCGGACATCGGCGCGTCCGCGAGCAGCGTGTCGTACCCGTCGGGCAGGCGCCGTACGAACGGATCGGCCCCGGCCGCCCGCGCCGCGGCCCGCACCCGCGCCCGCCCGGGCGGCGGACCCGCGCCGAAGGCGATCGCCCCGGCGACGGTGCGCCCCGGCAGCGCGGGCCGGTCGAAAGCGTGTCCGACGTCGCGCCGCAACGCCTCGGCGGACAGCTCCTCCAGCGGTACCCCGTCGAGGAGCACCCGACCGGCGTCCGGGTCGGTCAGGCGCCCCGCCACCGCGGCGAGCAGCGTCTTGCCCGATCCGGAGCGCCCCACCACGGCGACCGTCGTACCGCCGGGCACGACGAGATCGACGCCGTCCAGCGCCGCGCGGCCCTCGCGCTCCACCCGGACCCCGCGCAGTTCCAGCGTGCCCGGCCCGTCCGGGGGCAACTCCCGTTTTCCGTACGCCATTGCGGGCAGGGCGAAGAGGGCGGCGGTGCGCCGCGCCGCGGCCCGACCGCGCACCACGGCCGCCAGCCGTCCGGTCACGGCGCCCACCCCGGCCGCGAGCCCGGCGTACCGGACGGCGGCGAGGAGGGCGCCCACGCCCAGCGCGCCCGCCGCGAGCCGCATCCCGCCCACGCCGAGGACCACGTACAGCAGCAGCGGCATCAGCGCCGAGGTGCGGGCGGTGGTCCCGCCGTACACCCGCCACATCCGCCGACCCTCGACGCCCAGGGCGGGCAACTCCCTTAGAACCCGATCCCGTTCGCGGGGAAGAGTGCCGGCCGCGGCGATGGTGCGGGCGCCGGCGAGGGCCTCGGCCAGCAGCCCCGCCATCGACAGCTGGACCTGCTGGTAACGGCCCACGCTGGCCGCCGAATCACGGGCGAAGGACCGCAACAGGAGCGCCAGCAGCGGCAGTCCGGCCACGAAGGCGAGGGCGGTCCACACATCGATGACGAAGAGCGCGATCAGACCACCCAGCGGTGGCAGCAAGGAGGCGACGGCGCCCGCCGCGGCCGCGGGCGCGGTCCCGGCCTCGGTGGCGTGCGCGGTCAGCCGCGCGGCGACGTCGCCGGACGGGTACCGGCCCGCGTGATGCGGGGCGGTGCCCAGGAGCCGGGTCAGGCCGAGGCGGCGCAGCCACGCGGTCGAGCGGCCGTTCACCCGGCCGGTCAGCCGCGTCACGGCGGCGTCCAGCAGTACTTCGGCCGTGATGACCACGGCGCACCACGCGGTCCAGGCGGGGCCGCCCGGGTCGCCGCGCAGCAACAGGTCGAGGGTGTGGCCGAGGACGGCCGGTTCGGCGAGGGCCGCGCCGGCGGCGCCGAGCGAGCACGCGCCCACGGCCGCGGTGCGCCCCGCGCTGTCGCGGGCCGTCGCCACCAGGGCGCGGTCGCCGGCGCGGGCGAGCGCCGCCCCGTCGGACGGATCGGGCGAGGTCATCGGCAAGGCTCCACGGCCTCCACAGGCAGCATCGGCGCCCACGGGCGGCATCGGTCCCACGGGCTCCGGAAACGGGGCGCGGGCCCGGGCGGTGAACCGCCCGGGCCCAGAGGGGACCTGATCAGTGACAGGTCGTGATGCTCAGGCTGCTGTCCCCGCAGAGCAGCAGGCTGGCCCGGCTGCCGCCACCGCCGCCGCCGCCGTAGGTGGCCTCGGTGGCCTCTTCCGTGATGGTTTCCATCGACTGCAGGTCGAGAAGCGTCATGTCACAATCCTCTTCTTCGCTGGGTCTTCCTGATGGGTCACGGCCCCGCGGTGCGGGACCGGCTCTGGGACCGCCGCGGCGCGCCGCAGCGGTGGGAGGAACGGCAGCTGGGCGCGCCCGCCGGGCGCGGCGCTGCCGAGGGCGAGCAGTGCGCCGGCGGTTCCCGTGGACAAGTCCATGGACAGCCGCATCAACTGCTCGCCGGGGAAGGCCAGATGGCCCTGGTAGGGCACCGCGTGCCGGGCCAGGGCGTCGATCTGGCGCGCGAGGTCGTCCGCGCGGGTGCCCGGTCCCGGGGTGCTGGTCCGTGCCAGGTACAGCACCATCCCGGCAGCGCCGCGGAACAACCCGGGCTGCGCGTAGAAGGTGGCCTGGGCGGCCCGTACGATCTCCAGCCGGGCCTGCTCGAAGCGCTGCTCGGAGCCGTGCCGCAGCCAGTCGTCCAGCACCATGCCGATGCCCACGCTGCCCGCGCCGAGGTAGGGCATCGTGCGCCACCCCTCGTCCACCTGGAGGGTGCCGAAGGCGCTCGTCACGCATCGGTCGAGGTCGCGGTGCAGGGCAGCGCCCGCGCGCAGCAAGTACTCCTGCTCGCCGGTGCGTTCGTACAGGCGCAGGAACAGGAGGGCCGGGCCGCCGCCGCCGTACAGCAGGCCGGCGCGCCGCGGTGCGGCGCCGTCCCGGCAGAGCAGCTCGGCGCAGCGCAGGGCCGCCGCGTGCAGCTCGCCCTCGCCCGTCGTCGTGCCCAGCGCGTCCAGGGCCAGGCCCACGCCCGCGAGACCGCTGTGCAGGTCGGGGCCGATCTCCTGCCACGGCTGCTCCAGGAGCAGCCCGGCGAGGTGCAGCGCCCGCTCCCGGTGGCCGAGGCGGTCCAGGGTCCAGGCCGTGCCCGCGAGGCCGTCGTAGAAGCCGAGCGGCGTTCCGGAGCCGGGCTCCGCGGTCCGGGCCAGCAGCCACTCCTCGGCCTGCGGCCAGGGTTCGGCGCCGGTCTCGGCCAGGGCGTAGAGGACCCCGGCCGCTCCGTAACCGAAGCCCGCGCCACCGCCCTCGGTGCTGAACTGGGCGATGTCCCCGGGGAAGAAGCGGTCCTCCCGACCGGGCGTGGCCGAGGCGCGCAGGGCCGCGACCATCGAGTCCCGGGCGGCGGGCCAGTTCCCGGGCGCGACGGGCAGGTACGGTCCGGCCGGAGCCGGTATCCGACCCGAGCCGGAGGCGGGCCCCGCGGCGCCGTTCCCGTCCGGTCCGGACAGGATCTCCTGGACGGCTTCGTCCAGGAACCGCCGCGGCACGGGGAACTGCTCCGCGGCGATGGCCGCCAGGTGCGCCGCCTTCGCCCGGTCCAGGGCGAGCAGGCTCGTCAGCGGCAGGAACAGGGCGAGGCGCAGACAGGCGAGGGCGTAGCGGTCCACCGCGAACCCGCGGCGGCCGGCCGGGGCGACGAACGCGGGGTTGGCGACGGTCTGCCGCAACCCTTCGTCGACGTGGGCGGCGGCCTCGAAGTCCAGCAGGGCGACGGACGGTCGGCCCGCGGCGTCCTCGGTGACCATGATGTTGAAGAGGTGCAGGTCGTTGAAGACCACCCCGCGGGCGTGCACCGCGGCGACCGCCGCGCTCACGCGCTCGTGGATCGCCAGCGCCCACGTGGTGTAGGCGGCGAGTTCGGCCGGCGCGGGGTCGGCCTCGATCAAGGGGTGTCTACGGGCGAAGTAGGTGTTGAGCGGCTTGCCCTCCAGGTACTGGAGCACCAGGAAGTGGTGGTCGCCCACCGTGAAGGAGTCGAGGACGGACGGGACGCAGTCCAGCCCGGCGAGCCGCTCCAGCGCCGCCCGCTCCCGGTGCAGCCGGGTCACCGCGTCCGCGCCGTCGGCGGCGAGGCCCGCGTACGGCCGGGCCTCCTTCAGCACGACGGCCTCACCGGTGCGGGTGTCCCGGGCGGCGTAGACCCCACCGCCGTTGGAGAAGTGCAGGGCCCGCTCCACGGTGTACGGGAGGTCGGCGAGGGTGACCGAGGAGCGCGCGTCGAGGTGCGGCTTGAGGAAGGGGGGCAGCTCGACCCACTCCGGCGGTTGGAACGCCGGCCCGCGGGCGTCGGGTACCAGGCGCCCGGCCGGGTCCTCGATCGCCGGGACCAGCTCGCCGTTCCCGTCGTAGCAGTGCCGCAGGGTGAAGCTGCCGTAGCGCAGGTGGACGGGGCCCGCGCCCCAGCGCAGGTCGCTCAGCACGTACGGCCCGGGCTCCCCGGTGAGCAGCCCGTCGAGGTCTTCGGCGATGCGACGGCACTGCTCCTCGTCGGCGGGGTACACCGTGAGGAACTTGCCGCTGGCCGCGCGGTCGGCGTACTTGGCGTTGCGCAGGTGCAGCAGGTAGCGGCTCGGCACGAACTTGAAGGCGATGTGCCGGGCCAGGCAGTAGGTGCGGACCCGCTCCAGGACCGACTCGGCGTTGTCCAACGTGGCCGACACGTGGATCTTCCAGCCCTGTGCGGGCAGTTCGGATCCGACCGGGCGCAGGGCGTACCAGTCTCCGCTGCGGTGGGAGCGCCACCCCTCGGGTACGGGGGCGAGCGCGGCCGGGTAGCTCTCCTCGGCGCGCCGGTGGGGCGCGTCGTAGAACCAGCGGTCTGCGTCGCAGAAGGCGGCGTACCCCTTGTTCACCCGTACTCCCTCGGTCGGTGGCCGGCTGCATCACCGTGTCACCCGGGCCGGGTGCCGCGACAGTCACGGCTGTCACCGATGCGACGTGCAGTACGCACGCGTCACTTGGCCCACCGGCCGCGGTGGTGCGGCCTTCTAAGCCCTGACCGATGCGGCCGATCCGGCGGCCTGTTCGAGCTTCGCGCGGTACGCGGCGCGGGCTTCCTCGTCGATCCGCGTCTCGTGTTCGGGCCGCATCCCGGTGCGGCCGTCGACGCCTTCGCGCAGGATGTCGGCGTGCCCGGCATGCCGGTTGGTCTCGCCGAGGACGTGGATCATGATGGCGAACAGGTTCGTGTCGGCATGAGGCTCCGGCCACCACGGCACGTGGCCGGGGGCGTCGAGGGCGAGCTCGTCGATCGTCGCGTCCGCGTGTGCCCACGTGCGCCGGTAGGACTCGACGATCTGATCGCGCGTCTCGTCCGCGGTCGCCCACAGATCGCTGCCGTCGTGGTCCTGCCACCGGGGCAGCCCTTCCGGGGAAGGGCGGTCGAAGACCTCGCCGAAGTACCTGGCCTCGACGCCGGCCACGTGTTTGACCAGGCCGAGGAGGTTGGTCCCGGTCGCTGTCAGAGGTCGGCGGGCGTCGTATTCGGACAGGCCGTCGAGCTTCCAGAGCAGCGCCGTGCGGTCCCGCCGCAGCCTCGCGTGCAGGGTGTCCTTCGCGAATTCATCGATCATGAAGCACGAGCCTGCCATGGACCGCTCGCGGCTGCGGACCGCGGGTGGGACGGGACGCCGGAGGCGGGGTGGCGCGGGGCGGGTCATAGGCTGTCGGTCCGGCGGATCCTTGCCCCGCCGCCCCGCCTGCCGAAAGGACCACGTGATGAGCGACAAGGCCCGCAAGCTCTTCGACGCGCTCGATCTGAACAGCGACGGCGTCCTCACCCGCGTCGAGGTGATATCCGCCCTGCGGACCAAGGGCCCGACCCTCGCCGCCGCCGGTGTGCTGCCCTTCTGGGGCGTGAGCGACGTGGACGACTCCTCCGCCCTCTTCGACCGGGCCAATCTGGACGGCGACGACGTGCTGACCTACGAGGAGTTCGCGCGCGAGGCCGACCGCCGCTTCGGCTGGTAGCCGGACCGGACGGACCGGACGGACCGGCCCGGCGGCCGATCCCGCCGGGTCAGCCGAGCCAGGGCCGCCAGACGTCCTCGTGGCGCTCCACCCACTTCTGCGCCGCCTGCCGCGGCGACAGCTTCTCCTCGGCGATCATCAGGGCCACCTCGTTCTGGTCCGCGACCCCCCAGTGGAACCTCTTCAGGAAGTCGGCCGCCGGCCCGCCCCCGTCCGCGAAGCGGGCGTTGAGGTACTTGCGCAGCGGCGTGTGCGGGTAGGCGCAGGCCACCTTCTCGGCGTCCGCGTCGCACCCCTGCGCGTACTCGGGCAGCTTGACCTCGGTCATCGGGACCCGGTCGAAGAGCCACTGGGGCTCGTACCAGTACGTCAGGAAGGGCTTGCGCTCCTTCGCGAACTGCTTGATCTGGGTGATCTGGGCCGCCTCGGAGCCCGCGAAGACCACCTCCAGGTCGAGCCCGAGATTGCGCACCAGCGCCTTGTCGTTCGTCACGTACGAGGGGGAGCCGTCCAGCAGTTGGCCCTTGCCCCGGCTCTCGGCCGTGCGGAACCGGTCGGCGTACTTGTCGAGGTTCTTCCAGTCGGTGACGTCCGGGTGTTCCTCGGCGAAGTACGTCGGCACGAACCAGCCGATGTGGCCGGTGACCCCGAGGCCGCCGCCGTCGACGACGGTCTTCTTCCGCTCCACGTAGCGCGCCAGCTGTTCGGGGTGGCCCCAGTCCTCCAGGATCGCGTCGACCCGGCCCTGGCTCAAGGCGTCCCAGGCGGGCACCTCGTCCACCTGGACGGTGTCCACGCGGTAGCCGAGTTCGTGCTCCAACAGATAGCCCGCCACAGCGGTGTTGGCCTGCGCGCCCACCCAGGACTGGACCGACAGCGTGACGGTCTTCGCGCCGCGGGCGGCGGCGTACGGGGAGGTCTGGCGGGTCATGTCGGCCGCTCCGCAGCCCGTGAGCACGGCCAGGGCGGTCGCGGCGGCGAGCGCGACCGCGCTCCTGCGGCGGATCTTCGTCGGCTCAGGCATTCCCGGCCTCCTTCGTGGGCGCGGGCTGGGTGAGGCGGTCGAGCAGGATGCCGAGGCAGACGATCGCCGCGCCCGCCACGAGCCCGGTGGCCAGGTCGCCCTGGGCGAGGCCGAGCACCACGTCGTAGCCGAGGGCGCCGCCACCGACCAGCCCGCCGATGATCACGACGGCCAGGACCAGGACCACGGCCTGGTTGACGGCCAGCAGCAGGGCGGGCCGCGCGAGCGGTAGTTGGACCTGGCGCAGCTGCTGGGCGCCGGTGGCGCCGAGCGAGCGCGCCGACTCCAGTACCGCGGGGTCCACCTCGCGCAGGCCCTGCGTGGTGATGCGGACGACTGCGGGCAGCGCGTAGACGACGGCCGCGGCCGCCGCGGGGGCCCGGCCGACCCCGAACAGGGCGACGACCGGGATGAGGTACACGAACTGCGGCATCGTCTGGCAGACGTCCAGCACGGGCCGCAGCAGCCGCTCGGCGCGGGCACTGCGGGCGGCGCCGATGGCGACCGCGAAGCCGAGTGCGAGCGTCACCGCGACGGCGGCGAGCACCTGCGAGAGGGTGTCCAGCGCCGGGTCCCACACGCCGAGCACCCCGATGGCGGCGAGGGCCAGTACGGCGCTCAGGGCGCTGCGCCAGGTGCCGACCAGCAGGCCCACGGCGCCGACCGCCAACAGGAGCAGCCACCAGGGGGTCGACTGGAGCCCGCTGCGCAGGGGATCGAGGAGCCCTCCGGTGAAGCCGGCGGCCCAGTCGGCGGTGCCGCCGACGACGGGGACCCCCGAGTAGAGGTGGCCGGTCATCCACGCGACGGCCCGGTTGACCGGATCCGCGAGCGGGACCGTCCAGGAACCGGGCCACTGCGCGGCGCCCAGCATCCGGCCCGCCACCGCCACGGCGACGGCCGCCAGCACACACAGCAGACCCCCGTACCAGCCGGCGAACACCCGGCGCAGGAAGTGGAGTTCGGCTGTCGGTCGGGCCGCGCCGAGCCGGGAGCCCGCCGCGTCGGCCGTGCGGTCCAGTACGACGGCGAGCAGCACGATCGGGATGCCCGCGGCCAGGGCCGCGCCGACGTCGACGGAGGCCAGGGCCTGGTAGACCCGGTCGCCGAGGCCGCCCGCGCCGATCACCGACGCGATGACGGCCATGGACAGGCCCGTCATGACGGCCTGGTTGACGCCCAGCATGATCTGCTCCCGGGCCAGCGGGAGCCGGGCGGTCAGCAGCCGCTGACGCCCCGTGGCGCCGAGCGAGGCGGCGGCCTCCAGGACCCCCGCGTCGGCCCCGCGCAGCCCGAGCGCGGTGAGGCGGGCCATGGGCGGGGCGGCGTACACCACGGTGGCGAGCACGGCGGCGGGCACCCCGATGCCGAAGACGAGCACCATCGGCAGCAGGTAGGCGAAGGCCGGCAGGACCTGCATGGTGTCCAGTACGGGCCGCAGGGCGCGCTCCGTGCGGGGCGAGAGCCCGGCGGCGAGGCCGAGCAGACCGCCGACGACGACGGCCGCGCCGACCGCCACGGCCATCAGGGCCAGCGTCTGCATCGTCGGCACCCACATGCCCAGCAGGCCGCACGCCGCGAACGCGGCCATGGAGGTCAGCGCGAGCCGGACCCCCGCGAGCCGCCAGGCGACCAGGCCGGCCAGCGCGGTCACCCCGGGCCATCCGGCGGCGAGCAGCACCACGTAGACGGCGCGCACGGACACCACGACGGCATTGCTCACGTGCCCGAAGAAGTAGAGGAACAGCGGGTGGCTGTCGCGGTGGTCGATGATCCAGTCACCGGCCCGCCCCAGCGGCGCCGACAGGTCGACGGCCAGGGAACCGGGCCAGCCGCCGGCGCCCGGGTACAGCACGCCGAGGGTGCCCAGGACGGCCGCGGCGACGGCGAGGGGCAGGACCTTGCGGCCGACGCGGAAACGGGCGGTGGAGCCGACCCCGCGCCCGCCCGCACCGGCGGTCGGATCCGCGGTGGAGCGGGAGTCGCGGTCGGTGCGGGCGCCTCGGGGGCGCGGACCGTGCGGGTCCGCGCGCGGCCCTTCGCGCACGGGTGTGGACGGGGAGCTCATCGGCGCCACCCCCGCGTCGCGGCCGGGAGCGGCACGGCGCGGTCACGGGGGCGCGCGGTGGTCCGACGTCTCATGCCGCCACCTCCCCGGTCGCCGGGCCCGGTAGCCCGGCGACGACGGCGAGCAGGGCCGCGTCGTCGACGACGCCCAGGCAGCGGCCCCCGTCGACGACCCTGGCGGGGCCGCCGCTGCGCACCACCGCCTCGATGGCCAGGGCGACGGTGGTGGCGGGCGCGAGGGACACGCCCCGCTCGGCCTCGTCCGCGGTGGCGGGGCGCATGGCGCTGCGCACGGTGAGCACCTGCTCGCGCGGGACGTCGCGGACGAAGTCCCGCACGTAGTCGTCGGCGGGGGAGCCGACGATCTCCTCCGGGGTGCCCAGCTGCACGATCCGCCCGTCGCGCATCAGGGCGATCCGGTCACCGAGGCGCAGCGCCTCGGACAGGTCGTGGGTGATGAAGACCATGGTGCGGCCCTCGTCGCGGTGCAGGCGGCCCACCTCCTCCTGCATCTCGCGGCGGATCAGCGGGTCGAGTGCGCTGAACGGCTCGTCGAACAGCAGGACTTCGGGATCGGCGGCCAGTGCGCGGGCGAGGCCGACGCGCTGTTGCTGACCACCGGAGAGCTCGTGGGGGCGGCGCTCCTCCAGACCTTCGAGGCCCACCTTGACGGTCATCTCGGCCGCCTTGGACCGCCGTTCGGCGCGACCCACCCCCTGGATCTCCAGGCCGTAGGCGATGTTGTCCAACACGGTGCGGTGCGGCAGCAGGCCGAAGTGCTGGAAGACCATGGCGGCGCGGTGGCGGCGCAGGTCCCGCAGCCGGGCCCGGTCCATCGCGAGGACGTCCTCGCCGTCGATGGCCAGGGAGCCCGCGGTGGGCTCGATCAGCCGGGTCAGGCAGCGCACGAGCGTGGACTTGCCGGAACCGGACAGGCCCATGACGACGAAGGACTCGCCCTTGTGGACGTCGAAGGTGACGTCCCGGACGGCCGCGGTGCAGCCGGTGCGCTCGCGCAACCGGGCCGCGGACAGCTCGGCGTGCTCGGATCCGGGCACCCGGGCGGCCGCCGCCCGGGGACCGAACACCTTCCAGAGGCCCTGCACGGCGAAGACGGGCGCGTCGGCGTTCATCGCGCACCCCCCGCCAGCAGCTCGGCCGCCTTTTCGCCGACCATCAGCACGCCGATCATCGGGTTGACCGCCGGCATCGTCGGGAAGACCGAGGCGTCGGCGATCCGGATGCCGTCCAGCCCCCGCACCCTCAGGTCCGGCCCCACCACGGCCCCGGGATCGTCCGCGGCCCCCATCCGGCAGGTGCCCGCCGGGTGGTAGACGGTGTGCGCGACGGAACGGGCGTACGCGCTCAGCTCCTCGTCACCGGTGACCTGCGGACCGGGACACACCTCGCGCGTGAGCCAGCCCGCCAGGGGCTGCGCCGCCGCGATCTCGCGGGCGATCCTGATGCCGTCGACGAGGGTGCGGGCGTCGTAGTCCTCCTCGTCCGTGAAGTACCGGAAGTCGAGGGCCGGTTTGACCTCGGGGTCCGCGCTGGTGAGGTACAGCCGGCCGCGGCTGCGCGGTTTGGGGATGTTCGGGGTCAACGACACGCCGTGCGCGGGGCGTTCATAGCCGATGCGCTCCGGATTGTCGGTGAAGGGGATCTGGTAGAAGTGGAACATCAGGTCCGGACCCGGGGACGCGGGGTCGCGGCGCACGAACAGTCCGGCGTCGCTGTCCATCGCGGAGTTCTCCGGTATCGGGCCGTCCGTCTCCCACACGATCACCGACTCGGGGTGGTCGAGGAGGTTCTCGCCGACTCCGGGCAGGTCGTGCACGGGCGGGATGCCGAGCGCCGACAGCTGCTCGCGCGGGCCGATGCCGGAGTGCAGCAGCAGTCGCGGGGTGTCGACCGCGCCGGCGCACACGACCACCTCGCGGCGGGCGAGGACCAGCGACTCGGCGCCGTCCGCGGACCGTACGTGCACCCCGCGCGCCCGCGTCCCCTCCAGCTCCAGTCGGTGCGCCCAGGTCTCCAGCAGCAGGGTGAGGTGGGGCCGCTCGGCCATGACCGGGTGCAGGTAGGCCACCGACGCCGAGGAACGCTTGTTGTCCTGCGGGTGGTAGGCGAGGTCGAAGAAGCCGACGCCCTCGTGGAAGGGCTTGGCGTTGAACCCCTCGATCCGGGGCACGCCCAACGCCTGCTCGGCCGCCGCCACGAAGTCGCGTGCGATGGCGTTGCGGTCGGCCTCGCCGACGGGGACGATGTTGTTCAGCAGCCTGTCGAAGTAGGGGTCCATGGCGGCTGCGTGCCAGCCCTCGGCCCCCGCGTCCGACCATTCGTCCCAGTCCGACGGAAGCGGCTTGAAGGCGATCAGCGTGTTGTGCGAGGAGCACCCGCCGAGCACGCGGGCCCGGCTGTGCCGGATGTGCGAGTTGCCGCGCGGCTGCTCGGTGGTGGGGTAGTCGTAGTCGAGTTCGCCGCCGAGCAGCCCCATCCAGCGCCGCAGGGTGAGCACGTCGGGGCGGTCGACGTCGCTCGGCCCGCCCTCGATCACGGCGACCGTGACGTCGGGGTCCTCGGTCAGCCGGGAGGCGATCACCGAACCGGCGGTGCCGCCACCGACGATGACGTAGTCGAACTCCCGAACGGTGCCGGGGGCGGGCTGTGCCGGGGCGGTCCCCGGGTGTGACTGCGCCGTCATGCGGAGCTCTCCTCTCGGCCCGCGAACCAGCGGACGGGGCGGGGTGCGAGGTTCTGGTAGACGTGCTTGGTCTCGCGGTACTCGGCCAGGCCCGAGGGCCCGAGCTCGCGCCCGATCCCGGACTTGCCGAAGCCGCCCCACTCGGCCTGCGGCAGGTAGGGGTGGAAGTCGTTGATCCAGACCGTGCCGTGGCGCAGCCGGCCCGCCACGCGGCGGGCGCGACCCTGGTCGGCGGTCCACACCGCGCCCGCCAGCCCGTACTCGGTGTCGTTGGCGAGGGTCACCGCCTCGTCCTCGGTGACGAAGGTCTCCACCGTCAGCACCGGCCCGAAGACCTCCTCGCGCACGACGCGCATCCGGCGGTCGCAGCGGTCCAGGACGGTCGGACGGTAGAAGTAGCCCGGCCCCGCCGGGCGTTCGCCGCCCGCGCGCAGCACGGCGCCCGCGGCGAGCGCGGAGGCGACGTACGACTCGGTGCGCTCGCGCTGGGCGGCGGAGACCAGCGGGCCGCACTCGACGCCCGGGTCGGTGCCCCGGCCGAGTCGGATCCGCTCGGCGCGGCGGGAGAGTTCGGCCACGAACCGGTCGCGCACCGACGCCTCGATGATCAGCCGGGAACCGGCCGAACAGACCTGGCCGCTGTGCATGAAGGCGGCGTTGAGGGCCTGGTCGACGGCCGTGTCGAAGCCGGCCGCGGTCGCGCAGGCGTCGGCGAAGACGACGTTGGGGTTCTTGCCGCCCAGTTCGAGGGCGAGCTTCTTCACCGTGTCGGCCGCCGCGTGTGCGACCTTCGTACCGCTGTCGAGGCCGCCGGTGAAGGAGACGAGGTCGACGTCGGGGTGGGCGGCGAGCCGCGCGCCGACGGGGTCGCCGGCGCCGGTCACCAGATTGGCGACGCCGGCCGGCAGCCCGGCCTCCACCAGCAGCTCGATCAGGACGACCGTGCTCAGCGGGGTCAGCTCGCTCGGCTTGATCACGAAGGTGTTGCCCGCGGCGAGCGCCGGGGCCACCTTCCAACTCGCCTGGAGCAGCGGGTAGTTCCAAGGGGTGATCAGGGCGCACACGCCCACCGGCTCGTGCACGACCACGCTGTGGATCTCCGGCGATCCGGCGTCCACGACCCGCCCGCCGCCCTCGCCGAGGACGAGATCGGCGAAGTACCGGAAGGCGTCGCTGACGCAGTCCACGTCCGTGCGGCCCTCCGCGAGGGTCTTGCCCGCGTCCAGGCTCTCCAGGAGCGCGATCCGCTCCCGCTCGCGCTGGAGCAGGTCGGCCGTGCGCCTGAGCAGCGCCGCGCGCTCGGCCACCGGGGTCCGCGGCCACGGGCCGTGGTCGAAGGCGGCGCGCGCCGCGCCGACGGCGTCGTCCGCGTCCGCGACGGCGCCCTCGGCGACCACCGCGAGGACACTGCCGTCGGCGGGATCGAGGACCTCCCGCGTGGCGCCCGTCGAGGACGGCCGCCACCTTCCGGCGGTGTGGATGCTCTGCTGCTCGGACACGACGCGCTGTACCTCCGGATATCGCACCGCGGCCTGCCCGCGGTGTCGGTACGGTGCGGCTCGCGTGCCCCGGCTTTCGCCACTCATGTCCCACACGTCACGGGAAGTGACTGGTGTCACGTGCAGGTGACCGGCCCGAGAGCTTCGGGAAGGGGCGATTCCGCCGCCGGGAACTGTGGACGAACCGGGCGTAACCTGGTCGGACCGCCGTATCCGCACGGGAGTCATGGAGGCGGCGCATGACCGACCCGTTCGGCTTCCTCAGGACACCGCGACGCTCCGTACCGGCGCGCCCCGCCGACGAGCGGCTCGGCGACTGGTGCGAGGTCCACGCCGGGCAGAGCTCGCTGCCCCTGGTGTCCGAGCAGGCGAACCGCTGCATGGACTGCGGCATCCCCTTCTGCCACGCGGGCTGCCCGCTGGGGAACCTCATCCCCGAGTGGAACGCCTACGCCGCCCACGGCGACTGGCGGGCCGCCTCGGACCGGCTGCACGCGACGAACAACTTCCCCGAGTTCACCGGCCGGCTCTGCCCGGCGCCCTGCGAGGACGCCTGCGTCCTGGCGATCAACGCCGATCCGGTGACCATCAAGAACGTCGAACAGGCCATCGCCGACCAGGCCTGGGCGCACGGGTACACCGCCCCCGCGCCGCCCGCCCGCCCCAGCGGCAGGTCCGTCGCCGTCATCGGCTCCGGCCCCGCCGGTCTCGCCGCCGCCCAGCAGCTCCGGCGCGCCGGGCACGACGTCGTGGTCTTCGAACGGGCCGACCGGATCGGCGGACTGCTCCGCTACGGCATACCGGCCTTCAAGATGGAGAAGTCGCACCTGGACCGCCGCGTCCAGCAGCTGCGGGACGAGGGGACCGTCTTCCGCACGGACGCGGACGTCGGCGGCCGGATCGACGCGGCCGGGCTCCGGGCCACCCACGACGCGGTGATCGTCGCGGTCGGCGCGACGGAGCGCCGGGAACTGCCGGTGCCCGGCCGCGGGCTACGGGGCATCCACCAGGCGATGGACTACCTGACCGAAGCCAACCGCGTCGCGCAGGGCGACCTCGCGGCGCCCGGGGTGAATGCCGAGGGACGCCACGTGGTGATCGTCGGGGGCGGCGACACCGGCTCCGACTGCCTGGGCACCGCGCTGCGCCAAGGCGCCCGCTCGGTGGTCCAGCTCGACATCAACCCGGAACCGGGCCCCACCCGCTCCGCCGCCCAGCCCTGGCCGCTGTACCCGAAGGTCTACCGGATCTCCCATGCCCACGAGGAGGCACGGAGCCGCGACGGCGCCGACCCGCGGGCGTTCTCCAGCGCGACCGTGCACTTCGAGGGCGACGCCGAGGGGCGGGTGCGCGCCCTGCACCTGACCGCGGTGGAACCGGCGGAGCGCCGCTCCCTCCCCGGCACCGAGCGGGTGATCGAAGCCGGGCTGATCCTGCTGGCCCTGGGGTTCACGGGCCCCGAGCGGGCCTGCCCCCTGGGCGAACAGCTCGGACTCACCCGCGACGAACGGGGCAACTTCGCCCGGTCCGCGGACTTCGCGGCGCTCGGGCAGCCGGGCCGGCCCCCGGAGGGGGTGTTCGTGGCGGGCGACGCCGGGCGCGGCCAGTCGCTGGTGGTGTGGGCGATCGCGGAGGGCCGCTCCGTGGCGGCCGCCGCCGACCGCTACCTGACCGGCCGCACCACTCTGCACGCGCCGGTCCGGGCCCAGGACGGGCCGCTGCTCCGGCCGCCCGACGGACGCGCCTGGTGACGCGGGCGCTGGGCGGGGGTCGGGGCCTTGGCCGGGGGCCGGGCCGGGGCCTTGCCGGGGGCAGGGGGCAGGGGGCCGGGCCGGGGCCGGGGCCGGGCAGGAGTGTCTCCTCGGCTCGCGGCTGCGGGGTTGTCGGAGAAAGCGGGCGGTGGGGACCGCTCGTCATGCGGGGACACTCCTGCCCGGCCCCGGGCCCGGCCCTACTGGGGCAGGGGCGGTGGGGAGGGGGCCTACGGGGTGGTGGGCGGAGCTGCGGCGATCACGTTCTGTACGTGGCGCAGGCTCGGGCCGGCGAGCACCTCGTGGAGTTGCTGGAAGACCTGCCGTGCCCCGATGGCGTTCCAGTCCGCGGGCAGCAGCTCGGCGGGCAGGCCGGGGTCGAGGTAGGGCAGGCGGCGCCAGGCCGTGAGCATCGGCACGTAGTGGCGGAACGCCTCGGCCGGGTCGGTGTCGCGCTGCCCGGCCAGCCGCGCGGCGACCGGCGCGTACGCGCCGGTGAACTCCGCGTACTGCCCCTGGATCGCGGGGAAGTCCCACCAGGAGCTGACCGCCCCGGGCAGGTCGCTGAAGGCCGCGTAGTCGGCCGCCGCGAAGAGGTGGACGTACTCGCTCAGCCCGAGCCGGACCAGCACGGCCCGCGCGTCCTCCAGCACCCGGCCCGGCGCCAGCCACACGCCGGAGGCGATGTTGCCGAAGCCGAGCCAGGTCAGCCGGGTGCGCAGCTGGTAGCGGTGGGACCGCTCGGACTCCGGTACGGAGAACACCGCCAGGGCCCAGCCGTCCGCCAGGTCCGCCGGCTCCAGGCTGGCGAAGATGCGGCGGTCGCCCGCGTCGAAGACCGGGTGCACGGCCGGGCTGAGCCGGTACCCGGTGGCGCCGCGCCGCTCCGGTTCCAGGACGCCCTTCTTCTTGAGTCGCGAGATCGCCGAGCGGACGGCCTGGCTCTCCACGTCCAGCTCCGACATGAGGGTGATCAGGTCGGCGATGGAGATCCAGCCGCCGATGCCGCGCAGAAACGCCCCGTAGACCGTGTTGATCAACGAGCTGGGCCTGAGGGGGCTGTCCGACATGATCGCCTTCCGTTGGATGCGGTGGCGATCCTACCGAGCGCCCGGGCCCGGCACCCGGCGCGGTCCCGGCCGGCTCAGCCTCCCGAGGCGGCCCCCCGGACCAGCGGCGCCTCGGCGTACGCACCGGACAGCAGGTGCCCGGCCCCGGGCGCGACGGCGGGCAGATCGAGGGCCCGCAGCAGCTGGTGGGCCGTGCAGACGGCCGCGGAGACGACCGGCTTGCCCAGGATCTGCTCCGCCTCCTCGATGGCCCCGAGCGAGGGCATCTGCACGCAGGCGGAGAGGACCACCGCGTCCGCGTCCCCGTGGTCGAGGGCGCGGGCCAGCTCGGGCAGCCGGGCCGGGTCGTGCGCGGCCACGTCGAGGTTGTTCGGTATCTCCAGCGCCCGGTAGTCCAGGACCTCGATCCCCTCGTGGGTGAGGTAGTCGACGACGGTCCGGGTGAGGGGGCGCATGTACGGGGCGAGCAGCGCCACCTTCCGTGCGCCCATCGTGTGCAGGCCCTGCACCAGGGCCCCGGCGCTGGTCACCACGGGCGCGGGCGCCGCGTTCTCCACGGTCCGCGCGTGCAGCCGCTGCTCCGCTTCGCGGTGGTAGCCCAGGCCCATGCTCATGATGGCCACGAGACAGGCGTAGCCGAGTACGTCGACGTGCGCGTCGGACAGCTCGACGGCGCAGCGGTCGGAGTCGGCGTCCATGGCCCTGAGCTGCTCCGGCGTCACGTGCGTCATCCGCATGCGGCTGGAGTGGAAGGTGAAGCGCTCCGGTGCGACGCGCTGCCGGGCGCGCAGGATGGCCGGCACCTCCGTCTCCATCGTGACGTTCGAACTCGGCACGATCTGGCCGATGCGGTAGGTGGGCGGATGCGGCATGTGGGCTCCTCGGTTCGGTACGGCGACGGGCGCCGCGGGCGGGCGCGGCTGGAAGGTCAACGGGCGTCCACGACGGGGTTGGTGAGGGTGCCGATGCGCTCGACGGTGGCCTCGACGGTGTCGCCCGGCACCAGGAACTCGGGCGGGACCATGCCGGCCCCGACGCCCGAGGGGGAGCCGGTGGCGATCACGTCGCCCGGCTCCAGGGTCACGCCGGAGCTGATGTCGGCGATCAGGCGGGCGATCGGGAACAGCATGTGGCGGGTGTTGGACTTCTGCTTGGTGACGCCGTTGACGCGCAGGTCGAGGTCCAGCGCCATCGGGTCGGGGATCTCGTCGGCCGTGACCACGACGGGCCCGAAGGGGGCGTAGGAGTCCTGGCCCTTGGAGAAGAACCACTGGCCCGAGCGGCGCTGGTCGCGGGCGCTGATGTCGTTCACGATGCTGTAGCCGAAGACGTGCTCGTACGCCGCCTCCTCGCTCACCCGGAAGGCGGTGCGACCGATGACCACGGCGAGTTCGCACTCCCAATCCAACTGGGCGGTGAGGTCGCCGTTGTGCAGCACCGGGGCTCCGGGCCCGGTGACGGCGGTGGCGGGCTTGCTGAACAGGACCGGACGCGGCGGGAGTTCCTTGTCCGTGTCCAGGCTGCGGCTGGATTCCGCGACGTGTTCCACGTAGTTGAGACCGACCCCGATGATCTTTCCGGGCCGGTGCGGGGCGCACAGCCGGACGTCTTCGATCCGGTGGACGGCGTGCCCGGGCAGCGCACCGCCGAGGAGGGCGCGGACGACGTCCAGGGCGGCGGGCCCGGCCTGGACGAGCGAGAGCAGGTCCGGCGGGATCCGGACGCCCGCGTGCGCGGCCAGGGCGGCGAGGTCGTGCACGAGGCCGTCGCGCTCCGCGCCCAGGCGCGGCGCGGGGTCGACGGGCCCGCCGGCGGGGGACCCGGTGGTGAAGGTCAGCAGTCGCATGGTGTCTCCGGGAGTCGGGGAAGGGAGAGGGGAGGGAGAGGGGGAGGGGAAAGGGGCGGCGCGCGCGGTCAGGAGGTCGGTTGGTGGCCGCCGTTGTCGGCGTAGACCTCTTCGCGGTGGAATCCGAGCGAGCGCATGACCGGGAAGTCGTTGAAGGAGAAGAGGCAGGCGTCCTCGGCCGGGTCGAGGTTGTGGTGCTCGTGCCAGGCCCAGGACGGCACGCAGAAGACGTCGCCCTCCTGCCACGCGAAGCGCTGCCCGGCGATCACCGAGACGCCGCGCCCCTTGGCCACGGTGTAGATCACCGATCCCGTGTGGCGGTGGGCCAGCGTGGCCTGGCCCGGCCGCAGCAACTGCATGTGCGCGCCCATGGTGGGCATCACCGATCCGCCGGTGACCGGGTTGGTGTACTCCGCGATGATCCCGTCGTAGGGGGACCCCTCGGTGGCCCGGGCCAGGCCGAGCAGCGCCTCGTACGTCGCCTCCCACGGATAGGCGAGCAGCGGGGAGTAGGGCCGGGTCCAGCGCTCGACGCCGTGCGGGAGCAGGTTCGCCGCGTACGTCAGGACAGAGGAGTTGATCACCTTCCCGGGCTGCTGGTACAGCTCGGGGTGGACCTCGTAGAAACCGGCGTCGAGGGCGTTGACCAGCGGGATGTCCAGCCCGTCCTGCCAGATGACCGGGGCGTCGTCCGCGTCGTTGCCGTGCTCGTGCCAGGTGCCGTTCGGGGTGATCGCGAAGTCGCGCGGCCCGACCTTCAGCTTCTGCCCGTCGACGATCGTCCACGCACCGGTGCCCTCGTGGACGAAGCGCAGCGCGGCGGCCTGGTGGCGGTGGGCCGTCATGGCCTCGCCGGGGCCCATGATCTGCAGGCCCGTGTAGAGCAGCCCGGCCGCCGCGCTCACGTCCTTGCGGCCGGGGTTGACCAGCATGACCACGCGGCGGCCCGCGTCGTCCGCCTTGACCAGGGCGAGCGCCTTGTGGACGAGCGGGCGCAGCTCCTCGTAACGCCAGAGCACGGGAACGGACCGGGGCTGCGGGTACCAGGGTTCGATGTCATTGGCGACGGTCCACAGCGCACCCGCCTCGCGCGCCGCGAGCTCGGCGTAGTAGGCGGTGAGCTCGGGGGTGTCGAGGACCCGTGCGCGGCCGAGCGCGGTGTCGTCCTGTTCGGGGGTCATGCGTCCTCCTCGGGAAGGGCGGTCGTCCGGGGACCGGATCGGGGTGCGGTGGAGGGGATGGTGGCGGGCGTGGTGAAGGGGGCGGTGAAGGTCACGGGCGTGCGCGGCCGGTTGTCGACTTCGAGGTGGAAGACGTCGAAGCGGTTGTAGTGACCGGTGATGTCGTGCATCTGCTTGGGCTGGATGCACCGGCCCAGGTCGATCTCCGCGTAGACGATGCCCTCGTCGTCCACCAACGGCGGCGTGACCGGTCGGCCGTCGGGGCCGAAGATGCCGGACAGCGCGCTGCGCGGGCGGCCGAACAGGGCCCGCAGCTCCTCGTCGTCCCCCGCGAGGAGATCGATGATCTCCGGGGAGACGGTGGAGCAGGCCACGACGGAGAAGACCTTGCCCTCGAAGCTGTGGGCGGCCGTCCGCACGGCGATGGCATCGGCCATGTCGTAGTCGGCGGGCGCCACGGGCAGGGCGATGTAGCTGGAGGCGTGGACGAGCTCGCCCTGCGCGAGGAGGGCGAACCGGGCCAGCGTGTTGGTGTTCTCGCCGCAGGCGAGGGCGCCGAGCGGGCCCACCGGGGTCCGGTGGACGCGCAGCGAGCTGCCGTCGCCCCCGGTCCAGGTGAGCTTCTCGGCCCAGGTCGGCACCAACTTGCGGTGTACGCCCAGGAGTTCGCCGTCCGGTCCGATGGTCAACAGGGTGTTGTACAGGACGCCGAGGCTGTTCGGGCCGCGCTCGTTGATCCCGATGACCAGGACGACGCCGTACTCGCGGGCCGCCGCGCGCAGGGTGTCGACGTGGGGGCCGGGGAGGTCCACGGAGGCCCGGTACAGGCGCTCGAACCAGGGCGAGCCCTGCACCGGGTTCATGGTCCAGTTCCAGTACGGGTATCCGGGGACGAACACCTCGGGGAAGACGACGAGCGTGGCGCCGTTCCCGGCGGCCTCGGCGATCAGGGCGACCGCCTTGTCGACGGTGGCGCCGGGGTCGAGGTAGACCGGGGACGCCTGGACGGCGGCCGCCGTGAAGCGGGGCAGGTCGTACGGGGGTGGGTCGTACGGGGGTGGGGTCTCCACGGAATCTCCTGGTGGTCAGCAGGTGGTCAGCAGGTGGTCAGCAGGCGGGCACGGGGAGCCGGGGGCGCCAGCGCTGGTGCACCGGCGCGGCGGCCTGCCGCAGCAGTTCGAGGCGGGGCGGCACCCGGTCGGTACGGGCCGCCGGCGGCCGGCCGCTGCCGGCGGCCCAGGAACGGGCCCAGGGCGCCGCGGACCCGCGGTAGCCCTGGGCCGCGGCCGCGTGCAAGGTCCACAGCGGGTCGTGGAGCTGGGCGCGACCGAGGGCGCACAGGTCGGCCCGGCCGGCCAGGATCACCGAGTTCACGTCGTCGTACGTGGAGATCGCGCCGACGGCGATGGTCGCCAGCCCGGTGGCGTTGCGGATCAGGTCGGCGTACGGCGTCTGGTAGCTGCGGCCGAAGCGCGGTCGTTCGTGGGCCACGACCTCACCGGTCGAGACGTCGATCCCGTCCGCGCCCGCCGCCCCGAGGGCCCGGGCGATCTCCACGGCCCCGGCCTCGTCGAGGCCGCCCGCCGCCCAATCGGTCGCCGAGATCCGCACCAGCAGCGCCTTCCCGGCGGGCCACACCGCCCGTACCGCGCCCAGCACTTCGAGCGGGAAGCGCAGCCGCCCGGCCGGACCCGCGCCGTACGCGTCGGTGCGCCGGTTGGTCAGCGGCGACAGGAAACCGGACATCAAGTGGCCGTGACCGTACTGGAGTTCCAGGGCGTCGAAGCCGGCCCGGTCGGCGCGCTCGGCCGCCCGCACGAAGTCCCGCACGATCAGGTCCATGTCCGCCCGGTTCGCCTCGCGCGGCACCGGGCCGTGCTCGTCCCAGGCCAGCGCGGACGCCGCCAGCGGTGAGCCGTCGGCGGCCCGGCGGCCGGCGTGGGTGAGCTGGATGCCCAGGCAGGCGTCCGACTGGCCGTGGACCAAGCCGGTGATCCGCCGCCAGGCGGCCTCCTGTTCGTCGGTCCACAGCCCGGGACAGCCGGCGTCGGTGCGGCCCGCGGAGCTCACCGCGGTCATCCCGGCCAGCACCAGGGCCGGTCCGCCGAGGGCCTGCGTGGCGAGGTGCACCAGGTCGAAGTCGCCCGGCACCCCGTCGCGGGCCGTGGACAGTGCGACGGGCGCCGCCACGACCCGGTTGCGCAACCGCAGACCGCCCAGCGTGAACGGCCGGAACATCGGCGGCACCGGGGCGGAGGCGTTGACGGCGGTGGTGAAGCCCTCGTCCCGCGCGCGCAGGCCGTCGTAGGTGACGCGCCGGCTGCGGGTCAGCAGGTTGAAGGCGAACTGGTGCGGATCCTGGTCGGTGTACCGGTGGAGGTGCTCGAACCATTCGAGGCTGGCCTGGGCCGCCCGCTGGGTGGACTCCACGACGGGCCTGCGCTCCTCCTCGTACGCCGCCAACGCACTCGGCACGTCGGGGTGTTCGTGCAGGCAGGCGGCGAGGGCGAGCGCGTCCTCCATGGCGAGCTTGGTGCCCGAGCCGATCGAGAAGTGCGCAGTGTGCGCGGCGTCCCCGAGCAGCACCGTGTTGCCGTGCCGCCAGGTGCGGTTGCGCACGGTGGTGAAGCGCAGCCACTTCGAGTTGTTGGGCAGCAGCCGGTGCCCGTCCAGGTGGGCGGCGAGGATCTCCTCGCAGCGGCGGATGCCCTCCTCGTCGCTCGCGCCCGGCGGCAGGTCGAGCTCTTCGGAGCGGTCGAAACCGCCGCGCCGCCACGCCGCCTCGTCCATCTCGACGATGAAGGTGGAGCGGGTGTCGTCGTACGGGTAGGCGTGCACCTGGAGGGTGCCGAAGTCCCGCTCCTCGACGATGAAGGTGAAGGCCTCGAAGACCTTGTCGGTACCGAGCCACATGTAGCGGCCGGAGCGCTCGTCGAGGTCGGGGGCGAAGGTGTCGGCGTAGGCGGCGCGCGTGGCCGACCGTACGCCGTCACAGGCGACCACCAGGTCGTATTCGGCCGCCAGTCGCTCCGGCGGCGGGGCCAGGGTGCGGTAGCGGACGTCGACCTCCAGGGCGGCGCACCGGTCCTGGAGGATGCCCAGCAGCCGGCGGCGGCCCAGGGCGGCGAAGCCGTGGCCGCCGGAGGTGAGGGTCGTGCCGCGGTGGCGGACGTCGATGTCGCTCCAGCGGGCGAATTCGGCGGACATCGCGGCGTGCACGACCGGGTCGGCCTGCGCGATGCCGTCGAGGGTCTCGTCGGAGAAGACGACCCCGAAACCGAAGGTGTCGTCGGGGGAGCCCCGCTCCCAGACGGTGATCTCCCACTGGGGGGACAACTGCTTGGCCAGGGCGGCGAAGTACAGGCCGCCGGGCCCGCCTCCGATGACTGCTACGCGCACGGGGCGCCTCCTCGGGTGTGCTCGAACAGTTCGGGGGCCTGCGGGCCCGCCGTGGTGAGGACCTCGCGGACCTCGGCCGGCCAGGGGGTGGACCCGGTGGCCCGGGCGGCGGAGTGGGCGATGACCATGCGGCCGCTCGCGGCCCGCGCGCCCTCCTCCCCGTGGACGGTGAAGGCGTAGTGCAGGGAGCTGTTGCCCACCTCGGTGACGCGCAGCTCGGTCCGCACGGCCTCGCCGAACCAGAGCCGGGCCCGGTAGTCGGCCTCGAAACGGACGCGGGGCGTGCTCCCGAACAGGTGGGACAGGCCCAGGCGCCGCAGCAGCACCGCCTCGGCCGCCTCGACCCAGCGCACGACGGTGGAGTGGTGGTAGTGACCGGCCGCGTCGGTGTCGGGCCACTCGACGCGTCGCTCGATGACGACGCTGGGCAGGTTCGAGGGCGCGGGATCGGCCGATTCCCGTGCCAGGAGCCTGAGTTGGCCGCGCCGGAGCTTGCCGGTCTCGGTGCGCGGGAGTGCGTCGACGAACTCCACGGCGCGCGGGTACTTGAAGGGGGCGATGGTCGCCTTGACGTGGTCCTGGAGCTCCCGGGCGGTGGCGTCGCCGGCCACGACTCCGTCGCGCAGCACCACGTACGCCTTGACGAGCATGCCGCGGCGCTCGTCGGGGACCCCGACCACACCGCAGTCGGCGACGTACGGATGGTCGGCGAGGGCCTTCTCGACCTCGGGCCCGGCGATGTTGTAGCCGGAGGAGACGATCATGTCGTCGCTGCGGGCGACGTACCAGAAGTAGCCGTCGGCGTCGCGCGTGTAGGTGTCACCGGTGATGTTCCACCCGCCGCGGACGTAGGTGGACTGGCGCGGGTCGTCGAGGTAGCGGCAGCCGGTGGGGCCGGTGACGGCCAGCAGGCCGGGCTGCCCGTCGGGGACGGGGTCGCCGTTCTCGTCGACCACGGCCGCGCGGTAGCCGGGGACGGGCCTGCCCGTCGATCCGGGGCGGATGTCCTCGTCGGCGGCCGAGATGAACACGTGCAGCATCTCGGTGGCGCCGATGCCGTCGATGATGCGCAGCCCGGTGGCGGCGCGGAACTCCTCCCACACGGCGGCGGGCAGCGGCTCACCGGCGGACACGCAGCGGCGCAGGCCCGCCAGGCGGTCGGCCACGCCGTCGGTGAGGATCGCGCGGTAGGCGGTCGGCGCGGTGAACAGGACGCTGACCTCGTGCTCGGCGACGAGATCGGCCAGCTGCCCGGGGGTCGCCCGCTCGATCAGCAGGGTCGAGGCCCCGACCCGCATCGGGAAGACCACCAGCCCGCCGAGGCCGAAGGTGAACGCGAGGGGCGGTGTGCCGGTGAACACGTCCTCGGGCTCGGGGCGCAGGACGTGCCGGGAGAACGTGTCCGCGTTGGCGAGGACATCGCGGTGGAAGTGCAGGGTGGCTTTGGGCCGCCCCGTCGTACCGGAGGTGAAGGCGATCAGCGCGACGTCGTCCGCGGCCGTCCGCACGGTGTCGAAGCCGCCGTCCTTGGCGGCGCAGCGGGCCGTGAGGTCGTCGTCGCCGGAGCCGCCGTACGCGATCACCCGGAGGGCGGCGGGATCGGCGGCCGAACGGAGCTCTTCGAGGTGGCGGTGGTCGCAGAGGGCGATCGCGGGCCTGCTGATCCCGCACAGCTCGGTGAGTTCGGCGGCGCGCAGCAGCGGCACGGTGGTGACGGCCACCCCGCCCGCCTTCAGGACGCCGAACCAGGCGGCGACGAGCCACGGATTGTTGGGCCCGCGGAGCAGGACGCGGTTGCCGGGCAGTAGGCCGAGGTCCTCGGTGAGCACCTGGGCGACCTGGTTGGCGCGGCGCAGCAGGTCGCCGTACGTCCAGCGCTCGGTCGGGGTCAGCAGGCAGGGGCGGTCGGGGCCCCAGCGCTCGACGGCTTCGTCGAGCAGGGCGTGGGCGCAGTTGAGCCGGTCCGGATAGCTCAACTCCGGGAGGTCGAAGTGGAGTCGGGGCCAGAGCGCGGCGGGTGGCAGCCGGTCGCGACAGAAGGAATCGGCATGTGCCGAGGGGGAGAGCTCCATGGGGCGGCACCTCAATCAGGGAGCAGCGGGGGAGATGGGGCAAGTATCTCGATATTTTGGCGATCGTCAATTGTTCGCGATATCTCGATGTCGTGAACGCCTCGCGTCGGCCGCCGTCACCGCCCCCCGGTCGACCTCAGACGGCTGAGGTGCGGGCCGGCGTGCGGGCCGGCGTGCGGGCCGGTACGCGGACCTTGGCGCGGTTGCCGAACTCGCCTGCTGTGAAAGTGAGTTCGCCGCCCGCCTCGGCGGCCATGAGCTGGATGATCAGCAGGCCCCGCCCCGTCTCCGCGTCCGGATCCGTCGCGGTGCGCGGCAGGGGCGGTCGGGGCGGTGTGGGTGCCCCGTCGGTGACCTCCAGGTGGAGCCAGCCCGCGCGCAGGGTCACCCCGACCCGCATGCGGCGCGTGGTGGCGGCGTGCAGGACGACGTTTCCGGTGAGCTCGCTGACCGCCAGTAGGAGGACGTCCGCGATCTCGGCGGTGACCGGCCAGCCGTCGAGCACGGCCCGGACGCGCGACCGGATCAGCGGGACCACCGCCGCGGTCGGCTCGACGGCCCAGCGGGCGAAGGCGCGCGCATGGCGGGTCGCGGTCACGGTCACGGTCCCGGTCGTGGCTGAGGCTGCGGTCGCGGTCGTGGAGGGGGGTGTGGAGGGGGAGGTGGCGGCGAGCATGGCGTGCTCCCTGGAGGGGAAGGCGACGCCGCCCGCGCTGCGGCTCGTGTAACGGGTGAGGAAGTCACTCGGCCCGAGGGCTTGTGGTCAGCGGAAATGCGTCGCTAGAGTCGTGATTACACGTGTAACACGTTAAGCCTCCCGGGTACCCTGCGCAAGCAATTCGGACATACGTTACGAAGCCTTGCCCGTACCGAGGCCGCGCAGAATTGGAAGGGCCGCAATGACGCAAGCTCCGCCCGCAGCCGACATGCCCGACATGACCTGGCCGCCCCCGCCCTACCAGGCGCCCGTCCCGCCCGTCACGGACGAGCACGGGATCCGCCGCCACGACGGGATCACCTACGCCACCACGCCCGGATACCGCCCCCGACTGCTCGACGTCCAGGTGCCGGCGGGCGAGGGCCCCTTCCCGGCGGTCGTCTGGATCCACGGCGGCGGCTGGATGGACGGCGACCGCCGCTACCCGCCGCCGACCGTGCCGGCCGCCCTGCTGCACGGATCGGTGCTGGGAGCCGGGCTCGCGCTGGTCTCCATCGACTACCGGCACAGCCTGGAGGCCCCCTTCCCGGCCCAACTGCACGACGTGAAGGCCGCGATCCGCTACGTCCGCAAGTTCGCCGGAGTCCTCGGCATCGACCCCGACCGGATCGGCGTCTGGGGCGAGTCCGCGGGCGGCCACCTGGCCGCGCTCGCGGGCCTCGTGGGCCCGCACAGCGCGGACGGCGAGTCCCTGGAGGGCGCGCACGGCGTGGGCTCCGGGGACACCGCGGTCCGCGCCGTCGTCGACTGGTACGGCATCTCGGACCTGGTCTCCTTGTCGGCGCACCCGATGCCGGAGCTGCCGGCGGCACCCGGGGTCGAATTCCCCGACCCCTACGTCGCCCTGCTCGGCGCGCCCGTCGCCGAGCGCCCGGATCTGGCGCGGGCCGCCAGCCCCGTCACGCACGTCAGCGCGGGCTCGAACCCGCCGCCGTTCCTGCTCGTCCACGGACGGCAGGACGGGTTGGTCCCCTACAGCCAGAGCGAGTTGCTCGCCGAGGCCCTGACGGAGGTGGGGGGCGAGGTCGTCCTGGAGCCCGTCGAAGACGCCGACCACATCTTCCTGGGCTCGCCGGACGTCCCGCAGATCGTCGCGGACAGCGTCGCGTTCCTGGCCCGCCACCTGGGCGCGGGCGCCTGAACGGGTCGTCACCACCCAGCCACCCGGCAGTGGGGGCGCGGCCCGTAGCGGCCGCGCCCCCGCGCGAGCTCGGCTCGGACGAACAGCGAGCAACGAACGACGAACGACGAACGACGAACAAGGCAGCCATGTCCAAGAACCCGGTCACCCGTCAGTCCCGCATCACCACAGCCACCACGGCCACCACTCCCGACCCCGAGCCCCCGCGGAGACCCGCCCGGCGCCGTCCCGGCGTCCTGATCGCGGGACTCCTGATGCTGGGCCTACCCGTGGGGCTCGGCCTCGTCGTCCGGCAGGATCCGGCGGCCCCGCCCTTCCAGGGCGCGGACGAGCGCTGGCTGTCCTGGATGGGCGGCCCGCACGAGGGCCCGTACGCCTGGGCCGCGGCGGCCCTGAACTGGTTCGGCGGCCCGGCCGGCGTCGTCGTGCCGCTCGCCCTGCTCGTCCTCCTGCTCGTGCGCGCGCGGTGGGCGTCGGCGGGCTTCCTGCTCGGTGCCTACCTCTTCGGCAACATGGTCGTCGTCCAGGGACTCAAGTACCTGGTGGACCGGCCGCGCCCGACCGATCCCCTGGTCCGCGTCGACCACGGCTCCTTCCCGTCCGGTCACGCTGCGGGGGCCGCACTGCTGGTCGTCCTCGTCGGCGTGCTGCTGGTGCCGGCCGCACGGCGCCGGGGCTGGTGGGCCGGGGGAGCACTCTTCACCCTGACCATGATGTGGAGCCGTACGTGGCTGCACGCGCACTGGATCAGCGACACCTTCGCGGGCGCGGTCGCCGGGGCGGGGGCCGGGCTGCTGGCCTGGTGGCTGTGCGCCCCCGCGCTCGCGCGCGAGGCCGCCCGCGTCCGGGACCGCCGGGGGGCGGCCACGCGCGCGCCCGGCCCGCTGCCCGCGCCCGAGCCCGTACCGGCAACCCGCTGATCCGCAGCGGCTGTTACGACGTCTGGCGGTGCACCAGTGCCGCCGTCGTCCGCGGTATCGGGGCCGTCGTCCCCGTCGTGATCAGCTCGTGAACGGCGTCCGCGACCCGCGCCGGCGAGACGAGGTCCAGCCGGATCGACGTCAGCGGGGGCTGTTGGAGCGAGGAGAGGATCAGGTCGTCGGAGCCCACGACCGCCACGTCGTCCGGTACGACGATCCCCTCGGCCCGCAGCGCGTGGAGCAGCAGCGCCGCGTACTCGTCGTTGTAGGCGAACACGGCGTCCAGCGCGAGGTCGGCCCAGCGCCGGGCGAGGGCGGTCGCGGACTCGCGGGTGTAGGACAGCTCGACCGGCGTCACGGTGGCCATGTGCCGGGCCGCGACGGACTCGGCGCCCGCCAGCCGAGGTGCGGCGAGCGTGCCGAGGCCGCGCTCCTGGGGCATGATCACGCCGATGCGGGTCCGGCCGCGGGCGATCAGGTGCTCGGCGGCGGTGGCACCGATGAGGGCGTGGTCGAAGCCGATGGTGTGCACGCCGGGCACGGGGTGGGAGGCGAAGGCGAGCATCCCGCGCACGCCCGCGCGGTGCAGCAGTTCGGCGGCCTGCGCGGTCAGCCGGTCGCCGTCGATGGCGATGACGGCGGCCGGGCGCAGCTCGGCCCAGGCGCGGGCGGCGTCGAGGGGATCGGTGAAGCGCCCCGCGTGCAGGACGGCGGTGTAACCGTGCCGGTCGAGCTCGCTGTGCAGGTCGTCGACCCAGTCGCTGACCAGGCGGCCGACGGCCGAGATCGACGCGGGCATCAGGACGAGGTTGCTGCGCCCGGCGCGCAGCGAGCGGGCCGCGGCGTGCGGTACGTAGCCGAGCTGTCGGGCGGCGTCGAGGACGCGTGCCCGGGTGGCCGCGCTCACGCGGTGGCCCTGGGTGTCGTTGAGTACGAAGGAGACGGTGGCGCGCGACACCCCGGCGAGCCGGGCCACGTCGGCGCTGGTCAGGGAGGCCGGGGCGGGAAGGTCTTTGGCCATGGCGTCCCTCGACGCTCCTTTTGATCGATCCGGTGCTCTCCCTTCGAAGGTTACACGAGTTAGATCACTGGAGCGGGGGCCCGCCCGGACGTGCACCGTCCGGGCGGGCCCCCGCTCGCCTGCCCGGATGCCCGCCCGGCCCGGCAGCCCGCGCGCCCCGATACGACGCGATTCCGCACCCCGTTGCGACGCGATCCCCGCGCCCCGTCAGGACGTGAGCCTGCGCAGTGCGCCCTCGTGCAGCCGCCGGGAGTCCCCGGCGAGATCGTCCAGGGCGGTGACGACCGAGTCGAAGCGCATCGTCGTGCGGGTGTCCGCCCCGTACGGGCTCCAGTGCGGCATGTCGGGGTGGTTCGGGTCGCCGGTGCGGGCGAAGGCGATCCACGCCCGGTGCATCGCGTGCGCGAGGCCGTCGCGCACGGCGGGGGCCAGTCCGGCCACGAAGGGGGCGTTCGCCCACTGGTCGAAGTTGTCGAAGGCGAAGGGCAGTTCGAGGCAGTGCGCGGCGCCGAGGCGGCCCTCGTACGCGGGGGAGGGGAGGTCGAACTGGTAGGCCCACACCGGACGTCCCGCCGCGGCGCGCGCCTCGGCGAGCCGCACGGCGGGCATTCGGAACAGCTCGTCGGTGATGAGGTCCATCAGGACGTCGGCGGGACGGGCCCCGGGACGGGTGCGCTCGTACGCCGCGTACACCTCGGGGGCGGCCCCGGCGCCGAAGGTCTCCGCGATCCTGGCGGTCACCCGCTCGCGGTCGGCGTCCGCGTGGCCCGGGTCGAGGGCGAACCCGAAGTTGGCCTCCTCGCGCGTCCAACCGATCAGTACCTCGATCCCGGCCGCCGCCCCGTGCAGCAGGGCATCGGCCGGGTGGCGGTGGAAGGTGACCCCGTCGATCACGGGCAGGAAGGGAGTGGGCCAGTACCCCCAGCGCGCCGTCCGGGCGAAGAGCCCGCCCGCGGCGGCGATCAGGGCCGGCCAGTCCTGCGAGCGCAGCTCGGCGAGGCTCTCGGCCCCGGCGAGTTCCAGATAGGCGGCGGTGCGTTCCAGGGAACCCTCGGGCGAGGGGAAGTCGAGCCCGAAGGGCGGGCTCATCAGGATGACCCGCCGGATCAGGTCCGCGGCTCCCGGGGCTCCGGCGAGTGCGGCGGTGGACACCGCGCCCCCCGACTGGCCCGCGACGGTGATGGAGTCCGGGTCGCCGCCGAAGGAGGCGATGTTCTCGTGCACCCAGCGCAGCGCGGCGAGCTGATCGCTGAGCCAGTGGTTGCCGCTAGCCGGCCGCGCGGCGTGGCCGGCGCCGTCGGTGTCGGCGGCGCCCTCTCCGTCCCGGTACCCTTCCCCGTCCTCGGGGGTGGGGTGCAGGTAACCCAGGGGCCCGATGCGGTAGTTGATGCCGACCACGACGAGGTCCCCGTCGCGGGCGAAGGTGGCGCCCGAGTAGGTGGGCAGGGACCCGGAACCGGAGACGAAACCGCCCCCGTGGATCCAGAGGAGCACCGGCCTGCGCGCGTCGTCGATCGCGGGCGTCCAGATGTCGAGGGTGAGGCAGTCCTCGTCGAAGGGCGGTTCGCCGTGACCACCGAGGACCGGGTCGCCGCCCTCGCGGTACATCTGCGGAGCGCTGGGGCCGTCCGAGGTGGCGTCCCGGGTACCGCTCCACCCGGGGTGCGGCCGGGCGGGCCGCCAGCGCAGTTCGCCGACCGGGGAGGCCGCGTAGGGCACGGCCCGGAAGACGGTGAGTCCGTCCTCGACCGCGCCGCGCAGCCTCCCGGCGGGCAGGTCCACCACCGTTTTGTCCGGGCCTGGGATGTGAGCCATGAGCCGATCCTTCCTGGGCCGCGCGCAGGGCGCGCGCCGACCCGTCGAGAGTATGATGGAAAATCAACGATCGTCAATCATTCGCGATATCCGTGTCGGGTGGTGCGGTGCGCGGTGCTCACGTCCAGAGGGTGTTGGCCGCCGTCCGTTCCGCCTCCGTGGCCAGCGGCCGGGAGAACGCCCACCACAGGAGCAGGCACGCCCCCGCCCCCACGAGGGCGCCGGCGAGGGTGTCGCTCGCCCACTGGGCGTGCAGCCAGGTGCGGCTCCACATCATCGCCGCCGCGTACCCGGCGCCGAACAGCCACCACCAGCGCCTCGCGCGCGGCGGAATCGCCACCACCGCGACCGCGACGACGAGGGCGACCGCGCTGAAGACCTGCCCGGAGGGGTACGAGCCGTCGTTCACCAGGACCCAGGTGTGCGGGGGTCGGGGGCGGTCGGCGAGGTCCTTGAGGGGGAGTACGACGGCGACGTTGGCCAGGACGTTCGTGGCGAGGACGAAGAGCGCCGAGCGCCAACGCCCGTACACGCAGAGGCAGCCGGTCAACATCAGCGGCAGGATCAGCCCCAGTGGTCCGCCGAGCCGGTCGAGCGCGAGGGCGAACTCCGTGGCGGCGCCCGCGGACGAGCCCCCGGCGGAACGGGCCCAGGCGTCGTCGAGGCCCTGGAAGAAGGGTCGTTCGTCCGCCCGCAGGAGCCATCCGGCCAGCAGGGGGACGAGGAGCAGCGACGCGCCCGCGACGAGGGCGCGTCGGGGCGGCTCCGCGGGCAGATGGTGGCGGGGCGGCCGGGCGGGAGCGGGGGTGCCGGAGGGTGGCGGCGACGCGGGGACGGCGGGGCGCGGCATGGCGGGCCTTTCGGGGTCGACCCGCTGGGGGCGGGGTCGGGGCGGGGGCGCTCGGTGAGCGGGTGAGCGGGTGAGCGGACGCGTGGCGTCGGGCGCGGGCCGGTCGCGGCAGGCCGCGGCAGGGTCGCGGAAGAGCCGCGGCAGGCAAGGGCCGGGCGCGCCGGGAGGGGACGTGGCGGGCGAGTGGGGTGGAGGCGGCAGCGGCGGCGGGGGAGCGGAAGAGGCCGGTCCGGGTCCGGCCTGGGCCGGGGCGTCGCGCTGCGGCACGGAGTATTGCGGATGCGTGACCGCCGCCACAAGGGCAAGAGGGTTTTAGGACGCGACCGGCCTGGTCAGTGGCTGTGACAGGCCAGTTACACGTGTCCGACGTGCCGTTCGCCCGTGGGTCACGATCTGTGCATCGCCCGGCATCAGCTCTTGGCGAGGCCCCGGATGGGGTGCTACACAGTGTCAGGCGCCGAAAGTGACACGTGTAACAACATCGCGTTAACCCGCCGCGTCGAGCACCCCGAGCGCGTCGCACCACGGCATGTGAACCAGCACGTCGACCACATCGACCACATCGACCACATCGACCACACATGGCCACGTCGACCACGTCGAGCGCGCCGCACCGCCCCGCCCCGCACCCACGTTCGCGGAGCCCGCACCTCCGTAACCCCGCGCACCTCGTATCCCCGCGCACCTCGTATCCCCGCGCACCTCGTATCCCCGCGCACCCCGGCGGCACGCCGCGCCACCCGACGCGCGCTCCGCACGCTCCACGCCACCTCCCCGCTCCGTCCCCCGAGGAGTCGTCATGGTCACGAACGAGCTGATCGATCCGCCCGTACCGGCGGATCACGAACCGCCCCACAGACGGGGGCTCCTGCTCCTCCTGCTGGTCGCCAACTCCGCGATGATGGCGGTCTACATGGGCGTCGGCTCCATCCTGCTCCCCACCCAGATCGCCGCGATCGCCGGCGATGACAAGGTCGCCGTCCTGGGCCTCGTCGGCGGCATCAGCGCGATCTTCGCGACCGCCTTCAACCCGATCGCCGGAGCCCTCTCCGACCGCAGCGGTCGCCGCAGCCCCTGGATCCTGGGCGGCGCCCTCGGCTCGCTCGCGGGCCTGGCCTTCCTCGGCAGCGTCACCACCGCGCTGCTCGTGGGCATCGGCTGGTGCCTGATCCAGGCGACCATGAACGTCTACCAGGCCGCCGTCACCGCGATCGTCCCCGACCGGATCGCGGTCGCCCGGCGCGGCACCGCCTCCGCGGTGGTGGGGCTGGGCCTGCCCATCGGCGGCACGGTCGGCGTACTGATCGCCTCCCAGGCGGCGGACCACCTGCGCACCGGGTACCTCGTCTTCGGCGGGGTGATCGCCGCGGCCGCGATGTTGCTCACCGCCTTCTGCCGGGACCTGCCGCGCACCACGAGCCCGGTCGCGCCCGCGGCCGATGTCCCGCCCGCACCCAAGGGGGCGCAGGTCAAGGCGTTCCTCTCCGCGCTCGGCCACCACGACTTCCGCTGGGCCTTCATCGGCCGGGCCCTGATGGTCCTCGGCTACTTCTCGGTCGTCGGCTACCAGCTGTACATCCTGGACGATCACATCGCGCTGCCCGACGGATTGACCCCGCCCGACGCGATGGCGGTGCTCACCCCCGTCTCCATGGTCGCCATGGCCGTTTCCACGGTGGTCGGGGGGATGCTCTCCGACCGCTGGAACCGCCGCAAGGTGTTCGTCGGGGTGTCGGCGGCCCTCGCAGGGTTGGTGATGGTCGTCCCCGTCGTCAGCCCGACCTGGACCGGCATGCTCGTCTTCAGTGCGCTCAACGGGCTCGCCTTCGGTTGCTTCATGGCCGTCGACACGGCGCTCGTCACCCTGGTCCTGCCGCGGGCCGAGGACGCCGCCCGGGACATGGGCGTCCTGAACATCGCGAACGCCGGGCCGCAGATCATCGCCCCGTTCGTCGCCTCCGCCGTGGTCACCGCACTCGGCGGGTACACCCCGCTGTTCCTGGTCGGCGGCGCCCTCTCGCTGATCGGCGCCCTTGCGATCCTCCCGATCCGCAGCGTGCGCTGACCCCCAGGGCCTCACCTCCCCTCCCCTCCACCTCCACACCTCCTCATCTCCGCCTATTTCAAGGAGCGTTCCGTGCAACGCAAGCGTGTTCTGCCGCTGGCCACCCTGCTGCTCTGCGCACCCGCCCTCGCCGGTACGGTGCCTGCCGCCGCCGCCTCACAGGCCGGACCGGCATCCGGGCCCGCGCGCCCGCTGCGGATCCTGCTCACCAATGACGACGGCTACAACGCCCCGGGCATCCGCCTGGCGTTCGCGCGGCTGACCGCCGCCGGACACGACGTCACCATCGTCGCGCCGCTCACCAACCAGAGCGGTGCCGGGACGAAGGGCTCGAACGCCCCGGCCATCACGGTGCGCCACCCCGAGCCGAAGGTGTGGGCCGTCGACGGATCCCCCGGCGACTCGGTGGCCTTCGGCCTCTCCGAGGTCTTCGAGGGCAAGGCCCCCGACCTCGTCGTGTCCGGCACCAACTACGGCCCGAACGTGGCGGCCCTCGCCACCCACTCCGGTACGGTCGGCGGCGCCGTCGCCGGGCTGGAGGCCGGCATACCCGCCATCGCCCTGAGCACCGGTGGGGTCGCGGCCCCCGACCCCGTGACCACGATCAACGCGATGGGCCCGACGCTCGACTTCGCGGTCAGGCTGATCGACCGGCTGCGCGCGCGGGCCGGTTCCGGCCGTCTGTTGCCCGAGGGCGTCGGCCTCAACGTCAATCATCCCGTCATCGGAGCCGACGGCAAGGGCACGCCCGCCGCGGTGGCGACCACCTTCCAGGACCCGCAGCCGGTGTTGAAGTCCGACTTCACCGATGCGGGCGACGGCACCTGGAAGGTCGGCGTGAAGGTCGACCTGCGCACCCCGGCCCGTGGCGGCGACGTCGAGGCCGTGAGCGCGGGGAAGATCGCCATCAGCCCGATCAACGCCGACTGGAACACCGGTCCTCTCGACCTCGCCGTTGCCCGGGCCCTGCTGGCCGGGCTGCGCCCGTAGCACCTGCCGGGCCACCCACCACCCGTCCGGTGGGGCGCGGGGAGCGACCCGCGTCCCACCGGACGGCCTCGAACCCAGGAGCACGGATGCCACGCCCCGCGACCGGGTCCACCCGGTCCAGTACCCCGAGACCCTTACCCCGTACGGCACGGATGCTGAGCGTCCTCGCCGCCCTCGCGGCCCTCGCCGCGCTGCTCGCCCCCGCGGTCCCGGCCGCCGCCGCACCGCGCGATCCGGCCCGCCCCGTGGTCGCCGTGGCCCAGGGCGCACTGCGCGGCCGGGTGCACGACGGCGCGCAGGAGTTCCTCGGCGTGCCCTACGCCGGAGCGCCGGTCGGCGACTTCCGGCTGCGCGCCCCCGTGGAGCCGCGCCCCTGGCGCGGGGTGCGCGAAGCCGACCGACAGGCGCCCGCCTGCCTCCAGTTCTCGCCGTTCGGCCTGCGGGATCCGCTGGCCGTGAGCGAGGACTGCCTCTACCTCGACGTGTACCGGCCGGGGGGAGCCCGGGCGGGGGAGCGGCTGCCGGTGATCCTCTGGATGCACGGGGGCGCGTACAGCCAGGGCACCGGCACGCAGTTCGGCGGCCGCACGATGGCCGCGCTCACGAACAGCGTGGTCATCACCATCAACTACCGCCTCGGGCAGCTCGGTTATCTGGGCCTGCCCGAGCTGGCCGGGGTGGATCCGCGGCGCTCCGGTTCCTTCGGCCTGATGGACCAGATCGAGGCGTTGCACTGGATCCGGCAGAACGCCGCGGCGTTCGGCGGGAACCCGGGCAACGTGACGGTCTCCGGCCAGTCGGCGGGCAGTGGTTCGGTGTGCGCACTGCTGGCAGCCCCCGCCGCGACGGGACTGTTCCACCGGGCCGTGCTGCAGAGCGGGCCGTGCACGCTGCTCCGCACGCCGGACGCGGCGCGCGCCGCCTCCGAGGCGTGGGCCTTCGCCGCGCGGGCGGGCTGCGCCGATCCCGGGGCGGTCGTCGCCTGCCTGCGGGCCGCCACGGGTCCGGCGCTGGTGGACGCGGCCCGTACGCTGCCCACCTCGGGCCCGGCGTCGGGCGACGGACTGCTCCCGCGGGACCCGGCCGACGCGATCGCCGCCGGGGCCTGGAACAAGGTCCCGGTGCTGATCGGCAGCACCCGCTCGGAGGCCCGGTTCTTCGTGGCGCTGACGCAGCCCCGGCTCACGGAGCAGGAGTACGCGCGGCAGGTGCTGGACACCTACGGCGCGGCGGGACCGGAGGTACTGGCCCGCTATCCGGTGGCGGCCCACGGATCCCCGTACCTGGCGCTGTCGGCGCTGATGACGGACTCGACCTTCGCCTGCCAGACGGCGCGAACCACCGGCCTGTTCGCCCGTCAGGTACCCACCTACGCCTACGAGTTCGACGACCCCGACTCCCCGACCCTGGCGGGCGCCCAGGTGCCGGGACTGGACGAGTCGAACGCGCACAGCGCCGAGCTGGCCTACCTGTACGACTTCACTATGGGGGACCGGCCGCTGACCGCGGTCCAGAACGCCCTGGCGACCCGGATGAAGCGGTACTGGGGCGCCTTCGCGCGCTACGGGACCCCCGTGGTGCGAGGCCAGACTCCGTGGCCGGCGGCCGGCCCCACCGGCGCTGTGCTGACGCTCGGTCCGGCCGGGACGCGGCCGGACCCGGGCTTCGCGACGGCGCACCAGTGCGCCTTCTGGCAGACCCGGCCCGACCGGCAGCTCTGACGGATTCGCCCGAGACGGCCACAGGGGGTGTCGACCGGATGTCCGCTACGCCGCGGAGATCCGTCGGCCACCCCCTGGGGCCGTCGACCGGCTCAGTCTCCCAGCGCGCGGCGGAGGCCGGACCGGTCGGTGCCCAGTTTGGTGAAGGCCGCGCAGAGCAGCTCGGAGACCGACTGCGCGTCCGTCTTGAGCTCCGCGGCGATCGCCGTGTTGTCCAGTCCGTGCGCGGCGTGCCGGGCCGCCGCGTTCTCCGCGACGGTCAGGTTCTCCTGCTCGGCGGTGTGCAGCCGGCGCGGCCGCAGACCGGCCGACGCGAGCTGCGTGCGGGCCCGGGCCGCGAGCCCGTCGGCCCCGCACGCCACGGCGGTCTCCATGCCCCGGTAGAGCTGCTGGGCCGCGTGGTGACGGCTGCCGATCGTGTGCAGGGCGGTGCCGTGGTCGACCAGCGCGTACGCGAGTTCGCAGGCCGCGGGGGACTGTTCGAGGTGGTCCACCGAGTCCTGGAGCAGGGTGGCCGCCCGGGCGGGATCGACGGTGGTCGCCGCGGCCACCCGCAGCGCGTGGCCGATCATGCTGGAGGTCCCGAAGGCACGTGCGCGCGAGAGCGCCTCGGACGCGGTCGCCCGCGCCTGCTCGGGCTTGCGGGCGACCTGCCCCAGGGCCAGATCGAGCTGCCAGGGACTCCACGAGGGATTGCGCGCTCCGCGCAGGTCGAGCCGCCGGCCCGCCGAGACGAGGTGGTGCTCGCCCTCCTCGATCCTGCCCCTGGCCAGCAGGAGCTTGCCCCACACGGCCTGCGGGTCCGGATAGACGACCGCGGGAGGCCAGCCGTCCGCCAGCTTGTAGGCGTCGGCGACCCGCTGGGCCTCGGCGGTGTTCCCCCGGGCCAGCAGGGTCTCGATCAGGGTGCCGATCGCGTACCACTGCGCCGGGATCCCCTGGCCGACGCGATCGGCGATCTGCAGGCCGTTGCGCACGAAGTCCTCGGCCTCGGCGAGCCGCCCGCGCCGGTAGTGGACGTAGCCGAGCAGCGTGTACACGAACGACAGGTGCGCCCCGCGCCAGCCCTTCGCCTCGAACTCGACGATGCCGGTGTTGAAGAGCTCCTCGGCGCGGCCGGGCTGGTCGCAGTACATCAAGGTGAGCGCCACGACGGCCGGCACCTCGAAACCGAAGTCCTGGTCGGTCCAGCTCAGACCGCCGTCGAGGGCCTGCTCGGCGTACTCCAGGGCGGTGGCGGCCGGTTCGCCGCGCAGGACGGCGTCCCAGGCCCGAAGTCCCAGGATGTGCCGCTCGGGCAGCCCGCGGCCGGTGAGTCGCTTGGCGAACTGGGCGAGGAGCCGGGAACGGGCGGGCGAGTTCTCCTCGTCGACCCGGACCGAGTTCCACTTGAACTGCTCCGCCTGCATGCGCAACCGGGTGCGCGAGCTGGTGGCCCGCCGGGCCTCGTCCGCGAGGAGCGCGGCCGCATCGGCCAGCTGACCGGTGTGGCCGAGCGCCTGGGCGAGCCGGTAGGTGATCGCCTCGCGCAGGCCCTGCTCGGTCCTGGGCTCCTCCAGCGCGGCTCTGAGCTGGTTGATCGTGGTGCCGGGATCGTGCAGGAGGTTCGCGGAACCGAGTTCGAAGAGCACCTCGGCCCGGTCCTCCACCTCCGGAGGTTCGCGCAGCGCCCGGGCCAGGTAACGGCGGGCGGCGTCGGGAGCGCCCGCGGAGAAGCTGTCGCGCGCGGCCTGCCGCAGCTGCTGCACCACCCAGGGGTCGCCCTCGGGGTGCATCTCCAGCAGGTGACGGGCGGCGGCAGCGGCGCCGTGGCCGTCGTCGACCAGCGCCGTCGCGGCCATGCCGTGCATGGCGACGCGCACACCGGGCGGGATCGAGCGGTAGACGGCGGTGGCGATGAGCGGGTGGAAGAACTCCACCACCTGCTTGCGCCGCACGCTCGTCAGCACGGTCAGGATGCGCGCGTCGCGCAGTTGGGCGATGGCCTCGGCGGCCTGCGCCTCGCCGAGCGCGGCGACGCCACCCACGATGTCGGTCGGGACGGCGGTGCCCAGAACGGCGGCGGCCCAGGCGAGCCGCACGGTGGACGGCCCGAGCTGTTCCAGGCGTTCGATGAGGCCGCTGCCCTTGACGGCGGAGGCCAGGTCGCGCAGCTGCGGGATGCTGTCCTGGTGCGGTTTGAGCCCGCGGTCGCGGCCCTTCATGGCCAACTCGACGACCTCGAAGGGGTTTCCGCCCGTGATCGCCCAGCACTCGCGGCAGAACACGTCGTCCGCGTCCTCACCGAGGGCGTCGCGGACGATGCGGGCCACCGCGCTCGTGGTGAGGGGCGCCAGCTCGTGCGGACGCGATCCCTGGCGCCCCATGAGGGCGCGTAAAGTCGCGGCGTCGGCGGGGATCTCGTCCGGTCGGCAGGCCACCATGATCAGCATGGCCAGTTCTTCCGCCCGGGCCGTGAAGGCGGTCAGCCAGGCCAGTGACTCGGCGTCCGCCCAGTGCGCGTCGTCGACGATCAGTACGACGGGGGCGCTGCGCACCGCTAAATGCGTGACGACCCAGTCCAGGCCGTCACGGACGCCCTGCGGGTCGGGCGCCGTCGGCCCCTTCGGCGCGGCGGTGAGCCCGAGGGCCGGGGCGACGATGCTGTACCAGTTGCCGAGCGCCTCGCGCCGTTCGTCCTCGCTCATGGCGGCGAACGTCGGCTGGATGAGCTGGCGCATCACGTGGAACGGCACCTGCCGCTCCTGCTCGCCGCCGCGTGCGAAGAGCACGGTGCAGGAGCGCTCGGCGGCCAGCCGCCGGGCCTCCGCCAGCAGGGTGGTCTTCCCTATGCCGGCCGACCCGGCGAAGGTCAGGACGCCTCCACGACGGGCGGCCGGGCCCGGCCCCTGTCCCTGGCCCGAAGCTCCGCACAACTCGTCCACCGCGCGGTGGATCGCCAGGAGTTCGGATTCCCGTTCGAGCAGAGGCTTGAGCGCCCCTCCTCGTGGTTCCGTGACATGTGACACTCGTGCCCCCTCCAGCGCGTGCGCCCGAGTGTACGGGCCAAGGGGTGAGTTGTTCCTGCTTAAGCACATTCTTGCGGTATCTCGCCACCCGTACGAGAACAACCGTGTACCCTCCGCGGTCGCCGGGCCCGCTGCCGCACGGGCCGCGGCGTCAGCGTCGCGCCGCGGGGATCATGGGGAGTTCGCTGGGCTGCGGGATCCCCGCGGGGACCTCACGGACGGTGACTCCCGGCGCGGGGACCAGGCGCCACCGGGACGCCACGCTCGCCACCGCGGTCAGGATCTCCGCCACCGCGAACGAATCGCCGATGCACTTGTGCTGGCCCGCCCCGAAGGGGAGGTACCGGTGGGCGCGCGGCCGTTCGTCGGTGTCCTCGTGCCAGCGGTCCGGGTCGAAGCGCGCGGCGTCGCGGAACAGCGCGGGGTCCCGGTGCAACGCGTGCGGGCTGTAGGCCAGTTCGGCCCCCTCGGGGATGGCGACGCCGCCCAGGGTCAGCGGGACGAGCGCACGCCGGGTGAAGAGCAGGGGCGAATGCAGGCGCAGCGTCTCCTGGAAGACGCTGTGCGTGTAGGTCAGCCGGGGGAGGTCCTCGGGGCGGACCGGGCGGTTGCCCACGACCGCGTCGACCTCGGCGTGCAGGCGCTTCTCCACCTCGGGGTGCCGGCCGAGTTCGTGGAAGATCCAGGACAGGGTGGTCGCCGAGGTCTCCGTGCCCGCGAACATGATGGCGATCACCTCGTCCCGCACCTGCTCGGCGCTCATCCCCTCGCCCGTCTCCGTGTCCACGCTGGAGAGCAGCAGGGACAGGAGGTCCTCCCGGTCGCCCGGCTCGTCGCCGTAGCGCGCGATGACCTCGTCGATGATCCGGCGCAGGCGCGCGGCCGCGCCGTCGAACCTCCGGTTGTACGGAATGGGCAGCCCGTCGAGGAACTTGGGCATGACCGCGCGGACGAGCATGCCCTCCAGGACGATGGGCAGCGAGCGGTGCACCTCCGCGACGGCGGGGCGGCTCATCTCCCCCGAGAAGATCATTTCCGCGACCGAGGAGAGGGCGTAGCGGCGGGCCTCGGTGACCATCGAGACCTCCCGGCCCGCAGTCCAGGAGGTGGCCATCTCCTCGGCCTGACGACACATCACCTGTGCGTAGTCGGCGATGTGGTTGCGCTGGAAGGCGGGCTGCATCATCCGGCGCTGCTTGCGGTGGAACTCCCCGTCGGTGGTCACGATGCCGTTGCCGAACACCGGGCGGAGCCGGTCGAAGATCCGGCCCCGCCCGAACTGGTGGGCCTGGACCAGTACGGCATGGACGTGCTCGGGGTCGGTCAGCACGTGGACGGGCCAGGTGCCGATGTCGATCCGGACGATGTCGCCGTGGTTCCGTAAGGACTCGAAGAAGGCGATCGGCTCCCGCCACAGCTGGAGCGCGTGGCCGAGGAGCGGCAACCTCCCCGGAACCACGGGTGCTTGGGATGCGGGGCCGTTGTGTTCTACCTGTGTCATGGGCCCACTCCCTGTCATGCCACGGAAACCAGGTCCGGGCGGGTGTACGCAGACTCCATCCCGGCCGCGAACCGTTCGTCGCTGTACCGCGTGCACTCGTAACGCTGCCACAGATCCGCGCCGATCATCCAGTCCTCGTAGCTGCGCACGTACCGGTCGACCGCGGCGCGGACGGACGGATCGGTGGCGTCGTCCGCGTCCATGACCTGGAACAGCCGCCGCTCCGCGACCAGATACTCCTCGATGCGGGCCTGGATGCGGGCCTCCACCAGCTGGACGGCGGCCGGCAGCGAGCAGCCCTCACAGGCCGCGATGAGGGAGACGAGGTTGTTGTTGTCCCCGCAGGCGTGTTCCTTGGGCAGGGAGAAGACGTCGTTGCCCCAGGAGATGACGTCCAGGGCGCTGGCGGTGAGGTCCTGGAACTCGGGCAGGTCGTGGACGTGTTGGGGCAGGTCGATGCCCAGTCCGGCCTCGACCATGTCCATCATCGGGAGGATCTGGGAACTGTGGCGGCGCATCAGGATGTAGTCCTGGACCGAAGGGTGGCCGCCGGTACGGCGGTTTCCGGCCTCCTGGTCCAACGAGTGCAGCATGAGCGGGACATGGGAGCGGTAGCGCGCCGCGTTCCCCTCGCCCATCCCGGCGACGATGCGGTCGCACAGATCGATGAAGCCGTTCACCAGCGGATTGCCGAGGGCCGCCGCCGTGTCGCTGCGCCCGGTCTCCAGGTGCTCGGTGATCGCATCGGTGACGGGCCGCCAGGCCCCCAGTTCACCCGTCCTGATGAGGTGGTCGTGCTGGTCGTCCAGGACGAAGGACCACGCCATCCACTCGGCGAGCAGGACGACCCGCTCGTACGGGACCTCACCGCTGACCCGTCCTGCGAGGTGGCCGAAGCCGATGCCCGCGAACTGCTCCACCGCGTTGCTGACCAACTCGTGCTGCACGGCCCAGGCCGTGGCCTCGGCATTCGCCCGGGCGGCCTGTGGATGCTTGGAGTTCCCGAACGGAAGGTGAAAGTCAGGAACAGAGAATGAGTCGAGCTGGGTCATTGATCCCCCCACGGAAAGTCGGATTCGCCAATACCCGCTCAATGTACGATCACGATTGCGGTCACGACGCTGCACACCCCCCTACTCCTGCGCCGCCAGTGACGACAGCTCACTGCAACCGGCAGGGTAGGGACCGGTCATGGACTGACCTGATCCCGCCATGTGCGACCACATCCGGCCACCCAAAGAGTAATTAACTCTCAGGGCGGAGCGCACTGTCAATGTGGGACGAGGGGGTACCTGGAATTCATTTCGCGGTTGTCGAAAGCATAATCACCGCGAATATGCACACAGCACGCGCGGTGTCGCGCACGTGCTCGACCAGGGACGGTCGAGGGGGAGACGTCCGGTGGCCGAAGATCGACGTCCTGCGGTCAGGCCCGGGGGGTGGGCGTCGCGGTGGGCGCGGGCGCGGCCGGGGGCGTGGCCGGGGGTGTGCTCGTGGGCGTCGACGCGGCGCCGGAGGGTGCGTCGGACGTGGGGGGAGTGGGGGTGGTCGAGGGGTCCGGGAGGCAGGTGACCTCGTCGCGCGGAGTGTAATGGGTCCGGTACGTCTCGCGCTTGACCTCCTGCCCACCGCGTACGAAGACGCGGTCGACCGCCACGTCGAAGCCCTCGGCCGGGGTCTGCGCCTCGCAGTCGGGGCCGGTGGCCGTGCGCTTGGCCGGGGGTGTGACGTGGGTGCGCGGGCCCCGGGTCGCGCGTATCTCGTCGTACCCCGGAGTGCCGCGGAGGGCGATGGTCACCGAGGTGTCGGTGGAGGTGGCGCGGATCCGGACCGGGTGGCCGGAATCGTTTCTCCAACGCAGGTCGAGGGTGCCCCACGCGACGGTGGCCTCGCGGCCCTCGGGGTAGCGCTCGATGTAGAACGAGTGGGCCCCGTGCTCGACCGGCGCCAGGCCCGCGAAGAACATGGCGTTGTACATCGTGGTCGCGACGGCGGAGACGCCGCCGCCGGGCGCCTTCACGTAACGGCCGTCGTTGATCATGATTCCGTCGACGAAACCGTTCTGTTCGGTCCGCTCGCCGACCGCTCCGTTGAAGCTCCACGTCTCGCCGGGGCGGACGACGGCCCCGTCGATCAGTGCCACGGCCCGCGCGATGTTGTGGGTGCGGTAGGGCGCGCTGGGGAAGTCGACGGTGAAGGAGGAGAGCGGGCGCATGGCCTGGGCGGGGGCCGCGGCGGTGCCGGCCGCCGGACCCGCGGGGCGCTCCGCCGCGGTGGCGGAACCGGGGAGGAGGGCGGTCAGGGCGAGCGCGGCAGCCGCGCCCGCGGTGGTCAGGGCGATCCGCCTGGAGTCCGTCCGGTCGTGTGCGCGTCGCATCTCTCTCCCAGTGCTTCTGGACGTGTCGGTACAGCCCCAGCGTGATCTAATTTCTGGCAAATAGGGCAAAGTGTGCAGATTCTCACGATGGCGGACGGATCCGTCCGTCGCCACGACCGCGGGGGCAGGAGCAAGGCCACTCGGGTCGAATTGGCCCTGTGTGGTGTCCGGAGAGGTGCCACATGATGGCACGATCCACTCTTTGGCCCTCGGAAAGGTTCCACAGTGTCCAGCGCAGCACCCCGATCCCCGGGCCGCCTCCCCCGTCGGCTGCTCCAGCTCTACGTCGGGCTCGCCCTCTACGGCGCGAGCTCGGCGTTCCTGGTCCGGGCGGGCCTCGGACTGGATCCCTGGGACGTCTTCCACCAGGGCATAGCGCAGCGCACCGGGTGGACCATCGGCACGGTCTCCGTGGTCGTCGGCGCGCTCGTCCTGCTGCTGTGGGTGCCGCTGCGGCAGCGCCCGGGGCTGGGCACGGTGTCCAACGTCTTCGCGGTCGGCCTGTCCATGGACGGCACGCTGGCGGTGCTCCCGGACGTGCGCGGCGCCGTGGCGCAAGGCGCGCTGCTGGCGGCGGGCATCGTCCTCAACGGCGTCGCCACCGGCCTCTACATCGCCGCCCGGTTCGGTCCGGGGCCCCGTGACGGCCTGATGACCGGCCTGCACCGGCGCACCGGCAGGTCGCTGCGGTTGGTGCGGACCGCGATCGAGGTCACCGTCCTCGCGGCCGGATTCCTGCTCGGCGGCACCGTCGGCATCGGCACCGTCGCCTACGCGCTGGCCATCGGCCCGCTCTCCCAGGTCTTCCTCCGCGTCTTCGCCCTCCCCGCCCCGCCGCCCCGCCCGGACGAGGTCCCGGAGCAGCCGTCCCCCGGCGCGGAGCACCCTCCGTCGAAGGCGCGGCGCCGTTCCCCGCAGCCGGAGCGCACGCCGTAGTGCCGTGGACCGCTGCGGTCACGGCGCCGGCTACGCCACCGAGCGGATCCGGCGGACCAGTACCGATCCCACCAGGGCCAGCGCGCCCGCGAGGGCGTACAGGGCCGTGTACCCGCCGAGGTGGGTGACCACCGGGGCCGCGATCACCGGGGCCAGGACCTGTGGCATCGCGTTGGCGATGTTGATGACGCCCAGGTCGCGGCCCCGGTCCTGCGCCGTCGGCAGTACGTCCGTGAGCAGGGCGAAGTCCACCGAGGTGTACACGCCGAAGCCGATCCCGAGGATGAGCGAGGCGACGACCGCGCCCGTCCAGGTCTGCCACACGGCGAGCAGCAGGGTGGCCGCGGAGATGACCAGCCCCGACCGGATCACGTACGGCTTGCGGCGCCCGCTGCGGTCCGACCGGGCACCACTGATCACCACCGTCGCGAGCATGGTGAGCGCGTTGAGCGCGGTGAGGACCAGCACCCCGGTGTCCGCGTCGTCGGCGTAGTGCACGGCGTCGGTCAGGTAGTACAGCAGGTACATCGTGCTGATCGAGTACGACAGGTTCATCAGGAACCGGGTGAGCCACGCCCACGCGAAGTCCGGATGGCGGCGCGGGTCGATCCAGAAGCCGGTGAGGAAGGCCCGCCAGCGGAACGCGGGCCGGGCGGCGGGCAGCAGCGCGGTGTCGCGCCGCATCAGTACGTACGGCAGGGCCGCGACCACCGAGAAGGTCGCGCAGGCCAGGTACCCGGCGCCGGTGCCGCCCGCGACGGTGGCCAGCGCCGTGCCGACCAGGATGCCGACGACCTGGGAGACGCCGAGCCAGCCGCCGACGAGCCCGCGCCGCCGCCGCGGCACCTGGTCGGGTACGGCCGCGGTCAGGGCGGCGAACGAGGCGTTGAGGGCGAGTTGGACCAGGCACCAGCCCGCGATGACGGTGGGCACGCTCCGCGCGAGGGCGAGGACGGCCAGCCCGGCGGCGCCGCCCGCCGTACCGGCGACCACCCAGGGGACGCGCCGCCCCACGCGCGCCGTCGTGCGGTCGGACAGCGCCCCGAAGACCGGGTTGGCCACCATCGACACCGCCGCGCCCAGGCCCGTCACCAGGGCGAGCGTGGCGGCCTTGTGGTCGGGTGCGAGCTGCTGCGCCTGGCGCGCCAGCAGCAGTTGCAGCGGGCCGAACCAGCCGACCCAGACACCGAGGTTGGCGAGGGAGAGGGCCCCCACCCACCATCCGTCCGCCGCGGCCTTCGTGGCTCCGGCCTCCGTGGCTCCGTCCTCCGTGGCGGGCCGCCCGACGCTCACCGGTCGCGCCTGATCAGATCGCGGTACCAGGCGTAGGACTCCTTGGGCGTGCGCCGCAGGGTCTCGTAGTCGACGTGGACGAGCCCGAACCGCTGCCGGTACCCCTCGGCCCACTCGAAGTTGTCGAGGATCGACCAGATGAAGTAACCGCGCACGTCGGCCCCTTCGGCCATCGCCCGGTGCAGGGCCCGCAGGTGCCCGTCGTGGTAGGCGATCCGGCGCGCGTCCTCGATCCGGCCCGTCACGGGGTCGGGCCCGTCGCCGTACGAGCAGCCGTTCTCGGTGATGTACAGCGGCGGCAGCCGGTCGCCGTAGCGCTCGCGCATGACGCCGAGGAGTTCGTGCAGCCCCTCCGGGACCACCGGCCAGCCGAAGTCCGTCCGCTCGCGCCCCTCGATGGGGTGGATGGCGAAGGGCAGGTCCGAAGGGATCTCGATGCCGCCGAAGTCCCCCGCCTCGGAGGCGGGTCGGGGAGCGCCGACGAGCATCGGGTTGTAGTAGTTGATCCCGTACCAGTCCAGCGGCGCCGAGATCGTCTTCAGGTCCTCCGCGACCGGCCCGGGGAGCAGGTCGGCCAGGCCGTCCGGGTAGGCGCCGGTCAGGATCGGGTCCGCGAAGAGCCGGTTGGTGAGGGTGTCGTACAGCTCGGCCGCGGCGCGGTCGGCCTCGTCGTCGCCGGCTGTCCGGACGGGGCTGTGCGAGGCGGCGATGCCGATCCCGCGGGCGCCCGCGGCGCGCAGGGCCTGTACGCCGAGGCCGTGGGCCAGGAGTTGGTGGTGGGCCACGGGCAGCGCGTCGAAGACGAGTCGCCTGCCGGGGGCGTGCTCGCCGAGTCCGTAGCCGAGGAGCGTGACCTCGGCGGGTTCGTTGATGGTGATCCACAGCGGGACGCGGTCGGCGAGCCGTCCGGCGACCACCGAGGCGTACTCGGCGAACCGCTCGGCGGTGTCGCGCTCCAGCCAACCGCCCCGCTCCTCCAGGGCGAGGGGGGTGTCCCAGTGGAAGAGGGTCGGCGCCGGGGTGATCCCCGCGGCGCACAGCTCGTCGACGAGCCGGTCGTAGAAGTCCAGCCCCTTCCGGTTGACCTCGCCCCCGCCCTCGGGCAGGACGCGGGACCAGGACACCGAGAACCGGTAGGCGCCGACGCCGAGTTCGGCCATCAGCGCCACGTCCTCGCGGTAGCGCCGGTAGTGGTCGGTGGCCACGTCCGCGTGCGAACCGTCCTTGATGCGGCCCGCTTCCCGGGTGAAGGCGTCCCAGGAGGAGGGGCCCCGGCCGTCGGCCGTGAGCGAGCCCTCGATCTGGAAGGCGGAGGCGGAGACGCCCCAGAGGAATCCGGCCGGGAACTCGGGTACGGACGCAGTCATGCGGACTCGCTTCGCTCAAGGGAGGGGCTGCGCGGGGCGCGCTCGCTGACGGAACTCTCGGGTCCCGGGGCCCGGCCTGTCAATGGAAAGTGAACAATCCTCAAGTTTCCCCGGCGGGCGTTCACCGCGTACGGGCGCGCGCCGCAAGATCCGAGCACAGGGCGGGTGTACCCGCGCCACGGGAGGGCAGACGGCACGGGAGAGCGAGCGAAGAGGGACGGGTGCGAGGGCTGTGATGGTTGTGAGCGAGCGTGTGGTGCGTACGACCGGGCCGGTGACCCCGTCGGATGCGGCCGACGCCCGCGCCCGCGTGGCCGCCCTGCTCGACGGTGGACCCGAGACGGGCGGACCGGTGGTGAGCGGAGCGGCCCGGGCCGATGCCCTGCTCGTGACGTCCGAGCTGGTCACCAACGCCTTCCGGCACGGCGGCGGCCTCGCCGGCTTCGAAGCAGCGGTCGACCGCGACGCCCTGGAGATCACCGTGACCGACCGTAGCTGCGAGGTCCCGCACAGTGCGGCCGGACGCCCGATCCGGCCCGGCGCACCCAACGGCGGCGCGATCGAGGGGGGCTTCGGGTGGCCGCTGGTACGGCTCCTCGCGGACCGGGTATCGGTGGCCCCGCTGCCGACGGGCGGCAAGAGCGTCCGGGTCCGGATGCGGTTGCACTGACGGACCGGGGGAGCGGGGGCCCGCGCACGGGGCCGGATCGGTCCAGGGGTCGGATCACTCCAGGGGGCGGGCCCGCACCGGCGACGTGGTGTCCTGGTGGCCGCCCGTGGCGAGGATCCGCACCTCGCCCTGATCGCTGATCTCCGCGCGCAGGATTCCGGACTCGTCGGCGTACACGGGGTGTCCTCCGGGGCCCGTCTGTGCGGTGCGCGCGACCACGACGATGTCCTCGCCGGGCTCCGCGGACCCGACGCTCCTGAACACCAGCTCGTACCGGTTCACCGTTCCATTGTGGAATGCGTGCGGGGCGGCCGCCAGGCGGGCCCGCCCCCCGGCCGGCGCCCGGGCACATGGACCGGGGAGTCCGGGGCACAAGGGTCCTCACAGTGTCCAGCGCCGAGGGAAGGACCCCGTGATGTCGCACGTCGAAGAACACGTCGAGGTGAACGTCCCGCTGCGGACGGCCTACAACCAGTGGACCCAGTTCGAGGAGTTCCCCGCCTTCATGGAGGGCGTCGAGCGGGTGGAACAGCGCGGCGACACCCTCACGCACTGGGTGACGAACGTCAACGGCGTGGAGCGCGAGTTCGACGCCCGGATCACCGAGCAGCTCCCGGACCGGCGCGTCGCGTGGATGAGCGTGAGCGGCGAGGCCCGCCAGGCCGGGCTGGTCACCTTCCAGCCGGTCGACGCCACCACCACCCGGATAGAACTCCACCTGAACTGGGCCCCCGACGGCCTCGCCGAGAGCGCCGCGGACAAGCTCGGCTTCGTCAAACGCCAGGTCAGCGGTGACCTCAAACGGTTCAAGCTGTTCATCGAAGCCCGCGGGGTGGAGACCGGCGGCTGGCGCGGCGAGGTGTGAGCCCGGTGAGAGCGGACGTCGCGAAGGAGGGTGTCCGGACCGCGTCCAGGGGCGGTACGGGCCGGGCGGTCACCGCGCGCTGCGGACTGGCGACGCGCGGAGTGCTGTACGTGCTGACCGGACTGCTGGCCGTACGGGTCGCCTTCGGCGAGCCCGTCGGCGAGGCGGACCGGCAGGGCGCCCTGCAGACCCTGGCCGGGCAGCCGTTCGGCGGCGTCCTGGTGTGGGCGGTCGGGATCGGGCTCGTGGGCATGGTGCTGTGGCGCGCCTCGGAGGCCGTGTTCGGCGCGGCCGGGCCGCGCGGCGACCGGACCGGGAAGCGACTGGCCTCGGCGGCCCGCGCCGTCTTCTACGCGGGCGTCGCGTTCTCCGTGCTGTCCTTCGCCGCCGGGTCCGGTGGCGGCGGCTCCGGCGACGACCAGTCGCGCGACCTGACCGCGCGGGCGCTCCAACTGCCCGCCGGGCAATGGCTGGTGGGCGCGGCCGGGCTCGGCATCGCCGCCGCGGGCATCGGCATCGCCGTGCGGGCGGCCCGGTGCCGCTTCCGCGACCACCTGCGCATGGGCGGTGCGTCGGCGGGCTGGCGGCGGGCCGTCGACTTCCTCGGGGTGAGCGGCGGGGTCTGCCGCGGCGCGGTCTTCGCCGTCGCGGGCGGCTTCGTCTGCTACGCCGCCCTGCGCTACGATCCCGGCCGCGCCAAGGGGGTCGACGACACCCTGCGCTCCTTCACCGCCACCCCGGCCGGCCCCTGGCTGCTCGTGGCGGTCGCCGTCGGCCTCATGCTGTTCGGGGTGTTCTCCTGGGCGATGGCCCGCTGGCGCGAGGTCTGACCTCGGCTCCGCGCCCCCCGGCCCGCGGCGCGGGGGTCAGCTCACGCGTACGCCGATGAGGCAGGTGTCGTCGTCCGTGTCGGAGCGGCTGTCGGTGAGCAGCCGGTCCAGCAGCCCGTCGAGGTCGGCCGCCCGGCCGGACGCGGTGCGCATCAGGTGGCCGAGGGAGTCCTGCACCGAGGAGTCGCGGCGCTCCACCAGCCCGTCGGTGTACATCAGCAGGGTGTCCCCCCGTGCCAACTGCACCTCCCGCTCGGCGTACTCGGCTTCCGGGAGCGCGCCGAGCAACAGGCCCTCGATGAGGGGGAAGGCCCGCGCCCCGTCCCCGCGCAACAGGACCGGCGGCAGGTGGCCGGCCCGCGCCCAGCGCAGGATCCGCGTGCGCGGGTCGAAGAGGCCGCACACGGCCGTGGCCGTCACCCGTTCCGTCAGGTGGTGGGTGACGGTGTTGAGCCAGGACAGGAGCTGCGCGGGTCCGGCGCCCGTGACGGCGAGCCCGCGCAGCGCGTTGCGCAGCACCACCATCGCGGTCGCCGCACCGATGCCGTGCCCCGCGATGTCGCCGACGGACAACAGGACCAGCCCCGACGGCAGGACCACCGTGTCGTACCAGTCCCCGCCCACCAGCGACTCGGACGCGGCGGGCCGGTAGCGCACGGCGACCCGCAGCCCGGGCGCCTCGATGACCGGCGGGGTCGGCGGCATGATGGCGTGCTGGAGCTGGAGGGCGAGCCGGCTGCGCTCGGCCGACTCGGCTGCGGTGTGGGCGAGTTGGTCGCGGGTCGCGGCCAGCGCGACCTCGGTCCAGTGCTGGGCGGAGATGTCCTGGTAGGCGCCCCGCACGGCGTACAAGCGCCGGTCGGCGTCCAGGACGGGTTCGGCGATGACCCGGATGTGCCGGGTGATCCCGTCCGGCCGTCGCAGCCGGAAGTCGACCGAGGCGGGCCGCCGGTAGTGGAGCAGCGCCCGCAGGAAGCGGCCCAGACCGGCCGAATCGTCGGGGTGGGCGCGGCGCGGCAGGTCCCGGAGCGGGACGGGGTCCGCGGCGGGCGGGAGCCCGTGCAGGGCGAAGAGCTGCGCGTTCCAGGTGATCTCGCCCGAGGTCAGGTTCTCCTCGAAGCCGCCGATCCGGCCCAGGCGCTGCGCGTGCTGGAGCAGGCCGGCGAGCCGGGCCGTCTCGTCCTCCACCCGCCAGATGAGCAGGAGCGCCACCCCGTGCCGGCTGATGCTGATGTCGGCGACCGAGGTGAGGGGGACCTGGTCGACGAGCGCGGTGAGGTGCATGCGCTGGGCGCGGAAGGGCTCGCCGGTGGCGTGGACGTGCTCGATGGCGTCGAACAGGCCGCTGTCGCCCGCGGCCATCGGATAGGCCTCCAGGAGCAGGGAGCCGCCGACGTCGCCGCGCGGGCGGCCCGCCGGGTCGACGAACTTGCCGCTGACGTGGCGGATGCGGAAGTCGTCCAGGCGCCCGGCGGGGTCGAGCACCGGCGTGAGGACCACGGCCGGGTCGTGGAGCCCCTCGGCGAGGTCGATCAGCTCCCTGACGTCCGGCGGCGTGCCCTGCGCGGGTCCCGTACCGGGCGCGGGCCCCGCGTCCATGGTGTGCGCGCACAGTTCGGCGAGGGTCTCGATCTGCCGCTCGACCGGCGGCGGTTGCGGCGCCAGCGGCTGCGGCCAACACACTTCGAGCACGCCGTGGACGCGACCGCCGGTCCCGGCCGGTACGGCGATGCGCCCCCCGCTCGGCCACTGGAGGCGGCCGATCGAGGGCGGGCCGTCCTCGTCGGGCCCGGCCAGGGTCACCAGAGCGCGCTCGTGCAGGGCGAGCCGGGCGACCGTCCGGACCCCCGGCGGTACGTGCCGCCAGCGCGCGGCCTCCCCGGCGGCGAAACCGGCGTGCCCCGCGAGGCTGAGCGAGCCGTCCGGCGCCGCCGTCCACACGGCGACGGCCACGGCCCCGAGCGGGGTGAGCGCATGGGTCAGCAGGGATTGGGCGACCGCCTGCGTGTCCCCGGCGGCGGCCAGTGCGCCGCTCTCGGCCGTGCGCAGCCGTACCTCGGCGCCCGGGTCGGCCGGGAGGGAGCCCGGCGCGCCGATCCGTTCCAGGAACTCGGCGGCGACGTCACCGACGTGGTCGCGGGCCGCCTGGTTCACGATGTCGGCGGCCAGTTCCAGCGGGGAGAGGCCGGACTGCCGGCACAGCTCGTCCAGTTGCCGGGCCGCGGTCGCGGGGGTGCAGTGCAGGCGCCCGATGAGGACGCCCTTGGCCAGCTCGATCAGCGCCCGGCCGTCGGCCGCCGCGTGCGCCGCCCGTACCTCTTCCCGCAGCCGCTCGACGGTCGCGACGAGCCGTCCCAGGGCCGGCGGGGGCTGCCCGGCGGAGGGCGTCATGCCAGCATCCAGCGCCGTACGCGGCCGATCAGGTCGTCGGCGTCGACCGGTTTGGTGACGTAGTCGCTCGCCCCCGACGCGAGGCTCTTCTCCCGGTCGCCGGGCATCGCCTTGGCGGTCACCGCGATGATGGGCAGGTCGGCGTACCGGGGCATGCGCCGGATCTCCGCGGTCGCGGCGTATCCGTCCAGCTCCGGCATCATCACGTCCATCAGGATCAGGTCGACCTCGGGGTGGGCGACGAGGGACTCGATGCCCTTGCGGCCGTCCTCCGCGTGGAGGACCCGGACACCGTGCAGTTCGAGGATCCCGCTCAGCGCGAAGAGGTTGCGCGCGTCGTCGTCCACGACGAGCACCGTGCGTCCCGCGAGCCCCTCGCCGCCCCGGCGGCCGGAGCGCGGCCGGATCTCCCGCACCGGGGCGGGCGGCCGTACGTCCCGCGGCGCGTCCGCGGTCGCGGCCGACAGGTGTACGGCGATGCGTCCGCGGAGCTCGTCCAGACCGGACAGCACCTCGAGGTCCGAGGAGGCGGCGCGCGTGCGCAGTTCCTGTTCCCGGCCGGGGTCCAGCGCGCCGTTGTCGTGGGCCAGGACCGGCAGGGAGGCCGGCGCCGCGTCCGCGTCCAGCGCGTCGAGGAAGCGGTCCGCCTCGCCGTCGGGCAGGTCGAGGTCCAGCACCACGCAGTGGAAGGGCCCGGCCGCCAGGGCCGCTGCCGCCTCCCTGGAGTTCGCGGCCTGTACGACCTGTACGACCTGTACGCCGTGCGCGCCGTCGACGACCTGTACGCCGTCCACGACCTGGGCGCCGACCGGGTCCCCGCCCGCCCCGCGGGCCGGGGCGACCTCACGGGTGGCGCTCTCGGCGACGAGGGCGAGCAGGCCGTTCGGGCGCTCCTCGATGACCAGGATCCGGCGCGGCGGACGCGGCGCGGCGCGCTGTGGATCGGGCCGCTGGACCGGCAGCGCGGCGGGCAGCGGGAAGGCCCGGTCGTCGAAGGGCCCGCGCCCGCCCGCCGCCGGGTCCGGCTGGTCCTCGTAGTCGGGCCGGGTGACGGGCAGGTAGAGCGTGAACGTGCTGCCCTGGCCGGGGGTGCTCTGCGCGGTCACGGATCCCCCGAGGAGCTGGGCGATCTCACGGCTGATGGACAGCCCGAGGCCGGTACCGCCGTACTTGCGGCTGGTCGTGCCGTCGGCCTGCTGGAAGGCACCGAACACCGAGCCCAGTTGCTGCGGCGGAATGCCGATCCCGGTGTCGCGGACCCGGAAGGCCACCATCGCCCCCTGGCGGGGGAGCCCCGCGGGGAGCGAGGCGTCGGGGGCGCGCTCGACGTGCAGCGCGACGCTGCCGCGCTCGGTGAACTTGACCGCGTTGGAGAGCAGGTTGCGCAGCACCTGGCGCAGCCGCGAGTCGTCCGTGAGCAGGTCGGCGGGTGCCTCGGCGGCCGTGGTGACCGTGAAGCCGAGGCCCTTCTGCGTGGTCATCGGGCGGAAGGTGGCCTCGACGTACTCCAGCAACTGCGGCAACTGCACCCGCTCGGGGTGGACGTCCATCTTGCCCGCCTCGACCTTCGACAGGTCGAGGATGTCGTTGATCAGCTGGAGCAGGTCGGATCCGGCGGAGTGGATGATGCCCGCGTACTCGACCTGCTTCGGCGTGAGGTTGCGGTGCGGGTTCTGCGCGAGGAGCTGGGCGAGGATCAGCAGGCTGTTGAGCGGGGTGCGTAGTTCGTGGCTCATGTTCGCCAGGAATTCGGACTTGTAGGTCGAGGCGAGGGACAACTGCTGGGCGCGGTCCTCCAGTTCCTGGCGCGCCTGCTCGATCTCCAGGTTTTTCGCCTCGATGTCGCGGTTCTGGCTGGCGAGCAGCGCCGCCTTCTCCTCCAGCTCCGCGTTCGAGCGCTGCAACTCGTCCTGCTGGACCTGGAGTTCGGTCGAGCGGGCCTGCAGCTCGCCGGTGAGGCGCTGGGATTCGTCGAGGAGTTCGTCGGTGCGCGCATTGGCGACGATGGTGTTGACGTTGACGCCGATGGTCTCCATCAACTGGCCCAGGAAGTCCCGGTGCACGGGGGTGAAGGCGCCGAAGGAGGCCAGTTCGATCACGCCGAGGACCTGGTCCTCCACCACGATCGGCATCACGATCAGGCTGCCGGGCGTGGTGTGCCCGAGCCCCGAGGAGATGAAGTAGGTCCCGGGCACCTGGTCGGCGGCGATGGTCCGGCGGCTGCGCGCCGCCTGCCCGACGAGGGACTCGCCGAGGGCGAACCGGGCGCCCTCCACCATGGAGGCGGGGCGCCCGTACGAGCCCACCAGGGTGAGCACGGTGGTGTCCGCGGAGTCCTCGGCGAGGTAGAACGCGCCGTACTGCGCCGCGACGAGCGGGGTCAGCTCGTCCATCACGAGCGCGGCGACGACCGCGAGGTCGCGGTGGCCCTGCATGAGCCCCGACAGGCGGGCCAGGTTGGACTTGAGCCAGTCCTGCTCCTGGTTGGCCCGCGTGGTCTCGCGCAGCGAGCCGACCATCGAGTTGATGTTGTCCTTGAGCTCGGCGACCTCGCCGGAAGCGTCCACCGTGATCGAGCGGGTCAGGTCGCCCTCGGCGACCGCGCTCGCGACCTCGGCGATCGCCCGGACCTGCCGGGTCAGGTTCCCGGCCAGCTCGTTGACGTTCTCCGTCAGCCGCTTCCAGGTGCCGGAGACGCCTTCGACCTCGGCCTGGCCGCCGAGCCGCCCCTGACTGCCCACCTCGCGCGCGACCCGGGTGACCTCGGCCGCGAAGGAGGACAGCTGGTCGACCATCGTGTTGATCGTCGTCTTCAGCTCCAGGATCTCGCCCCGGGCGTCGACGTCGATCTTCTTCGACAGGTCGCCGTTGGCGACGGCCGTGGTGACCAGGGCGATGTTGCGGACCTGGCCCGTGAGGTTGTTCGCCATGGAATTGACGTTGTCGGTGAGGTTCTTCCAGGTGCCCGCCACGTGCGGGACGCGCGCCTGGCCGCCGAGGATCCCCTCGGTGCCGACCTCCCGGGCCACCCGCGTGACCTCGTCCGCGTAGGCGGAGAGCTGGTCGACCATCGTGTTGATGGTCTCCTTCAGCTCCAGGATCTCGCCGCGCGCCGTCACCGTGATCTTCCGCGAGAGGTCGCCCTCGGCCACGGCGGTCGCCACCTGGGCGATGTTGCGCACCTGTGCGGTGAGGTTTCCGGCCATGAAGTTGACCGAATCCGTGAGGTCCCGCCAGACACCGCCCACGCCCGGCACGTCGGCCTGACCACCCAGCGTGCCCTCGGTGCCGACCTCCCTCGCCACCCGCGTCACCTCGGAGGTGAACAGCGACAGCTGGTCGACCATCCCGTTGAAGACCGTCGCGATCTCACCGAGCAGTCCTTCGGCCTCCTGCGGCAGCCGGGTGCGGAAGTCCCCGTCGCGCACGGCCGTCAGTCCGGCCAACAGCCGGCGCAGCTCGGCCTCGCCGATCGCGCCCGGTACCACCGCATCGCCGCTCCCGGACCCGGGGGCAGGGGGCTCAGCCATCCGTCAACCTCACTCCAGTAACGACCGTCATCGCGTGGAACGCCCGCCTGTGGCCGCCCGATCCCGGATGGTGGAGGACGGCGGACGGGGGGTGATCACTGCGCACACGCCACGGTACGACAGCCCGCCGGCGTGCATGGCGGGCGGGTTGCGGGGTACCCGGACCGGTACGCCGCCTCCCGCCCGGCCTCCCGATCAGGCCGGCGCGGCGAGCGCGTCCCGGACGTCCGGGTGGAGGGAGAGCACCGTGTCCGCGCCGGTCAGCTGGAACAACCGGGTCAGCTGGTCGCCGGGTGCGGCCACGCGCAGCGTGGTGGTCCGGTGCAGGCGCAGCAGCATGTTGAGGAACGAGGAGTCCCCGAAGGTGATGGCCGCCGCGTCCAGGACGACCACCGGATGGGCCCCGGCCGCCTCGGTCAGGGCGTCCTCCAAGGGCGCCAGGGTGTCCTGGTCCAACTCGCCGCGCGCCTCGACCACCCAGCCGGGACCGGCGGGGTAGCTCTTGGCGACCACTCCCGCGTCGTGTGCTTCCGTCTCCCGCACCGTGTCCGCCTCCCCGTGGTCGTGTGCGTGGTTTCCGAGAGTGCGAGTATGCCTGCTCCGCGCATCGAGAGCGACGGCCCGGGTGCCGATCGAGGCTCATCCGGAATTTCTCGGGCCGCATGTGTGTAAGGGCCCGGAATGTGGGCACGAGCGGTTGCGCAGCCATTCGCCACAGGGAGGAACGGCCACATGTCCCGGACGGAAACACTGGTAAGCCGCGATCTTGAGGCGGGAGCAACGAGCACGGACGCAGGGCCGCTTGCGGGAGAGTCCGTCATGGACCTGCCGCAGGTCGACAACGCGCGTGAGGTCGCGCCCGCCGACGCGCGGGAGATGTCACGGGTGTTCCTGGTCCGGCTGCGCTCCCTGGAGGAAGGGACGCGCGAGTACCAGTACGTCCGCAACACCCTGATCGAGATGAACGTCTCACTCGTGCACTTCGCCGCCCGGCGCTTCCGCTCGCGCGCCGCGGGCGCGGGCGGGGTGGACATGGAGGACATCCTCCAGGTGGGGACCATCGGGCTGATCAAGGCCATCGACCGGTACGACCCGGCGCGCGAGGTGGAGTTCTCCACCCTCGCCCTCCCGTACATCACGGGCGAGATCAAGCGGTACTTCCGGGACACCACCTGGGCGGTGCACGTCCCGCGCCGCCTCCAGGAACTGCGGACCGAGCTCGCCCAGAGCCAGGAGGCCCTCAACAACCTCCTCGGCCGGGCGCCCACGGTCCGGGAGCTCGCCGAGCACCTCGACCTCTCCGAGGAGGAGATCATCGAGGGCCTGGTGGCCGCCAACGGCTACACCAGCGGCTCCCTGGACACCACCGCCGACTCCGACGAGCAGGCCCCCGCGGGCCGCAGGACGCGCCCGCTGGCCGAGAGCGTCGGCGAGGCCGACGCGGCCATGGAACTGTTCGAGGACTTCCACACCCTCGCGCCCCTGCTGGAGGAGCTCTCCGAGCGGGACCGCCGCATCCTCCAGATGCGCTTCGGACAGGAGCTGACGCAGGCCGAGATCGGCGCCGAGCTGGGCATTTCCCAGATGCAGGTGTCCCGACTGCTGACCCGCACCCTGGCGCGGCTGCGGACCGGCATGCTCACCGCGTAGGGTCGGCGCGCAGCCGGGTCCGGGCCGCCCGCCGCTGCGCCCGTCATACTCACTGCGACGAGTGAACGAGCGGACGAGCGGACGAGCCGACGGGCCGATGAGGGCCGCGGCCGTCCTGGAAGCGCGCCGCGCAGGAGGGTGCAGCATGAGCCACCGCACCACTGCTGCGCGCGCGCATCCCGGCGCCTTCGACCATCCGGCCCTCTTCTACCGGAACCCGCGGGAGTACGTGACGGGGGTGCGCGGCTTCGTACGGGACGCGCTGCGCGCCGCCGAGCCGGTCCTCGTCGCCGTTCCCGGCCCGCACCTGGCGGCGCTCCGCCGCGCTCTCGCTGCGGACGGGGCCGGGGCGGCGGAGGGCATCGAATTCGTGGACATGGCACGGTTGGGCCGCAACCCCGGCCGCATCCTGGCCGCCCTGCAGGAGTTCGCCGACCGGCATCCGGGCCGCTCCGTCCGGATCGTCGGCGAGCCGATCTGGCCCGGGCGATCCCCGGCCGAGGTCCGCGAGGCGACCCGGCACGAGGCGCTCATCAACACCGCCTTCGCGGGGCGCGCCGCCGGCATCCTCTGCCCGTACGACACGACCGGACTCCCGGCGGCGGTCGTCGCCGACGCCCGGCGTACGCACCCCACGCTGATCGAAGCCGGCCGCCCCGCGGACAGCCCCGCCTACGCGGACGCCACGACGGTCTGCGCCGACTGCGACACCCCGCTGCCCGAGCCCGCCACCGCGGCCCCGGTGCTGGAGTACGCCGCGGGCGAGCTGGCCCGGGTACGGGAACACACCCAGGCCTGGGTGCGCGGCAGCGCCCTCGACCCGGCCCGCCGGGACGACCTCGTCCTGGCCGTCAGCGAAGCGGCCGCCAATTCCCTCGCCCACGGTGGTGGCCGCGGCACCTTGCGGCTGTGGGCCGCGGGGACCGGCGCGGTGGTGGCGGAGGTGCACGACGACGGGCGGCTGACGGACCCACTGGCCGGGCGCCGCCGCCCGCCCGTGGCCTCCGGCGACGGCGGCCGCGGATTGTGGATGATCCACCAGCTCTGCGACCTGGTGGAGGTCAGGGCCCTGGAGACGGGTCTCACCCTGCGCCTGCACATGGTGACCGGATGAGCTCGGCGACGACGTACAACCAAGTCGTGGCTCGGTCGGTCCAAGAAGGCAGCGGTTTGTCATCATTGAGGATCAACCATCGAGGATCAGTGCCAACGGGGGGCAGGTGAGGTCACAGTGACGGCCATCGGATCGGATGCCGGCGATCCACTGCGTGCGCGATCGCCGGTCATGGGGCAGCGTCGCCGCCTCGCCCTGCGCGGTGTGCGAGGACACGTGGCGAAGGGCCGCGACTTCACCCGCGAAGCCATCCGGGACTGGGGCTGGCCGTCCAACCAGACCAGCGAGGACGCCCTGCTCGTCGTGTCGGAGCTGCTGACCAACGCGAGCCTGCACGCGGGCGGGTGCGACGAACTCGTCCTGACCTACGGCACGGCCCTGCGCATCGAGGTCCTCGACGGCGAGACGGAGCTGCCCGCCCCACGGGTCACACCGCGCGGCACCCCCGGAGGCCACGGGCTCGCCATCGTCCAACGGCTCTCCGACCGCTGGGGCGCCGACGCGCACGCGAGCGGCAAGGTCGTCTGGGCGGAGATCGAAGGCTCCCGACTGACCACGGGCGGCCCCGCCCCCGTTCGTGTCCGGCCGGGTCCGAACGGCCCAACCGTGCAGTAGGAGCCCTCCGTACGGGGAACCGATGGGGCGCCGGCAGTCCGCTCGGGCGGCCGGGGCAACAGCGGATTCCTTCCGTACGGAGAGAGGCGCACCCCATGAACTACACGGAACGCACGGCGCACACGGCGCACGCGGTCGGCGCGGGGGGACGGGGATGAGCCCCAACGCCACCCACCTGCCCAAACCGGGCGTCAAGACCGCCCGCGACCTGATGACACCGGGCGCGCACTGCGTCGGCCACGACGAGCCGGTGCTCCGGGCGGCCCACCGGATGGCCGAGCTGGGGGTCGGCGCCCTGCCGATCCGGGACGGCGGCGACCGCATCATCGGCATGATCACCGACCGCGACATCGTCGTCCGGGTGCTCGTGCCCGGGAAGGACCCCGCCACGACCCCCGCGGGTGAACTCGCCGGGGGCGCGGTCACGGTCGGCCCCGACGACGACGCCGAGAAGATCCTGCGGACGATGGCCGCGCACAAGGTCCGCCGGCTCCCCGTCCTCGACGGCCACCGCCTCGTGGGCATGGTCGCCCAGGCCGACATCGCCCGCGCCCTGCCCCACCCGGAGGTCGGCGCCCTGCTGGGAGCCCTCTCCAGCGACTGACGCCGTACGCCGGCCCCAGGTGCATCGACTCGGAGGGTCGTCGACGCGGCTGACCGGCCGCTGGTAGCCCCATTCCTCGGCGAGGGTGCGGTTGAAGCGTTCGACTCTTCCGTCGCTCTGGGGCCGGTAGGCGCGGGTGGGCGTACCGCTCGCGCCGAGGCCGGCCAGACCGGCCTTCCAGGCGAGGCCCTTGGTTGTGCCCGACAGTCTGAGACCTCAGAATGATCGGCTCACGGACGCGGATCCTTCGCCCGGGCCCAGGGGCTCCAGGGGCCTCCGAAATATGTCCGCTCCCTTGACCAGGGCTTGCCGTCGCCCCCGACCACGATGATCGTGGTGTGGAACGGGCCGGACGCGCTGTCGACGTATTCGCTCTCGATGAAAACCTGGCTCTGGGCGATTCCGTTCATGGTTTCCCAGGCGGTCCAATGGCCTCTTTTCGTGTAGCGCGTCCACACGGCCTTGTCTGTTCCGATGACAAACTGCTCCAGGGACCTGTCAGGGAGGGGCCTTTCGGTGATCCCGTACTCGCAGATATATGCGGACTCCCCCTCCCCGTAGCAGGTTGCCGCCTGGGCCGGTGCTGAACTCGTAGCAAGTCCCGCCGCGACGACGACTGTCGCAACGACCGCGGCGCAACTGGCTTTCATTTTCTTCATGCTGACTCTCATGTTCGGCCGGGCCTTCACTGACGCCCGTGAATTGTGGGACCGGAAATTTCTGTGCACGCATTTCTGTCCTACGCGGCCCGTGACGAGCGGCGTCAGTGCGCACTAACGGTCGAAGGCCTGCACGCGCAACGACTTGACCGCATCGTTGTGTGAAGTCGTGTTCTCGTAGATGTTTGTGATCCAAGCATGTTCCGAGCAGCCCGTCCGAGTATTCTTGCCCGTCGGCAGGGGGTTCTTGCAGCTATAACCGTGGATGGTCATGGACAGAATGCCGCGGGCTGAAATCTTCCCGTCCACTCCGTAGGCGAAGACGGAGCCGCCACTGTCCCCCGCGCCGGCGAGGATCCTGCCCGCCACTTGCTCCACTTTGTTCACGTGCCGCAGATGGCCGGTCTCTGATTTGACATACTGGTCGACTTTGGTGACCTTCGCACCGCACGTCTCGCCGCGAAGGGCCCCATTGGTGCAGAGCAGCTCACCCTCGAATGGGCGGCCCTCCGACAGCACCTTTCGCCCACTGGGGTCAAGCCCTACTCCGTATCCGGAAAAGACCCAGTCCGTCGCACCGATCTCGGGAAAGAGCTCGATGAGGGCGGAGTCGGGCGACTGCTGCACGTCGACAACCCTCCCGATGGGGGTGCCGACGCCGGTCGTGATGGAGTCACCGACTCCATTGACGCAGTGTGCGGCTGTGATCAAGTAGTAGCGGTTGGTCGCGGGAGAAAATGCGGAAAAGCCGCTGGTGCATGTCCCCTTTGCTCTGATGACTATCCCTCCAGCGACCTTTTTTCCTGAAAATGAACCGGTATACCGTGCGCCATAGCCGATGTCGGCCGGGGTCTCCTCCTCGGTCACCTTGACAGGAATCCCGCCGGAGAGGGATTTCGGAAGAGCATCAGTCCCCGCCTCGTCGCGCAGATTATTTCTGGCAGGCAGACCGGAGGAGTCGACGCCGATGGTCAGTGAATTGCCATCACTGCTTGGACCGGCACTCACGACCGGAGCCCCGCCCGCCGTGGCACCCGACTCCATGATGACGCGTGCCTTTTCGTCCAGCTCCTTGAAGGTGTATGTGGAGGCTGCGACGGTAACCCGGATCCCCTTTCCGCGGTGGGCGGTGACCAGACGGGAGACCGCCTGGGGAAGATCGCCCTTCCAGCTGAGGGTGTATCCGGCGTCCTGCGTGGACAGCACAATGCCGGCGTACCCTGTGCCCGGGTCTTCCTGGGCCAGCCGGTAGATCTCGTTGGCGGCGGCGGAGATCGGAGCCTGACCTCCCGTGCCGGCATTCTGAGCCGTCATCGCAGTGCGCGACCCGCCCGGCACGGAAACCGGATCATCTTCGGCGCGTGCCAGGTTCGGCAGGACGAGCAGGGACCCGGAAAGGGCGAGCGAGAGCCCCAGGACCGTCTTCCCTCTGGATATTTGGTACTTCACACTTCCGCCTTCGGATATGTATCAGTAGAATACGGTCGGCACAGGACGGCCGGCACGGGAGGATTTTCGTCCCGGCCGTTCCCTTGCTGCCGGAATGAGACCGGCATATACCGACGTGAGCTGCCCTATGGAGCGCAGAGAGATCAGACTCCCATTCCCCGCTCACGCCTTGCTCACGTATTCCTCACGCACCGCTCACGCGGCCGGGCCGCAGACGACGGGTCACGACCGCGTCGTGAGTCGCGCGACCGCCGCGTCGTACCGCCCCTGGAGTCCGGCATCCGCCGACACCCGCAGCAGCACACCCAGCACCCGTACCGCCCCGTCCTCGTAGCCGGACGCCTCCGCCTCCCGGGCCGCCCGGTCGAGCTGCCGGATGCCCTCGGCCTCGTCCCCGAGCCCCAGTAGTGCCTCTCCCTTCACCTGGAGCAGCAGGATCCGGGGCACGTCGGCGGTGCCGGGTCGGTCGTCGAAGGCGAGCGCCTCGGTCGCGGTGTCGAGGGCCTGGCGCCATTTCCCGGCGTCGGCCCGGTGCCGGGCGAGGTGCTGCAGGGCCAGTCGCTCGGTGGTCCGGTTGCCGGTCGTGCGCGCCAGTTCCACCGCGCGCTCGCATCCTTGGGCGGCCTGGTCCAGGCCCCCGAGCGCTGCTTGCGCCACGGCCAGGACGACCAGCGCGTTCGCCTCGGCGACCGGGTCGCCGGCCCGGGCGGCCAGCGCGGAGGCGGCTCCCAGGCGAGTCTGCGCCTCTGCGATGCGCCCTTCCTCGATCAGCACCCAGCCGAGCACGTTGAGCACCCGCGCCTCACCGTGCGGATCCGCGTCGGCCCGTACCGCCGCGATCGCGGTCTCCAGGAGCGGGACCCAGCCGTCCCGCACGCGCCACACGATCAGCGGCCACAGCGTCAGGACGATCCGCCAGGTCCTGCCGTGCAGTCCGGCGGCGTGTGCCGCGGCCACTGCCAGCGTGAGGTCGTCCCGCTCGGCGGCATACCAGGCCACGGCAGCGGACCGGTCGCCGAACTCCCGCACGGCGGCGGGCGGCAGATAGTCCGCCGGCAGCGGGAAGTCCCCTTCGTTGCCGGGCTCGGCTGCCGCCATGGCCGCGAGGGCCGTGGCGATGTAGTGGTCGAGCAGGCGCTTGAGCGCGTCGGGCCCGGCGTCCAGACTGCGCGCATAGAGCCGTACGAGATCGTGCAGCGTCCAGCGGCCGGACGCCGTCTCCGTGGCCAGGTGCGCGGCGGCCAGGCGCTCCAGGCAGCCTTCGGCGGCCGCCGGATCCGTACCGGCCAGGGCCGCCGCCGTATACCGGTCGACGTGCGTGCCGGGATGGCGGCCGAGATGGGCGAACTGACGCGACACGTGCCGAGGGAGCTGTTGCAGCGTCAGGTGCAGCGCCGCCCGCACCCCGGTGTCCTCCACGTCCAGCAGGCCCAGCCGGCGCGTCTCGTCGGACAGCTCGTCGGCCATCGCGCCCAGCGGCCAGCCGGGCCGTTGCACCAGCCTGGCGGCGGTCACCCGCAGCGCGAGCGGCAGCCCGCCGCACAACTCTGCCAACCGGCGCGCGGCCTCCGGCTCCGCGCGCACCCGGTCCGTGCCGAGCACCCCGGCCAGGAGCATCGTGCCGTCCTGCGGCTGCAGCACATCCACGGCAACGGGCCGGGCGAAATCGGTGACGATCAGCCCCGGCAGCCGGTGTCTGCTGGTGACGACGGTGACGCAGCGGCGGCCGCCCGGAAGGAGCGGCCGGACCTGCCCGGAATCCCGCGCGTTGTCGAGCACCACGAGCAGCCGGCGGTCGGCGGCCAGCGACCGGAACAGCGCGGCCGCGCCGTTCGCCGACTCCGGTATCCGGCTCTGCGCGACACCCAGCGCCAGCAGGAACTCGCGCAGCACCTCCACGAGGGGCGGCTCGCCCGTGTCACCGAACCCGCGCAGGTCGGCGTAGAGCCGCCCGTCGGGGAAACCGGCGCGGCCTCGGTGTGCCCAGTGCAGCGCCAGGGCCGTCTTCCCCACCCCGGCCGGCCCGGTGACCAGACAGACCGCCGCCTCACCTTCGGCGGCCCGGGACAAGGCGACGAGCTCCGCCGCCCGCCCGTGGAAGCCACGTGGCGCGCGCGGCAGCAGATCGGGCACACCGGGCCGAGCGACGACATCCGGTACGGCGGCAGGCAGCGCAGCGTCCCTCGCGGTGACCGGGCAAGGAATCCCCACCGCGGCGGCCTGCGTCCGGTCCCCTACGGTGGCCTGCGCCACGTCACCTTCCGCACCGCGCAGGGCCGCGGTGTAGGCATCCGCCAGTTCCCTGCCCGGATCCACACCCAGCTCCTCGGCGAGCAACCGCCGCGTGCGATGAAACCAGTCAAGGGCCTCCGAACGACGGCCCGCCCTGTGGAGCGCCCCCATGAGCGCAGCGGACAGCGATTCGCGCAGCGGATGGGCAACCGTCTCCGCACGCAGGACCGCGACCGCCCCGGCATGCTCGCCCAACCGCGCGTACCCCGCGGCCAGCTGCTCGACCGCCCCCAGCCGCACCTCCTCCCACGCCTGCGCCGCCGCCAGCAGCGGCGGACTCGGGCAGACACCGGCCAGCGCAGGCCCCTGCCACAGCGACAACGCCTCCCGGTACATCGCAACCGCCTCACCCGGGTCACGCTGCCCACGGGCCCCGGCCACCAGCTCCTCGAAACGGTGCACGTCCAGCAAGGCCCTCGGCATGCGCAGGAGATACCCCCCGCCCTGGGTCACCAACTCCACGCCATGCGCCCGGGCATCAGCACCCGTCAGCAACTCCCGCAACTGCGACACATGCCCCTGAATGACACCGCGAGCGCGCGCCGGGGGCTCCTGTTCCCACAAAGCAGCCATCAGGTACTCGACCAGCACCGGGCAATTGGGCCGCAACAGCAAGGCGGCCAGCAGACTGCGCCGTTTGACAGGGCCTAGCGACAGACCACCGGCCTCGGTGACAACTGACACCGCTCCGAGCAACCGGAACTCCATTTGCCCAATGCCTCCCAGCAAAAGACCCCAGAATAACGCCACGGCCCCCACCCTCACGTCATGGACACCATCAAGGTCCGCCGGGCGGGGCCCGGCCGACACGGCCTAGCCCGCCGGGTGCTCCGGGGCGTCTCCCAGGAGCGCCCGGCCGAGGGGCGTCAGGGCGTGCCGGACGGCGGATCCGGCACGCTCCGTCGTCAGCAGGCCCGCCGCGCGCAGCACGCCCGCGTGGTGGCTGGCCGTCGCGGGGGAGGTGCGGGTGCGGCGGGCGAGTTCGCTCGTGCCGGCCGGGGTCGACGCGGCGCGTAAGGTGCGTGCCCGGGTGGCGCCCAGCAGCGCGGCGAGCGCGCCGCCCGGCTCGGCGCCGGCGTCGCCCGCCGCCCACACGGCCCGGTAGTCGGCGAGGTCACGGGCGACCGGGTACCGCAGCACGAGCGGTTGCCCCGGATCGGCGTTGTCGAGCAGCACGAGGGGGCCGGGCCAGAAGAACGTGGGCACGAGGAGCAGGCCGCGCCCGTCGAGCCGCAGGTCCGCGTCGGTCGCGCACGGCACCTGGAGCACGGGCGAGGTCCAGCGGATCTCCGGGTGCAGCGTGCCGAGCAGCCCGTCCACACCGGAGTCGGCCGCGACCAGCGCCCGGCGGGTGCGGTCGTCGTGCGCGGCGGCCAGGAGTTGGGCCCAGTACGGCGCCACCGCCACCGCGTGGTAGTCCTCCAGCGCCCGCCGGACGAGGTCGCCCCACTCGGGCGACCCCTGGTGGAGGGCGTGGATCCAGCCCGGTGCGCCCGGTCGGAGCAGTGCGGTGGCCCGGAGGTCCGCCGCCCACTGACGGCGGGGCAACGACCAGGTGTGGTCGAGGCCCTCGACGAGCGTGTGGGCGCCGGCGTGGGTGAACACCTCGGGGACGTATTCCCCCGCGTGTGCCGGGGCGAGCTCGAACAGGGGCCGCATGGACGGCCGCAGGCCCTGTCGCGTGCGCTCGCGCCATCCGGCCAGGGCGACTCCGGCGGACCCCGGGTCCTGGAGCACGGGCAGGCTGAGGACCGTCTCGGCGAGCGGGTCGGGAGAGCGGGCCGTGCGCACGCGAGCCAGGTCGTCGGCGGTGAGGTGGATGCGCAACACCGTCGTTCCTCCAGGGGCCTCAGGGCGTGCGCAGCACGGTAGTCGGCGCGTACGCGGGCGACGGCCCGGGCCGGCGATCCCACCCGTGATCTGGCCGGTATCCGGTGCGGGGGCCGGGCCGATGTCCGGATTCGGGGTGCGTCGAAAGGGCTTGGGCCCCTTCGGTGGGGCCCCTGACACTGGTGGAGCGGCCGACGCCGGGGTGTCTCAGGGGGGCCCACGGCGTCGGCCGCCGCAGGACCGGGACGACGCGGGTCAGTCGCCCTCGTCGGGGGGAACGGGGCGGACGTGGCGCGCGGGGAGGACGGCGTGGGCGCCGCGGCCCGTCGCGTCGACGTGGACGACGTGGGGGCCCACCCGGACCGTCATCGTCGCGCCGGTGGTCCAGCAGCCTTCGGGGCCGTCGGCTCCGGGCAGCGGGGTCCACACCTCCAGGAAGGTCGAACCGTCGGGGTTGGTGCCGGTCTCGACCATGCCGGCGCCGTCGGCGCGCAGGGCACCGACGTCGACGCCGGGCTCGCCGACCTCGTGGTGGAAGGTGACCCGTTCCCCGTCGTAGGAGGTGCGCCCGGCGAAACCGCGGCTGTCGGCGTACAGGGCGCCGGTCTGGAGCCACACGACGTGCTCGGTCTCCAGCAGCGGGCCGCCGTCACGGCTGATGCCGGCGCGCAGCCACGCGCCGCGGGTGGGTGCGTCCATGCCCCCAGGGTGCCAGAGCCCCCGGTCACGGCGCGGGCGGGGCGTTCAGTGCGCGCCCCAGCCGCCGTCCAGGGGAAGGGAGGCTCCGGTGAGGTACCCGGTGTGCGGTCCGCACAGCCAGAGCACGGCCGCCGCGACCTCCTCCGGTTCGATCAGGCGTTTGATCGCCGAGCGGGTCAACAGCACGTCCGACACCACGTCCGCGGGACTGATCCCGTGCGCGGCGGCCTGGGCCCGGATCTGGTCCTCGACCAGCGGGGTGCGGACGTACCCCGGATTGACGCAGTTGCTGGTCACGCCGTACGGCGCCGCCTCGATGGCGGTGACCTTGTTCAACCCCTCCAGGCCGTGCTTGGCGGCGACGTAGGCGGACTTGTAGGCGCTGGCCCGCAGCCCGTGGACGCTGGAGACGTTGACCACCCGGCCCCAGCCGCGCGCGTACATGTGCGGGAGGGTGCGGCGCAGCAGCAGGAACGGCGCGGTCACCATCACCTGCTGGATCAGGGTGAACCGCTCGGGCGGGAACTCGGTGAGCGGCGCCACGTGCTGGAGCCCGGCGTTGTTCACCAGGACGTCCACGGCGGTGGGCAGCGATTCGATGGCGGCCGGGTCGGACAGGTCCACGGTGTGCGCGTGCCCGCCCACCGTCGCGGCCGTGGCCGCGGCCGACTCCCCGTCGATGTCCACCGCGTGCACCGTGGCACCGGCGGCGGCCAGAGCGATGGCGCAGGCCCGGCCGATGCCGCTGCCCGCGCCCGTCACCAGGGCGACCCGCCCGGTCAGGGCGGCTCCGTCGGAGGGGGCCGCGGCGGCCGCGGGGGTCGCGGGCCGGGTCGCCGGGGGAGGAGGAAAGGTCGTCATGGCGCGCAACAGTAGGCACCGCCGACGACAGCCGACATGGCGCTCACCGCCACACTGCGGTTGACCGACGTGGTGGTCGTCACCACTCGTCGTGCCCGCTCCACCCCGCGCCGACCCCCGCCGGGGACCCCTCGCCCCGGCCGTGCGCGGCCGCGCCGCCGACGAAGGACTCCGGGGCCGTGGCGTACGGCAGCCCGGTCACCGGCCGGCCGCCGAGGAAGCGGGCCATCAGGTCGGCGAAGTCCGCGCTGCGCTCCAGCGGCGCCAGGTGGTCGGTCTCCAGCACGGTCAGGAACTGCGCGTCGGGCAGGACGGACGCCACGCGGCGGCCCATGTCGGGGGTGGTGAGCGTGTCGTGCTCGCCGGTGACGACCAGCGCGGGCACCGCCGGGCAGGGCTCGGGGCGGTACCACTCGTGCCGGAGCAACCGCCGGTTGTGCTCGGCCGACTTGCGCAGGGAATCGGGGCTCTGCCCGGCGATCTGCTGGTAGACGAGCCGGGCGACCGCCGCGTGCTTGCGCACGGTGCCGGTGCCGGGGGGCGACATGAAGCGGTCGGTGAGCTCGCGGGCGATGTCCAGGGTGTCACCGCGCGCGATCATGCGGTCCCAGCGTTCCATCGCCGCCGTGTACTCGTCGGTGACGGCCGTCGTCATCCCGCTGAGCAGCAGCCGCTCGACGTACGCCGGGTAGTGCTGGGCGAAGCGCAGCGCGATCGCCCCGCCGAAGCAGGTGCCGAACAGGCCGATCCGCTCCAGTCCCAGCGCGTCCACCATGTGCCGGGTGGCGGCGGCGAGGTGGTCGACCCCGTAGCGGGCCGGGAGGAAGTCGGCGCCGCCGTAGCCGGGCAGGTCGACGGTGACCACGGGAGCGTCCTGGACGATCCGCTTCTCGTGCCGGGTCCAGGAGGTCCGGTTCTGCTCGGATCCGCCGAGGATGAGGACCGGCGTGCCCGTGCCGCCCGCCCGGGCGATCCGGCAGACGTAGGTGAGCCCGTCGAAGACCAGTTCCCGCTCCTCCACTCTCGCGGCGACGGAGTCCGGGCCGCTGCCCTGAGCGGGGACGGGCAGGGGGACGGCCGGGTCCCGGTGCGTGAACGATCCCTGGCCCTGGACCGTGGCGGAACTCGGCATGAAAGTCATTGATCGCTCCAAGAGGCGCCGGAAGGACAAAGCGCGCTGTACAACCCTCCCCGGCGGCGAAAGGTGTCGGCGCCGGCCGCACGGGTGCGCCACCCGGCCGATGACTCGGACGGGTGGCGCGGGGAGGGGGAGCGGGAGCGGGGTCAGGACGCGGGGGCGTCCTCCGTCTCCGGGATGGTGACCAGCCAGCGGGAGTCCTGGCGCGGGCGCAGGTAGAGCGCCCAGTAGAGGGTGGCGACCCCGGTGATCCCGCCCGTCCAGAGGAGGTACTGGGTCTCCTGCTGGGTCAGGATGTAGGCGAGTACGAGGATCAGCGCCACCGGCACCGCGGGCCACAGCGGCATCCGCCAGGCGGCCACCGTGCGGTGTGCGCCGCGGCGGCTGTACAGGGCGGCCACCGCCACCAGCAGGTACATGCCCGTCACCGAGACGCCGGTCACGCCGTAGAGCGTGTCCAGGTTCACGAAGCACAGGGCCGCGCCGGGGACGCCGACGACCAGGGTGGCGACCCAGGGGGAGCCGGTGCGGCCCAGCCGGGACAGGGCGTTGTTGACGGGCTCGGGCCACGCCTTGTCGCGGGCGGAGGCGAAGAGCACCCGCGAGTTCTGGATGACCATCACGATGCCCGCGTTGACGATGGCGAGGGCGACGCAGAGGCTGACGAAGGTGCCGACGGCCGAGTTGGACCAGGCGGTGACCATTCCGCCGATGTCTCCGCTGGTCAGGGCCGCGAGGTCGGGGGCGCCGACGGTGATGGCGATGACCGGGACGAGGATGACGGCGGTGGAGATGGCCAGGGTGGCCAGCACGGTGCGGGCGACATTGCGCCGCGGGTTCTCCAGTTCCTCCGACAGGTAGACGGCGGTCGAGAACCCCTGGGTGATGAACAGGGCGATGGCGAGGCCGGAGACCACCATCATCGCGGTCACCGTGGAGGTGGAGGCACCGCTCTCACCGGCGACCGAGCCGTGGACCAGGGCCGAGGCGCCGCGCTCGCTGTGGGCGAAGCCGAGGACGGCGACCAGGGCGGCGGCCACGACCTCCAGTACCAGGAAGATGCCGGTGATCCAGGCGTTGGCGCGCAGGTCCAGCAGGCCGGCGAGGGTGGCGAGCAGCATGACCGCGCCGCCCGCGACGGGGGCCGGGATGTGGACGATGGGCGCCAGGTAGTCGGCCGTACCCATGGCGATCACGGGTGGCACGATCATCACGACCAGCAGGGACAGGACGAAGACCAACCATCCCGCGAGCCGACCCGCGAGCGTCGACACGATGGCGTACTCGCCGCCCGCGCTCGGGATCAGCGTGCCCAGCTCGGAGTAGCAGAACGCGACGCCGATGCACAGCAGCGAGCCGATGGCGATGGTGAGGGCGGCGTAGGTGCCGAGGCTCGAGAACAGGTCGGGCACGACCACGAAGAGGGTCGAAGCCGGCGTCACGCACGAGAGGGTGAGCAGGGTCCCGCCCACCACGCCGATGGAGCGCTTCAGCTTCTGGGGGACGGGGCCGGTCGCGGGGGCGAGCGCCTGAGGAGCGCTGATCGTGTCGGACATCAGTGCGGGTTCCGATCGGCAGATGCGGGGTGATGAGTGCGGGAGCGGTATCGCCTCCGAGGCGGCTGGTGATCAAGTGGTTCCGTGTGCTCCCGGGCCGCTATGCAATCTCCGCGAGATCCGCTGGTCAATAGCTGTTTACCTGCGGAATCCATCGTTCCGACGCGCCGGTGGTGTCCGTTTCGACGTTAAGGCCGCGTGAATACTGCTCTCCGGGGGATGCGGGAACCGCAGCTCGCCCGGCAGAATATTTCCCCCGGCTTTGCCGATGGGGCCCCTCCGGCCCCTCCGGCCCCGCCGACGCCGCCTCAGAGCGACCCCGGGCTCATCCCGCGGCGCTCGTCCTCGGTCAGCCCGCCCCACACCCCGAAGGACTCGTGGGTGCGCAGCGCGTGTTCCAGGCACATGAGCCGCACCGGACAGACCGCGCACACCCGCTTGGCCGCCTCGTCCCGGTCCTCCCGTTCGTCGCCGCGCTCACCGGCGGGGTGGAAGAAGCGGTTCGGGTCGAGGCCGCGACAGGCCGCGTCGGCCTGCCAATCCCAGTGGTGGAGCGCTTGTCCGGGCAGCAGTGTCAGGTCGGGCACGACAGTTCCCCTCTCGTCGGTCCTTTCGGGTTCTGAACGCGTCTGACCACTCGAAGGGGCTTGAAACGTCCCGCGCGTGACGGGCCGTGAGGGGACGTACCCGATACTCGGGGGCGCAAGGACCAGCGGGCGCCGCGAGTCCGTGACAGGGACGGCGCGGAACGGGAGACATGATGCAGGTACGGGCGAACCGCTCGCTCCCGGCTCGGCTGGCGCGGCTGCGGAACCCGGCGGCCGCGGTCGCCCTCTGCCTCGCCTGCCTCGCCACGGCGGCTCCGGTGGTGACCGCCGCCGCCGCGGGCCCCCTGGAGACGGCCCCGCCGCCCGCGGGCTCCCTCGCCGCCGCCCCCCGGTGGACCGCGGGCCCCGAGTGGACCGCGGGCCCCGACCGTGCGGCCCTTGCCCGGGACCTCGACGCCGTGCGCGACGCGGGCATGTACGGGGCGTACGCCTCCGTCCGCGACGGAGCCGCCGGATGGGACGGCGCCACCGGGGTGGCCGACCTGGACACCGGCCGCCCCACCCGGCCCGGCATGGAACACCGCGTCGGCAGCGTCACCAAGTCCTTCACCGCGGTCGCCGTCCTCCAGCAGAGCGCGGCGGGCCGGATCGGGCTGGACACGCCGATCGGCGCCTACCTCCCCGACCTGGTCCCGGGCGAACGCGGCCGGCGGATCACCGTCCGCATGCTGATGAACCACACCAGCGGCATCGCCGACTACGTCCCGCGGGCCTTCCCCTCCCTGGCCCGCGGCTCCGCCGCGAGCCTGGACGAGTTCCGCCACCGCACGCTGCTACCGGCCACGCTGATCGGCTGGGGCCTGGACGCACCGCAGGTCTTCGCGCCCGGCACCGACTGGTCGTACTCCAACACCAACTACGTCCTGCTCGGCGAGCTGCTGCGCGAGGTCACCGGCCGCGATCCCGAAGAGGTCATCACCCGGGACGTCATCCGCCGTGCCGGGCTGCGCCACACCTACTTCCCGGGGACGGATCCGCTCATCGCCGGCCCGCACGCCAAGCTGTACGAGAGCTTCCACGGGCTGATCGACCCGCCCCGCGACTTCAGCGAGTACGACATGACCATGGCCGGCACGGCCGGGGCGCTGATCTCCACCCCGCGGGACCTCAACACCTTCTACCGGACCCTGCTCCGGGGCGGCCTGCTGCCCGCCGCCCAGCTCCGCGAGATGCGCACGACCCACCCGGTCACGGACGACGCCGGCCGGGTCATCGCCGGTTACGGCCTCGGCATCTACACCGTCGACACCCCGTGCGGACCGGCCTGGGGCCACGACGGTTCGGTCTGGGGCGCGGGCACCACCGCGCTGTCCAGCGCGGACGGCAGCCGACAGTTCGCCCTCGGCTTCAACCTCGGCAAATACCAGCTGAACGACGCCGAGGGCCGGCCGGTCCCGCACCCCGTGGACGCGGCACTCGACCGGCTCCAGACCCGGGCCCTGTGCGGTGCGGGCGCACCCGCACCCGCACCGCTCCCGTTCGCGCCCCCGCAGGCCGACCCGCGGGAGGCTCCGCTGGTCCCGCCGTCGCTGTCCTCGGCGACCGGTCAGCGCTTGCGGTAGTCCCGCGCGTCCGCCGCGGCGGCCAGCACCGCGTCCAGGTCCCCGCCGATCGCGGAGGTCAAGGTGAGGGCCACCGCTCCTTCCAGGAACGGCGCGTCCACGATCCGGGTACCGGCGGGCAGTCCCGCCTCCTCGTCGCCGATCAGGGACTTCACCGTGAGCACCGCGCTGCCCATGTCGCACAGCACGGCCACGCCCCGACCCTCGTCCACGGCGCGGACGGCCTCGCGGATCAGCGCCGCGCTGGTGCCGATCCCGCCGTCCCGGGTGCCGCCCGCCAGGGCGAGCGGGCCGGACTCGGCCGAGCCGAGCAGGGCCCGGGTCAGCTCGGCCACCGACTCGGCGACCGCCTTGCTGTGGGAGACCAGGACGACGCCGACCCGGCCGGTCGTGACGCCGGCCCGGGCCCGACGGCCCTCCCCGGCGACGGGCTCCCCGGCGACGGGCTCCTCGGCGACGGGCTCCCGCGCCGCGTCCGTCCCCGTCTCGATCCCGATGTCGCCGGCGGCGCCGTCGACGGCCGTCCGCAGCGCCTCCATCAGCAGCGCCACCGAATTGGCGCCCGCGTCCTGGTGTCCGACACTGCGCTCGCCCAGATAGCTGGCCCGCCCCTTGCGGGCCTGCAACCCGGCCGTGACGTCGGCTCCCGCGCGCGCCGCCTTCGAAGCCTCGTCCAGGGCCTCGCGCAGCGGGCGTCCCGCCTCGGCGGCGTCGGCCAGGGCGAGGACCGCCGGAGCCAGCGCGTCCACCATCGTCGCGTCGCCGACCTCGGCGCCGCCGAGCTTCTGGACCGACCGCAGACCGGCGCCGAGCGCGGCGCCCAGCTCCCCGGCGGTCGGCTGTTCGGTGTCGCCCAGCACCTTGCCGGTGCGCCGCAGCGCGGTGCCGAAGAGCGGACCGGAGGCGCCGCCCACCGTGTTGGTCAGCGTGGACCCGGCCAGGGTCAGCAGGGCGCCCGGGGTGCGCGGGCGGGTCTCGGTCACGGCGGCGGTGACCGCGCCGAAGCCGCGGACCAGATTGGCGCCGTGGTCGCCGTCGCCGATGACCGCGTCCAGCTCGGTGAGCCGCTCGGCGTCGCGGCGTACCAGACGGGTGGTCTCGGCGAGCCAGCGCTGGAAGCAGGCGGCGTCGAGAACGGGTGCTTCCGGCTGCATGGTCGTCATGCGTGTCACTCCTGGCGGCGAAGGGTGGTGGAGGCGGGGGAGGTGGGGGAGGTGGGGGAGTTGGAGGGGGCGGGGCGGGTTCGCGGTGCGGTCGGGGTTCAGCAACCCCAGCGCAGGGAGGGGGTGTTCACCGGCGCGTCCCACAGCCGCAGCAGTTCGGCGTCGGCGCGGCACAGGGTGAGGGTGCAGCCGGCCATGTCCAGGCTGGTGACGTAGTCGCCCACCAGGGAGCGGGCCACGGTGACGCCCCGCTCCGCCAGGACGCGCCCGACCTCGGCGCGCATCACGTACAGCTCGACCGGCGGGGTCCCGCCGAGCCCGTTGACCAGCAGGATGACCGGGTCGTCGGAGCACTGCGGGAGGTCTTCGAGGATCGCGTCGAGCATGGCCACGGCCGTGTCGGCGGCGCTCATCGACAGGCGCCGCTCGCGCCCCGGTTCGCCGTGGATGCCGATGCCCAGCTCGATCTCGTCCTCGCCCAGGGCGAAGTTGGGGCTGCCCTTGGCCGGGGTGGTGCAGGAGGACAGGGCGACCCCGTAACTGCGCGAGCGCTCAACCACCTTGCGGGCCACCGCCGCCACCTCGGCCAGTGGCGCGCCCTCTTCGGCGAGGGCGCCCGCGATCTTCTCCACGAACAGGGTGGCGCCGGTGCCCCGGCGGCCGGGACCGGCCGCGTCCGCGGCCACGGCGACGTCATCGGCGACGACGACCTGGGCGACCTCGATGCCCTCGTCCTCGCAGTCCTCCGCGGCCATCGTGAAGTTGAGGATGTCCCCGGTGTAGTTCTTCACGACGTGCAGCACGCCCGCGCCGGTGTCGGCCACCGCGGTGGCGCGGGCGATCGCGTCCGGCACCGGCGAGGTGAAGATCGGCCCGGCGACCGCCGCGGCCAGCATGCCGCGACCCACGAACCCGGCGTGCAGCGGCTCGTGTCCGCTACCGCCGCCGGAGAGCACCGCGACCTTCCCCCCGGCGGTCCCGCCGGCCCGCGTGACGATGCCCGCGCCCGCGTCGACGTCGAGTTCCGGGTGGGCCGCGGCCATTCCCCGGAGGGCGTCCTGGACCACGGTTTCCGGGGAATTGATCAGCTTCTTCACTGCGGGCCTCTCCTGATGGCTTTCGGTGCGCTTCATTGCGCCTCAATGCGTTAATGCGGAAAGAAAATGCAACTCATGTGGAGATGGCTCCATCGGCCCTTGACCAGGCCGGTTACTAGGAACCCTACGTCGCGGGCGCGGCGGTCGGGGTGGGGTACTTGGTCCTTTGTTTACCTGCGGAAAGGCCCGCGCGGGGCCCTTCGGTGCGTGATAGGCATGAATAAGACGCCAATTGAGTCGTCTGAAATTCAGGAGGATTTCCGTGAAGACCGTCGGTACGCGCATGCTCATCAGCCCGCCGAAGTACGTCCAGGGGGCGGGGGCGATGAACGACCTGGGCGAGCACGTCGCCCACCTCGGCGGCCATGCCGTGGTCATCGCCGACAAGGGGGTCTGGGGCTTCGTCGACGCGGCCGTCACCGACTCGCTCGCCGCCGCCGGGGTCCGCCTGACCAAGGAGGTCTTCGGCGGACTCTGCACGCAACGGGAGATCGACCGGGTCGCCGCGGCCGCCCGCGCCGCCGGCGCGGACGTGGTCATCGGCATCGGCGGCGGTACCGCCATCGACACCGCCAAGGCCGTCGGCCACGCCCTCGGCGACATCGCCGTCGTCAGCGCCCCCACGGTGGCCTCCACCGACGCCCCGACCAGCGCACTCGCCGTGATCTACACCGAGGCCGGCGCGTTCGAGCGGTACTCCTTCTTCCGCCGCAACCCCAACCTGGTCCTGGTCGACACCGCGCTCGTCGCGAACGCGCCCAGCCGCTTCATCGTCTCCGGCATGGGCGACGCCCTCGCCACCTGGTACGAGGCCCGCGTCTGCGTCGCCGCGGAGCGCACCGCGATGGCGGGCGGCCTCGCCACGGCCGCCTCCCTGAGCCTGGCCCGGCTCTGCTGGGAGACCCTCATGGAGTACGGCCACCAGGCCCGCCTGGCCGCCGAGGCCCACGTGGTCACCCCGGCCCTGGAGAAGGTCACCGAGGCCAACACGCTGCTCTCCGGCCTCGGCTTCGAATCCTGCGGGCTCGCCGCCGCCCACGGCATCCACAACGGCCTGACCGTCTCCCACCGCACCCACGGCATGATGCACGGCGAGAAGGTCAACCTCGGCACCCTCGCCCAGCTCGTCATGGAGGGCGCGCCCACCGAGGAGCTCGACACCTACCTGCGGTTCAGCCGCAGCGTCGGCCTGCCGACCACGCTCGCCGAGGTGGGCCTGGTCGACCCGGACCGCGAGGAACTCCTCGCCATCGGCCGCGCGGCCACCGCCGAGGGCGAGACCACGCACAACATGCCCTTCGCGGTCACCCCGGACATGGTCGCGGACGCGCTGCTCGCCGGGGACGCGTACGCCCGCGCCACCGCCGGCAAGCACTGCTGAGCACGGGCCGGGCGCGGCTCACCCCCGCCGCTGGCCGCCCGGGGTCCGGGCGGCCAGCAGCAGCGCGATGTCGTCCGGGCGGTCGGTGGCCTGCCCCGCCTCGCTGATCAGCAGGTCCGCCGTCTCGGTCAGGGGACCCGGCCCGGCGGCGGCCAGCGCCGCCCGCAGCCGCTCCACCCCGACGTCGATGTCCGTACCCGGTTCCTCCACCAGCCCGTCCGTGTACAGGGCGAGCACCGCGCCCACCTCCAGGGTGAGTTCGGTGACCGGGTACGCGGCCCGCGGGTCGATGCCCAGCACCACGCCGCCCGGCAGGTCCAGTACCTCGGCCCGACCGTCGGGGCGGCGCAGCAGCGGCTGGGGGTGCCCCGCCCGCACGGCGCGGGCCCGGCCCGACGCCGGGTCGAGCAGGACGTAGCAACAACTGGCGAACTGCCCCGGATCCAGTCCGATCAACAGCCTGTTGGTGCCGCTCACCACCTCCTGCGGGCTGCTCCCGCTCAGCGCGAAGGCCCTTACGGCGCTGCGCAGTTGGCCCATGGTCGCGGCGGCCGCCACCCCGTGTCCCTGGACGTCCCCGATCACCAGCGCCAGCAGTCCGGGCTCCGTCTCGATGACGTCGTACCAGTCCCCGCCGACGTCCATGCCCTGGGTGCCCGCCAGATAGCGGGCCACCGTGTCCACCTGGTCCAGCACCGGCAGCCGGGCCGGGAGCAGCGCCGACTGGAGGCCGCGGGCGAGGGCGGCCTCGGTGTCGTAGCGCTGCGCCCGCTCCAAGGCCTGCGCGATCAGCCCGGCCAGCGCGGTCAGCACGGTGCGCTCCTCCGGGCTGAAGCCCCGGGGGGCGTCGAAGCCCAGGATGCACGAGCCCACCGGGCGGCCGGAGGCGATCAGGGGCAGGAAGGCCCGGGCGCCGACGTCGGTGTCCATCGGGATCCCCGGGTAGGCCGCGGCCAGGTGCTGCATCGACTCGAAGAAGATCGGCCGCCCCGACGTCAGGGTCTCCACCCCCGGCAGCCGCACGTCCAGCGCCACCCCGTCGAACCGGTTCAGGAAACCGGCGGGGAATCCCGTCTCCCACGCCAGGTGCAGATGGCGCTCGTTGAGCAGGTAGATCGCCAACTGGCGGCCGCCGAAGGCCGGCAACAGCTCCTCGGTCACCACGGCCGACACCTGACGGGCGGTCACCGCCTCCGTCAGCGCGATGGCCATGGCCACCGGCCGGTACACGGCCGTCGCCCGGTCCGCGGGCGAACCGAGCCCGGCGCCCGGGCGCGTCACCGAGCCGGGTGCGTACGCGGGTGGCCGGGAGGCCGCGAGCAGCACGCTGACCCCGCCCGCCCCGGAATACAGGTCCACCGAGATCCACTCCCCGCCCGGATGGCGGGCCAGGAACCCCACGGGCTCCCCGGACATGTACACGGCCCGGAAGTGGTCCTCCTGCACGGGCTGGCCCAACCAGGGCAACGCCTCCCACAGGACGCGCCCCCGCAGCCCGGCCGCCTCCGGTCCCAGCAGCGCGTCCGCCCCGGCACTGGCGAACTCCACCCGGCCGTGCCGGTCCAGGGAAAGCAGCGCCTGCGGCATCCGGTCGACCGCCTGTTCGGCGTCGGCCGCGGGACCGGGCGGCTCCACGCACAGCGGGTCGCCGTCCCACACCACCGGCGCGCCCGCCGCGGTCAGCCGCGCCAACTCCCGCGCCAGCGCCGCGGCCGCCCCGCGCAACCGCTCCCGGTCCGCGGGGCCGACGGGCGTGCCGGGGCTCGCCGTACGCAGCACCATCAGCACCCCGTACCGCTCGCGCCCGGCGGTCACCGGCTCGTAGAGCGAGCCGAAGGCGAACGGCAGCCCGGCCATGAGCTGCGGGAACAACCGCATCGTCGATTCCGCGTCGGGCAGGTGCACGGCGTGCCCGGAGCGGTACGCCTCGGCCACCGGGTACGGGCGGTTCACCTGCATCCGCCACCAGGGACGGAACAAAGGCCCCGGCAGGCCCGACAGCACCGCGAGCCGCAGCAGACCCGCCGTTCCGGAGCGCAGGTACACCCCGCCCGCGTAGCCGCCGAGTGCCAGGGCCGCGTCCACCGCGGCCCGCACGAGTGCCCGGCCCGTCTCGTCCGGGGCGGGCCCGCGGCTGTCCGGTCTGGCCGTCACACAGACAGGATGCGCCCGCACCGGCGGCCGATGCATCCCGGGGGCGCGCGCCGTTCTACGCGCCAGAGCGCGCGCCGGGGCGCACACCGCCCCGGTAGCCCGTCACCACGGCCACCGTCACCGCCAGCAGCACCACGGCCACCATCCGCAACGCCGTCCCCATGGCATCGGTGAAGGCGGCGGCCTGCGCCGCGTCCCGCGGGATCCCGTGGAAGCGCGAGGCCAGCACCGTCCCCACCACCGCCACCCCGAGCGCGGCGCCGATCTCCCGCGCCGCCGTGTTCAGCCCGGACCCCAGCCCGGCCTGGTGCACCGGGAGTTCGGCGACCACCGTCAGGGTCAGCGCGGGCGCGCACAGACCGGTGCCGACGGAGAGGATCAGCAGGTAGCAGGCGTACACCGGGTACGGAGTGCCCGCGTCCACCGTCGACACCAGCAGCAGGCCCACCCCGATCAGGGCCAGCCCCGCCCCCGCGGGCAGCCGCGGGCCGGTCCGCTGCTGCAGCCGGGCGCCCAGCCGGGGCACCAGCACCATGCCCACGGTGAGCGGCACGATCGCCAGGCCCGTCAGGGCGGGGGAGAAGCCCTTCGCGTACTGGAGGTACTGCGCGTTGACGAAGAACAGGGCGAAGAGCCCGAAGAAGGCCGCCCCGATCCCGAGGGCGCCGGCCCGCAAGCGGCGCGAGGCGAAGACCCGCGGGTCCAGCAGCGGCCGCGCGACGCGCAGCGCGTAGCCGGTGAAGACGGCCAGCAGCGCGGCCCCCGCTCCGAAGGCGCACAGCACCGGCGCCGACGCCCAGCCGAGGGCGGGACCCTCGATGATCCCGTAGACCACCGCGAACAGCGCCCCCGCCAGCAGCAGGGCGCCCAGCGGGTCCACCGCCGCATCGGCCCGCGCCGGGGTGCGCGGGACCGTACGGGCCACCACGAGCGCGAGCAGGACGCCGAGCGGCACCACCGCCCAGAACAGGGCGCGCCAGGTCAGGAACTCGCCCACCAGCCCGCCGCCCACGTTGCCCGCCAGCCCGCCGAGGCCCGCGGACAGGGTCCAGGTGGCCAGGGCCTGGCCGCGCCGCTCCGGCGCGCTCAGGTGGATCAGTACGGACATGGTGGCGGGCATGATCAGCGCCGCTCCCGCCCCGCACAGCCCGCGCCCCGCGATCAGCACGGCGGGGGAGTCGGCCAGCGCGCTGAGCGCGCCGCCCGCCGCGAACAGGCCGAGCCCCGCGAGCAGGGCGCCCTTGCGGCCGTACCGGTCGCCGAGGGCTCCGGCGGGGATCAGCAGCGCGGCGAAGACGATGACGTACGCGTCGACCGCCCACAGGAGTTGCCCGGGCGCGGGGCGCAGCGACGACGCGGCGAGCTGCGGGATCAGCAGGTTGACGGCCGCGACCATCGCCTGTGCGACGAGGACGCAGGCGCACAGCACGAGCACCACGGCCCGCGGCGGACCCGACGGGGCGGCCGCGGCCGTCGGCGGGGCGGGCACGGAGGGCCCGGGGCGGTTCTGGGCAGGGCGGAGCACGGCTCCTCCTCGGAGCTGGAAGGGGTGATCTGGATGCCCTCACCGTAGGGTTGGCGTGACCTGCTTTCCAGTGCAAGTTATGCAAGGAATGAATGCGTGTGACGCAATCCGGGCTGGACCTCAACCTGCTCGTGGCCCTCGACGTGCTGCTGGAGGAGTCGAGCGTCTCCCGCGCGGCCGCCCGGCTGCACCTGTCCGAACCCGCCATGAGCCGCACCCTCGGCCGGATCCGCAAGGCCCTCGGCGACCCCGTCCTCGTCCGTGCCGGACGCTCCATGGTGCCCACCCCGCACGCCCTCGCCGTGCACGGCGAGGTGCGCGCCGTCGTCGAGCGGGCCCGCTCCGTCTTCCTCTCGGGCGGGCGGATCGACCTGGCCACGCTCCAGCGCACCTTCAGCGTCATCGCGAACGACGCCTACGTGGCCACCTGCGCGGCCACGCTCTTCGACCGGGTGGCCCGCGAGGCCCCCGGCGTGCGGCTGCGGTTCCTGCCGGAGAGCCACGCGGACCTGGCCGCCCTGCGCGAAGGCGTCGCCGACCTGGAACTCGGCGTCGTGGACACCCGCTCGCCCGAGGTGCACGTGGAACACCTCGCCGACGAGCGGGTGTTGGGCGTCGTACGCACCGGGCATCCGCTGCTGCGCGGTCGGGTCACCGCCCGGCGGTTCGCCGCCGCCGAACACCTGATCGCCTCCCGGCGCGGCCGCCTGGAGGGACCGGTGGACGCCGCGCTCGCCGAACTGGGCCTGACCCGCAAGGTGGTGGGCAGCGTCGGGACCTTCCCCGCCTCCCTGTTCGTGCTGCGCCGCAGCGACCTCGTCGGGCTGATCACCCACCAGGCCGGGCCGCTCGCCGACGCGCTGGGGCTGGAGACCTTCCCGATCCCGCTCGACCTGCCCACCATGCCCTTCGGGATGGCCTGGCACCCGCGGCACGACGCCGACCCGGCCCACGCCTGGCTGCGCTCCTGTGCCCGCGAGCTCACCCGGGCCCCCGACGGCCCGCCCGTCCCGCCCTCCTGAGCTGCGAACTCGCGCGGGCCGAGGGCGGGATGACACAGTGAAACCATGCGCGTACTGATGGTGACAGCGGGTTCCTGGGGCGACGTCGCCCCCTACACCGGACTCGGGACGCGGCTGCGCGCCGCCGGACACGAGGTGGTCCTCGCCACCCACGGCCGCTTCGAGGGCGCCGTCACCGCGCTCGGCCTGGGTTTTCGGCCGCTGCCCGTCGACCCCCGGGTGGAACTCGCCTCGCCCGTGGGCCAGCGGCTGACCCGCGCGGTCAGCGCCCCCGTCGCCATGGCCCGGGTCGTGCGACTGGCCCGCGAGTTCATCCCGCCCCTGACCGATGGGGTCGCCGCGGCGGTGCGCGCCGGCGCCGACGTCGTCCTCGCCTCCACCCTCACCGAACCGCTGTGCGCCACCCTCGCCGAGGGGTACGGGCTGCCCTGCGTCGGCGCCCACCTGCTGCCCGTCACCCCCAGCCGGGCCATCCCGCCGCTCGTCGCGGGCGGCCGCTCGCTGGGCCCGTACGGCAACAGGCTGACCGGACGGGCCATCTGGGCCTGCGGCGACCGGGCCTTCGCCCCCGGAGTGCGCGCGCTGCGCCGCGAACTCGGCCTGCCGCCGCGCCGGTTCAGCGGCCCCCTCGGCATGGACCCGGACCGGCTGATCCACCACGGATTCAGTCCGCTCGTCCTGCCGCGCCCCGCGGACTGGCCCGCCGGACACCACGTCGGCGGCTACTGGTGGCCGCAGCGGCCCCCCGGCTGGCAGCCGCAGCAGCGGCTCCTCGACTTCCTCGACGCGGGCCCGCCCCCCGTCTTCGCCGGCTTCGGCAGCCTCGTCGCCGGGGACGCGGAACGCCTGGGCGCGCTGCTGGCCGCCGCCCTGCGCAAGGCGAAGGTGCGCGGGATCGTCCAGGCGGGCTGGAGCGGGCTGAGCGCCGAGGGGGACGACCTGATCGCCGTCCCCGAGGTCCCGCACGACTGGCTCTTCCCGCGGACGGCCGCGGTGATCCACCACGCGGGCGCGGGCACCTCCGCGGCCGGGCTGCGCGCGGGGGTGCCCGCCGTCCCCGTGCCCGTCCAGCTCGACCAGCCGTTCTGGGCCGCCCGGCTGCACGCCCTCGGCGTCGCCGCCCGCCCGGTCCGCTACCAGCGGCTCACCGTCGACCGGCTGGCCGCCGCGGTCCGCGAGGCCACCACCGACCCGGGAATGCGCGCGCGGGCCCGCGACCTCTCGGCCGCACTGGCCCGGGAGGACGGCGCCGCCCCGCTGCTCAAGACGCTCGCGGAACTGGGCTGAGCGACCGGAAGGACGAGCCGGCCCTGCCGGCGACGGGCTGAAAGTCCCGTGCGATCGGGGACTTTGCGCGGCTTCCGGTCCGATCGAAGCTGCTTAGGCTTGCCTAAGTGGAATCGATCAGCGAAGAATCAGCGAAGAAGGTGTACTGGTGCCGTCGCTCAACGACAGCCGTCCCGGGACGACCGTGAGGATCACCGGGATCGACCCCGGCCACCGCGGCGGCAGCCGCAGACGGCTCCTGGAGTTCGGCTTCGTACCGGGCGCCGAGGTCACCGTCATCGCCCGCGGCGCGACGGGCGGACTGCTCGTCGGCCTCGGCGCCACCCGGGTCGCGCTCGACTCCCGCACCGCCGACCGGCTGCGGTGGGCCCGATGAGCTGCCACGCGCCCGGCGCGCGCAGCACCCCCGGCGCGGGCACCGCCCTCGCGGACGACGGCGCGGCCGGCGGCTCGCAGAACGCCGCCGCCCCGCTCGTCGCCCTCGCGGGCAACCCGAACGTCGGCAAATCGACGCTCTTCAACGCCCTCACCGGAGCCCACCAAAGGGTCGGCAACTGGCCCGGCAAGACCGTCGCCGTGGCCCAGGGCGACTGGCGGGGCGCCCTCCCCGACGGCCGCCGGCTGCGCGTCGCCGACCTGCCCGGCTCCTACAGCCTGCTGCCCGACTCCCCGGACGAGGAACTCGTCCGCGACGTCCTGAGCGCGCCCCCGGGAGCCCGGCCCGCCGTCGTCGTCTTCGCCCTGGACGCGGCCAACCCGGCCCGCAACCTCTACCTCCTCTCGCAGGTCCTGGACACCGGCATCCCCGTCGTCGTCGCGCTCACCATGACCGACGTCGCCGCCCGGCGCGGGAGCGCGCCCGATCCCCACCGGCTCTCCCGCGAACTGGCCCTGCCCGTGGTCGTCGTCGAGGGCCGCACCGGCACCGGACTGGACCTGCTCGCCGACGCCGTCACCGACGCCCTGCGCGCCCCGGCCGCGGCCGCGGCGACCGACCCCGGCTGGGCGGCCGGCTCACCCGTGGAAGCCGAGCTCGCCCCGCTCGTCCGGGCCGCCGAAGCCCTCCACCACCCCTACCCGGCACGCTGGTTGGCCGTGAACCTGCTCTGCGCGGAGGAACCCCCCGCCGCGCCCGAGCCGCTCACCGCCCTGGCCCGCGCGGCCGCGGCCCGCCTTGCCGCCGCGGGCGCGTGCGGCGACGTACCCGCCGACACCGACACCGACACCGTCGCCGAGGGGGAAGCGGACGCCGACGCCGAGCTGCTGATCGCCGAGGCCCGCTACGCCTGGGCGCACCGGGTCATCGCCCGGGCCACGCCCACCGGCGCCCGGCCCCGCCCCACGCTGACCGACCGGGTCGACCGGCTGCTGTTGTCCCGTTCCTTCGGCATCCCGTTCTTCCTCGCCGTCATGTGGGGCGTCTTCGAAGCCACCACCACCTTCGCCAAACCCCTCCAGGACGGCCTGGGCGACTTCGTCTCCGGTCCGGTCAGCAGCGGGGCGACCCGGCTCCTGGAGGCGGCCTCGGCCCCCGACTGGCTCACCGGCCTGCTGGTGGACGGCCTGATCAACGGCGTCGGGCAACTGCTCACCTTCGTGCCGCTGATGATCATCATGTTCGCGCTGCTGGCGTTGCTGGAGGACTCCGGCTACTTCGCCCGCGCCGCCTTCGTCGCCGACCGTCTGATGCGCACCCTGCGGCTGCCCGGCCGCGCCTTCCTCCCGCTCGTCGTCGGCTTCGGCTGCAACGTGCCCGCCTTCGCGAGCACCCGGATCCTCAGCCGGCGCTCGCACCGGCTCCTGGTCGGCATGCTCATCCCGTACATGAGCTGCACCGCCCGGCTCGCCGTCTACGTGATGATCGCGGGCGTCTTCTTCGGCTCGAACTCCGGCACCGTCGTCTTCTTCCTCTACGTCGGATCCGTCCTGCTCGTCGTCGGCATGGGCCTGCTGCTGCGCCCGCTCCTCTTCAAGGACATGCGCGAGGAGCCGCTCGTCCTGGAACTGCCCCCGTACCGGCTCCCCACCCTGCGCGTCACCGGAGCCCAGGTGTGGCAGAAGCTCGCCGCCTTCCTGCGCACCGCGGGCGGGATCGTCGTGGCCACCGCCGCGGCCGTCTGGCTCCTGATGGCCGTCCCGGCCGGCGCGGGTGCGGCTGCCGACGGCTCCGGCGGGCCCGCGGGCTTCGGGAACGTCGCCGTCGAGCAGAGCGTCTTCGGCCGGGTCACCGAGGCCGTCGCGCCGGCCGTGGCCCCCGCGGGCTTCGGCGACTGGCACGCCACGGCCGCCCTCGGCACCGGACTCATCGCCAAGGAGGGCGTGATCTCCACCCTCGCCCAGACCTACTCGGCGGAGGAGGACGGCGGGCCCGTGCTCAGGAACAGTCTGCGGGCGACCTTCGCGCAGTCCTCCGGCGGCCACCCGGAAGCCGCCGCGCTCGCCTTCCTCGTCTTCGTCCTGGCCTACACCCCCTGCATGGCCACCCTCGCGGCGCAGCGCGCCGAGATCGGCACCCGGCTCACCCTGATCGGCTTCGGCCTCCAACTGGCCGCCGCCTGGCTGCTCGCCACCGGGGTCTTCCAGCTCGCGAGGCTGGTGTGGTGACCCGCGCGCGGGACGGGGGCCGGGGCGGGGCCACCGGGCCCGGGATGCTGCGCCGACTGCTGCGGGAGTTCGAGGAGGCCGCCCCGGGGGAGGGGCTCGCGCAGATCGCCGCCCGGCTCGACATCAGCACGGCCGAGGCGGCGGGCCTCGCGGACTACTGGGTCCGCAAGGGCCGGCTGAAGCGGGAGGAGATCGGCGCCCCGGACTGCTCCGGCTGCTTCTTCGCCAGCCGCGGTTGCACCACGTGCCCGGACGACCCGGGCGGTGCGGCCGGCCGTACGGGCGCCACGGCGCGCCCCGTGCTGGTCGCGCTGACCCCCGTACGCCCCCGATAGGCCTACGGTTTCCCTCGTCCGGGGGACGGGGCACCGGCCCGACCGGCCCCGCCGCCCCGCACGGGGCACGATACGGATCATGCGGAAGCAGTACGACACCATCGGCGCGCGCTACGCCGAGTCCAAGACCACGGCCGCCTTCTCGGCCGCCGACACCTGCACCCTGCTGGGCGCGCTCGACGCGCTCGGCGGGGTGCACGGGCTCGACGCCCTCGACCTCGCCTGCGGATACGGCTACAACACCCGACTGCTCGCCCGCGGCGGCGCCCGGCGGACCGTCGGCGTCGACATCTCCGAACGGATGATCGCGCTCGCCCGGGCGGAGGCCCACGAGCCGGCGGCCGCGGCCACCGGGGCACGGATCGAGTACGTGGTCGGCGACGCCGCCGCGATGCCCCAGCTCGGCCCCTTCCACCTGGCCACCGCCGTCCACCTGTTCAACTACGCCCCCGACCGGAGCGCCCTGCACGCGATGTTCCGCTCGATCCGGACCAACCTGCGCCCCGGTGGGCGACTGCTGGCCATCGTGCCCAACCCCGGCGCCTTCCCGCACCAGGACTGGTCGCCGTACGGCGTCAGGATCCTGGACCGGGAACCGTCCGGGGACGCGCCGCTGCTGCGCGCCCAGTTCCTCACCGATCCGCCCGTGCCCTTCGAGTTCCGCGAATGGGCCCACGCCGACTTCGCCGAGGCGGCCGTCGAGGCGGGCTTCGCCACCGTCGCCTGGCAGCCCGCCCGCACCCCGCCGCCGGACGCGGACCGCGACGAGGCGTTCTGGGCGGCGTACCGGGCCCGCCCGATCAGCTCCCTCATGACCTGCGCGGCCTGACCGGCTCCCGTACGGCCGCTCAGTCGGGGACGGGGGCCGGGGCCGGTGCGGTGTCGGGGTCGGCGGCGGGGTCGGGTTCGGGTTCGGGGTCGGGTTCGGGGTCGCCCGCGGAGCGGACCAGCCGGACGATCTCCGCGCGCGCCGCGCGCCCCTCCGGGACCGGGAGCAGCGGGTAGACGTGCGGCAGGCCCGACAGCTCGTGGTAGTCCACCTCGACGCCCTCGGCCCGCGCCCGGCGCACCAGCTCCCGGCTGTCGGTGACCAGGACGTCCCGCGAGCCCGTGAACACCGTCAGCGGCGCCAACCCGGCGAAGGAGCCGCGCAGCGGGCTCACCCGGGGGTCGTCGGTGGCCAGCGTCCCCGCGTACAGCCGCCCCGCCTCCACCAGCCCCGGCCGTGCGAGCATCGGATCGGCCGCCTCCAGCGCGCCCTGCTCGGGATGGGTCATCGTCACGTCCAGCCAGGGGGAGACCAGCACGATCCGGGAGGGCTGCGCGCCGGTCCGGTCGCGCAACCGCTGCGCGGCCGCGAGCGCCAGCCCCGCGCCCGCGGAGTCCCCGATCAGCACGGTGCCACCGGCCCCGCCGCTCGCGATCAGCCCGCTCAGCAGGTCCGCGGCCACCGGGACGGTCCGGTCGGCGGTCCCGCGCGGCGCCAGGATGTAGGCCGGTACGACGCAGCGCGCCCCGGCCTCGCTCACCAGGGTCCGCACCAGCGCCCAGTGCGGCCGGACCAACTCGCCCACGTAGCCGCCGCCGTGCACGTAGAGCACGCGGGCCGCGGGCTCCGCGTCCCGCGGCGCGACCTCGTACACCGGCCACGCCCCGACGAAGGTGCGCGAGACCTCGGCGACCTTGCCCAACCAGCGCGGCGGCAGGTGCGAGGCGGGCCTGCGGGCCGACTCGGCCACGCGCGCCCGCACCGCCTCGGCACTCGCGAACCTCTTGCGTCGTCCCGCCGCGATCAGCGCGGCCGACAGCGCGCGACTGCGCAGACTCGGCACCCGCCGCCACCTCCCTGTTCCCCGTCGTGCCCCGGCCCCGTCACGGGAGGAGCATAGGCGTGAAGCTGGGCTGTCGACCCGCTTAAGAAATCCTCGATGGACTGATCGTTACCGGGTCGGCAGATTGGTGTCCGTCGATGCGCCGCACCCGTCCCAGGGGTCGCTGCGCCCCCTCCGCATGCCTGGAGCCACCCCATGAAGGCACTCGTCAAGCACAAGGCCGAGCCCGGACTGTGGCTCATGGACGTGCCCGAGCCCGAGTACGGGTCCGGAGACGTGCTGATCAAGGTGCTGCGCACCGGCATCTGCGGCACGGACCTGCACATCCGTTCGTGGGACGGCTGGGCCCAGGGCGCGGTCAAGACCCCGCTGATCCTCGGCCACGAGTTCGTCGGCGAGGTCGCCGCGGTCGGCGCGGACGTCCAGGACATCGAGATCGGCGCGCTGGTCAGCGGCGAGGGCCACCTGGTGTGCGGCAAGTGCCGCAACTGCCTCGCCGGCCGCCGCCACCTGTGCCGCAGCACGATCGGGCTCGGTGTCGGGCGCGACGGCGCCTTCGCCGAGTACGTGGTCCTGCCCGCGCAGAACGTATGGGTGCACCGCACCGAGGTCGACCTGGACGTGGCGGCGATCTTCGACCCGTTCGGCAACGCCGTCCACACGGCCCTGTCCTTCCCGCTCGTCGGCGAGGACGTGCTGATCACCGGTGCGGGACCCATCGGCATCATGGCGGCGGCCGTCGCACGGCACGCCGGCGCGCGCAGCGTGACGATCACCGACGTCAGCCCCGAGCGGCTGGAGATCGCCCGCAAGGCGGGCGCCACGCTCGCGCTCGACGTCCGCGACGCCACGATCGCCGACGCCCAGGCGCAGCTCGGCCTGCGCGAGGGCTTCGACATCGGCCTGGAGATGTCGGGCCGTCCCGAGGCCATGCGCGACATGATCGACAACATGACCCACGGCGGCCGGATCGCGATGCTGGGCCTGCCCGCGCAGGAGTTCCCGGTGGACTGGGCGAAGGTGGTCACCTCGATGATCACCATCAAGGGCATCTACGGCCGCGAGATGTTCGAGACCTGGTACGCGATGACGGTGCTGCTGGAGGGCGGGCTCGACCTGACCCCGGTCATCACCGGCCGCTACTCGCACCGCGACTTCGGCGCCGCCTTCGACGAGGCCGCCACCGCCCGCAGTGGCAAGATCATCCTGGACTGGACGGCGTAACCGTCCGGCCCGCTCGACCCGCACCACCCCCCCGGCGCTCCCTCCCGCGCGCCGCCCCGAACCATCTCCCCCCGGCCGGGCCCCGCACCACCCTCCCCCTCCGCGGGGCCCGGCCCCCTCCGTCCGCCGCCGCTCCAGTGGAAAGAGAGCACCATGTTCGATTCCGTACGTGACGACCTGCGCACCACCCTCGACGAGATCCGCTCCGCCGGGCTGCACAAGCCCGAGCGCGTCATCGGCACCCCGCAGAACGCGTCCGTCGGCGTCACCTCCGGCGGCGTGGCGGGTGCCTCGGGCGAGGTGCTCAACTTCTGCGCCAACAACTACCTCGGCCTGGCCGACCACCCCGAGGTGGTCGCCGCCGCGAAGGACGCGCTGGACCGCTGGGGCTACGGCATGGCCTCCGTCCGCTTCATCTGCGGCACGCAGGAGGTGCACAAGGAACTGGAGGCCCGACTCTCCTCGTTCCTCGGCCAGGAGGACACGATCCTCTACTCCTCCTGCTTCGACGCCAACGGCGGAGTCTTCGAAACCCTGCTCGGCGCCGAGGACGCGGTGATCTCCGACGCGCTCAACCACGCCTCGATCATCGACGGCATCCGCCTCTCCAAGGCCCGTCGCTACCGCTACGCCAACCGCGACCTCGCGGAGCTGGAGACCCGGCTCAAGGAGTCCCAGGACGCGCGCCGCCGCCTGATCGTCACCGACGGCGTCTTCTCCATGGACGGGTACGTCGCCCCGCTCGCCGAGATCTGCGACCTGGCCGAGCGCTACGACGCCATGGTCATGGTCGACGACTCGCACGCGGTCGGCTTCGTCGGCCCCGGCGGTCGCGGCACGCCCGAACTGCACGGGGTCATGGACCGCGTCGACATCATCACCGGCACCCTCGGCAAGGCCCTCGGCGGCGCCTCCGGCGGTTACGTCGCCGCCCGCGCCGAGATCGTCGCCCTGCTGCGCCAGCGCTCGCGCCCGTACCTCTTCTCCAACTCCCTCGCCCCGGTCATCGCCGCCGCCTCGCTCAAGGTCCTCGACCTGCTCGAATCGGCCGGCGACCTGCGCGAGCAGCTCGCGGCCAACACCTCGCTCTTCCGTACGAAGATGACCGAGGCGGGCTTCGAGATCCTGCCCGGCGACCACGCCATCGCCCCCGTCATGATCGGCGACGCGGCGGAGGCGGCCCGGATGGCGGAGCTGCTGCTGGAGCGCGGCGTGTACGTGATCGGCTTCTCTTACCCCGTCGTTCCGATGGGCGCCGCCCGGATCCGCGTCCAGCTCTCGGCCGCCCACTCGACGGCCGACGTGGAGCGCGCCGTGGCCGCCTTCATCGACGCCCGCGCGGAACTCGGCTCCTCCGCGGGCTGACATCATGGAGGGGTGATCGACCCCCGCCGGCTGCGCATCCTGCGGGCCGTGGCGGACCACCGTACGGTGACCGCCGCGGCCGCAGCCCTGTACCTGACCCCCTCCGCCGTGTCCCAGCAGCTCGCCGCGCTGGAACAGGAGAGCGGGCACGTACTGCTCACGCGCAGCGGGCGGGGCGTACGGCTCACCGCCGCCGGGGAGATCCTCGTCGGGCACGCCCACGAGGTACAGGCCCAGCTGGAGCGCGCCGAGGCCGAGCTCGCGGCCTACGCGGGCGGCGTCGCGGGCGAGGTCACGGTGGCCGCCTTCGCCACCGGCATCACCGAAGTGCTCGCCCCGGCCATCGCCCGGCTCGCCCTGGACCACCCCGGCATCCGACTGCGGGTCCGGGACGCGGAGGGCGACCAGAGCCTGCCGCTCCTGCTCGACGGCGAGGCCGACGTGGCGCTCGCCGTGGAGTACCGCGGCGGCCCGGGCGCCGACGACACCCGGCTGTCGGTCCTCCCGCTGTACGCCGAACCCTTCGATGCGGTGCTCCCCGCGGGGCATCCCCTCGCGGCGCTCCCCGAGGTGTCCCTGGCCGGGCTCTCCGACACGGACTGGGTGGGCCAGTATCCCGGCAATCCGTGCCACGACGTGACCTTGCTGGCCTGCGAACTGGCCGGCTTCCAGCCCCGGTTCAGACACTCCTCCGACGACTTCCGGGCCGTGATCGCACTGGTCGGCGCGGGCGCGGGCGTGGCCCTGGTGCCGCGTTCGGCGCTGCGCGGCACCGACCTCAAGGAGGTCCAGGTCCGCCCGGTGGAGGGCCCGGCGGCCACCCGTCGTGTCTTCGCGGCCACCCGCAGGGGCGCCGAGACCCACCCGCTGATCGCCCCGGTCCTGGCCGGCCTGGCCCGCGAGGCGGGGCGGCTTCCTGCGCACTGACGCGGAGTTCCGCACCCGGGCCGCCTCAGGCCGTGGCGGGCGCCGGTGTCGTGCTCGGGTAGGGGCTGACCATGGTGTCGAAGTAGCCGTCCGGGGCCTCCTCCAGGAAGGTCGACAGGTCCTCCAGGAAGGCGCGCAGCGGCGGTGTCGCGTTGTGCCGGTCCAGGTCTTCCTGGGAGCGCCAGACCTCGTACAGGAAGAAGCGGCCGTCCTCGTGCTCGTGGAGGTGGTACTGGAGGTTGCCGGGCTCCTGCCGGGTGGGTTCCACCAAGGAGGAGAGGATGCGCCGGACTTCGTCCGCGCGGTGCGGCCTGGGGCGCAGGAAACCGTAGAGGGCCAGGGGGCGTTCGGCGTTCGTGCTCGTGCTCGTGCTCGTGCTCGTGTTCGTGTTCGTGTTCGTCATGATCCTCACGCTAAGATCTCACATCAATGTGAGATTCAAGGGGCTGTGAGGAGCACCACATGAAGATCGGTGAGCTCGCCGCCGCAACGGGCACCTCCGTCCGGCTGTTGCGCTACTACGAGGAGCAGGGCCTCCTGGAATCCCAGCGCCTCGGCACCGGCCACCGCCGTTACGACGGCGACGCCCCGGCCGTGGTCCGGCGCATCCGCGCGCTCCTGGACGCCGGCCTGCCGACCCGGGTCATCCGTGACCTCCAGCCGTGCATCCGTCAGGACGGCACGGTCGCCGGATGCAAGCTGGAGACCCTCCAGGAACACCTCGACGGCCTGGACGCCAGGATCTCCGCACTGTCGGAGACCCGCGCGTCCCTGGCCGGCCTCGTCTCCGACACCCGGGCCCGCGAACAGGTCAGCGTGTAGGTCCGCGTGCGGGGCGCCCCGGGCTAGGGGTCGTTGTCAGTGGTGGCCCGTAGCGTCGTCGGCATGGGAACGGTGACGTTCGTCGACGAGACGACATCAGGGGACAGGGGCGCGGCCTTCGGGCTCGACATCGCCGAGGAGCGGCTCACGGCGCGCGAGTTGATCCGGCGCAGGGTCTTCCAGGAGGTGGCGGAGTTCAACGCGCGGGCGCAGTCGCAGCCGCAGGTTTTCCAGGGCCTCGTGCAACCGCACGACACGGAGCGCGTGTTGAACGGGTACGCGCTGCGCACCCCGCGCCACATCGACCCGCAGGCCCAGACGGAGCGCGCGCTGGCCGCGTTCGCGGGGAACGGCTTCCTGGTGCTCGTCGGGGACCGGCAGGTCACGGACCCGGACGAGGAGATGGAGCTGCCGCTCGGCGTCGAGGTCACCTTCCTGAAGCTCGTGCCGCTGGTGGGTGGCTGACCGTGGACGTGCTGGACAATCTGGGCAGGATAGAGGGCCACGCGGCCGCGCTGGAGATCGGTCCGCTCGCGTACGAGGCGCTGCGTGCGGCGACGGACCGTTCGGCCAACAGCTGGCAGGTGTGGGGCCGGATCGTCGAGGCCCTGGAGGGCCTCGACGCCACGGTGCGCGTGGCCGTCGCGGAGGAGACGGGCCGGCTGTACGCCGAGTTCAGCTCCCCCGAGCGCATGGAGATGAGGGTGTTGCAGCTGCTGCAGGTCGTGGGCGCGGACCTGCCCGGGGATCCGCTCGCGGCCGAGCGGACCACCGAGCTGGAGAAGCTCGGCACGCAGGTGTCCACCTGGGGGACGGGCGAGTTGTTCGTCGCCGAGCACGAACTGACCGCGGGCCGGGCGCTGTCGGCGCCCGTCGTGGCGTATCTGCGCCGCAGCGCCCTGGAGACGTACGGCCGACCGGAGACGGCGGCCTTCGCCAAGGAGCTGATCGAACCCGTGCTGAACGTGGGCGAGGCGTGGGCCGAGCGGGCCGTGGCGGAGGGCGCCGAAGAGCCCTGGCGGGCCCTGCTCCTGCACGCCACGACCGCGACGTCGGCCAAGCCCACCGCCAAGTGGGACGCGGCCGCGCGCACCCTCGTCGCACCGCTGGGCGCCGATGCCGTGCGTGTGGCGGTGCTCGGCTGGCTGGCGCTCGTCGGCCGCCCCCGCACCTTCGCCTTCACCGGTGTGCGGTACGGTCCCGACGCGAACCTCGCCTTCGACCCGTACAACGCCAACGCCCTGCGCGGCCTCGCCTGGATCCTGGCCCTGCTGCCCGCCCACCCGGACACGGCCCGCGCGCTCGGCGTGCTCGTCGAGACCTCCCTGAGGAAGGTCCCCGGCCTCGGGCCGGTGAACCCCAAGGTCGCCAACGCCGGGGTCACGGCCCTCGCCCGCATCGACGGCGGGCCGGCGCTCGCCGAGCTGGCCCGGCTCGCCACCCGCACCACCTACAAGGGCACGCTCAAACTGCTCAACACCGCCCTCGACAAGCGGGCGCAGGCCCTCGGCCTCGGCCGGGAGGAGGTCGAAGAGCTGGCCGTGCCCGCCTACGGCCTGACCGAGGTCGGCCGCGGCAGGGTCGAGCTCGGCGAGGTCACCGCCCTGCTGGAGGTCCAGGGGGTCAAGGCCGTCCTGCGCTGGCGCTCCGCGACGGGCAAGGAGGTCAAGTCCGTCCCCGCCGCGGTCCGGCGCGACCACCCCGAGGAGCTGAAGGAGCTGGGGGCCGCCGTCAAGGACATCGACAAGATGCTCGGCGCCCAGGTCGAACGGCTGGACCGGCAGTTCCTCGCCCGGCGCACATGGTCCTACGACGCCTGGCGCGAGCGCTACCTCGACCACCCCCTCGTCGGCAGCCTCGCCCGCCGCCTGCTGTGGACGGTCGACGGCACCCCGGTCGGCTTCGCCGACGGCGCCCTGCGCACCCTCGCCGACGCCCCGGTCGAGCGCGGCGCGGAGGTCACGCTCTGGCACCCCGTCGGCCGCGAGAGCGCCGAGGTGGTCGCGTGGCGGGACTGGCTGGAGCGGCACGCCGTCACCCAGCCCTTCAAACAGGCCCACCGCGAGGTGTACCTGCTGACCGACGCCGAGCGGGCGACGGGCACGTACTCGAACCGGTTCGCGGCGCACATCGTCCGCCAGCACCAGTTCCACTCCCTCGCCGCGGTCCGCGGTTGGCGCAACAAGCTGCGGATGTGCGTCGACGACACGGCGCCGCCCGCCACCCGTGAACTCCCGCAGTGGGGCCTGCGCGCCGAGTACTGGATCGAGGGCGAGGGGGAGGAGTGGGGTGTCGACACCACCGAGTCGGGCAGTTACCTGCGCCTGCGCACCGACCAGGTGCGCTTCTACCCGATCGGAGCACCGGAGAACGCGGCGCACTGCTACGCCGGCGGGTACACCATGCGGCTGCGCGACGGCGCGGAGCCGGTCGAGCCGCTCCCGCTCACCGGGATACCGCCGCTCGTCCTGTCCGAAGTCCTGCGGGACGTGGACCTGTTCGTCGGCGTGGCCAGTGTCGGCAGCGATCCGACGTGGCAGGACGGCGGGCCCGACGGGCGGTTCCGCGAGTACTGGACGGCGTACGGCTTCGGCGAGCTGAACCAGAGCGCCGAGACGCGCCGCGTCCTCCTGGAGCGCCTGGTGCCGCGGCTCGCGATCGCCGAGCGGTGCCGGATCGAGGGCCGGTTCCTGCACGTCACGGGCGACCTGCGGACCTACAAGATCCATCTCGGCTCGGGCAACATCCTGATGACGCCGAACGACGAGTACCTCTGCATCGTCCCCAAGTCCTCCGCGGGCACGGCCGCCCGGACCGGCTACGTGCCCTTCGAGGGCGACCGCACCCTGGCCGTCGTGCTCAGCAAGGCGCTGATGCTCGCCCAGGACACCGAGATCACCGACCCGACGATCGTCAGCCAGATCCGCCGGGCGCGCGACTGAGCGGCCGGGGGCCCCGCGCCGGCCCCCTCATCCGCGGATGACCTCCCCCTTCATCCGCGGATGACCTCCCCCTTCACCCACGGATGAGCTCCACCCTCACACCCGGATGACCTCCACCCCCGCCTCCTCGAAGGCTCGGGCGCCCGAGTCGGTCAGGCCCGTGTCCGTCACCAGGACGTGCACCGACGAGGCCGGGCAGATGCGGGCGAAGGCGCGGACGCCCAGTTTGCTGGAATCCGCCGCGATCACCACGCGGCGGGAGCGGTCGCACAGCAGGCGGTTGACCGCGGCCTCGTCCTCATGGCGGGTGGCGGCGCCGTCCAGCGGGTCGAAGCCGTCCACGCCGAGGACCGCCGTGTCCACGGTGAGTTGGCCCAGGACGCCCTGGGCCAAGGGGCCGGTCAGCTCGTAGGACTGCGGGCGCGCCACGCCCCCGGTGAGCACCGTCTTGAACTGCGGCCGGATCACCAGCTCGCCCGCGATGTTGAGGGCGTTCGTCACCACGGTCAGCGCGGGCGCCCCGCCGGTCCCCGCGTTCAGGTCCGCCCGGCCGGCGAGGGCGCGGGCGACCTCGGTGGTCGTCGTGCCGCCCGTCAGGCCGACCACCTCGCCCGGGGCGATCAGCGCGGCCACCGCCTCGCTGATCCGGCGCTTCTCCGCCGCGCGCCGCGTGGTGCGGTAGCGCAGGGGGAGCTCGTAGGACACGCCGTGCAGCACCGCCCCGCCGCGCGTGCGCACCAGCAACTGCTGCTGGGCCAGCTCGTCGAAGTCGCGCCGGATGGTGGCGGCGGAGACGCCGAGGGCCTCGGCGGCGGGTTCGACCTCCAGGCGGCCGCGTTCCACCAGTAGATCCAGCAACGTTTGCCAGCGCACCTCCCGGGACATGGACCCCACGGCGGCGTACCCCCTTGTGTGCGTTCGTGTTCGTTCGTGTGTGTTCACGTCTGTGCGTTCGGGCTATCCGTCGACATTAACTCAGGCCACCACCCCGCCGATGCTTGAAGTTGCGCGAAACCACCGGCTATCTTGCAGAAAAATGCATTACACGCACTCCATTGCACAGGGAGCCGACATGAGCCATGTCGCGTACGAGCTGACGACGCAACCCGACTGCTGGGAACGGGCCGCCGAGATGGCCCCGGCGCAGCGGGCGGTCCTCCCGCAACCGGGGGAGCGCACCGCGATCGTCGGGTGCGGGACCTCGTACTACATGGCGCAGGCCGCGGCCGCGCTGCGCGAGGAGTCGGGTGCGGGGGAGACCGACGCCTTCCCCGCCTCCGAGTTCCCGCGCCACCGGCGCTACGACCGGGTCGTCGCCCTCACCCGCTCCGGCACCACCACCGAGGTCCTGGACCTGCTCGCGCAGCTGCGCGACGCGGGCATCGCCACCACCGCCGTCATCGGCGACCCCGACACGCCCGTCATGACCCTCGCCGACGACCTGGTCGTGCTGGACTTCGCCGACGAGCGCTCGGTCGTGCAGACCCGCTTCGCGACCACGGCGCTCACCCTGCTCCGCGCCCACGTCGGCCTGCACAGCCCGTCGGTGGTGGCCGACGCGCGCGCCGCGCTCGCCGAACCGCTGCCCGATCAGTTGGCGGGCCGGAGCCAGTTCACCTTCCTGGGCCGTGGCTGGAGCGTCGGGCTCGCCCATGAGGCCGCCCTCAAGATGCGCGAGGCCGCGCTGTCCTGGTCCGAGTCCTACCCGGCGATGGAGTACCGGCACGGACCCATCAGCATCAGCGGTCCCGGCACCGTCACCTGGGCCCTGGACGAGGCCCCGGACGGCCTGGCCGACCAGGTCCGCGACACCGGGGCGCAGTGGGTGGAGGCCCGGCACGACCCGTTGGCCGAGCTGGTACGGGTGCACCGCCTCGCGATCGCGGTGGCCGCGCACCAGGAGCTGGACCCCGACCGGCCGCGCAACCTCACCCGCTCGGTGATCCTCAGCAGCGAAGAGGAGGTCGTCCGATGAGCCTCGTGCCGGCGGGGGACCTCGTCCGGGAGGCGGCCGCCACCGGTCGGGCCGTGGCCGCCTTCAACATCATCACCCTCGAACACGCCGAGGCCGTCGTCGCCGGGGCCGAGCAGGTCGGTGCGCCGGTCGTCATCCAGCTCAGCGAGAACGCGGTCCGCTTCCGGGACGGCCGGTTGCTGCCCATCGCCCGCGCCGCGGTCGCCTGTGCCGAGGCCGCCGGGGTGCCGGTCGGCCTGCACCTGGACCACGTCAAGAGCGTCGACCTGCTGCGCCGGGCGGTCGACGCCGGCTTCGGTTCGGTCATGTACGACGCCGCGCACCTGCCGTACGGGGAGAACCTGGAGGCCACCCGCTCGGCCGCCGACTGGGCGCACGCCAACGGCCTGTGGATCGAGGCCGAGTTGGGCGAGGTCGGTGGGAAGAACGGCGCCGCCCCGCTGGACCCGCACGCTCCGGGCGCGCGGACGGACCCGGACGAGGCCCGGCGCTTCGTCGCGGACTCGGGCGTGGACGCGCTCGCCGTCGCGATCGGCAGCAGCCACGCGATGACCTCGCGGACCGCCTCCCTGGACCACGCGCTGCTCGCCCGGCTGGCCAAGACGGTCGAGGTGCCGCTGGTCCTGCACGGCTCCTCCGGGCTGCCGGACGCGGAACTGGCGGCGGCGGTGCTGGGCGGGATCCGCAAGGTCAACATCGGTACCGCCCTGAACGTGGCGATGACCGAGGCCATCCGCACCCACCTGACCGAGGCCGACCCCCGCCCGTACCTGACGGCGGCCCGCACGGCGATGACGGCCACCACGGCGGCCATGATCACGGCGCTGGACGCCTCCCGCTGACCGTACGGCGCAGGCCCTTCCGGATTCTTGGAACACGTTCTACTCTACGCCCGCCAGCGACGGACGGACCGTGAGACTCCCGGAGGGGCCGTGCACCTCGAATACACGCCTGAGCAGCAGCAGTTGCGCACCGAGCTGCGTGCCTACTTCGCGGAGCTGGTCCCGGAGGACGTCTACGGGCGCTACCAGGACGCCGCCGCGCAGAAGCGCTTCTACCGCGAGACGATCCGCCGGCTCGGCGCCGACGGCTGGCTCGGCGTCGGCTGGCCGAAGGAGTACGGCGGGCGCGGGATGTCGCCCATGGACCAGTTCATCTTCTTCGACGAGGCCGCGCAGGCCGTGGTCCCGCTGCCGCTGATGGCCCTCAACACCGTGGGGCCGACCATCATGCAGTTCGGTACGGACGAGCAGAAGGCCTACTTCCTCCCCAAGATCCTGGCCGGGGAGATCGACTTCGCCATCGGCTACAGCGAACCGGACGCGGGCACCGACCTCGCGGCCCTCAAGTGCAAGGCCGTCCGCGAGGGCGACGAGGAGAGCGGTACCTACGTCGTCAACGGGCAGAAGATCTGGACGACCAACGGCGACACCGCCGACTGGGTCTGGCTCGCCGTGCGCACCGACCCCGACGCCCCGGCCCACAAGGGCATCACCATGCTCCTGGTCCCCACCGCCGATCCGGGGTACTCCTGCACCCTCATCAACACCCTCGCCTCGCACGACACCACCGCGAGCTACTACGAGGACATCAGGGTCCCCGCGAACCGCCGGGTCGGCCAGGAGAACAAGGGCTGGCGCCTGATCACGAACCAGCTCAACCACGAGCGCGTCACCCTCGCCGCGCACGGCACGATGGCCATCCGCGCCCTGCACGACGTACAGCGCTGGGCCGCCGACACCAAGCTCGCCGACGGCCGCCGGGTCATCGACCTCGGCTGGGTGCGGGGCCGCCTGGCCCGGACGCACGCCCGGCTCGATGCGATGAAGCTGCTCAACTGGCAGATGGTCAACGCCGTCCAGAGCGGCACCCTCACCCCGCAGGACGCCTCCGCCGTCAAGGTCTACGGCTCCGAGGCGCGCCGGGACGCGTACGCCTGGCTGATGGAGATCGTGGGCGCGGCGGGCGCCCTCAAGGACGGCTCGGCGGGCGCGGTCCTGCACGGCGAACTGGAACGCGGCTACCGCAGCGCGGTCATCTTCACCTTCGGCGGCGGCAACAACGAGATCCAGCGCGAGATCATCTCCTGGATCGGCCTGGGCATGCCCCGGGTCCGCCGCTGAGCGACCGGGACCCCAGGTCTCCCGCGCCCACGGGTGCCGAGAGAGCTCGCCGTCGGTCATGCCGATGAGTTCACGGTCCGAGAACGGTCCACCCAGCGACACGACCGTTCTCGACAGGAGTGCCATGTCCACCATCCAGCCAGTGATCATCACCGCCCACCAGGAGGTTCTGGTCGGCTTCTACACGACCTTGTTCGGCGCCGAGGAGATCTTCCGGGTCCCGGAGCAGGGCCCGACCTTCTACCTCGGCCTGCGCATCGGCGACACCGACCTCGGACTGGTGACCACGACGGACCCGGGGACCGGGGCCGCACCGCGGATCCTGCTCAGCATCGACGTCGCCGACGTCGACGAGACGCTCGCCCGGGTGACGGCGCTGGGCGGCTCGGTCCAGGGCGGCCCCACCGACATGCCGTGGGGCCGGCGCGTCGCCCACATCCAGGATCCCGACGGCAACGCGGTGAACCTCACCCAGCCGATCCCGGCCCGGTGACGGTGTCGAAGACCGCGTCAGCCCACCCGGACTCCGACCGCCAGCGTCAGTTCGAGGACCCGGTGCGGCGAGCCGAGGTCCGGGAACAGCTCCCGCAACTGTGACATCCGGTACCGGACGGTCTGGGGATGCACGAACAGCGCCGCCGCCACCTCGTCCCGCCTGCCCTGGTACAGCAGCCACGCCCGCAACGTCTCCTCGAGCCGGCGCGCGGTCGCTGCGGACACGGTCCGCAGCGGTGCGAGGGCCCGGGCGCGCAGGTCCGCGAAGGCGTCCGCGTCGGCGCTCAGCACCAGCTCGGGCAGGTGGTCCTCGGTGTCCCGGATGTCACCGGAGAGGGAGCGCGCGCGTACGGCCCGTGCGTACGAGGCGGACGCGCGCGTCCACGGCCGGGCCGGGCCGACCACGGCGGTGCGGTCGGGCAGCTGCCGCAGCAGACGCGCCCGGTCGGCATCGGGGACGAGCAGCACGCCGGAGGCGTCCGGCAGATCGTCCAGGACGAGGGTGCCCGGGTCGAGCGCGCGGTAGGCGGGCCGGGCCTGGGCGGCCGGCAGGAGGACCGCGGTCAGCGAGACCGGCGGCTGCCACCCGGCCCGCCCCGCAGCCGCGAGGAGCGCGTCCGGGCTCGCGCCGGCGAGGAGGTCGCGGGCCAGTTCTTCCAGGTGGCGCTCGTGGGCCCGGCCCCGTGCGGCCAGTTCGTCGGCGTGGCCCGCGGCGCTCGCGGCGGAGAGCTCGTCGATGTAGGCGAAGGTCAGCTCGGCGAACTTCGCGACCTCGGCGGCGGGCAGACCCGCGGGTACGGCACCTGCGGCCAGACCTCGCCAGGCCACGCGGGCGCCGACCCGGTACGCGCTGAGCAGGGCGTCCATCGAACGGCCGTCGCGGACCTCGCCGCGGCCCAGCTCGTAGGCCGCTTCGCCGGCGTCGCCGCCCGTGGCGTTCCCGCTCGCGAGGTCCAGGTAGAGGCCCAGGGCGGTGCGGACGGCTCGGCGGATGGTGGCACCCATGCGGCCGGAAAGGGCGTTGGCATAGGGAGGGACCTCGTCGATGATCGCCTGGACGACCTCGTCGGCGGTGGTCCTCAGCGCGGCCCGAATCGCCGCGACCGTCGTCTCGTCCAGGACCAGCTCGCTGGCCCTCCGGGTTGCATGGCTCACGTTTTTGTTCCCTGCGAACAAATCAACCGATCAGATTCACGTCCTACGGACAGGACTTTACCCCCTCAAGCACACCAAGCTGGGGCCATGACGAGTGCAGCCCTCCGCAGTAGGGCGTGGAAACTGCTGGAGATGGTCACGACGCCGCTACTGCCGTCGGACTACCTCGACCTGGTCAGCCCGCTGCGTGCGGGCGGCGACCTGCGGGGGCGCATCGAAGCCGTGCACCCTGAGACGGATGACGCCGCGACCATCGTGATCAAGCCGGGACAGGGCTGGCGCGGCCACACGGCCGGTCAGTACGTGCGGATCGGGATCGACGTCGACGGGGTGCGCCTGTGGCGCGCCTACTCGGTCACCTCGCCGACGGACCGCCGGGACGGCCGGATCACGATCACCGTGAAGGCGATACCGGACGGCAAGGTCAGCAACCACCTGGTCCGCAGGGCGCAGCCGGGCACGCTGATCCAGCTCGACCAGGCGACGGGTGACTTCGTGCTGCCGCAGGCCAAGCCCGCCAAGGTGCTCTACCTGACGGCCGGCAGCGGCATCACACCGGTGATGGGCATGCTGCGCGACGTCGAGTTCGACGACGCCGTCATGGTCCACTCCGCTCCGCGGCCGTACGACGTGATCTTCCGCAAGGACCTGCACGACCTGGTCGCGGACAAGAAGCTGCGGCTCACCGAGGTGCACACCGACACGGACGGCACGCTCGACATCGCCCGTCTCGGCGAACTCGTGCCCGACTGGGCCGAGCGCGAGACCTGGGCCTGCGGGCCCGCGGGCCTGCTCGACGCCGCCGAGGACCACTGGAGCGCGCACGGCGTCCCGGAACGCCTGCACACCGAACGCTTCCGCCCCCACGTCGTCGTCGCCGGCGACGGTGGCGAGGTCACCTTCGCCACCACCGGCACGACCGTCGACGCGGACGGCGCCACGCCGCTGCTGGACGTCGGCGAGGAGGCCGGCGTGCTCATGCCGTCCGGGTGCCGCATGGGCATCTGCTTCGGCTGTGTCACGCCGCTCACGGCGGGCGCCGTCCGCGACCTGCGCACCGGCGAGATCACCGAGGCCGGGCCGGGCGTCCTCATCCAGACCTGCGTGTCCGCCGCGGCGGGCCCTTGCGACATCGAACGGTAGGAGCACCTTGACCGCCATCGACCCCACCGCCCACCTGACCGCGGAGCAGATCGAGGAGCTCGGCCGCGAGCTGGACGCGATCCGCGACGAGGTGATCGCCAGCCGTGGTGAGAAGGACGCCGCCTACATCCGCAAGGTGATCTCGGCGCAGCGCAAGCTCGAACTGGCCAGCAGGGGCGTCCTGCTGTTCTCGATCTTCCCGCCCGCGTGGCTGATCGGCACCGCCGGCCTGTCCGTGGCGAAGATCATGGAGAACATGGAGATCGGCCACAACGTCCTGCACGGCCAGTGGGACTGGATGCGGGACCCGAAGATCCACTCCACCACCTGGGACTGGGACCACGTCTCGCCCGCAGAGCAGTGGAAGCACTCGCACAACGAACTGCACCACACGTACACCAACGTGATCGGCAAGGACAACGACCTCGGCTACGGCATCATGCGCGTCGACGAGGACCAGCGGTGGCACCCGTTCCACCTCGGCCAGCCGCTGTGGAACTTCCTCAACGCCTGCTTCTTCGAGTACGGCATCGCCGCCTACGACCTGGAACTCGGCAGGAACCTGAGCAAGCGCCGCCGCAAGAACCCGGAGTTCCGCGCGCGGGCCAGGGCCGTGGGCCGCAAGATCCGCAAGCAGGTGCTCAAGGACTACGTGATCCACCCGCTCCTCTCGGGTCCGTCGTTCCTCACCACACTCGCCGCGACGTTCACCGCGAACCTGGTCCGCAACATCTGGACCCACTCGGTCATCATGTGCGGGCACTTCCCCGAGGGCGTCCAGGTCTTCGAACGCCGGTCGATCAACGGCGAGACGCGCGGCCAGTGGTACCTGCGCCAGATGATGGGCTCGGCGAACATCAGCGGCAGCAAGGCCATGCACTTCATGACCGGCAACCTCTCGCACCAGATCGAGCACCACCTGTTCCCGGACCTGCCGAGCAACCGGTACGCCGAGGTCGCGGTGAAGGTGCGCGCCCTGTTCGACAAGTACGAGCTGCAGTACGTCACCGGACCGCTGCCCAAGCAGGTGTACTCCGCCTGGCACAGGGTCTTCCGCCTCTCCCTGCCGAACAAGAAGCCCAAGGTCACCACCCCGGACCGCGAACAGGAACTCGTCGCTGCCTGACCGGGTGTCGAGGGCCTAATTCTCTCCAAAGCCGGGACGGTCGGGCGGCAGGGGTCTAGCGTTTCCCTCTCGGAGATCGAGGGGTGAAGATGCAGGTGACGGCATTGCGCAAAGGGGAGAACGTCGGGCTTTCGACGGCGGCAGTGGTGCTGGCGGTGTCGGTGCACGGCTTGGCTGCGGACGTCTCGGCGCTGTTGCTCGGAGCGGACGGCAGGGTCCGGAGCGACGACGACCTGGTCTTCTACAACCACCCGGCCCAGGACGGGGTGTCGGTCGCCGGTTCCGTGGTCACGGCCGACCTCTTACGCGTGCCGGCCGGCGTGGACCGGCTGGTGGTCGTGGTGAGTGCCGATCCGCTGCAGCCGGGTGCGGTCTTCACCCGTGCACCGCATCTGTCCATCGCCCAGGCGGGCTCGCCGGCCCGGTCGTTCACGGCGCCGGACTTCACGTCCGGGGAGACCGTCGTGGTGCTGGCGGAGCTCTACCGGCGCGGCGGCGAATGGAAGATCCGGGCAGTGGGACAGGGCTACGCCTCCGGCCTGGCCGGTCTCGCGACCGACTACGGGGTCGATGTGGAAGCCGAGCTCGACGTGGCCCCTGCGCCACGTCCGGCCCCGGCCCGCTCGCACCCCGTCCTCGCGGGCCCCGCGGTGGGTCTGTCGAAGGTCGAGCGGCTGGCCCCCGCACTGCTGTCTCCGGCGCGCCACGCCAACAAGGCCCTCGTCGACCAGCGCATCGCCAACCGGCGGGCAGCGGTGTACCTGATCCTGGATCACGACCTGCACATGGAGGAGTTGTACGACTCCTTCGCCGTGCAGGCCTTCGCCGAGCGGGTCCTGGCACTGTCGGCCACCCTCGACGACGACGGCACCGTGCCCGTGGTCTTCTCCAGCGGACAAGAGCCCTTCCTGGAGGAGATCCGGCTGGACAACTACCGCGGCCGCATCGGGCAGTTGCACACCCAGGTCGACTGGGGGTGGGGCAACGTCGCCGAAGCCATGCGGCGTGCGGTGGGGCACTACCAGGAATCCGGCGCCGTCGACCCCGCATTCATCGTGACCCAGGTCGGTGACGAACCCTGGGACAAGGCCGAGGTGCGCTCCTTGCTGCAGAACACCGCACCGCTCGGCGTCTTCTGGTTGTTCGTCGGATTCGGCCGCGGCAAGCTCGCGTTCTACAAGAACCTCAACGCCTCCACCTCCGCCACCTTCACCAACGTCGCCTTCTACGACGCGAGCAAGAACCCGGGATCGGTGCCCGACGAGCGGTTCTACGCCGGCCTCGTCGACGCCTTCGCCGCCTGGCTGCGGCATTGAGGCGTCGGCCGCGGCCGGACGGTTCGCCCGGCTCAGGCGCGGTGGCGGCGTCTGGCGGATACCGGGAGGCCATGGCGGGGGCGGATCGTGATTCTTGCCAGGGAGTCGACCGTGAAGCCGGGGACGGGCTCGAACTCCCAGTGGCGCCCCAGGGTGGCCAGCGCCATGACGCCCTCCATCCGCGAGAAGGTGTTGCCTATGCACTGCCTCGGACCGCCGCCGAAGGGGAGGTAGGCCAGGCGCGGGCGGCCCGGCCGTACCGCGTGGCCGGTGAGCTCGTCCGCCGCGTCGGCGGACGGCGGGGACTCGATCCAGCGCTGCGGGGCGAAGCGCTCCGGCTGCGGCCACCACCGGGGATCGCGGTGGACGACCCACGGGACGATCGCGACGAAGGCGTCCTTGGGCACGCGGCGGCCGCAGACCTCGAAGTCGGTCAGGGCGCGGCGGGCGACGCCCAGGATCGGGGGGTAGAGGCGCATCGCCTCGGAGAGGACCGCGTCGGTCCAGGCGAGGCGGGGCAGGTCCTCGACCGTGGGCAGCCGGTCGCCGAGCACCTCGTCGATCTCCGCGTGCATCCGCTCCCGGGCCCCGGGGTCGCTGCCGAGCAGGTGGTAGGCCCAGGCGAGGGCGCTGGCCGTGGTCTCGTGGCCGGCCATGAGCAGGGTGATCGCCTCGTCCCGCACCTGGAGGTCGTCCATCGGCTCCCCGGTGTCGGCGTCGCGCGCCGCGAGCAGCAGGGAGAGCAGGTCGGCGCCCTGCCCGTCGCCCCGCCTGCGCTCCGCGACGAGCCGGTCGACGATGGCGTAGAGGTCGGCCCGGCCCTCGTAGAAGCGTTTGTTGCCGGGCAGCGGCAGCTTCGCCAGATGACGGGCGAAGGGCAGGGAATCCCAGCGCAGCGGACCCTCGTGGCGCGGGACGGCGGTGCGGATGGTGCGGGCCACGTCGCTGTCGAGGGAGACGTCGAAGAGCGTGCGGGCCACGATGGCGAGGGTCAGCTCGGTCATCTCGACCTGCATGTCGAGCCGGTCTCCGTCCTTCCAACCGAACTGGATGTCGTCGGAGAGCTCGGCGAAGGCGCGACCGTAGCCGGCGATGCGTTCGTGATGGAACATCGGCTGGATCAGCCTGCGCTGCTTGCGGTGGAAGGCCCCGTCGCTGGTGACCAGGCCGTTGCCGAGGATCACTTCGAGCGGGGCGGCCCACGTGCCGCGCCCGGCGCTCATGACGTCCTTCGCGAAGTTGCGGTGCGAGGTCACCAGGACCTCGTGGGCCGCCTCCGGGTCGCTGATCATGTACATATCGCGCCAGCCGAGCGGAATGCGCACGACCGGGCCGTAGCGGTCGCGCAGCCCGCCGACGTAGTCCAGCGGATGGCCGGACATCGCGAGCAGGGGGCGGATCCGGCCGCCGGGGCCGGGGGCCGCGGTGGCGGTGGCCACGGGGGCGGTGGAGACCTGGGTCATCGAGGTGCCTTCCTGAGCTCCATGGACACGGGCGGGGTCACTCCCTGACGAAGCGTCGGAGGGCGAGCGAGACGTTCTGCCCGCCGAAGGCGAAGGAATTGGAGAGGGCTGCCCGGACCGCGTACGGACGGGCGGTGTTCGGCACGTAGTCGAGGTCGCACTCCGGGTCGGGCGCGTCCTGGTTGATGGTGGGCGGGATGACCCCGCGGTCGATGGCCAGGGCACAGAAGGCCGTCTCGGTCGCGCCGGCCGCGCCCAGCAGGTGACCGGTCATCGACTTGGTCGAGCTGACGGCCAGCTTCCCGCTGTGCGTGCCGAAGGCGGCTCTGATCGCTTTCGTCTCGGCGGCGTCGGAGAAGGTGGTCGAGGTGCCGTGCGCGTTGACGTGGTCGATCTCGTCGGGCTTCAGGTCGGCCTCGCGCAGCGCGGCGAGCATGGCGCGGGCGGCGCCCTGCCCGCTGGGATCGGGGGCGGTGACGTGGTGGGCGTCGCTGGTCTGGCCGTAGCCGCAGATCTCGGCGTAGACGTACGCGCCCCGGGCCCCGGCCGACTCGGCGGTCTCCAGGAGCATCATGGTGGCGCCTTCCCCCATGACGAAGCCGTCGCGGTCCGCGGTGAAGGGGCGGGAGGCACGCTGGGGATCGTCGTTGCGGCGGGAGAGCGCGCGCAGGTTGGCGAAGCCGGCGATCAGGGGCGAGGCGATGCAGGCCTCGGAGCCACCCGCGAGCGCGGCCCCGGCGTAGCCGTCGCGGACCAGGCGGTAGGCCTGTCCGATCGCGTCGGCGGAGGAGGCGCAGGCGGTGACCGGTGCGCCGCCGGGGCCGCGGAAGCCGAAGTGCTGGGAGACGGAGCCCGCGCCCATGTTCACGATGGAGCCGGGCACGAAGTACGGGGAGACCGACCACGGCTCCGCCGCGTCCTTCAGCACCCCCGCCATCATGGTGGCGGCGCCGCCTATGGCGCTGCCGATCACGGTCGCCGCGCCGTCCCGGTCGATGCCGTTCAAACCCGCCCGCTCCACGGCGAGTTCGGCCGCGACGAGCGCGAAGTGGCAGAACCGGTCGAGGCGCCTGACCTCCAGGCGGGTCAGCCAGGCCGTCGGGTCGAAGTCGGCCACCTCGGCGGCGATCCGCACCGGCAGCCGGTCGGCGTCGAAGCCCCGGATCGGCCCCACGCCGGATGCTCCGGCGAGCAGCCGCGTCCAGACCGTCTCGGTGCCGATGCCGAGCGGGTTCACCATGCCGATGCCGGTCACCACCACCCGGTGGCGACCGGCGGCGGTGTTCATCCGGACTCACCCGGTTCGGCGAGCCCGAAGAGGGACTCCATCCGCATCGCGAGCTGCACGTCGCCCTGGATGTGCAGCCGGCCCCCCAGCAGCAGGTCCATGCCCTGGACCGAGGCGGAGGCCATCTCCACGAAACTGACCGCGTCCAGGGCGAGGGTGACCGCGGGCTCGCCCGAGATGCCCGTCTCGCGCACGTCACAGGTGTCCCCGGCCAGTACGAGGTCGTAGGCGACCGTGGCGGCCGGTGACCTCGAAACCTCCCAACGGGCGGTCTGCGCGGGGCCCGTGAGGCCCCCGGTGTAGCGCTCGGGCATCCGCTCGAAGGCCGAGCGCAGTACGTCCCCGCCCTCGGGCGTGGCCAGCCAGGCCGCCAGCTCCTGGCGCGGCAGCCCGGCGAGGACGGCGCGGATGTCGGCGAGGTCGCCGGAGTGCAGCCCCGCGAGCAGCTCCGGGGAGAAGGTGGGTTCGGCTGTCATGAGGACTCCTCCGCTCCTGCGGGCACCCGCCCGCTGTCGACTGTTCGGTCGGCCGCCTGCCGGAGCTCCTGCCGTGGTGCGATGCCGGGCAGTCGGGCGAGGACGTGGCCGTCGGGCCGTACGAGGACCGCTTCCGGCCCCTCCAGCGCGTAGACGTCGGCGAACGCTCCCGTGACGTCGCGCAGGTGGGGCCCGTCCGCGGCGATCACGGCGGCCGTGAGGGGCAGGCCCAAGAAGGTCGCGGCCTCCTGCGCCACGTCCTGCCATACGGCCCCCTCCGGCCCCGTGAGCAGGGAGAATCCGGATCGGTTCAGGTCGGTCGTGGAGATCCGGTCGCCGGCCCGGTCGAGCCAGGCGTGCGGGGCCCGGTGGCCGGCCCGGGCGGTCGGCCGGTAGGTCACGATGTCCTGGACCACCGGCTCTCCGGGGCCCGGCGCGTAGGTGAAGCCCAGCGCCTGCCCCTCGAAGTCGAAGTGCGGCCGGTGCTGTTCGATGTTCCGGGCGAACTCCGCCTGCTCCACGTCGGATTGGAGCAGTGCCCGCTTCTGGAGGGCGTTGCTCTCGCTGTGCCGGGCGTTGAACTCGGCGACCGGGCGCCGTTCGCGCTCGTAGGAGTCGAGCAGGGCATCGGGGGCGCCGCCGTGCAGCACCGCGGCCAGCTTCCAGGCGAGGTTGTGGGCGTCCTGGATGCCGGTGTTCATGCCGAAGCCCCCGGTGGGCGGGAAGGTGTGGGCGGCGTCTCCCGCGGCGAGCACCCGGCCGTCGGCACTGCGCCAGGAGTCGAGACCGGTGGAGCCCATCACCCAGTTCCGTACGGAGTGGATGCGCAGGCCATCGACCGACGTGCCGATGGCGGCCTCGATCAGCTTCAGGTGATCGACCTCCTCCTCGAAGTAGGTGTGTTCCTCTTCGGGGGTGAGGGCGGGGATCTCCAGGAGCCATTCGCCGCGCGCGGGGTCCACGGTGATCAGCACGCCCCGCACGAGGGAACCCATCACCCAGTACAGGGCGCTCTCCCGGCCGGCGGTCCAGGGCGAGAGGTCGGCGCTGAAGTGGATGTCGAGGAGCCGCCCGAGCGGTGTGGCCGCGGTCCGCCGCAGCCCGACCGTCTCGCGCAGCGGGCCGTGCAGGCCCTCGGCCAGGACGGCGTAGCGGGCCTCGACGACGAGGGGACGCTCGCCCGCGGCCGTCACCCTGACGCCGGAGGGGGTCCGGGTCAGCTCCTCGGCCCTGACGCCGCGGATCACCCGAGCGTTCGCGGGGAGCCGCTCGACGAGCAGTGCTTCCACCCGGTTCTGCGAGCAGATGACGGGCAGGACGGGGCTGATGGCCGCGCGCCGCATCAGGGATTCGGCCGATTCGATGACGTCCAGGGCGGCGAGTTCGGTGCCGGCGAGTTCGGTGCACCAGGTGATGCGCGCCGTGTTCGGCAGGGGCACGCCGACACGACGGACCTCGGCGTCGACGCCCAGGTACCTCAGCAGCTCCATCGTGCGCGAGTTGATGACGGTGGCGCGCGGATGGCCGGAGGGTGCGGGGCGCTGTTCCAGCACGACCGTCCGCACGCCGAGTCCGGCGAGGAAGTGGGCCGCGGCGAGGCCGGTGGGCCCACCGCCGACCACCACGACGTCGGCCTCCAACCGTTCGCCGGTCTGCGGGGGTCGGGGTTCGGCCGCGTTCATCGTCGTGCCTCCCCGAGGGCGGCGACGACCGGCGCCAGGCGCCGGGCCACCGCGGCGTCGAAGCCGGCCTTGAACAGGACGCGGGCGACGACGACCGCGGGCAGCCCGGCCAGTACGGCGCCGATCAGCCAGAGCACGAACACCCCGGTGAACGCCTTGCGCGGGAGGTCTCCCCGCCGGTCGGCGGCGCGGATGATCCGGCCCCAGACCCGGAAGACCCTTCCGGCCAGGAGGTCGGCCGCAGCCAGTGGCGGGTTCACGGGGGCCGCGTCATGGGCGGCGAGTACGGCGCGCACCCGCTCGGCCAAGGCCTCCTCGGCCAAGACCTCATCGGAGGTGGCGCCGGAAGCGGGCCCGTCCTGGTCCGGCGCGAATTCCCGCTGTGCGGGGGAGAGTTCGGCGAGGCGCTCGCCGAGGAACGCGAGCCGCTCCAGCTCGTCAGCGCCGACACCGGCGCGCGGGAAGCCCCAGGACGCCTCCCGCTTGCCGGCGAGCAGCCAGCGCAGCGTGGTGACGAAGGTGACCCCGGCGGAGGCGGTGTCCACGGAGGCGATCGTGCCCACGTAGCGGCCGCCCGCGCCCTCGATCAGCTGCCGCACCTCGATGGCGGCGGAGTACCACATATTCCGGCATGCCACGAGGCCGACGACACCGCGCCCGTCGAACGCCTTCGGCTCGGCGCCGACGAAGGCCCGCATGGGCAGCGCCGGGGCCAGGTACCAGACGGGGAAGGCGAAGACGACCAGGTCCGCGTCGTCATCGTCGGCCACCGGCGGCCGGGCAGTGATCCCGGGCGCCGCGTCAGGGTCGACGGAGGCGGGGAAGACGCCGAAGAAGCGGCGTAGGGGCCAGGGGAAGGGAAACGGTTCTCGTGGCCTGATCTCGACCTTGCGAATGTCCCAACCCGCCTTTTCCAGCGGGTCGGTGACGGCGGAGACGGATTCCAGGAGCTGACCGGTCTGCGAGTACCAGTAGACGGTCACCCGGGGCCGTGGGGCCACCACCTCAGACCTCCCCGCCGGAAACGGCCGTCAGATGCGCGAAGGACACCGCGAACCGCCCGGATTCGGGAACCATCAAAAGGAGCTTGTCACCAGCGGAAATCATGCCCTCGCCGAGCATTTCCTCCAGGATCACGTAGATGCTCGCGGAACCGATGTTTCCGACCCGTGTCAGATTGCTGTACCACTTCTCGACGGAGGGGCCCCGGAGTTTCTTCTTCTCGATCTCCTTGAGCACCATGGACTTCATGCGTTCGCTGGAGTAGTGCGCGGGGAACCAGGCAAGCTCGTCCGGGTCGAAACGGCCCTCGTCGAGCAGCCGTTGGTACTCCTTGACCCCGAGCCGCACGAGGTGCGGCAGCAGGCCCAGGTCCTGGCGCAGCGCCAGCGCGCCGTCGACGGCCGCCTCGGCCGCGGAGGGGTAGTCCAGCCAGCTCCGCTTCCCCGAGTTGTCGGCCGCGCCCATGTACATGCAGGTGCGCTCGGTGTTGGCGTAGGAGGTGAGCGAGATCCAGTCGATCCGCAGGCTGATCCCTTCGGCCGCCGGGCGGTCCTGCACCAGCGCGGCTCCGGCGCCGTCCGAGAGCATGTAGCGCAGGAACGCGATCTCCATGGCGATGGCGCCGTCGTCCGAGACGGGCCGGACGTCGGTGAACCGGTCGCTCTTCATGAGCCGCGAGATCAGTTCGGACGCGCAGGCGACCGCGTTCTTCTTCTCCCCGGCCACCACTTGGAGGTAGGCGTTCTTGAGCGCCATCATCCCGGAGCTGCAGATCCCGTGGGTGCTCACGATCTCGCAGGGCGGGCTGCCCAGTTCGCCGTGGACGCCGCTGGCGAAGCCGGGCGCGATGAGGTCCGGGAGGCCGGTGGCCGCCGCGATGAGGTCGATGTCGTCGAGGGTGATGTTCGAGCGCTCCACCGCCCGGCGGATGGCGCCGACCGCCAGCTCGGTGTTGGAGAACAGGGTCTTCTGCTGCTTGTCGATGGCGTAGTGCCGCGTCTTGATCCCGCAGTTGTCGAGGGTCTGCTCGCGCAGCCCCGAACTCGCGCGGCCCACGCTGCCGATGTACTCCTCGACCTCTTCGTTGGGCACTGGTTCGCCGGGCAGGAAGCTTCCCATGGCGGTGATGTAGGCAGGCATTGCGGTGTCTCCCCGTGATCTGGGCGGTTGCTTCTATGCCGTGGCTTCTATGCGGTTGCTTTGATTTCGATCTTGGAGACGGCGAGGTCCAGGATGTCGCCGACGGTGCGGATGCCACCGATGCGCTCGTCGTCCATCGATATGCCGTACGCGCCCTGAAGGCTTTGCGTCATGGCGATGAGATCGAGCGAGTCGATGCCGATGTCGTAGTACAGATCGGATTCCGCGGAGATTTCCTCCGGGTTGGCATCGCACTTGGCCACGAGGAATCCCGTGATATCCGCGTAGAGATCTGTCCTCAGAGACATGTTCACCTCCCGTGCCTCACCCCCTGTGCGGCACGGGCTTCACTCTGACCCACGCCACGGGACGGGACAAGGCCGAATTTCCGGGGGGAGATCGACTTCGACCGAACCTCCAACGCGCTCAAGCCGGTGGCCGAGCCTCCGCTACCGGGCGGAAGTCGGCGGCATTTGAAATCGGCCTGAATCCGGGGTCGAATATCCGAAAGAGCGACGGGACCTCGCTGTTTTCGGACACGCCCGCACGGTCGAATTCACGGCCATCCGGCAGGAGCGGCCGAGGGAGAGGCCCGAGGTGGGCGGCGCGGGCCGCTGTGCGGGCGGAGCGGATCCGAGGGGATTGGTCCAGACCTATTGACGGCCGATTCCAGCCCTCCTACGATCCGGTCGGCACAGCCCCACATGTCCACCTCACCCAGAGCCGGGCGTCACGCCCCCACGCGCCGGTCCATGACCACGTCGCCCGGCGGGAAGGGAGCACCGCGTGTTCCGTCGCAAGCCGCGCACCTCACGCCCGTCCGCCGACCCCCACCCCCGGACGGACCCAGGCCGCCGCCGCACCACCGCCTCCAGGAGGACACTCGCCGGGGTCAGCGCGATCGCCGTCGTCGCCGCCGGCCTGGCCGCGGCCGGATCCGTCACCGCCGGCGCCGCCACCCCCAACCTGGTCGCCAACTCCGGTTTCGAGAGCGGGTTGTCCGACTGGACCTGTTCCGGCGGCTCCGGCGCGGCGGTCAGCAGTCCGGTCCACTCCGGTACCTCCGCGCTCAAGGCGACCCCCGCCGGCTCGGACAACGCCCAGTGCACCCAGACCATCAGCGTGCAGCCCAACTCCCAGTACACGCTGAGCGCCTTCGTCCAGGGCAGCTACGTCTACCTCGGCGCCACCGGAACCGGAATCACCGGCACCACGTCCACCTGGACGCCCAACAGCCCGTCCTACGGCCAGCTCGGCGTCACCTTCGCCACCGGGGCCAACACCACCTCGGTGACCGTCTACCTGCACGGTTGGTACGGGCAGCCCGCCTACTACGCGGACGACGTGGCCCTCGCCGGACCCGGCGGCACCAACCCCACCCCGACCGCCACCGCGCCCACCACGGTCCCGCCGACCACCGCGCCCCCCACCACGGCCCCACCGACCACCGCCCCGCCCACGACCGCACCCCCCACGACCGCCCCGCCGACCACGCCACCGCCGGGTGACACCTGCCCCACGAAGCCCAAGCCGTCGGGCAAGGTCCTGCAGGGCTACTGGGAGAACTGGGACGGCGCCTCCAACGGGGTCCATCCCGGCATGGGGTGGGTCCCCATCACGGACAGTCGGATCGCCGCGCACGGCTACAACGTCATCAACGCCGCCTTCCCGGTGATCCTCTCGGACGGCACCGTGCTGTGGCAGGACGGCATGGACGCCGGCGTCAAGGTCTCCACCCCCGCCGAGATGTGCCAGGCCAAGGCGGCCGGGGCGACGCTCCTGATGTCGATCGGCGGCGCCGCCGCCGGCATCGACCTGAGCTCCGCCGCCGTCGCCGACAAGTTCGTGGCGACCGTCGTCCCGATCCTGAAGAAGTACAACTTCGACGGCATCGACATCGACATCGAGACCGGCCTGACCGGGAGCGGCAACATCAACACCCTGTCCGCCTCCCAGTCCAACCTGATCCGCATCATCGACGGCGTCCTCGCGCAGATGCCGGCCGGCTTCGGCCTCACCATGGCCCCCGAAACCGCCTACGTCACCGGCGGCAGCGTCACCTACGGCTCGATCTGGGGCTCGTACCTGCCGATCATCAAGAAGTACGTCGACAACGGCCGCCTGTGGTGGCTGAACATGCAGTACTACAACGGCAGCATGTACGGCTGCTCCGGCGACTCCTACCAGGCGGGCACCGTCCAGGGCTTCACCGCGCAGACCACCTGCCTCAACAACGGCCTGACCATCCAGGGCACCACCATCAAGGTGCCCTACGACAAGCAGGTGCCCGGCCTGCCCGCCCAGCCCGGCGCCGGCGGCGGCTACATGGCGCCGAGCCTGGTCAGTCAGTCGTGGAACGCCTTCGGCGGTTCGCTGAAGGGGCTCATGACCTGGTCGATCAACTGGGACGGCTCGAAGGGCTGGACCTTCGGCGACAACGTCAAATCCCTCCAGAGCCGCTGACCGCCCGCTGACCGTCGGCAACGGATGTCCTGACATCCTGTGAGGTATGGCGACACTGAACGGAAAGCCCGTCACCACCGATGACCTGCTGCCCCTGGCCCTGGTCAACGTCGGTCACTTCACGTCCATGCGCGTCGACGACGGCGCCGTGCGCGGGCTGGAGCTGCACATGGCGCGGCTCGCGAAGGACTGCGAGGTCGTGTGGGGCGCCGACCTGGACACCGGGCGCGTGCGCGCCTTCGTCCGGGAGGCGCTCCACGGGCAGTCGCAGCCCTGCGTCGTCCGGGTGACCGTGTACGACCCCGCGGTCGACATGGGGCAGCTCGCGGCGCCGGGGGACCCGCGGGTCCTGGTCACCGTGCGCGGAGCCGGCGCATTGCGCGCGCCGGCTCCGCTGCGCGCCAAGAGCGTGCGGTACGAGCGGGAGCTGCCCGAGGTGAAGCACGTCGGCCTCTTCGGGGCCCTGCACACCCGGCGCGGCGCCCAGCTCGCCGGCTTCGACGACGCCCTGTTCGTCGGACGCGACGGACTCGTCAGCGAAGGCGGCACCTGGAACGTCGGATTCGTAGACGCCGACGGCGGCGTCGTGTGGCCGCAGGCTCCGGTGCTGCCCGGAGTCACCAAGGCGCTGCTCCAGCAGCGCGCCGCACATCGGGTCGCCCCCGTCACCCTGGAGGAGGCGAAGGGCATGGCGGCGGCCTTCGCGACGAACACCAGCATCGGTGTCCGGGCGCTCGCCGCGATCGACGACACCGCACTGCTCGCCGAGCACCCCGTACTGGACCGGCTCCGCGAGGCCTACCTGTCCGTTCCCGGCGAGCGGCCGTAGGGCCGGCGGGAGCGTCGCCCCGTGCGGGCGGCCCGCCGCCCGCACGTCACGCCATGCGGGCGCCCAAGGTGCGCACCACCTGGGTCAGGACCTTCTCGCGCCAGTTCTCTTCGGACTCGGGGTACTTCCCCATGCCGTCCGCGGTCGACAGACCGCTCACCTCGAACTGGTACGGGCCCTGGTGGCAGATCATCGTGATGGACACGCCCTGGACGTAGCAGCCTGCCGTACCGAGCGAGTTCCCCAGGTCCCGGAACTTCTTGGTGTCCTGGCCGGCCCGCTTCGCCTCGGCGTCGCGGTCCTCGGCGTAGGCGTTCGCCACGAGCGCGGGATCGGCGACGGTCTTGAAGACGATGCGGAAGCTGCTGTTGTGCTTGGCCTTGTACTTGGCGGGCAGGCCGAACTCGGTCTTGCAGCCGCCCGCCGGTACGTCGCCCGTGGTGCCCGGATCCGATTTCGCGAGCGGGTTGAAATTGATGACGGTCACCTTGATCGGCGTCCGCTGGAAGTCCTTGGCCTGCGGCAGGATCGCGCGGATCTCCTCGTCGCCGAGCACGTCGCACGCGTTGGGCCACTGCGCCAGGGGCACCGACCCCCCCGCTGCGGGACGGGCTTCCAGTCGTGCACCGGAGGGCTTGGCGGACTCGATCTTCAGCGCCGGCGGCTCGCTGCTACAGCCGGCCAGTACGGCCGCCGCGGACACGACTGCCGCGACGGCCAGGACGCTACGGCTCGGTTTCGTGGTGGGCACGGTCAACTCCCCTATGTGGACACGGGGGATCCCCCCTCTTCCGGGCCCATTGTGGACGTGCGCGCCCGATCCCTCCCGCCGAAGCCGCCACGCGCCCTGTGATCTTCCCGACAGCAGGGCCGTCGTCCACGAGTCGGGCGGCCGGGTACCGGTCAGCCGTGGACGAACTCCGGCGGGCGCTTGTCCACGAACGCCGTCATGCCCTCCTTCTGGTCGGCGGTGGCGAACACCGCGTGGAAGAGGCGGCGTTCGAAGCGGACGCCTTCGGCGAGGGTGGTCTCGAAGGCGCGGTTCACAGCCTCCTTCGCCATCATCGCCACGGGCTTGGACATGCCCGCGACCGTCTCGGCCACCGCGAGGGCCTCGGCGAGCAGCGCGTCGGCGGGGACGATGCGGGAGACCAGCCCGGCCCGCTCCGCCTCGACGGCGTCCATCGTGCGCCCGGTCAGACACAGCTCCATGGCCTTGGCCTTGCCGACGGCACGGGTGAGCCGTTGGGAGCCGCCGATGCCCGGGATGACGCCCAGCCTGATCTCCGGCTGGCCGAAGACGGCGGTGTCGGCGGCGAGCAGGACGTCGCAGAGCATGGCGAGCTCGCAGCCGCCGCCCAGGGCGTAGCCGGACACCGCCGCGACGGTGGGGGTACGGAGCTGGCCGAGCCGGTCCCAGGCCGTGAACCAGTCGGAGAGGTACATGTCCATGTAGCTCCGCGGCCGCATCTCCTTGATGTCGGCCCCGGCGGCGAACGCCTTCGCCGAGCCCGTCAGGACGATGCAGCCGACCTCGGGATCCCGATCGAGCGCCTCGGTGGCCGCGACCACCTCGGTCATGACCTGGAGGTTCAGGGCGTTCAGGGCCCGGGGGCGGTTCAGGGTGACCAGCGCGACCCGGCCCTTGCGCTCGACCAGGATGGTCTCGTACGTCTGCGTCACGGGGCGGTCGTTCCGTTCTGCTCGGTGTGGGTGTGGGTGTGGGTGTCGGGACCGGCTTCGAGTGCGGCTCCGGCCGCCGGGCGCAGGGTCCGTACGATCGCCGAGAAGTCCAGCTCGCGCCCCGCGCCCGCGGCGAAGTCGGCGTACAGCTCGGCGGCCTTGAGACCCAGGGGCGCGTCCACGTTCCCGGCCCGCAGGGCGTTCGCCGCCAGCCCCAGGTCCTTGGCCATCAGGGGAGCCGCGAACCCGGGCCGATAGTCCCGGTTGGCGGGGCTGCCCGGTACGGGCCCGGGCACGGGGCAGTTGACGGTGAGCGCCCAGCACTGACCCGACGCCGTGGAGGCGACGTCGTACAGCGCCTGATGCTCCAGGCCGAGGCGCTCGGCCAGGACGAACGCCTCGCTGACGGCGATCATGGAGATGCCGAGGATCATGTTGTTGCAGATCTTCGCCGCCTGCCCGGCGCCCGGCGCGCCGCAGTGCACGGTCTTCTTGCCCATGACGGCCAGCAGCGGCTCGGCCCGGGCGAACTCCTCGCCGCCGCCGCCCGCCATGAAGGTGAGGGTCGCGGCCTGTGCGCCCGTCACCCCGCCGGAGACCGGTGCGTCCAGCGCCCGGTGGCCGGCCGCGACGGCCGCCGCGTGCGCGGCCCGGGCATCGGCGACGTCGATCGTGGAGCAGTCGACGAACAGGGTGTCGGGCCGGGCCGCCGCGAGGAGCCCTTCCTCCTGGTAGAGGGAGAGGACGTGGCGGCCCGCGGGGAGCATCGTGATGACGACGTCCGCCTCGGCCGCGGCCCGGACCGCCGAGGGCGCGGCCTCCACCCCCGCGGCCGCCGCGGCGGCCAGGGCCTCGGGCACCAGGTCGAATCCGATGACCCGGTGTCCCGCCCGGACCAGCTGGGCGGCCATCGGCCCGCCCATGTGCCCGAGCCCGATGAACGCTACGGTCGTGCTCACCACGGCACCTCCTGAGGAGAGTCGGTCACGGCGAGGCGCAGTTCGCGCTCGCCGAGCGGGGCGAAGAACCGGGCCACATCGGCCGCACCGACCTCGGCGAGCGAGGCCGGGCTCCAGTGCGGCGCGCGGTCCTTGTCGATCACCTGAGCGCGGATGCCCTCCACCAGATCAGGGCAGGTCAGAGCCGCGCAGGAGACCCGGTACTCCTGTTCCAGGACCCGTTCCAGCGGGCCCAACGTGCGGGCGCGGCGCAGCGCGGCCAGGGTCACCTTCAGCGCCGTGGGCGACTTCGTCAGGAGCAGGTCGGCCGCCTCCTTCGCGGCCGGTGCGCCGCTGGCGCGGAGCCGGTCCAGGATCTCCTCCACGGTGTCCGCCGCGTAGCAGTGGTCGATCCACTCCCGGCGGGCGTGGAGCCCGCCGCCGGGCGCGGGCACGACGTACCGCTCCAGCACCTCGTGCACATCGGCGTGGGCGAGGTCGGCGGACAGCTGCGGCAGCAGCGCCGCGGGTACGAAGTGGTCGGCGAGGCCGCACAGCAGTGCGTCGGCGGCGTCGACCGGCGTGCCCGTGAGGGCGAGGTGCGTGCCCAACTCGCCGGGCGCCAGCGTCAGGAGGTAGGTGCCCCCGACGTCGGGGACGAAGCCGATGCCGGTCTCGGGCATGGCCACGCGGGAGCGTTCGGTGACGATCCGGACGCTGCCGTGGGCGGAGATCCCGACGCCGCCGCCCATCACGATGCCGTCCATCAGGGCGACGTACGGCTTGGGGTAGCGGGCGATCCGGGCGTTGAGCCGGTACTCGTCGCGCCAGAAGTCCGCCGAGGCGGTGGAGCCGCTGCGGGCGTCGGCGTGGATGGAACGGATGTCGCCGCCCGCGCACAGGCCGCGCTCGCCGGCGCCGCGCAGGACGACGGCCTCGACGGCCGGATCGTGCTCCCACGCGGTCAGTACCGCGTCGATGCGCAGGGCCATGGCGTGGGTGAGCGCGTTCAGCGCCCGGGGGCGGTTCAAGGTCACGTACCCGACCCGTCCCTCGGTGTGCAGGAGGACGTGGTCGGCGCCTTCGGCGGCGGTGGGGCTCATCGCAGGGCCTCCGTGAGTCCCCGGGCGACGATGATGCGCATGACCTCGTTCGTTCCTTCCAGGATCTGGTGCACCCGCAGGTCGCGGAGGATCTTCTCGATGCCGTACTCGCTGAGGTAGCCGTACCCGCCGTGCAGTTGCAGGGCCCGGTCGACGACGGAGTATCCGGTGTCGGTCGCGAACCGCTTGGCCATCGCGCACAGTTGCGGGGCCAACGGGTCGCCCTGGTCCAGCGAGGCGGCGGCCTGGCGGACCAGCGCGCGGGCCGCGGCCAGCTCGGTGGCCATGTCGGCGAGCCGGAACTGCAGCGCCTGCGCGTCCAACAGCCGTGCCCCGAAGGCCTCGCGGTCGGCCAGGTACGCCAGGCTGCGGTCCAGTGCGCTCTGCGCACCGCCCAGCGAGCAGGCGGCGATGCCCAGGCGGCCGCCGTTCAGGCCGTTCATGGCGATGCGGAAACCGTCGCCCTCGGCGCCGAGCCGACGGTCGGCGGGAACGCGGACGGCGTCGAGGACCACCTGCCGCGTGGGCTGGGCGTTCCAGCCCATCTTGCGCTCGTTGGGGCCGAAGGAGAGGCCGGGGTCGCCGCGTTCGACCACGAAGGCGGAGATCCCGCCCGAACCCTCACCACCGGTGCGCGCCATGACGACGTACACCTCGGCGGCGCCGGCGCCCGAGATGAACTGCTTGACCCCGCTCAGGACGTAGTCGTCGCCCACCCGTTCGGCCCGGGTGCGCAGCGCGGCGGCGTCCGACCCGGCGCCCGGTTCGGTCAGGCAGTAGCTGCCGAGGGACCGGGCCGAGCACAGCGCGGGGAGCCACCGGTCGCGCTGGACGGCGTCGCCGTAGCGGTCGATCATCCAGCCGACCATGTTGTGGATGGACAGGTACCCGGCGATGGAGGGGCACCCGGTGGCGAGGGCCTCGAAGACGAGGACGCCGTCGGCGCGGCTCAGCCCCGAACCGCCGTGTGCCTCGCCGACGTAGACGCCGCCGAGTCCGAGGTCGGCCGCCTTGCGGAGCACGTCCACCGGGAAGTGCTTGTCCTGGTCCCAGCCGACGGCGTACGGACCGAGCTGCTCCTGCGCGAAGTCGAGCGTGACCTCGGCCAGGGCGAGCTGATCGGGGGTCAGTGTGGTGGTCACCGGCTCAGCCCATCGTCGGGATGGTGAAGCTCGCGCCCTCCTTGGCCCCGGAGGGCCAGCGCGAGGTGACGGTCTTGGTACGGGTGTAGAAGCGGATCGAGTCGGGGCCGTGCTGGTTGAGGTCGCCGAAGCCGGACCGCTTCCAGCCGCCGAAGGTGTGGTAAGCGACGGGGACGGGGATGGGCACGTTGACGCCGACCATGCCCGCGCCGACGCGGCGGGTGAAGTCGCGGGCGGTGTCGCCGTCGCGGGTGAAGATGGCGACGCCGTTGCCGTACGGGTGCTCGGTGGGCAGCCGCAGCGCCTCCTCGTAGTCCGCCGCACGGGCGACGCACAGCACCGGACCGAAGATCTCCTCGCGGTAGATCCGCATGCGCGGGGTAACGCGGTCGAAGAGGGAGGCCCCCGCGAAGAAGCCGTTCTCGTGCCCGGGCAGGGTGAACCCGCGTCCGTCGACGACGAGTTCGGCGCCCTCGTTGACCCCGATGTCGACGTAGCGCCGGACCCGGTCCAGCGCGTCCCGGCTGACCAGCGGGCCGAAGTCGGCGGTGGCGTCGTCGGAGCGGCCGATCCGCAGGGTGGCGATGCGCTCCTTCAGACGGGTGACCAGCGCGTCGGCGGTCTCCTCGCCGACGGGGACGGCGACGGCGATGGCCATGCAGCGCTCGCCGGCCGAGCCGTAGCCCGCTCCGATCAGGGCGTCGATGACCTGGTCGAGATCGGCGTCCGGCATCACGACCATGTGGTTCTTGGCGCCGCCGAAGCACTGGGCGCGCTTGCCGTGGGCGGCGGCGGTGGCATAGATGTGCGCGGCGATCGGCGTGGAGCCGACGAAGCCGAGCGCCTGTACCCGGGGGTCCGTCAGGAGCGTGTCGACCGCCTCCTTGCCACCGTTGACCACGTTGAACACGCCGGGCGGCAGCCCCGCTTCGAGGAACAGTTCGGCGAGGCGCAGGGGTACGGAAGGGTCCCGCTCGGAGGGCTTGAGGATGAAGGCGTTGCCGCAGGCGAGCGCGGGGGCGGCCTTCCACAGCGGGATCATCGCGGGGAAGTTGAAGGGGGTGATGCCCGCGACGACGCCGAGCGGTGAGCGCAGGGAGTGCACGTCGATGCCGGTCCCGGCGTTGTCGGTGAACTCGCCCTTGAGGAGGTGGGGGATACCGGCCGCGAACTCGACCACCTCCAGGCCGCGTTGGATGTCGCCGTGCGCGTCGGCGACGGTCTTGCCGTGTTCGGCCGACAGCAGTCGCGCCAGTGACTCCCTTTCGCCCTCGATGAGTTGCAGGAAGCGCAGCAGGACGCGGGCGCGGCGCTGCGGGTTCCACTCGCCCCACTCGCGCTGCGCCGCCTCGGCGTCGGTGATGGCGGCCTCGGTGTCGGCGCGCCCGGCGAGCGGGACCCGGGCCTGGACGGCGCCGGTGTTGGGGTCGTGGACGTCGGCGAAGAGGCCGGACGTACCGGTGGTGTGCTTTCCGCCGATGAAATGGGTGAGTTCGCGGACCATGGGAGCCTGCTCTCGTCAGGTGAGGATCCGGGGACGGCACGGCGCACCGGCAACCGGACCCGGGTCGGGTCCGTCGCGTGGGGTGCCGTGGGACAGGGCTGCCGGGGGCAGCCGAAGAGCTAGAGCGCGGGGGTCGCCGCTCGCTCCGCCGGATCACCAGGGTCGTGGGTACGGACCGGTGCCATGCGTGTCTGCTCCATCCTCGTGGACAACACGGAACGTTCCGCGGCCGGTAACCTGACTCCCGGATCACCGCGTGCCGTCCGCCCTACCGACGTGAAGCCGTCAGTGGCGTGTGGAGGGCAGCACACTCCCCGGTCACAGTGGCGGGACCGTGCCGGATTCACACCGGCTTCCCTGCACCGCGGACCTTGTGCCACGAACATATAGTTGGACGTCCTAGTAAGTCCACCCCACCTTCGCCGCCCCCACCTTCGCCGCCCCCACCTTCGCCGCCCTGCACCTCCGCCGCCCGCACCTGTCCGGTCCGGCCGGCCGGACCGGACCGGACAGGTGCAGACGGCCGGCCCGGCTCAATCGTCTTCGGCGACGACCGGATAGGGCACGAAGGTGCTGCTGTTCTCGTCGACCGCGAGCGTGCGGCCGAGCGGGGGAGCGGCGCGCTGGGGGCATTCGAGGCGTTCGCAGAGGCGACAGCCCATGCCGATCGGCGTGGCGGCCGAGGCGTTGGCGAGGTCGAGCCCGTCGGAGTAGACCAGGCGGGAGGCGTGCCGGATCTCGCACCCGAGGCCGATCGCGAAGGTCTTGCCGGGCTCGCCCCAACCACCGCGGTGCCGGGTGACGGCCCGGGCGGTCCACAGGTGGCGCGCGCCGTCGGGCATGGCGGCGATCTGGACGTGGATGCGGCCGGGGGCGGCGAAGGCCTCGTAGACGTTCCACAGCGGGCAGGTGCCGCCCGCCCGGGAGAAGTGGAATCCGGTGGCGGACTGCCGCTTGGACATGTTCCCGGCCCGGTCGACGCGGACGAAGGAGAACGGGACGCCCCGCAGGCGCGGCCGCTGGAGGGTGCTGAGGCGGTGGCAGACCGTCTCGTAGCCCAGGCCGAAGTGCACGGTGAGCTTCTCGATGTCGTAGCGCTCCTCCTCGGCCGCCGTGTGGAAGGCCCCGTACGGGAGCACCAGCGCCGCGGCGAAGTAGTTCGCGATGCCGATGCGGGCCAGCGACCAGGCGGCCGAGCCCTCCTCGAAGTCCTCCGAGGCGAGGGCGGACAGGCCCGCTCCGTGTTCGAGGAGCGCGAGTTGGGTGGCCATGCGGAACGCCTGTTGGCCGGGGAGCAGTCGCGGCGACAGGTGCAGGGTCCGCCGCGCGGGGTCGTAGCGGTGCAGCCGGTCGGCGTCCGGGGCCAGGCGTACGCCGTGCCGTTCGGCCAGCCGGTCCGCGAGGGCGGGCAGCACGCCGCCGGGGCGGATGCCGATCGCGCCCGCCAGCTCCTCGGCCGCGAGATCGGTGGCGTGGAGGTAGTTCTGGCGGCGGTAGAAGAACTCGCGGATCTCCTCGTGCGGCGCCCGGGGTCCACCGACGGTCCCCCCGGCCCTGCCGTCCGCGGCGTCCGAGAGCCGCTCCGTCAGGGCGACGTTGCGCCGCCCCAGGTCGAGCAGGACCCCTGCGACGGTCGGCAACCGCTGGACCAGCTCGGCCAGTTCGGAAGCGGAGACCCGGGCGGCCGTGATGTCGTCGGCCAGGGCCTCGCGCAGGTCCGCGACCGTGCGCGCGCCGTCCCGTTCCGCGAAGAAGCCGGGATCGACGCCGAACGCCTCCGTGAGCCGGAGCAGCACGGGCACCGTGAGCGGGCGCGAGTCGTGCTCCATCTGGTTCAGGTAGCTGGGGGAGATCTCCAGCCGGCGCGCCAGCTCGGCCTGGCTGAGCCGCCGCTCCTCGCGCAGCCGCCGCAGCCGCGCCCCCGCATAGGTCTTGCCCATAGTGCCCCCGTACCGCCTACCAGTGAGTAGGGAAGTGAGTGTAGGCGCGAAGGCGGACCGTGCACCCTTCGCAAGCTTGGCAATCACGGCGAAGAAGATGCGCAGAACGTGGCATGCGGCCACGGTTGATGGCACTCGGTGCCACTGTCAGAGTCGGACTGCGGCCAGGAAAGCCCGCTGAAGCGTCCGGCGGGCGCGGAGCGCGGACCGCGCAGCACGGTGTGCAGGGTGCACCGAGTGTCACCCGGTGACTCGTAGATGTCTCATTCGCACATTTCACATGTCCACTTTTTGACGTGACTCAGGGGAGACGGCCATGGCCATGCAGCAGGCTCAGGCTCAGGCTCAAGACCAGATTCCGGCTCAGGCTCGGGCTCAGGCGGGAACGACGACGGCGGCGGCCCGGGAACTGGAGCAGCGGTGGGCCGGCGACCCCCGCTGGGCGGGCATCGAGCGGACCTACTCCGCCGAGGACGTCGTCCGCCTCTCCGGCAGTGTCCGCGAGGAGCACACCCTGGCCCGGCGCGGCGCCGAGCGGTTGTGGCGCCAGCTGCACGAGCAGGACTACATCCACGCCCTGGGCGCCCTCACCGGCGGCCAGGCCGTCCAGCAGGTGCGGGCCGGACTCCAGGCGATCTACCTGTCGGGCTGGCAGGTCGCGGCCGACGCCAACCAGGCCGGCCACACCTACCCCGACCAGAGCCTGTACCCGGTCAACTCGGTTCCGCAGGTGGTCCGTCGGATCAACAACGCCCTGCTGCGCGCCGACCAGATCGCGACCGCCGAGGGCGGTACGGACACCACCGACTGGCTGGCCCCGATCGTGGCGGACGCCGAAGCCGGCTTCGGCGGCCCCCTCAACGCCTTCGAGCTGACCAAGGCCATGATCGCGGCGGGCGCGGCGGGCATCCACTACGAGGACCAGTTGGCCTCCGAGAAGAAGTGCGGCCACCTCGGCGGCAAGGTGCTCGTCCCCACCGCCCAGCACGTGCGCACCTTGAACGCGGCCCGCCTGGCCGCCGACATCGCGGACACCCCGACCCTGATCATCGCCCGTACCGACGCCCTCGCGGCCACCCTGCTGACCAGCGACGTCGACGAGCGCGACGCCGAGTTCTGCACGGGCGAGCGCACCGCCGAGGGCTTCTACCACGTCCGGGGCGGCATGGCCCCGGTCATCTCCCGCGGCCTCGCCTACGCCCCGTACGCGGACCTGATCTGGGTGGAGACGGGCACCCCGGACCTGGCGCAGGCCCGCGAGTTCGCCGAGGCGATCCACGCGCGGTACCCGGACCAGATGCTGGCCTACAACTGCTCGCCGTCCTTCAACTGGAAGGCGGCGCTGGACGACGACCAGATCGCCAAGTTCCAGCGGGAACTGGGCGCGATGGGCTACCGCTTCCAGTTCATCACCCTGGCCGGCTTCCACTCGCTCAACCACGGCATGTTCGACCTCGCCCGCGGTTACGCCGACCACGGCATGACCGCGTACGTCGACCTCCAGGAGCGCGAGTTCGCCGCCCAGGCGCAGGGGTTCACCGCCGTCAAGCACCAGCGCGAGGTCGGCACGGGCTACTTCGACCTGGTCTCCACCGCCGTCAACCCGGCCTCCTCGACCACCGCGCTCGCGGGCTCCACCGAGGAAGAGCAGTTCCACTAGACCCCGCACCGACCGCAGCGCACGACACGGCACCGCACCGCACTGCCCCCGGGGCCCCGGACCGGAGCCCCGGGACCTCCCCCTTCCCCTCTTCCTCCGCTGCCCTTCCCTCCTTGAGGAGACCCGTATGTCCGTCCACGCGATCACGCGCCGCGTCGAGGTCCTCGCGGCTCCGGGCGAGCGCCACGACGAGATCCTGACGCCCGAGGCGCTCGACTTCCTCGCCCGGCTCGACGAGGCCTTCGCGGACCGGCGGCTCAGGCTCTTCAAGGAGCGCGAGCGCCGCTCGGCCAACCTGGCCGCCGGCACCCCGCTGGACTTCTCCCGCGCCACCTCGGCCGTCCGCGCCGACCCCGACTGGCGGGTCGCGCCCCCCGCGCCCGGTCTGACGGACCGGCGGGTGGAGATCACCGGCCCGCCCGAGCGGCGCATGACGGTGCACGCCCTCAACTCCGGCGCCCAGGTGTGGATGGCCGACTTCGAGGACGCCACCTCGCCCACCTGGGACAACGTCATCGGCGGGCAGCTGAACCTGCTCGATGCCATCGAGCGCCGCATCGACTTCACCACCCCGGAGGGCAAGGAGTACCGCCTCGGCACGGACCTGGCGACCATCGTGGTGCGCCCCCGCGGCTGGCACCTCACCGAGGAGCACCTGGAGATCGACGGCCGCCCCGTCCCGGCCTCCCTGGTCGACTTCGGCCTGTACTTCTTCCACTGCGCCCAGCGGCAGATCGACGCCGGCCACGGCCCGTACTTCTACCTCCCCAAGCTGGAGAACCGTAACGAAGCACGGCTGTGGAACGACGTGTTCGTGCGGGCCCAGGAACTGCTCGGGATCCCCCGCGGCACGGTCCGCGCCACCGTGCTCATCGAGACCGTCACCGCGGCGTTCGAGATGGAGGAGATCCTCTACGAACTGCGCGAGCACGGCTCCGGGCTCAACGCGGGCCGCTGGGACTACCTCTTCAGCATCATCAAGACCTTCGGCCACCGCACCGACTTCCAACTGCCCGACCGGGCCGAGGTCACCATGACCGCCCCCTTCATGCGGGCCTACGCCGAACTCCTCGTGCGTACCTGCCACCGGCGCGGCGCCCACGCCATCGGCGGCATGTCCGCCCACGTCCCCGGCAAGGACACGGCCGCGAACGAGGCGGCGCTCGCCAAGGTCCGGCTCGACAAGGAGCGCGAGGCGGAGGACGGGTTCGACGGCTCCTGGGTCGCCCACCCCGCCCTGGTGCCCGTCTGCCGCACGGTCTTCGACGGCGTGCTCGCCGACCGGCCGCACCAGCTCGACCGTACGCGTGAGGACGTCCGGGTCACCGCGGCCGACCTGCTGTCGGTCCGGCGGGTCGCGGGCCCGCCCACGGCCGAAGGTATCCGTGCCAATGTCGCCGTCGCCCTGCGGTACTTCGACGCGTGGCTGCGCGGCAGCGGCGCCGTCGCCCTCTACGGGCTGATGGAGGACGCGGCGACCGCGGAGATCGCGCGGGTCCAGCTCTGGCAGTGGCTGCGCCACGGCACGGCCGACCGCGCGGGCGTGCGGGAGGTCCTCGACGCGCAGTGCGCCGCGCTCGCGAAGGAGGATCCGGACGCCCGGGTCGCCGAGGCGCGCGCCGTCCTCGAGCGGACGGCGCTCCAGCGGGAGCTGCCGGCCTTCTTCACCCCCGACGCGTACGCCCGCCACCTCGTCCGCCGTCCGGAGGCCCGCGCATGAGCGCCGGCAGCGACAGCAGCGCCACCGCCACCGCCACCGCCACCGGCGCGGGCGCGGGCGCGGGCGCGGCGATCCGCAGGGTCGGCGTCGTCGGCGGCGGCCGGATGGGCGCGGGCATCGCCGAGGTCTGTGCCCGCGCGGGCCTCGACACCGTGGTGTGCGAGACCGACGCCGCGGCCGCCCTGGCCGCCCGCGAACGGGTGGCCGTCTCCCTCGAACGCGCCGTCCAGCGCGGCAAACTGGACCGGTTCACCGCCGAGGACACCCTGGCCCGGCTCGTCTTCTCCGGCAGCCTGGACGACCTCGCCGACCGGCAGCTCGTGATCGAGGCGGTGGTGGAGGACGCGGCCGTGAAGACCGAGACCTTCGCCGCCCTCGACAAGATCGTCGAGGACCCGGGGGCCATCTTGGCCACCAACACCTCCGCCATCCCCGTCATGCGACTGGCCATGGCCACCGGCCGCGCCGACCGCGTCGTGGGCCTGCACTTCTTCAATCCGGTGCCCGTCCTGCCCCTCGTGGAGATCGTGTCCTCGCTGCACACCACCCGCGAGACCGCGGAGACGGTGGAGGCGTTCGCCCGCGACGCGCTCGGCAAGACGGCCGTCCGCTCGCAGGACCGGGCCGGCTTCGTCGTCAACGCGCTCCTCGTCCCCTACCTGCTCTCGGCCATTCGAATGGCCGAATCGGGCTTCGCCACCGCCGCGGACGTCGACGCGGCCATGGAACTGGGCTGCGCCCACCCCATGGGCCCCCTCAAGCTCGCCGACCTCATCGGCCTGGACACCGTCGCGGCCATCGCGGAGTCCCTCTACGCCGAGTTCAAGGAGCCGCTCCACGCCCCGCCACCGCTGCTCCGGCGCATGGTCCAGGCGGGTCTGCTGGGCCGCAAGAGCGGCCGCGGGTTCCATACCTACGACCGGGGCTGACGAGGGACCCGGTGGTACGGCTCCCGGGTTGAGGGACCCGGGAGGCACGGAGCAGGAGCGGGGGGGGGGGCGGGGGGGCGCCGGCCGCGGGCGGGGGGCGGGGCGCGGGGGGCGGGGGGGCCCCCGCCGCGGGGTGGGGGTCAAAACCCCCCCCCCGCCCCCGCGCCCACAACAGAC